>QJZC01000028.1 GCA_003247575.1 Pseudomonadota bacterium
GTCACCGTCACCGTGTGCGACGTCCCATCGACCGTCGAAACCGTAAACGTCCGCGTCAGCACATCGCCCGACGTCAGCCCCTGCACGTCCGCGTGGGCGTTGTTCAGCGTGTACGTCCACGCCCCCGCCGCATCGATCGAGAACGTCCCGTAGTTCCCATCCGACACCGACTGCGCCACGAACGCGGCCTCACCGGCATCGGGGTCCGTCACCGACAGGCTGCCCGACGCGCTCAGCGTCCCGTCTTCCTGCACGGCCCCGGTATCCGTCCCCGAGACCACCGCGCCGTCGTCCGAGCCGGTCACGGTCACCGTCACCGTGTGCGACGTCCCATCGACCGTCGAAACCGTAAACGTCCGCGTCAGCACATCGCCCGACGTCAGCCCCTGCACGTCCGCGTGGGCGTTGTTCAGCGTGTACGTCCACGCCCCCGCCGCATCAATGGAGAAGGTGCCGTAGTTGGCATCCGACACCGACTGCGCCACGAACGACGCTTCGCCTGCATCTGGATCATCGACGTCCAGCTTCCCAGAGACGCTTGCGGCGGCATCCTCTTGGATGGCCCCCGACGCTGCGCCAGATACGATCGCTGGATCCGGCAAACTGGCGACAGTAGCAGTGAGCGTGGCAGGTTCAGAACGTACACCGAGCGTATCCGCTACCGTGTACTGGATTGGGGTAGCCGCTCCTGCGTAGTTCGCTTCTGGAGTGAAACGGATGGTTCCCGCGGACGGGTCGATCTCCCAAGTTCCTTCTCCAGGAACCGTGAGACTGGCGCCCGGACTCGCAGTTCCCACGATCTGCAAACTCGCGGGGTCGATCCCGTCGACATCCGAGTCGTTGCCCAGCACGAAGACTACGCCCGATGTATCCTCCAGCAGGCTCAGCGAGTCTCCGCTGACGGTCGGACCTGCATTCAGTACCTGGATCTCACCCACACTCGCATCGAAAGCCTCGTTGCCAATTCTATCCGTCGACCTGGCAACGACGTCCACGGTACCGCGAGGCAGCGGATCCGAGTCGGCAATCTGTAAGCTCCAACGACCCGCACCGTCGGTAGTCAGCTGACCGTCCCCGAGAGTATACGTAGTGCCGCCTACGGTCACCTCCAGGATTCCACCCGCACCCTCGTCCCAAGTACCCAAGATCTCGGGTGTCGTGTCGGTGGTGCTCAGAGAATCGATCGTCGGCGCACCCGGCGCCGTGGAGTCGATCGTCAAGGTGCCGCTCGAAGATCCGACGTTGCCTGCCGCGTCAACCGCGCGGACCGAGACCACGTGGGACGCATCCGGCAGAGAGGCGATCACGTCATCCGCAAGCAACCAGGTTCCGTCCCCATTGTTGGCGGCGACGTAGTCGTTTCCATCTACGGTCACGATGACTCGAGCCGCGGGATCGTCCACATTTCCCGACATGGCGGGAGTGTCGTCCTGGGTGGTGCGACTCACGACAGAGACCACGGGAGCCACGGTATCGATTCGAATCGCGCCCGTACCCTCGGCGCGATTTCCCGCAGCGTCCACCGCAACCATCTCGATTGCATGAGCACCATCGGCGAGACTCGGCAAAACGCCCGCAGCCAGGCTCCAAGTCCCATCCCCATGGTTGACGCCTGCGTACTCGACTCCAGCCACGCGCAACGTGATCGAGGCCGCCGGATCGTCGATCGTTCCGCTCAACCCAGGAGACACGTTCGAGCTCAGAACATTGGTCATTCCGATCACAGGCGGTGTACTGTCCACTCCCGAGGAGCTGCCGCTACCACCCGTCGCAGGCTCCGCTGCGGCGGTCCCAACGGGCGCTCCGGAGGCGGTGCGCGCCCCATCGAATAGCTCCGGGTCGAGATTCTCGTCCAGCAGCTCTCGGACCGGCTCTCCCAGGCGCGAGCGGGCGACCTCGCCCCTGAGCTGCTCGATCACGCGGTCGAGCAGCACGAAACTGTGTCCCTGTGCGCCGTCTCCTCCGTCGAGGCCGGCAGCAGGCTCCTCGACCACCTCGCTCAGGTCCCGGCCTTGCTCGAGTGCCTGCAAGACCTCCTGTAGGGAGTCGTCGCGCGCAGAAGGACTACCCGAATCGATATCCGTGGTACTGAACACGCCCGAGGCCAGCGCCACGACAGCCGGCTCGTCGAAGAGAACGACTTCGCCATCGATCGAGAGAACCTCGACCTGCGTCCCCGTGGGCACGACCAGCTGCTCGCCAGAGCTCAGCATGGCTCCGACTGCCAATGGGCGAAGCAGACCGTCTTGGCCTCGCACGTAAGCAGGGCCTGTCAGCGAGACGACTGTACCTAGAACCAAGGGATCGCCCATATGCGAGCCTCATGTCTCGAATCGCGTCATCGCCCTCCTGCGAAGTGCCTCCGAGTCGTCGAAGATCTAAATCGAGCGCGGCTCTTCAGACCGCAACCTTCTCCCGTTCGACCGTGTTCGTAATGTGCTCCACTCCCGCCTCACACAGTCCGAGTCTCCTCGTCGAATGCATGCTGACCGCCCCGGAAGCAGCTTCGGAGCTACAAAGGCATGCCACAGTCCGCCCGCTGGAAGCCAACTGACGCGCTGCGCTCGCGTCAGGCTCGGCGTCACGTCGAGCACAATCATTCAAACGTGTCGGAGGGTCTCCGACCCGCGAACCCAGAGCCCGTCGAAGTCCTGGAAGATCCGTCATGAGATCCCTGGAACGCACTGCCCTCCAGGGTGTCTGGATGCGCTCGCGCCTCCCACCCAAAGGACACGCAACAATGCGCGTTGCGCCGGCAAGGGTTCCCTGCCAGCGGCGCCGCACACGGCCGCGGGTTCTCGTAGACAGCTCTCTCTGCACTTCTATCGCTCTGACAATGCATACTGCTTTGCGCGCAGTATCGGTTTCAGCAAGGAGGCCAGAATGGTCTTTTTGCCGGTCAGCACGTCGACCTCTGCCACCATGCCCGGAATAATCGGCATTCCCTCACCCAGGCTTGACTCTAGCGTCCGTACGCGCACCGTATAGAAGGGATTGCCCTTCTCGTCCATCACGGTGTCTGCTCCAATGTGGTCCACCACAGCTTCCAGACCGCCGTAGATGACGAAGTCGTAGGCAGTGAACTTGACAAGAGCCGGCTGGCCCGGCCGGAGAAAGGCGATGTCCTTCGGCCTTACGCGGGCCTCGAGCAGCAACGCGTCATCGAGCGGGACGATCTCGCAGACCTCCTTTCCAGGCAGTACGACTCCGCCAATCGTGTTCTGAAAGAGCCGCTTCACCGTCCCCTTGACCGGAGACCGCACCTCCGTCTGCTTGACTCGATCGGAGAGCCCTCGCTCTCCTTCACGCATCCGATTGATCTTCACGGTGACTTCGGAGAGAGCCTCCCTTTGAATGTTCAGATAGTTGAGCTCGACCTCTTCCACCTTCCTGCGAGCTTCTGCAATCGCAGACGTCAGCTGCGAAATCTCGGCGTCCGCCTGCTGACGATCTCCACGCAGCCTCGCCACCTCGCGTTCGAGCCGCAACAGCTCCACTTCCGAGACAGCACCTGTCTCGAACAGTGGCCGCGTGACCTGCAGCTCCCGAGCAGCTAGCTCGAGCCCTCGCCGAGCCTGCTCGAGGCGCGCACGCGCGCCCTTCCGCTCCTGCTCACGCTGCGAAAGCTGTTGCTCTGCGATCGTTCGGCCCGCTCGCCCTTCCTCGAGCGTGGAATCGTAGAGAGCCGACTCCTGTGCAACGACATCTGGGATCGCCTCTACGAGTTCTTGCTT
The DNA here is from genome assembly GCA_003247575.1 of Pseudomonadota bacterium. Taxonomy (GTDB): domain Bacteria; phylum Myxococcota_A; class UBA9160; order SZUA-336; family SZUA-336; genus SZUA-336. The sequence continues at coordinate 3,735 of QJZC01000028.1, forward strand.
CGGCTCGAAGGGAAGACCGGCTGCCAGTGCCTGAAGCCTTGCTGCCCGCGCTTCGAGAGCAAGAAGCTCCGCTCGATTCTCGCGCAAGGTCGACGCGAACCGAGTTGCGTCCAACCGAAGCACGAGCTGACCCTGCTCGACCACGTCGCCTTCCTTGACCAGAATCTCCGTCACGACACCGCCGTCGACCGACTGAACGATCTGAACCTGCCGAGATGGAATCACCTTTCCTTCGCCACGCGTCACCTGATCGATGTTCGCCAGAGCAGACCACACGAGCAGTGCGACGACCACACTCACGATCACGTAGAGCAGAGCGCGAGTGCGAATCGGTTCGCTCTCCAGCAAGGCCCGATCGGCATCGTGAATCCACCCCTCGGAAGACGTCGGATCCTCAATAGCGATGAGTTCGCGAATCCGCGCGATCCATCGGTACCACGGCAAGGGGGCCCCAGACTCACGCTTTGCCTGCTTCATGCTGCTCCCGCCACGATCCGCGAACTCCCGCGTCTATACCGCGCGCGAGATGCGCCGCTGCCTCAATGCGTCTACCACGCTCGCCTTCGGGCCATCCGCAACGAAGCGCCCAGCATCCATCACGATCACTCGGTCGACGAGATCGAGCAGCGAGGTACGGTGCGTCACGACCACCAAGGTCTTCCCACGCGAGTACCGGGCCAGATTGGCTCGCACAGCAGACTCTGTAGAATGATCCATGGAGCTGGTGGGCTCATCGAGAAGAAGTATGGGCGGATCGTGAATCAGCGCACGCGCAAGCATGACGCAGCGTCGCTGGCCGCCAGACAATGACTCGCCTCGTTCTCCAACGACGAGGTCGAAGCCGTGCGGATGTGTGTTCACGAATTCGGTCAAGCACGCGAGCTCGGCTACCCGGAGCACGGCCTCGTCACTAGCGCTCGGGTCCGAAACCACGAGATTGTCGCGCAAGGTCCCGTAGAACAAGACGCCATCCTGCGGCACGGATCCGATCTGACGCCGTAGCTCTGCGGGGTCCAGCTGCCGCACGTCGATCCCATCCACCAAGACGGCACCCTCGGTCGCGTGGTAGATACCGGTCATGAGCTTCTGCAGAGTCGTCTTCCCGGAGCCCACTCGCCCAAGTATGGCCACTCGTTCGCCAGGCTCGATGCGAAAACTCAGACCCCGCAACACCTCCAGATTTCCCTGCGGGTACGAGAAGCTGACGTTGCGAAACTCGATAGATCCCGCGAGTGCCGGCCTTGAAACGAAGTGTGCACCGATCGGGCGCTCCATGGGCTTCGCCATGATGTCATTGAGCGACGTCAACGCCGTCGCTGCACTATGATATTGAACGAGTAGGCCCGATAGCTGCCCCAGTGGGGCGAGTGCGCGCGACGAGAGCATCGAGCAGGCGATCAGACCACCCATGCTGAGCAGCCCGTCCGTGATCCGATAGACCCCGAGCACGACGACTGCGACCGAAACCAGCTGCTGGACCCACACCGTCACACTCACGTTGCCGGTCGACAGCAGCCTCAGCTTGACCGCGGTTCTCGCCAGGAAGGCTGCGCTCTGCTCCCAACGTCGCTGCATCCGTCCTTCTGCCCCAAGCAGCTTCAGGGTCTCGAGTCCAACCAGCGCCTCGATCAGGATCGAGTTCCGCTGCGCGCCCGCGCGGAACGTCGTCTCGCTGAGCTTCCTCATTCTCCGCTGCGTGCCCAGGGCGTAGCCAATGACGATGCCGATTCCGATCAGCAACGGAATGACGAGGGGCCAGGCAATCCACAAGATTACGCCTGCGAACAGAATCGTGAAGGGAAGATCTATGAGCGTCGCCATCGTCGCCGATGTGATGAAGTCGCGCACCGTCTCGAAGGATCGAATATTCGATGCAAAGGAACCCGCGGAGTCGGGCTTCGCTTCCAGGCGTAGGCCCAAGACCTTCTCCATGAGCGAGGCGGACATCCCCACGTCGATACGCCGGCTGGCTACGTCGAGGAAGTACGCGCGCATCGTGCGCAGGATCGCATCACCGAGCAATACGATGGAGATTCCGGCCGCCAGGACCCACAGGGTCTCAACCGCATGATTCGGGACGACACGGTCGTAGACGTTCATGGTGAACAGGGGCATGGAAAGCGCAAACACGTTCACCAGAGCAGCTGCGGTGAGCACATCTCGGTAGACGCGCAGATTGGCCCGAAACAGGTCCCAGAACCAACGTTCACTTCGCTCCGGTCGGAGCCGCTGACTCCGAGCATCGAAGTGGTGGCGCGGCCGCACGAACAGGCAGCGACCGGTGAATCGCTCCGCCAGCTCCTCCAGTGACACTTCGACGACGACCTCGGAAAGATCGGGATAGATGACGAATGCACGCCCTGCCTCTCGCTCCACCGAGGTGAGAATGCAGGCCATGTCGTCGCGCAACAGCAGCACGGCTGGAAGCAGCCCGGACTCGACTCGATCGAGTGTCACCCTGGAGATGGACGCGATCAGACCGACCCGTCTTGCCGCACGCACGAAGAGCGAGGGCGTCAGCGGGTCATCAGTAACCGGCAAGCCGGCACGCAAGGATTCTCGCGTCGCACTCGTACCGTGGTGGGCAGCGATGACCAGCAGGCACTCGAGCAGCGGATCCGGATCTTTCTCGAGCTGTGCAGACACCGGACGTCCCCGAGGAGTGAAGTCCTCGGTCTCTCATCGGCGACACAGGGAAGATTCTGCTCACACGGGGCGTGCATCCGCTAGCAGTCCAGACACGGACTGCTACCAGGGCTGCTAGGCGGGATCGGAGTACAGTAGCTCTGACTCAAGCCCTCGAACGATCGGGGACAGGCACGTCACACAGGTCAGCCAGAGCTGATGGACCGCACGCGTGGCACCCACGTGCAACTTGCGCCGTGGCTGGGCTTGATCCGGATAGGCGGTCGAAGAGACATCGACCAGGATCACGTAGTCGAACTCGAGCCCCTTCGACTGCTCGATCTCGACCACCTCGATCCCGGGGGCGAAAGGGAAGTCTCCGTTGCGAATCCTACGCAAGCGTCGCAGATCACTGCGCGTAAGAGCCCCATGATACAAATCCGCCGAGGCGGAGCTGGGGGCCAGGATCGCCACCGACGCCAGTGGCTCCCGCTCCTGGAGCTCGCGCAGCGCATCGCCCAGGAATGCGACGCAGGCCCCGACGTCCTGAAACTGAAACAGCTCTACGGGCGGGCCGTGCCGCACGGTCTCGGGCGGCTCCTCTTCTTCACGCAAGGAGCCCAACACTGCCCAAGCGAAGCGCATGACCTCGTGGGTCGCACGGTAGCTCACGCGCAGCATCTCGACCTCGGCTCCAGCGATGCCCAGGTGGTCGAAGAATTCTCGCCACGAGGCAAAGCCTCCTTCCTCGGAGATGTGCTGCTGCGTGTCTCCGGCCAAGCTGATGCTCGCCTCGTCCGCCATGCAGGAGAGCAACACCTGCATCTCCACGGGCGAGAAATCCTGCGCCTCGTCCACCACGAGATGCCGATACCGGAGGCGCCGGCGACGCTTTCCCATGAGTCCGCCGACGCGAAGCTGGTAAGCGCGCAACAGCAGGGCGTCGTCCTCTGGATCGAGCTCGACGCGCTCCGCATCGGAGTCGGACTCCCCCTCCAGGAACGCCAGGACCGGATCGACCAACCGAGCATTCCAGCGTACGAACTCCGCCAGCTGCACGCGCAGGCTCGCCCCGGCGCCATCCTCAGGGAGAGACCGATCCAACAAGCTCCGGTGTGTCAGCACCGTTGCCCAGTCGTGAGCGGCCTGCTGCCACGTCCGGGCTCCGGGAGTCGCGCGAACGTGAGCCCGTAGAGCCTGCTCGAGGACCGGAGACAGCTTCCAGCGGGATACAAAACCCGGGGTATCGTCGCGCAGGCGGGTCGGGAGACCACGGAAGTGTCGCTGTCTCTGCGCCCGAACCCAAGCACCGAAGCTACGCACGTCAACCTGGTCGATCCCGAGCGAAGGAAGCACGTGACTCACGTAGCGGCGCAGGGCCTCCGAGAACATGACGACGAGGGTCTCGGGCGAATCGATCTGGGGATCGGCGAACGCCAGATAGGCGACACGATGCAGCGCGACCGTCGTCTTGCCGGACCCCGCCGCGCCCCGGATCACGAGAAACCCCTGCGGCCGAGTGATCAGGTCGAACTGCTCCGGATCGATCAAGCCGGTGATTTCGCTCAGACGCTTGTCCGCCTCGGATGCAGATGCGCCGAGCGAAGCCGCTCGTTGGAGCGACGCCGAGGCGAGCCTGCGGGCAGATCCGGCGCCCGCGGAGAGGCTACGATCCCCATCCGAAGGTTCGGCTCCGCGGAGGCGAGCGCGCCGTGGGTCACTCCGGTGCCAGCGGTTGCGGGCGAGCGCATCGCGCACGAAGTCGCCCTCGGGCGCTTGTACGCGCTCGAGCTCCTGCGAGCGCACAGCCAGCATGCGGCGGGCCAGCACCTGTCCGTTGCGCCGACGTCCAGCGATCTCCTCTTCGTATTCCTCGCCCTGCCCATAGCGATAGAAGACCTTCGAGATGGGCGCGTCTCGCCAATCGATGATCCGCAGGCCGTCCTCGAGACACGTGGCACGCCCCAAGTAGAGCTCGCGTCGTTCGCCTTCTTCCAACAACGACAAGTGTGCAAAGTAGGGAGAATCGAGATCTACCCGCCGCGCGGGTCGACCCCGACGCAGCTGACGCAGGATGGAACTCTGCCGATGCCACTGGTCACTCAGGGCGGCGACGTCCTTCGTGTCCTCTCGCGCGACGAGCATCTCGCGCAAGCGCTCGAGATCTCGCACCAGAGCTCCATCGTCTCGACTGGCTGCCTCGAGCTCTGCTTCTTGTGCCCGCAGTGCCCGCAGCCGCTCGAGCACGGCCCGAAGGCCCGCCAGCTCCTCGAGCAGGATCGGATGAACCGGGTCCTCCGCGCACATGTGCTCCCCCTCACCGGTGCGCGACCCAAGGCCAGCGCACTCCCCTACCAGTCTACCGCAGGCTTCGGCCCCCTCTCCCGGCTCGGAGCCGGCCCGAGCCGGGCTCGAATCGTCATCGGGGATCGAACGCTCGACTTCCGGCGCGAGTCTTGCGTAAGCTTCCCGCCATGGACAAGCCAACCGCGCCAAAGGTCTCCGACTTGATGACCTCGGAAGTCACGTCTCTCTATCGCAACGATGAGCTCACCCTTGCAGACGACATCATGCGCCTGGGTCGCATCCGCCACCTGCCCGTCCTGGACGAACAGACGGACGAGCTGGTCGGCGTATTGAGCGGCCGCGACCTGTACCAGAGCGCCCTCGTCAAAGCTCTGGGCTACGGCGCGGCCGGGCATCGGAAGGTGCTGAAGACGCTGCGGGTCAAAGAGATCATGACCAACGACCCGGCCACCGTGACGCCGGACACGCCACTGGCCGATGCGGCGCAGCTGATGCTCGAGAAGAAGCTCGGCTGTCTTCCCGTCGTCTCGGGCTCGAAGCTCGTCGGCATCCTCACGGAAGCCGACTTCGTCGCCCTCGCGATCGAAGACGTGGGCGACGCCTAGGCGCATCCTCGCGCAGGCACTCGCAAGATGTGGCACTCTGCCCCTATGTGGGACCCAACGAGCCTTGTTTCGACGACACCGAGTCCTCGGGGCGGCTGTCGGGCATCCCTGCGCTAGAAGCTCGCTCGGCATGCCGTCTACCAACGAGTGCATCCGCCGAGTCTGCCTCGCCCTCTTCGCTGGCTTGGCGCTGGTGTGTGGCCAGAACAGCGCATCCGCAGACGAAGGCAAGCTCCGCTTCTACCTGATGTCGTTCGATCGCTTCGGCCAGCTCTCCAGTCCGTACGAGCGAGATCTGGCCATCCGCGAGCTGCAATCCGATTCGAACGTGCGTCGCATCCTGCTCATCGCGTATGGCTGGGCGAACGACGGCGAGAGCTCCCTTGGAGCGTACACGGAGTTGGTGGACGATCTCCTCGCCCGGATCGACACCGGGTCGGACGACGGAGACACGGTGATTTTCGGCATCGGCTGGGACTCGTCCCAGACGGGCTTCCGCAAGCTGTTCAACGACCTGGTTCCACTCCCCGTGATCGCAGACGCCGCGGCCGTCGCGCCGGATCGGCTGCTGTTTCCGTTCTCGTTCTGGTCGAAGGCTGCGATGGCCGACCGCATCGGATTCGGTGGACTGCGACGCACGCTCAATCAGATTCTCGGCACCGTCTATCCGCCCGGCACGCCGCATCCACCGATCTACTTGGTCGGCCACAGCTTTGGCACGCGCGTCCTGTCGGGCCTCCTGAAGAACCGTGTCGGAATGCTTCGAGTCGGCCGGGAGCGCTTCCGGTCCACGGAGCACGTCGCCGGTGCGCTCTTCATCCAGCCATCGCTCGTGCTCTCCAACCTTCCCGTCGATCCACCGTTCCCCGTGATCGTGACCCAGAACGAGCACGATCACGCGAACGGCATCCTGTTTCCGCTGGGAAATCTCCTGGTGAACTCGTACGTATTCACCACTTTCGAGGGCCTGCTCCAATACCGCCTGTTCTCCGCTTTCGAGGGAGCGGCAGGCTCGGCGCGCGATACGGTCCTGCAAGCGAGCTCGATGCTCCTCCCGATCGGCAATTCCGATCGAACCAAAGACTCCGACCTGCCCCAGGACGCCGAGTCGCCCGAATCGTCCGGCTTGCCGCATGAAGCGACTTCACCCAATGGAGCCAGCGAACCGCGCGAGCCAGCGGTCACGAGGGGACCGGAACCCGCTGCAGCGCTCGGGACGCGAGCCTACGGTGCCACGCGGCGAACGAGCGGGGAGCTTCTCGCAATTCCGATCGCGGTCGGATTCAGCCTGGTCGCCACCCCGATCCAGTACGCCTATACACAAGCGGTGGGTATCGCCAGCAATCCCGTGGATCACACCATGGACTCGCTCGCCCAGCTCCCCTTGATCGAACTCGGCGTCGATGCGCTGAGCCACCTTCTCGGCCGCGAGCGTCCGTGGGGCCGGGCCAGCAAGGGGATCTTCACGCTCGGAGGACTCCACGAGTCTGCGGGCCGCCTCCTGGCTCCCAGCTTCGGCTCCAGCCCGCTTCCAGTGGCGACGAGCTACCGTACGTTCGAAGCCGGCGCGGACGGCGCGCCCTGCGGGCTCTCCCGCTGCATCGGCATCCAGTTCGTCGACCTGTCCGACGAGATCGGACAGGGACTCTTCGGGGACCTACGAAATCCCTGGATCCGCTACTCGATCGGCTGGCTGGACCCGGTCGGCATGCACTCTCAGACACGTGAGAGCGAGATTCGCAGTCTGCTCGGACGCTTGCTGACGCAGGAGGGAGCACGGATCTCGCGCTCCCCCCACGCCGCTGCGTCTACCGCGAGTCCCGAAGTTCCCCAGTCTCCTTAGCCCGCTGGTTCTCCACGAGCCCCTCGACGGCGACATCGAAGCCGAGCTCAGCATCGGATTCACCTTCCTTCCGCTGCTCGAGGTAGTCCTTGCGCTCGGCGACCAGCTCGGAGACCCGCGCCTGGAGCTGCTTCCGCGCCTGGCGCTTGCGTGCCACAAGATCTGCTCGCTCGTCGGCCGAGAGCTTCTTCAGCTCTGCGGGTAGCGCAGCGCTCGGAACCTCTTCGAGCGTGACATCCCCAGCCTCGAGTGCATCCACCAAGTCCGGACGCCCCGAGTTCAAGCGTCCCCCAATCTCGTTCATGTAGGCAAGACGCTCCGCCGCCGCGGCCGGCGCCGCACGTGAGGCTCGCTCGAGCTTGCGCTCGAGCTCGACCCGATCGGCATCGCTTCCGTAGGCGACGGCCGTCTCGCGTAGCCGACGTGAGAGCTCACCGAGCTCGGCATCCATCGGGGTCGCCGCTACGGCGATACCCCCGTCCTGTGCCAGTGCGAGATACTCGCCGCGACTCAGCGAAGCGATCTCGCGCCATACGCGCTCGGTCTGCGCGTCCTGACCACACTGAATAGCGTTGACGAAGATTCCGCGCTCACGTGCGCGCGCCACCGAGACCGGATAGCTGACATCCTGCGCGTAGCGAAGCTGTGGAGGAGCGTCGCCGACCAGGAAGATCGCGCGGTACACCCCGGGGCCGTCGCTCCAGCTCATCTCGTCTACTGCTTCGCGGAGCGCTTGGTTGACGGCCTCGGGATGGTCTCCCCCACCATCGGCGGCAAGGCTCAACAGCATGGCATAGACGGAGTCGATATCGCTACTGAGATCGAATCGGCGGGTCACGTACACATCGCCGCGATCGCGATAGGCGATCAGTCCAATGCGCACGCCAGACTGGGTCTGCGACTGCGCCAAGGCGCTCGCGATCCTCCAGATCTTCTGCTTCGCCCCCTCGATCAAGCCGCTCATCGAGCCGGTCGTATCGAGCACGAAGACGACCTCGGCAGGCCTCTCTCCTCTCTGGCTCACTGCTTCACTCGCAGTGGGATCTGCTGGATCGACCTCGCGACTGAGCCGAATGGTGCACGCCTCCGAGCTCCTCACTCCCCAGTACAGCGGGAGCGAGACGGTGCTGGCGAGCAACCCGAGCACTAGCCACAGCGAGGGGGATCGCAATCTGCGGGAAGCCATCCACTGGAAGTACTGATCTACTTGGTCTCTCATCTCGTAGGTCTCCTATGCCTGCTCGAGAACTGCGCGTAGCGACGCCGCTGCGCGTACGAAGGGATCCGAGCCTTTGGCTGCCGAGGCTTCGACTCGAAGGGAAAGCGGGCCCACAGCTGGATCTGGCCCGCATTGCAGCCGGCGCAGGCTCTGGCCGAGAAAGAAGCCCCAGATCGCGAGAGGCCCTGCATAGCGTGCGCTCGTACCGAGCCACAGCGACAGTCCGAGCGCGATCGCGAAGACTCCCAGCTCTGCCATGAGGCGTGCACCACGACGGCGTCCTTCCGGACCTAGACGCGCTGGCCAGTCCGACTCACGCTCCGCGCTCGTGAGACGACCGAAGCATGCAACGCCGCTGATCATCAAGGCAGAGGACAGCGACCAGAGAACCTGAAAGTCCAACGAGAGTCCGGTCCCAGTGAGCGCCGCCGGCGTCGCACCGAGAACGGGAGACATCCCGAGGCCCGCACGTGTCCCCGAAACGCCGATCAGTATTGCGCTGAGCAACATCCAACACGGCGCCAGGTAGACCCCGAGCGGCGTGCGCCGCTGCAGCCTCCACACGTAGCTACAGGCAGACAGGGCAAGGACGATCGCCCAGAGCGTGTCGCCAGAGATCCACACGGGCCGCATGGCGAAGGCACCGGCACACGTCATCGTCGCCAAGAGCGCAAACACGAGGTCGTTCGCAAGCCCGCCACGCATCACCGACTCTCCTCTTCCGCTGCCCGTACGGCATCACCGGCACCATGAAGTCCCGTACGGCGTAGCCACTCGAGCTCCACTTCCTCTTCGAGCACTGAAGCACCGCGAACGCCTGCATCGCCACCGGAGGCGCTGCACGCTCGATTCGCCTGAAAGCCCGCTCGCTTCAGATCTGCAGCCGCGCGCAGATCGTGAAGCTCGGCCTCCGCCTGGGCGGACAAGGCCCGAAACTCATCTTCCTGAGCTGCGAGTAGGGTTTCGAGTCGTGCGAGCTCCGCGCCGAGCTCCCCCAACTCCGTCGCCAACACACCCGCCTGTCGGCGTTTGGCCAACCAACGCCGGATCGAGAAGCGCGCCAAGGACTCCTCCTCACGCTCCAGTGCCAGCGCGATGTCGGCATCGAGAGCCGCCTCCTCCTCGGCCAGCGCCCTCCGGCGTCGCTCTCTGCGCTCCACCCCCTCTCGCAGCTCGGCCACTCGGCGCCGCTTGCGTTCGAGCTCGAGCTCCGCATCCCGCAGATGCTGCTTTACCAGCAGCGCCCGGTCCTCCAGTGAGTCCAGGACCCCATGCGCATCCGCCTTGGCGAGCTGAATGAATCGGTGCAGTACTCTCATCGGAACCTCCTCGCACGTGGCCGTGGCCGACGTCGTTGCCTGCTACTAGTTTCGGCACAAGAACGGCGTGGATGTCCCAAAGGTCGGTAAAGATCGCTCGCTCGACTTTACATAGACGTTACAATCGAACGAGCCTCTCCGGTCGATACTTCGCTCGGGTCGATGTTTCGCTGCGGTCGACAACTAGCTCTGGTCGCCAGCCAGCTCGGGGCGACCACTAGGAATTGCCGATGGCTCGCGACAAGCTCGAAATTCTGGTCGTCGAAGACGAGGAAGCCATCCGTAGAGGACTCTGCGATGTACTCGTCTACCACGGCTATGCACCGACGGCCGTCGAGGACGGCGAGTCGGGACTGCGACAGGGTCGCTCTGCCCAATATGCACTCGTGCTCCTCGACATCATGCTGCCGGGGATCAATGGCTTCGACGTCTGCCGGGAGCTCCGCGAGATTCGCCCCACACTTCCAGTCCTGATGCTGACGGCACGTGGAAGCGAAGACGACATCTTGGCAGGCTTCCGCGCGGGCGCCGATGACTATGTCACGAAACCGTTCTCGATCGCCGAGCTGATGGCTCGCATCGAAGCCTTGCTTCGTCGATCGGGACAACTCCAGCGCGAGAACATCGACCCGTTCCCCTTTGGCGACTGGTCGATTCTGCCGGGCGAGCTGCGCGCGACCCGCGACGACGCGTGCGTCGATCTGACCCCGCGGGAGCTCTCGATTCTCGGACTCTTCTTCAAGGAGGCGGGCAGAATCGTCAGCCGTAGAACCCTGCTCGCCGAAGTCTGGGGCTCTCCAGATCCGGATGCGCTGGAGACCCGCAGCGTCGACATGCAGATCGCGAAGCTACGCAAGAAGCTGGGCGTGGGAGCCCGCCGCGGAACTTGGATCGAGACGGTCCGCGGCGCGGGCTACCGCTACTCGGGCCACTGACATGCTTGCACGCGTACGCCTGGGATTTACTCTGCTAGCCCTGCTGCTCGCCGTGCCTCTCTCGCTACTCCTGGCCTATACGTTCCGAAGTCTCGCGAACGAACGCGAGGCACGACATCTGGCCGTAGCCTCGCGCGTGTTCGACGAGGCCGAGCGTTCGCTTGCGAGCTTTCTCCGCGAAGAGGAGCGGCGCTCGCCCGAGGAGTACGAGAGTGCTCTCCGCTCGCCCGAAACCTCGCCCATGCTCGCGGACGGTCGCTCGTTCGTACTCGGATACTTCGTTGCGGATCCGAGCGGGAGTGTCTCCGGTCTCGGCTCGACCCCTCGCCCCGGAACCTGGCGCGAGGTCGAGGCGGCGCTCGAGCCAACGGGTGCTCGACAGGTCGAGACGCTCCGCGCTCCGGCGCCGAAGAAGAAGGTGGTGGCACCGACCTCCGAGCGTCTCGACTCCTATGCAGTTCTCGAGCAGCTGAATCGCGCGATGAAGCAGCAACGTCCCGAGCCTCCCAACCTCGAGGAGCAGAAGAGACGTCAACTCAAGCCATCGCCGCGCGCCGAACCATCGTCCGCAGCAGCGACGCCCGCCGAAGGTGCGGCGGCCGATGGACGACTGGAGCCAAGCGCACCGAAGCCCAAATCGATACCCCCTGAGCGCTCGACGGATGCACGACGATCGCCGCAACGCCAACGATCGGTCCAACGCTCGATCGACGGACTTGCAAGTCGCTCTGCCGGGCCTGAACTGAATGAGCTCTCGTCCTCTGAGGCCGAAGAAGGAGATTCGGCTCGTCCACCGGAGCCGAGGCTGGAGGAACGCGATGCGGGGCGAAGGGCCGAAGTCTTCGCGGCCGCACTCTCTGACGAAGTGTCGGATACCGCACTGGATGGCGAAGCCGAGCGGGAGCTCGAGTGGGAGCTCGATGGACGCGCGCAGTTTTCGGTCACGCCGACCGTCGATGGACGCTACGTCTTCTACCGCACGGCTCGATCCAGCTCGAGCGGACGGCGCACGATGGGATTTCTCCTGTCCCCTGACCTCCTTGGTGAATGGATCGACCGAGAAGTCGTCAGCGAGAGCGGGCTCGACGACTACCTGTCCCTACGCTTCTCCAGTGTGGGGAGCGGCGGGCGTGAGCCTGGCAACGGCCGAGTCACCTCACGAGGCTACGAGTACGGCCACCGCTTCCAGCCACCCTTCGACGCACTCGAAGCACAGCTGCTCGTCGCGCGACTCCCCGACGGCGCCGCGACCTATTCCATTTACGCCATGAGCGCGCTCGTTCTGATCGTCGCGACGGTCGGACTCTTCGCGATGTACCAGCGGGTCGCTACAGCGATCCACTTCTCCGAGAGACGCAGCAACTTCGCCGCCGCGGTGTCCCACGAGCTCAAGACACCGCTGACCTCGATTCGCATGTATGCCGAGATGCTGCGCGACGGGATGGTCCCCGATTCGGAGCGACAACGGGAATATCTGTCGGTCATCACATCGGAGTCCGAGCGACTGACTCGCCTGATCCAGAACGTGCTGGAGTTCTCACGCCTCGAACGCAGGCAGCCGCGCTCGGCGCCGCAGCCCGCCGCGCTCGAGCCCGTCCTGACGCGTTCGCTCGAGGTACTCACGCCGCATGCACGGGCACAGGATTGCGCGATCGAAGTCGAGAGCTCTCCGGATCTACCCATGGTGCTGCTCGAGCCGGATGCGCTGGAGCAGATCCTCTTCAACCTGGTAGACAATGCGCTCAAGTACTCCGCCGGGGCCCGCGATCGGCAGATCGAGGTGAGCGCGAGACAGGTCCAAGATCGCGTGGAGCTTCGGGTCCGAGATCACGGGCCCGGAGTTCCGAGCGATCACCTCGCGCGCATCTTCGAGCCGTTCTACCGGGGAGAGCACGAGCTCACGCGCACCACGCAGGGAACGGGCATCGGCCTCGCCCTGGTCGCGGCCCTCGCCGAACGTACCCACGCACGCGTGAGCGGACGCAATCACCCAGACGGCGGCTTCGAAGTCTGCCTGAGCTTGGCGGTTGGCTGAGTACGGGGCTCGCAGGGGGACTCGCGCCACACTCCGAGCATGCCGCCGGGCTAGCTTCTCGTCTGATTTCCTTGGATCGGAAAGCCGATGTCATCGCCTTCAGGCCCGCTCAGCGCGGTCGCGTCCGCAAAGGACGTATCCCACACTCCATTCGGGCCTGCCGAAAGGCAGAAGACGGCGTGACTCGTCGCTTCGGCGGTCGTCACCCCCGTGACGTTCGCATTGATCAGGTAGCGCACGTTGCAGATATAGGGGTTTCCCCAAGGATCCAGGGGCACAGACTTCACGTAGGGTCCGTTCCAACCGGGAGGATCCGGTGGCGTCGTGCTCGACGTGTAGAGCGGATTGGAGTCGCCGTCGCGGTTGTAGATCAAGTGGTCTTCGAGCGAGCCCGCCGTGCCACCGTCGCCACCCGTCTGCCACGCTCCCGTCGAGCCGCTCCCGTTGCCCGCGGGAATGTTCGCCGTACTGATGTCCGACTCTGCCAAACCGACCAGCCGCGACAGCTCAGCCGTGTCGTTCACGTTGCCGTCGTCGCTCACGGGCCAGATGCCCGTATCCACCTGAAAGGCCAGGACTCCCTGCCCGAGTGACTGTGAGTCGGACAGTGCGCGCGCGCGTCGACCGTCGTTGATGAACTTGATCACCAGAGGCGAGAGCGTCGCCGACAGAATTGCCAGAATCGCCACCGCCACCAGGATCTCCACGAGCGTGAAGCCGGATTCGTCTCCGACCTCTCCCGACTCGATCCAGCGGCCGTTCTCAAGCCTGCGCAGCATCTTCGCAATCCCCCCATGCGATTCCAGATAGTCGCATTGCTTTTCCGTAATCGGATCCATGGTCTTTACGCTTTAGAAGAGTCCTACGGCTGCTGAGCGACCGGCGGCGTAGCTCCAAATCCGAGCGCGTCCAGACGCGCCCGGACCTCGTCGCGCAGCGGATCTCCGGGGAGCGCACGCTCGAGATACTGGGCGTAGTAGTACGAGGCTTCCCCGCGGCGACTCTCCAGGTCCTCGAGCAAACCCCGATTGAAGAGAACCTCTGGACTGTGCGGAGCCTGCTCCGCCGCGCGCTCCAGCTCGATCCGCGCGCCCGAAAATTCGCTCTGCTGAATCAGGAGCGCAGCCAGGTTGATGCGCGCCTCGACCAAGGCGGGATCGAGCGCGAGAGCGCGTTCCAGATCCCCGCGCGCCCGCATCCACTCCCCCTGCTGCAAGGCGAGCAGGGCGCGGACCGCGTACGCAGCCGGGTACTCGGTACGAACCGCAACCACTCGCGTCAACTGCTTGTGGGCAGAGTCGAAGTCGCCACGTTCGATGAATATGCGCGCCAGGTTGACCCGAGCCTCGACGAAGCCGGAGTCCGCACGGATGGCGCGCCCATAGGCGGCCTGCGCTGCTTCGAGGTCCCCCTGTTGCTGGGCCGACAAGCCTTCGAAGAAGGCCGCTTCGCTGCGCCGCAGCACGCCCAGGCGTTCCCGCTCTCGTGCGCGCGGCGTAGGCGCCTCGGTTCTCTTCTCACCTGCGCCCTTCGCACGCGAAGTCGGCGCCGACGGCGACGCCTCGAGCGCGGGACTCGGTGGATCGCCCGCGGGATCGGCCTCACTCGGACCCGAGAGGACGCAGAGCAGGCCGCCTACGACGAGAGCGGTCACCCGCCGGATCCACGCGCGAGCTCTAGAGGTCATGGACGCGCTCCATAGGAAACGCCGCGCGGCTCGCGCCACCACTGCGTCCGCGGACGGCGCGCTTCGCGCAGCGAATCCAGGGCCTCGACATCCGCGCGACCCGCATCCGTCACGCGCTGGACACTCGGCCCCTGCAAGATCGTCGGGGTGAGCAGGATGACGAGCTCGGTACGCAGCTCCTCGACGTTCGTGCTGCGGAACAGCGCACCGATGAGCGGTAGATCTCCGAGCCCGGGAACCTTGCTCTCCATGTCCAGTTCGCGGCTTCGAATCAAGCCCCCGATCACGATCGTCTCCTCGTCGCGTACGCGCACGACCGTATCGGTCTCACGCAGGTCGATCACCGGTAGACTCCCGACCTGCTGCGCGTTCGGATCGCTGCTCGGCTGGTTCTGCACTCCCACGACCTCGGACACACTCGGGTGAATGTGGATCGTGATCTCGCCCGACTCCGAGATGCGCGGCGTGACGTCGAGCGTTACCCCGATCGGAATGATCTGCGGAACGAACTGCGTGGCGATGCTCGTACCGACGCCCTCGACGAGCTGAACGTCGGTCTCGGCGATGAAGAAGACCTGGTTGCGCACGACCTTGATCAGCGCCTTGTGGTTGTTCATGGTTGCAACGCGCGGCGTGGAGATGACGCGTACATCCGTCTGAGCGGCCAGGGTACGTAGCCGTGCACTCAGGCGATCGCCTGCCACACCGAAGGTGAAACCCCCGTTGCTGAGCACGGGAGACAGTGTGGTCAACGCGACCGCGTTGCGGCGGGTCGGATCGATCAGGCGTGCCACGGCGCCGCGCGTGCTGTCGCCGATGCTCGGTGCATATTCGAGATCGACACCGAGGTCGAGGTCGTCGGTCAGGGTCACCTCGAGAATGCGCGTGTCGATCAGCACCTGCTGGCGGGTGCTCCGCTCCATCTCGGCGAGGAAGTCTTCCACTTTCCCGAGGACCGGAGTTTCCGCGGTGACGACCACGAGCCCGGACTGATCCGCAACCAGCACCTGCCGGACACTCCCGCCCGCGTCCGCGTTCTCACCGGTGCCGACGATGCCCTGCAGGGACTCCGTGAGCTCGAGCCAGAAGTTCTGGGACTGACGCGTCGAGAGCGAAGAGGCGCTCGAGTCCTGCGCATCGGCGCTCGCGGAGCCCAGGTTCGGCGAGGATTCGATTGCTCCGAAGACGGTCAGATCCGACCCGCCCTGACGCTCGTAGCTCGGGTAGTCCACCCGATACGTGCGGGTCTCGACCTGCGGGCGCTCGACCGTGATCACGGAGCCGTTCACGCGGTAGGTGAATCCGCGCGGCACGACGACCTGCTCCAGGATGTCGAACAACGAAACGTCGCTCAGGTCCGCAGTGAGCTCGCCGCCGACCTCGTTCCCCACGACCAGGCTGAACGGGCTGTTTCGGACCAAGCCGGCGAGTACGTTGCGCAGGTCCGCTCGCTGTACGTCGAGATCGAAGCGCCCGGACTGCAGCAGCCGGATCTCCGCCGAGCGCGGAACATCCTCGGCGATCGACACCCAGCGCGGTGAGAATCGTGGTGCTGACAGCGCTTGCGCGGGCTCGACCGGCAGACGTGCAGACGCACCCGGGGCGACGGTCGCCTCGCTCACGGGTCTCGCACAAGCGCCGAGCAGAAGGCTCGAGAGAGCGAAGCTCGCCGCCAGCTTTCTACACCGTTTTCTGTTGCACGAACTTCTCAAGCTGCCCCCGACAACCTCATTCCGCGGGTACCAGAATCCACTGCTCGCCGTCTCGCACCAACACCACGTGATCCGCCTCGATGCTCGACAGTACGTAGCCTTCGAGCTCCTCTCCCTCACTTCGCGCTCGCCCGTTCACCCAAGCAATACGCCTGCCCTCGCCCCTGAAGATTCCCTGCAGCACCGGCAGCAAGTCCTCCTCACCCTCGCGCGTCCGTTGCCGCTGCGCACCGCCAAAGTAGAACGGGTTCCGCTCGCGACTTCCGACTTGCTTCAACACGACCGCTAGCACTGCCTGCGAAACCGGCCTCGCTCCCTCGACTTCGGGGGCGGGCTGATCGCTGTTGGTGGCCGGGTCGGTTCGAGAGTCCTCAGCGCGTGTCACAGACGACACTTGGCTTGAGTTCGGCTTCAGGAATAGCTTGCTATAGGTCCAGATGTTGTACGCGAGCGCGAGAGCGCCAAGCGTGAGCAACGTGGCCACTACGACAGGACGTTGCATCATGCGAGCTCCCCCTGACGCAGAAAGATCACGATGTCGAGCCTCACCTGAACTCCGGCGAACACGCGGCGCAGGCGGACCTCCTCGAGATAGAGGGGCAGCAGCTTGCGTTCGATCTGATCGAAGAGACGCGCGAGATCCTCGTAGTCACATTCGAAGCTGACTTTGAGCGGAATCGCACGAATGTCGAGGACTCTACCGTCGATCGGCGACTCCAAGCTCCACTCGGGCTCGAGCCCCAGCTCGAGCTCGCCCAGCGGCTTCCCAGCCTGCACCTCCAGATCCTGCGTGCTCGGCAGCTCGAAGAGGCGTGCGACCTCGGCGATCTGCGCCGCCTCGTCCGCCACCTCGGGCAGCCAGGTTCGCAGGTGCCCGAACTGCTGCTCCCAGCGCGTACGTTCTGCCTCGGAAATCGGATGGTACCGTCGGAAGTTCTCCTGCCAGCGCTCGAACCGGGCCTCTCTCTCTCGCAGCTCGCTGCGCGTGACCTCGAGCCTCGCCGCAGGAGGTCCCATCCAGACGAATCCGATCGACGCAATGACGAGCCCGCAGGCCACCGACAGGTAGCGATTCCGGCCGGACCAGTAGGCAACTGGATCTATTCTGAGGGCCATGTCTCATTCTCAGCAAGCGGCTCGGTACCCGTCGCACCCGACTCGAGGGAGTCACTTCGCTTCGCCTGCAAGGTGCCGAGCTCACCGCGCAGCGAGAAAAATACGCGCGAACGCTCTGCTTCCTGGATCGTCTGCCGGTGCCGGTCGCGCCCGACAGAGTCGACCTCGACGAATGGAACCGCAGAGAGTCGCTCGCGGAACTGAGCCACGGCGCTCGCTGCATCGGAGACTGTCGCTCCGCGCGCCTCCAGCGCGAGTTCGGCCTGCCAGATCTCCCCCTTCCGCAGGATCCGCATCTCGTCGAGCGCAACGTCGGGCGGCAGCGCCCCCGCGACGACCGAGAGCATCGCATGCCAGGGCGGCTCTTCCCGCTGCACGAGCTCGAGGGCTCGTTCGAGCCTCGTTGCGCGTTCGCGGCTATGCGCCGTCTCGTCGATGATCGCCAGCCGATGCTGATCGAAGCCCATCGCTTCCGACATGCGATCGATCGCGCGTTGGCCGGCGATATCGCGAACCACGAGCGTGAGCATGCTGCCCAGCGCAAGCAGGCCGCCCGCCACGAGTGCGACCCACTGGCGCATCCGCGCGCGCCGAAGACGCCGCCTGCGCTTGGACTCTGCGGGGAGCAAACTGCATCCGCGCGGATCCGGTGCAAGCGCCAAACCTATGGCCCGGGCTGCGGTAGCCGGGAGCTTCGCTGCAGGCCCGCTCTCGACGAAGTCGCCGACGCACCCGACCTCGACCTCGAGCGACTCCGCGAGTTGATCGCAGATCAGCTCCAAGTGAGTCACTTCACCGGTCAACACCAGGCGCACGACCCGGCCGAGGGCGAGCTCGCGCGTCACATACAGAAAGGTTCGGCCGAGCTCGGTCGCCACGCGTTCGATCTGCAGCTGCGAGAGACCCTCGTCCTTGTCGTCCGCGTCCCCATCCGGGCGATCGCGCTGCGCTGCCCCGCGAGCTTGACGGATCGGGATCATGCGACTGAACAGCCAGCCCTGTGCATCTGCGACGACACAGTCGCCGCCCTCTTGATACACGTCGAAGACGGCGACGAGCTCCCCCTCTGCGAGCGGCGGCAGCAGGCGGGTCAGGTTTCCGAGTGCGAGCGATTCGCTGGATAGACGGTACACGTCGAAGCCGAAGCCAGCCCAGCGGCCCTCGAAGAGCGCCGGAACGTTGGCAGGGACCGCCGCGAGCCAGATCGGGTACGGTCCACTCTGCCGCACGCGCAAGAACGAGCCGATGCACTCATCGGGTTGCTCCGCTAGGAAGTCTCGCACCTTCCGGTGTCCGACGTGGTGCGCCTGGGAAGCGGTGAGCGGCGGCAGCTCGATGCGGCGGTGACGCAGATCAGGCGATCGCATCGGAACCTCGACACGCGAAGTGCGTACCCACGGAACGCGCGCGATCGCACTCAGGATCTCGGACGCCGCGTTCTCGTGCGGCAGCGGCACGGAGCCCCATTCCAGCAGCCGCAGGCCACCTCGCGCGCGCTTCGAACGCGCCCAGTACACCGCACCTCCGCTCAGGTCGATTGCGAGGTGATGGCCCCAAGACGCCAGCGGGCTGCGCCTGGGAAAGCCTTCGATCTGCTCCGAGTTTCGCGCCGCTCTCCTGAGTCTCCAACGGCTCATGGCGCCTCCTCGAGCAGAATCTCCGCGAAGGCCGGCCCCCCTGAGATCGAGACGACGGCCCGCGCGACGGAGCCCGAGAAGTCTCGGCCCCCACTGCCGCTGGCATCCAGACCGGTCACCTGGATCCCGTGGTAACCGCGGTGCAGGGCTTGGTCGGTCACCCAGAGCCCCGATCCCTGCGCACCGGTATAGCTGACCGAAGCGACGTCGCGCGAGTTGTCCGAGGAGCGCGTATAGCTGACCTGAACACTCGCCTCGTCGCTGCGCAGAGTGAGCGGGAGCCCCCCGGAGACCAGTAGCCCCCGCACGGTGACCGTCAACGTACCGGATATCGCGGGTGTGTTCGGCGGATACACGATGTCGTCGCTGGTGCCGAGGCTTCGGTCCGGTCCGGGACTGGTGAGCTGTGCGCTTCCAGGCGTGTACAAGACCTGCGAGTTCCAAGCATCGACAAAGCCGAGCGTGTCGTGGGTGCCATTCAGAACGTACGGACCGTTGTATCCCGAGAGGATGCCGTCCACCAGATCGGCGACTCCACTGGGCTGTGATCCCTTGATGAACAGCTGAGTCAGCGCCGTATCCGGCAGCTCCCCCATGTCGCCCAGGTAGCCGAAATATCCACGCTCCGGCGCCCCGACCATCCCCGCATGAATCTCGCGCAGCTTGAGCAAAGTGCGCTCCTTGAGATTCCCGCGTGAGACGCGGAGCGCCACCGCCGCACCGCTTCCGGCCATCAAGCTCACGATGACCAACACCACGACGATCTCGATCAGCGAGAATCCCGCGTCGCGTCGCTCTGGCCCTGCCGTCGGTTGCACGATCTCGTCCCTCCAGAGCCGACTCAGCCCGTATTCAGGCTGCTGAGCATCTTGTACACCGGAACGAAGATCGCCAGCGCCATCGTTCCGATGACACCTCCGAGGCACACCACGCTGCTCGTGTTGAAGACCGCGAGCGTCTTCTTGATCACCCGCGGAAGCTCGCGGTCATAGTAGGCAGAGACTCGTTCCAGAGAGCGGTCGAGCTCGCCGGTCTGCTCACCGATTCGCAGCATGCGAGTAACCAAAGTGGGCATCCAGCGCTCGCGCTCGAGCGCACCCGTCAGCGAACCGCCCCGCTTGATGTCCTCCTGCGCGGAGGCCAGCGACTCGCGTATCGAGAAGTTCTGCACGATATTCTCGATCAGATCGATGGCGCGTACGATCGGGATCCCCGACGCGTAGAGAATCGACAGGTTGTGAGCAAAGCGAGACATCTCGAGCATGGTGATCAGGTTCCCGAAGAGCGGGAGTCGCAGCAGCAGAGCGTGGTACAGGCTGCGACCCGAGTCCGTCCGGACGAGGATACGAAAGCCAGCAGCTCCGGCGGCGAGAGCGCACAGGAGAAGCACGCCTCGAGTGCGCAGAAAGTCGCTGATGGCCAGTAGCACGACCGTCGCCAGCGGAAGCTCGACATCGAGCTCGTTGAAGATCTGCATGAAGTTCGGCAGGACGTAGGTCAGCAAGATCACGCAGAGGACGAGGATCCCGCCCACGACCACGGCGGGATACGCGAGCGCCGACTTGATCTGATGGGCGAGTTCGTTTCGCCACTCGAGATAGGACACGAGATCGCGCAGGATCTGATCCAGACGCCCGGTCTCTTCACCTGCTCGAATCAGTGCGCGCATCAGCTCGGGAAAGTGGCCCGGGTACTCGGCCATGGCCTCGGACAGCTGCGAGCCGTTTCGAATCTTTCGCGACACATCCACCATCACGGAGTTGAGTGGGTGGGAGGTGTCGTCGCAGAAATCCTGCAATCCTTCGATCAGCGGGATTCCTCCCTCGACGACACTGCGCAGGTGGTAGCAGAAGTCCACCAGCACCTCCGCGCGGACGCGGCCGCCGCGACGGGCCCGCTGTACGCGGGCTTCGATCAGGCACAGATTGCTGCTCGAGAGCACAGAATCGAGCGCTTCTTCGCTGTCCGCGAGCTCGATCCCCCGCACCAGCCGACCGCTGGCATCGCGGGCCTGGTAGGCGAAGCGCGGCACGCTCACGACTCCAGTGCGACGCGAGCCGCTTCGGAGAGGGTGATCTGCCCGGTACGCGCGAGCCGCGTGGCGTTGTCGGCGAAGCTCTGCATGCCCCCCCGTCGGGCTTCCGCGGTCATCTCCTCGAGCGTCGCGTCACGCGCAATCATCGAGCTCAGTACCGGCGTGACGGCGAGCACTTCGTACAGGGCCTTGCGCCCGCGCAGTCCCGTGCCGTGACAGCGCGCGCAACCCGCTCCCTGAAAGAAGGGACCAGAGTCGCCGGGATCGAAGCCGGCAACGGCAAGCTCGCGCGGCTCGGGCTGATATTCTTGGCGACAGCTGTCACAGATCATGCGAATCAGCCGCTGCCCGCAGACCACCGAGAGACAGCTCGCGATCAAGTACGGCTCCATGCCCATATCGCGTAGTCGCGAGATCGTCCGAACCGCATCGTTGGTATGCAACGTAGAAAGGACCAGGTGTCCGGTCAGCGCGGCGCGCAACGCCATCTGACATGTTTCGGTGTCGCGCATCTCGCCCACCAGAACGATGTCGGGATCGTGCCGCAGGATCGCGCGCAGACCATTGGCAAACGTAATCCCCGCCTTCTCGTTGATCTGGCACTGAGTCACGAGCGAGAGCGCGTACTCCACGGGATCCTCGAGCGTGATCACCTTGCGCACGCTCGAGTTCACGGCGCGCAACAGTGCGTAGAGTGTCGTCGTCTTGCCGCTTCCTGTCGGGCCGACCGCCAGGATCAGACCGTTCGGTCGCGCGCTTGCCGCACGCAGGATCTGAATCTCGTCGACCGAGAGTCCGAGCTTGTCGAGCGTGAGCTGAGCCTTTCCGGAGTCCAGCACGCGAACCACGACGCTCTCGCCGGAGATGCTCGGAAACGTGGAAACGCGCAGGTCTACCTTTCGGTTCTCGAACGGGAAGCCGATCTTGCCGTCCTGCGGTGCGCGCGTGATCGCGATGTCGAGCTGCGCCAGGATCTTGATGCGCGCAACGATCGACGGCAGGAGAAGCTGATTGAGAGTTGGCCCCTGCACCAGGTCGCCATCGACCCGATAGCGGACGCGAACCACGTTGCGATCCGGCTCGAAGTGCACGTCCGTCGCATCTCTGCGGATCCCTGCAGAGATCAGCTCGTCAACGAGCTCGGCGATCGCGCCTCGCGTGGGAGTCTCGTCTCCCTCCTGCAGCTCGGAGATCGCGCGGCGAATGAGCGCCTCCAAGGTGCGGTCGATGCCACCCGCGCGTGTCGCGTAGGACCGATCGATGAAGCGCGAGATCTGGCGCACACTCGCCTGAGAGACCTTGACGAACAGGTCGGTGGTCATCTCGAGCTCGTCGATCGCAACCAGGTCGGAGGGGTTCGCCATTGCGACCGCGAGCGTTCCGTCGGCGAGATCAGCCGAGAGAACAGCCACTTGGTGCTTGCGAGCCATGGACTCGGACACGAGCGCGACCGCGACCGGATCGGGTGCCAGGGCTTCGAGGTTGACGTGGTCTACGCCGGTCTGATCCGCGAGCGCGTGAGAGACCGACTCCTCACTCGCAAGCCCGAGATCGACGAGGATCTGACCGAGATGTCCGCCGGTGCGCTTCTGCTCGGCCAGCGCGATCGCGATCTGCGCGTCATCTACGACACCCGCATCGACGAGCAGCTCCCCGACTCGTTTCTTGCGTACCGGTGCGCCCGTTCCCTGGGTGGGCGTGTCGAGAGCGTATGCACGCGCGAGCAGCTCGCTCAGCTGGTCCTGCTGGAGCTTCAACGGCTGCACGAAGAGCTTGGCCTCGAGCTCCAGCCGATCCACCGCTGCCAGGTCGTTCGGGTTCCGCATCAGCACGAGCAGCACGCCATCGTCTTCATGGATCTCGAGCGGCACGGCCTCGCACTCGCGCGCGACCTTAGAAGAGATCTTCGCGAGCGCCTCCGGGCTCGGCTGCAGCTCCGACGCCCTGGCGTTGGCGAGCTCGAGCTGCCCCTCGAGCGCATGGCGGACCTGCTCCTCGGTCGTGAATCCGAGCGAGACGAGTAGCTGCCCGAGCTGGCGCCCTGTGCTGCGCTGCTCGGCGAGCGCGGCTTCGACCTGAGCCTCGGTCACCACGCCCGCCTCGACCAGCAGGGTTCCAAGCTTCTTCCGCGCCACAGTAACGCCCCCGTATCCCGCGACTCCAGAGCCGCGCGCGCCTCGGCACGCCGCTGCAGCTCGCTCCTGCATCGGTGCATTCCAGCGGCAAGTGTAGGGAAACGTCCATGCACCCTGGCGCTACCGAAACCCGAGGGCTTCGCTTGGCAATGGCTCGATGGACCGGGCACCGCAGAAACGAGCCTGGGCTATAGTGTCCCGGCATGTCGCTCCCCATGGATCCCGAACTCCGCGCCACCACCGGCGTCGAAACCAGCGAGGAGCGCGTCCAGCTGCATCCGGAGCTCTCGTCCGAGCGCCAACGTCAGATGCGTTTCTGGATTGCCGTCGTGGCGGTCATGGGCATCGCGAGCTGGCTGGGAGTATTCGGCGTCGCGCGACTGGCGAACGACGCGCCCCTGCTGCTCATCGTCCTGAGCCCGCTGATCCGGCATCTGATGCTCGTTGCAGCCTCCGTGGGGACAGTCGAGTTCCTCGCGGTGGCGTGGTCGCGCACCCTGTTCTCGTGCGCCGTCGCGTGCAATCTGGGGCGTGCAGTGGGTCCGGCTGGGCTCGACTGGCTCGATGGGAACTCCCCTTCCGTCAGCCGCTTCATGCGCTGGATCGAAAGGTTGTTCAGCCGCTCCGCGATCGTCGCCATGCTCGTGTGGCCGAGCTTCGCCGTCGCGATGCTGGCGGGCGTCTCCGGGCTGCGCCTCGCTTCGGTGTTGATCTGGTGCGGGATCGGCCTACTGATCCGGCTGAGCCTGATCCTGGTGCTCGGACAGGCCTTCATGGAGCCCATCCAGTGGCTGCTCGATGTGATCGACACGAACTGGAAGGAGGTGACCCTGACGATGATCGTCGCTTGGGCAGCCTATCGCGGGATTCGCAGGCTGCGCCAACCCGTCCCCCACACGCCATCTACGGACTCGACATCCCCGGCGAGATCGGATCCGCCGGCGCCGCCCACTCCCTCTCTGGAGGGCTCCTGAGCCGGCCGGCGCGGCTCTCGCCGAGAGCGTGCCCCACCGCCGACCTGCGGCACCGTCCCCAGAGTTTCAGCTATCATGGGGCGCTCGATGCGTCCGAACTCAGTCCGCACTGCCGGAGAAGTCCGCATTGCCGGAGGTTGGTCTCGATGAAGATTGCTGCTGTCGAACAGTTTTCCGCACCCAGGGCGAAGCGGGCGCGTTCCTTCGGGCGCGCCCTCGCAGTCAGCATGCTCCTGGCCAGCCTCGGATGCGGATCCGCCACCGGCGACACGCCGAACGCGAGCTCCGCAGAGTCTCCTGCTGCCGAGGAGCGCTCCGACACAGAGGCGCGGCTCGTCGAGGTCTACGTCACCGACTGGTGCCCCTACTGCCAGCGTCTCGAAGCATTCCTCAAGGAGAACCAGGTCGCCTACGTGCGCAAGAACGTCGAAGCGGATGACAGCGCGCGTCGCGAACACCGAGCGCTCGGTGGGGGCGGCATCCCAGTGACGCGCATCGACGGCGATCAGGTGGTACGCGGGTTTCGTCCGGAGGTGATCGCGGACCTCCTCGGGATCGAAGCGAACTGATCCTGCCGCGCTTGGCCCCATGACGCAGTTCCGCCCCTGCATCGACCTGCACCGAGGTCAGGTCAAGCAGATCGTCGGCTCGACACTGAGGGACGACGGCAGCGATCCAGCTACCAACTTCGTCGCATCGCAGGACGCCGCCTGGTTCGCAACTCGGTACCGCCGAGACGGGCTCGCAGGAGGCCACATGATTCTGCTCGGCCCGGGCAACGAGCAGGCCGCTCGAGCCGCCTTGGATGCCTGGCCGCAAGGACTGCAGATCGGCGGCGGCATCGGCCTCGACAACGCCGCCGACTGGCTCGCTGCCGGTGCTTCGAAGGTCATCGTCACGAGCTGGCTGTTCGAGTCTGGGCGACTATCGCTCGAGCGCACTCGAAAACTCAGCGAGTCGGTCGGATCCGAGCGACTCGTCATCGACCTCAGCTGTCGGCGCTGCGACGACGGCTGGTACGTAGCGACCGATCGCTGGCAGACGGTGACCGAGACCCGCGTCTCACGCGACACCCTGCACCAGCTCGCGGACCACTGCTCCGAGTTCCTGGTGCACGCGGCCGATGTCGAGGGGAAGCAGACGGGAATCGACGAGGCTCTGGTACAACATCTAGGCGCATCGAGCCCAATCCCGGTGACCTACGCGGGAGGAGGACGCTCGATCGAAGACCTCACGCGGGTCGAAGCACTGAGCGGGGGCCGCGTGGATCTCACCTTCGGCAGTGCACTCGATCTCTTCGGAGGACGCGGCGTCCGCTACCAAGACTGTGTGGACTGGAACCGCACCCGCGCCGATCATTCCCCGTAAGACACAGGGACGAGCTTCTCTAGACCGGTAGCAGCTCGCGCTCCGCACCTACGATCTCCGCGAGTTCCCGCGCGAGTCGCTCCCCCGCTGGCGGCTCGAGCTCGGCGATGCAGACACGCACCGCAGGCGGCGACGAGATTCGAAAGCGCCTTCCCGCACTGACCTCGAAGCCCGCCGCGCGAAGTCCAGCGACGGCCGTCGCCTCGTCCGGCACCGAAATCCAGACGTTGAGCCCGCTGCGTCCCTGGGCTTCGAGAGCGTGCGCATCCAGCGCAGCTAGGAACGCTCCACGTCGCTGTGCATAGATCTCGCGCGCCCTACGAATCTGCTCGCCTACCTCAGGGTCCCGCCAGAGCTGCACGACCAGTCGCTGCAGGATGAAGCTCACCCAGCGCATGGAGACGACCTGACAGCCCTCGACACGAGCAAAGGTCAGCTCGTCGGAGGCCATGGTTGCGAATCGCAGATCTGGACCATACGCCTTCGAGACGGAGCGCACGACGGCCCAACGCCTCGATGCCGCAACACAGAGGCTCTGCGCGGGCGCGCCCGCGATCGGACCGGCGTGATCGTCCTCGATCACCAGCACATCGGGAAACCGCTCCAGCAGAAGGCGCAGCTCGGCAGCGCGCTCGGCATCGAGCGCAGCTCCAGTCGGGTTCTGCGCTCGCGGGGTCACGACGAGACCCTGGACTCCGTCTCGCAGCACGCCCTCCAGACTCTTCGGGCCGGGTCCAGAGGCGTCGACCTCGATCGGCACCGCGACGAGCCCCAGCGCAGCGAGCATGGAGAACACGCTGGGGAAGCCCGGATCCTCGACCGCGACCTTGTCGCCCGGCTGTAGGTGCGCTGCGAGCACCCGCTGCATCCCATCCAAGGCACCCGCGGTCACACTGACGTGTTGGGCGGGGATGGCCGCGGCCGCGAACTCCGCCCTCGCGCGCTCGAGTAGCTCTGGATCGACCGTCTCGTCTGCGTAGAGCCGCTGTTCCACGTCGATCGTGCGCATTGCACGCGTGAGATCGGGCAGCAAGCGCCGGCTGGGATTTCCGAGCGAGAGATCCAGCACCCCTTCCGGCAAGGGGCGGCGCCGCCGAACGGTGGCGAGCGGAGGACGCTGGCTGATCGCGGATCCGCGTCGTCCGTAGGTCGCCAGCAATCCGCGCCGCTTCAAGATCGCAAAGGCCGCATTCACGGTGGTCGGGCTCACGTGGATCCGCTCGGCGAGGCGCCGCACGGTCGGCAACCGGACACCGGGCTCGAGCACGCCAGCGAGCAAGGCCGCCTCGATGCCTCCCGCGATCTCGACAGCCGTGGTGCCTGTGATATACCTCAACAGTTCATTTTGTTCCATATGATAAATCTCTTTGTTCTGTTACATAAAACCGAATTGCTCGCACTCTACAGGGAGAACCCCCATGCGCCAACCCCCGCCCCCTCTAGAACCCGACCCGGGCAGCACGCGCATGTCTGACCTGGAGCGCTACACGCACGGGCATCACGCGTCCGTCGTCGGACAACACCTACGCCGCACGGCAGAGCGCGATGCCGCGTACCTGCTGCCCCACCTGCGTCCGGGACAGCGCGTGATCGACGTGGGCTGCGGACCGGGAACCATCACGCGCGACATCGCGACAAGGGTCGCTCCCGGCGAGGTACTCGGAGTGGATGCACAGCTCGACGTGCTCGAACTCGCGCGCGAGCAATCCGCGGGGCACACCGCCGCCCCACACTTTCAGCTGGCCGACGTGTATGCACTGCCCTTCGAAGACGGCAGCTTCGACGTCGCTCACGCCCATCAGGTCCTACAGCACCTCTCGCACCCAATCGATGCACTCCGAGAGATCCACCGAGTGCTGCGACCGGGTGCGTTGCTCGGGGTACGCGACGCAGACTATGCGACCATGATCGGCTGGCCGAAGCGACCCGAGATCGAACGCTGGGTAGAGCTCTACCGTGCCGTCGCGCGGCGCAACGGCGCGGAACCCGACGCCGGCCGCTGCCTACCAGACTGGCTCCGCCGTGCGGGATTCGAACAGGTAGAGGTGCGACCCGACGTGGTGCATATGGCGACTTCCGAAGAGACCGCAAACTGGGGACACAGTTGGGCCGAGCGGGTACTGGAGTCGAACCTGGGAAAGCAGGCTCTCGAGTACGAGCTCGCTACGCCCGATGAGCTCGACTGGATCGCCTGCGGGTTCCGAGCCTGGGCGCACTCACCGGGTGCGCTCTTCCTCTACGTCAACGTCGCTTGTCTTGCACGGGCAGCGCAGGACAGACATGCCTGAGTGACGACGTGGACGGACACCCGCCCCACGCCCACCCGTCACATTTTGACGACGACGTCGACTCCACCTAGGTTGTCTCGCCATGCCCCTGCCCTTCGATGCCGTCTTCTTCGATCTCGGCGGCACACTCTTCAGCTACCTGCCGTTTCGGCGCCCACTCGGCGCACTCATCGAGTCCGCAGGCCAACGCCTGGGAGCGACGCGAAACGCACGCGAGCTCAAGCACACCTACAACCTCGCAGCTGGGCGGGCTGCCGAGAATCTAGTCGGGCGTGCGTACTATCTACACAGGGATCTCTTCTGCGAGACCTACCGCGAGTTCGCACGCGAGCTCACGGGGCGTGAGGCGCCCGACGAGTTCGTCGAATGGTTCTACACCGCACAGCGCGAGCTGATGATCGAGCACATGCAGCTGCGCGATGACTGCGAGGCAACCCTGCACGCGCTCCGCAGCCGCGGGCTGTCCCTCGAGATCGTGTCGAACATCGACGACGACTTTCTCGATCCCATGATCGACCGCAGCGGACTCGCACAGCTGGTCGATGCCTGGACGAGCTCGGAGACGGCGCAGTCGTGCAAGCCCGACGCGGGATTCTTCCGGCACTGCCTGGAGCGAAGTGGCCACCTCGCCGAGCGCGTGCTATTCGTCGGTGACTCGCCTGTGCACGACATCGCCGGAGCGCGTGCGCAAGACATGACGACGGTTCTGATCGAGGAGGTCGGAGCGCCACCACCGGCTCAAGAAGGCGGCGCCGCGGCAGAGCCTCACCACCGAATCCAGTCATTGAGCGAGCTCCTTCCACTCACTTCTGGAATCTGAGCCATGCACACAGTCGTCGCCATCCCGGGTGACGGAATCGGCCCCGAAGTCATGACCTCGGTTCAGCGTGTCTTCGAAGCTGCCGAAGCCCCTGTCTCCTTCGTCGTGCATCACGCCGGCCAAGCCGCTCTGGAACACGGCGCAGGCGAGATCCTCCCGCACACTACCCTGTCTGCGATTCGCGAGCACGGGCTCGCACTCAAGGGGCCGTGCACGACTCCGATCGGAACGGGCTTCCGCTCGGTCAACGTTGCGCTACGTCAGTCGCTGAAACTCTTTGCCGCCGTGCGCCCCGTACGAAACATGCCCGGAGTGCCGACACGCTTCGAGAACGTAGACCTCGTAGTAGTGCGCGAGAATACGGAGGGACTCTACAGCGGGATCGAGAACGAGATCGCCGAGGACGTCGTCGTCTCGATGAAGGTCGCGACCCGCCGCGCGTGCGAGCGCATCGCGCATTGGGCGTTCCGCTACGCGAGCCAGCGCGAGCGAACAAAGGTCACCGTCTTTCACAAAGCAAACATCATGAAGCTGACCGACGGCATGTTCCTCGAAGCCGCACGGCATGTGCACGCTTCCGAATACCCCACGACGACGTACGAGGAGCTGATCATCGATGCTGGGCAGATGCGGCTGGTTCAGGATCCGAGTCGCTTCGACGTTCTCCTCTGCGAGAACCTCTACGGGGATCTGGTGTCCGATCTGTGTGCCGGGCTCGTTGGGGGCCTCGGCGTCTCTCCAGGCGCCAACTTCGGCGAGGAGCATGCCGTCTTCGAGGCCGTCCACGGCTCTGCACCCGACATTGCGGGCAAGGATCTCGCAAACCCGCTGGCGCTCCTCATGAGCGGCACGATGCTCCTGAACCATCTCGCCGAAGCACGCAAGGACGACCGGGCGCAAGTGGCCGCGGCGCGCATCAAGCGAGCCTACGACCTCGCACTGACCGAGGGCGCGCGCACGCGCGACCTCGGCGGCGAGCTCGGCACCGAGGCATTCACCCGCGCCGTCGTCGCACGGCTCACCTAGCGTGGTGCATCCGAAATAGGCGGGCTTCTCTGCGTTCGGCGGAGGCAGCGAAAAACGCCCCGGCTCCGCCTACTCAACCCACCGTTCTCGGGTTAGACTCCGCGCGCTCAATGGAGGTATCCCGATGAAGCCGAGTATCCGACCCCAACGTCCCGAGTTCTCTTCCGGCCCATGCGCCAAGCGCCCCGGCTGGTCGTTGAGCAATCTCGAGAAGGCGTTTCTCGGTCGCTCGCACCGATCGAAGGAGGGCAAGGCTCGGCTGCGCGAGGTGATCGACCGCAGCCGCGACTCGCTCGGCATCCCCGAGGGGTATCGGCTGGCCATCGTTCCCTCTTCCGATACGGGCGCGGTCGAGATGGCACTCTGGTCGCTTCTCGGCCCGCGCGGTGTGGACGTACTCGTGTGGGAGAGCTTCGGGAAGGGCTGGGCGACCGACGTCCAGAAGCAGCTTCGCCTCGAGGACGTGCGCATCCTCGAGGCGCCGTACGGCCGTCTTCCAGACCTCACAGAGGTCGATTTCACGCGCGACGTCGTGTTCACGTGGAACGGGACGACCTCCGGCGTACGCGTTCCGAATGGGGATTGGATCCCAGCGAATCGCGACGGACTCTCCATCTGCGATGCGACCTCGGCGGTATTTGCCATGGAACTTCCATGGGACCGCCTGGATGTGGTCACCTGGTCCTGGCAGAAGGTGCTCGGCGGCGAGGCCGCTCACGGCATGCTCTGCCTGTCCCCGCGCGCGGTCGAGCGCTTGACGACCTACACTCCGCCGTGGCCGCTCCCGAAGCTGTTTCGCATGACCAAGTCGGGGAAGCTGGACGAGGATCTCTTCGAGGGGTCTACGATCAACACGCCTTCGCTGCTCTGCGTCGAAGACTGCCTGGATGCTCTCGCCTGGGTCGAGGACCTAGGCGGCGCCACAGCGGTTCGCGAGCGCTCGGAGGCGAACCTCGCGGTGATCGCGGACTGGGTCTCTCGCACCGACTGGGTGAGCTTCCTCGCGGAGAATCCCATGGAGCGTTCCTGTACCTCCATCTGCTTGACGATCGTCGATCCCTGGTTCCGCGCTCTCGACGCCGATGCTCAGACTGCGGCGGCGAAGAAGCTGGTCAAGCGACTCGAAGACGAGGGCGTAGGCTTCGACCTGGGCTCGTATCGCGACGCGCCCCCAGGCCTGCGCGTCTGGGGGGGAGCCACGGTTTCGACCAGCGACCTAGAAGCCCTCTGCCCATGGCTCGACTGGGCGTACGCAGAACTCCGCGCGGGCTCCATGTAGCACGCGAGCAGCCCTCCCGGGACGGGCACCGCATTCAGACGCAGTCGCCCTCCGGGCCACATCGCTGCCGGTGGTTCACGCGCCGGAACCCTCGCGGGAACCGAGCCGATCGGCACAGACCCGCCGAATGCGTTCGGCCGGCACGAATAGCTGCTTCAGCAGGTACTCCTTGAAGTCCTCGGTGTACGGCTGCGCCTCGACCGCGAGGAACATGCAGCGCAGCCAGGCGTCGCGCTCGCTCTCGCCGATATCCAGATGACCGTGCGCACTGGGGAGCGTGATCGAACCGTAGCGCTCCTGATATCGCCGAGGCCCACCGAGCCAGCCGCACAAGAAGCGCGACAGCTTGTCACGCGACTCTTCGAGGTCGGCCGGATGCATCTCGAGGATTCGCCGGGCCTCGGCCAGCCTCTGCATCTCGTCGTAGAACGCATCGACCAAGCGTCTGAGGCCCTCTTCGCCGCCCGCTGCACGGAACGACGCGTCCTGGGTTCCATATTGCGTATCCTGCATCTCTTCGACTGCACTCCGTTGGAGGGAACACTCGGAGCCGACAAAGCTCAGAGCATCGACACCACAACGGTAGCCCAACAAATGCCGAGATAGAGCAACGACAGCAGGACGGCAGCACTTCCGAGGTCCTTGGCCTGCTTCGCCAGCTCGTGGAACTCCGGCGAGGCTTTGTCTACCACGCACTCGATCGCGGTGTTCAAGAGCTCCACGATCATGACGCCGAAATGAGAGGACAGCAGTAGGAGCTTGTAGACGGTAGAAACTGGCAGCGAGAGGGCGATTACGCTCAGTGCCGCGCACAAGGCAACCTCCTGGCGAAAGGCCGCCTCGTGGCGAATCGCAAAGCCGAGTCCGCTCAGCGAGTACGTGAGCGCATACCAGATCCGAGCCACGCCGGTGTAAGGCTGCGGCTTGCGAACGTGCTCCGCGTCCGATTCGGCAACTGACTCTGAGCCCGTCACATCCAAGACTCTGCCTCCTGTCGATCCGAGACGTTCTCTCAGCAGGGAAGAAGAGGGGAAGACGAAATCCAGCTCTCGTCCAGCGGAAGCTCCTCCGGGCGCGGCGGCAGACTAGCTACCGAGAGCGTAGGGACCTCCGCGCTCGAGCGCTCGTCGATACGCAGGACGCGCGTGAATGCGATCCAAAAAAGCTGCCAGATTCGGATACTTGTCCATCCCGTACAGCATGCGTGCGAGCTGAATCGGAAAGGACAGCTGAACGTCGGCGGCCGTCAGCTCCTGACCGACGAAGAATGGCGCCTCACCCAGCTCGCGGTCCAGAAATCCAATGTGCCGTTCCGATTCACTCGTGATGCGGGGCTCGAGCGGCGCTCCGGCATCCCCGAGGCGACGGAAGTACAAGGTCATCATCAGGGGGAGCATCGCGGATCCCTCTGCATAGTGCATCCACTGCAGGTACCGCACGAAGTCGGGGGACGCCTCTGCGGGCGCCAGCCGGCCCTTCCCATATCTGCGCACGATGTACTCGAGGATCGCACCCGACTCGATCACGGTCACGTCTCCGTCGCGAATCAGCGGGGACTTCCCGAGCGGGTGGACCGCAAGCAGAGACTCCGGCGCGAGGTTCGTCTCGGGATTGCGCGTATGCTGAACGATCTCGTAGTCGAGCTCCAGCTCCTCGAGCAGCCACAGGACTCGCTGCGAACGCGATTGATTGAGATGATGTACGACGATCACGCTACTCTCCTGCGTTCGGGTCCCGCGAGCCCGCGTCGGTATCGCGCAAGACCTCTAGGATTGAGACTCTGGAGGGGCGTCGGCCTGCGGCGCCCGCATGCGTCGCGGATCCAGCTTCCGCATGAGCCCCTCTTGGGCGACCGAGCACACGAGTGCGCCATTCCGCGAATACATCGAGCCGCGGGCGAATCCCCGGGCGCCGGCGGCTGTGGGGCTCTCCTGATAGTACAGGATCCACTCGTCCACGCGGAGCGGCCGATGAAACCACATGGCATGGTCGAGGCTCGCCATCATCACGTTGCGCGGCCCCTTGCTGCGGTGGGGTCTGTAGACGTTGTCGACCAGCCCCATATCCGAGGCGTAGGTCACGAGACACTGGTGCAGGAGGGGATCGTCGTCGAGTGGAGCCGGGGCCCGAAACCAGGTCGCCGTCGGCCCACGACTGGGCCCATCGAGAAACCACGTGTGCGGATCGCGCGACCGCATCTCGATCGGTCGCTCCGCCAGCATCATCTCGCGCATCTCGGGCGGCAGCCGATCGAGCATGTCCTGCGCGCGATCCGTCCAGGAGGGGAGAGATTCGGGATCGGGCACATCGGGCATGTCGTCCTGATGCTCGTAGCCCTCTTCGTGGCACTGGAACGAGACGGACATATTGAAGATGGCGCGGCCGTGCTGCACGGCGACCACGCGTCGCGTGGTGAAGGATGCACCGTCTCGAATGCGATCGACGGTGAAGACGACGGGTACCGCAGGGTCTCCGCCCCGCAGGAAATACCCGTGGAGAGAGTGGGCTTGGCGCCCCTCGACGGTGCGTCCGGCGGCAACCAGGGCCTGCGCCGCCACTTGGCCGCCAAAGAGCCGCATTCGGCTCCGGCCATGCTCGTTCTGACCTCGGAAGATGTTCTCCTCGATCTGCTCGAGATCGAGCGTCTTGATCAAGCGTTCCAGCGCGGCACTCACGCGGCCGAGAATAGAGCGGTGAGATCGGCCGTCAAGGCGGACGCTGCAAATGCCGCTAGCAGTCCATCGGGAGAAGTCCGCTGGACGGGCTCGAGCCAGCAGTACACGAAATTCGGCCTGCAAGCCCTCGCCTGCTCATCGAGCAGGTCCCAGCCGGGCTAGACCTGACTCTTACGGACGGACCATATGAATCCGTCGTACCAGAAGTGCATCAGGGACACGACCAGAGTCAGGGGCCAGAACCAGGCGAAGCTCCCCCCCCAAACCTCGGCGGCAACGCCATAGCCGAACGTACCCGCGATCAGCGCGGCCAGCGCGACATACCGCCCGTTCGACCACTTGGCGACTCCCAGTAGCCGTTCGAGGGTGTTCCGTTCTTGCGCCCATACGATGCCGAAGTACTGAACTGCATGGAATAGATTCATGATGAAGAACGCCGTCCCCCACGGATTGAAGCCCCACGCAATCAGTGAACACAGACCGGTCGAAGCCAGCAGATAGACCTTCTGGAACGACACGACATACCCCGCGCGATACAGGCGCACGTATGCGAGCACGTAGTAGACGAGAAAGCAGGCACCGGCCGCGAGCACTGCCCACGTCACGTAGGCCTGATGCCCGACCATGAATGCGGGCACGCGCGTGAAAAACAGCGCAACCGAGGA
Source organism: Pseudomonadota bacterium (assembly GCA_003247575.1). Classification (GTDB taxonomy): domain Bacteria; phylum Myxococcota_A; class UBA9160; order SZUA-336; family SZUA-336; genus SZUA-336. Next base: position 38,040 of record QJZC01000028.1, read on the forward strand.
TTCCAGCGACGCGAACTCGCCGAAGTCCTCGAAGTGATCGATCATGGTGACGCCCGCCAGGATCGGACCGCAATACAAGAGCTGATTCAACCACCAATCGAGCCTGCGCCCCAGCTCGGGAGAGTTTCCCGCGCGCCCGTCGTAGATTCGCGAAAAGCCGAAGGTCTGCAGTGCAGAGTGGTAGACGTCCCAGAACGTGGCAAGCACCGAAACACAGACCAACACCCAGCTCGACGCCAACATGGCCACGTAGAGCAGAATGGGCGCGGCGATGAATCGTTCCGGATAGAGCCTGAAGATCTGCGGATTGCCATGGCTGCGCACGAAAACGGCGATGAGGTGGGCATGGATCAGGATACCGATCCACAGGCTCGAACGCGTAGTGGCCTCGTCGGCACCCGTGCGAATCACCTCGGTGTCGAACGCGGTGCCTGCGATCAAAACCCCGAGGGCAAGCGACAAGACCGGTGGCAGCAGGAAGAGCATCCAGTCGTAGTGCCGACCGACGATATACGGAGTGCTCATCCGCGCCACCCGCCCTTCCTCTCCGCTCCGTTCCAGGTTTCTCCGCTCCAGGACGCACCCGCTCGGGGGTTCTTCTCGCCCCCGCGGTGCTCCGCTACGGCGGTACCGAGCTCCGCCACAGCGAGGCATTCCTATCATACGGGAAAGCCCTGACTCACAGTTGAATGAGCAACTGAAAAATGTGACGCCAACCCTCACACGCGTAGCTGGCTCGATAGATCGAGCCGCTCGAGCGGAGCTGCGCGCAGCCTTCGCTTCCCTACCCATGCGCACCTTCGCTTCGTGTAAGCTTCGGCTCCGCTTCCGCCCGTGGGCGGACTTCGAGAGCAATGAGTGCAAGGAGGACGCAGGAATGAAGTCTCGACGACTCGGCCGCACCGGCCTCGTGGTCTCGGAGATCTGCATGGGGACCATGACCTTCGGCTCGATGGCTGACGAGAAGACCAGCCACGCCATCCTGGACCGAGCCGCGGAGCTCGGCATAGATTTCCTGGATGTTGCCGAGATCTATCCAGTCCCGCCGCGCCCAGATTGGGCGGGCCGTAGTGAGGAGATCGTTGGCAGCTGGCTCAAGCAGAAGCCGCGGGCAGACTTCTTCGTTGCAACCAAGGTCGCAGGACCCAGCGGAGGTTGGTTCCGCGCGCCCGTCGGGCGCGGTCAGACCTCGCTCGATCGCCATCACATCGAGCGCGCTGTCGAGCGCAGCCTAAAGCGGCTGGATACGGACTACATCGATCTCTATCAGACCCACTGGCCCGATCCGGAGCTCCCCTACGAAGAGGTGCTCGAAGCGCTCGACCGCATCGTGCGTGCGGGAAAGGTGCGCTACGTGGGCTGCAGCAACGAGTCCGCATACGGACTGACCAAGAGCCTGTGGGTCTCCGACAGCCAGGCACTCGTGCGCTACGAGACGATCCAGAACAACTTCAGCCTCCTGAATCGCCGCTTCGAGGATGAGCTTGCGCGCGTCTGCCGCAGCGAGCGCGTGAGCCTGCTTCCCTATAGCCCGATCGCTGGGGGTGTTCTCACGGGAAAGTACCAGGGTGGGGCCTGGCCTGACGGGGCACGCTTCACGAACTACCGCAACGACCCGAGCGGCAGGGGCAGGATCATGTCGCAGCGCTTCATCAACGAGAAGACGCTCAGCTCGGCAGATCGCCTGGGCAAGATCGCAGCCGATGCGGGCATGTCGCTGACCACGCTCGCCGTCGCCTGGAGCCTGGCGCACGATTTCGTGGGCTCCACGATCATTGGTGCAACTGCGGTAGACCAGCTGGAGGATGCGCTCGCCGGTGCGGAGGTGAAGCTGACACAAGAAATCCAGGACGCCTGCAATCGCGTGAGTCGAGACATCATGTACCCCATGGGGTAGGGGCAGTGTACGTCAGGCGGGCGTTGGCGACAGCGGGCACTTCAGGGCACATTCGGCCATGTCTCGTCCCGGCTGAGGCTCCAGGGGCTCCACTCGAACAGTGCGGTGAGAAGGCATGTGGTATGCTCAGCTTTCCATGCCGCGGCAGCCTGGTGAGGCCGCGACCCTGGCCGACTCCGAGCCGCCCCCGCCCCATTGCAAAGCGGTCATCCGTCGTGCTGGCAGCTTGTTGAGGGAGATTTCTGCCATGAGTTCAGCAATCCGAGATTCCGACCCCCAGGGGGTCCCCGCATCCGGCCAGACTGGCGGGGCATCGGCCGGCGCGATCCAGTTCCATTACGACCTCTCGGACGAGTTCTACCGCCTATGGCTGGACCCCGGAATGAGCTATTCGGCGGCCCTCTTCGAGCCCGGCGATACCCTCGAGACAGCGCAGAATCGGAAGCTCGATCACCACATCGAGCAAGCTCGCGCCGCGGAGCGGGATCGCGTTTTGGATGTCGGCTGCGGCTGGGGATCGATGCTTCGCCGGCTGGTGCGTACACATGGAGTAAAGCACGCCACGGGTCTCACGTTGAGCCGTGCGCAGGCCGCAAAGATCGAGGCCGAGAAGCTGCCGGGCGTCGAGGTCCGACTCGAGAGTTGGCGCGATCACAAGACGGATCAGCCCTACGACGCGATCATCTCCGTGGGCGCGTTCGAGCATTTCGTCCGCCCGAATCTACCGAGCGCAGAGAAGGTTCGGATCTATCGCGAGTTCTTCGAATTCTGCCATGAATCAGTGCGGCCCATGGGTCACCTCTCGCTGCAGTCGATCAGCCTCGGCAGGCTCCGAGCGGGTGAGATCGATCCCTTCATCAAGGAGATGATCTTCCCCGAGAGCGACCTCCCCTACCCCTGGGAGATCCTGCAGGCCGCGGACGGGCTCTTCGAAGTGGTCCAGCTGCGCAACGATCGCAGTCACTACCGCAAGACGTGCCGCGCCTGGTACCAGAACCTTCAGAAGCGCCGCGTCGAAGCGGTCGAGCTCGTGGGCGAGGCCAAGGTCGCCGACTATGAGCGCTACCTGCGCATCTCGATTGCGAGCTTCGCTTTGCGTTCGCTCGGCCTACTCCGCATCAGCTTCGAACGGCTGGACCCGCGCTAGCAGTGGACCGAAGGACGGACTGCTAACGCGCGTAGATGTCCCGATCCAGGTCGGGGCTGTGCCGGAAGCGACGGTGACCCCACATCCACTGCTCGGGATTGGCGCGAATGATCTTCTCGAGGGCTGCATTGTAGGCCGTGGTGGCAACCTCGATATCCTTTTTGCGGTCGCCGGTCAGCGAAATCTCGAGCTCCGGCAAGAAGATTCCCCGGTGCCGATCGGGACCCGCCCGCAGCACGTAGCAGGGGACCACGGGAGCTCCGGTGCGGAGGGCCAAGGTCGCAATACCCGCCGAGGTAGAGCACCGCGCTCCGAAGAGCGGCACGAAGACTCCGCGCGAGCGGCGTGAGTACTGATCCAGCAGCACACCGACCGGACGCCCGCCGCGCAGGGCGCGCAGAATCTGGATTGCGGCTCGGCGCCGATCGATCAGCTCGGCCGCACCCCCGCGACGGCGCGTTCGCGTGATCCGCTCATAGAGTGCCTTGTTCCGCATCGGACGCCCCACCACGACCGGTCGATGCGGCGCGAGCTGCAAGGCGATGGCCTGAACCCCGACCTCCCACGCCCCGATGTGCAACGTGAGCAGGAGCGCACCCTTGCCCTTGAGCAAGGCCTTCTCGATGTGCTCGACCCCCTCGAGCGGACAACGCTTCAGGACCTCTTCATCCGTCCAGTGTGAGGACCGAAGATAGTCGATCGCATTCAGCCCGAAGTGCGCATAGCTCTCTCGCCCGAGTTCCCGTCGTTGCTCGTCCGTCCAGGCGGGATACGCGACCTCGATGTTCGCGAGCGCCCAGCGCGCATTCTTACCTTGCGCATCGAAGATCCGACGTCCTAGACCCGATACGAGCCGCTGCGTCGTCTCGAGCGGAGCTCGCCCGATAAGCGCATCCGCAGCTCGGTACAGCGCGATCTCCAACGAATCCCGAATCGCCATACCCATCCTCTCCGTCGCTTCCCACGTTTCCCCTGCGGCCCGCATCATACGGAACTCTCACGAGCTGACCAGGCAGATGCCGGCAGCTCACCCGCAGGCTACACACGGGACCGGCCTGCGTGCGCGCGACGGACTCGCGACCGGGCACGCCAGGCCGAGGGTCCGAGGCGCCACCCGGAGTCGCGCGGCGGCGGCCCGAATCAATTCATTGGGCTCAGGCCCCTCAGGTGCATCTTCGCGCACACCGATAGAGGACGCATGCGCCAGCTTCTGTATCTGATTCCCATCATCGCGCTCGGCTCCATGGTCGCATGTGAGCCCGGCCAGGTTCCAGGTCTCCCGTTCGGCAGCTCGTCGGACTCCGCAGCAACGGCCTCCAGAACTGCAGCCACGGGGGATCCCACCCTGGTCTCACTGGACGACGACGAGGCGCTGCGCGTCTACTACCAGTTCACCGACGAGCGCGGACGCGTGCGATTCGTGTCCACTCTGGCGGCGGTACCCGAAGAATGGCGCGCGCGCGTGGGCTTCGTCGAGATGTCTCAGCCTCCACCCATGTCCCCCGGAGATGCCCAGCGGATCCGACGAAGCAAGATGGCGAAGCTCCCGAGTGCACCGACTCGATCGACGAGCAGTACGCAAGACTGGGACACTGATTCGCGCCGCTCTCGAGGGGTCGAGGTGGTGATCTACTCCGCCGACTGGTGTGGCGCCTGCCGCAGAGCGAAGCGCTACATGCAGGACGAAGGCATCGACTTCATCGAGCGAAATGTGGACGAGCGCCAGTGGAAGGAGGAGATGATCGCCAAAGCGGGTCCTGGTGGCATTCCCGTCTTCGACGTCGATGGACAGATCCTGCGCGGCTTCAGCCCGAGCCGGCTCGATGAGCTGATTCGAGAAGCCTCGTAGCGCCGCAGTCCGCCCGGAGCACCGACCTCATGCGCCACAGCACTCCCGGATGAACTCCAGTACGGCCTGCGCGAATACATCGTTTCGATCCCCAACCACCATGTGTCCGGCTCCCGACACGTCACAGAAGCGCGCGTGCGGAACCATCTCGAGAAAGTCCCGCACACCTTCCTCGCTGAGCAGATCGCTCTCGCGTCCGCGCACCAGCAGGGTCGGGATGCGTAGCGAGCGAGCGGCTCGCTCGAGGATGTCGAACCGCCCGGGTCGGCTCCGATCCACGTCGAGAAAGCGCGGGTCCCAGTGCCAGACGAAGCGGCCGTCGTCGCGCCGCCGTAAGTTCTTGCTCAGGTTGCCGAGGTCAGGGGCACGCGCACGCCTCGGGTTGTAGCTCGCGACCGCGGCAGCCGCTTCTTCGACGCTGCCGAATCCGTTCGGATGGGCGGCCATGAACTGCAGCACGCGCGCAGCGCCCGCGGGCTCGATGCGCGGCGCGACATCCACGAGCACGAGTCCGCCGCAACTCGAGCTGGACGCTCGCTCCACGGCGACGAGCCCGGCAATCCCCCCGAGCGAGGCCCCGACCAAGATCGTGGGGCGTGGCTGGGCGTACAGCAGATCGACAGCGTCTTCGGCGAACGCGTGGAACTCGTAGTCACCACTGGCAGACCAGTCGCTCTCACCATGACCGCGCAGATCCATCGCCACGGCGCAAAATCCCACGCGAGAGAGGCGGAGTGCCGTCTCGCGCCAGGACTGCCGCGTCTGACCGCCCCCGTGCAGGAGCAGGACCGGCCGCCCCTCGGGCTCACCGTATGCATCTCCGCGCAGAACGATGCCCGCTCGTGTCACCACCTCGACGGGTCGCAGGGTGACGGCATCCGCAGTGAGGTTGTTTCGCTGCGATGCGCTCTGCGCAGCCCGCGTGCCCCCCTGCCCTGCTGACCGCTCCCGGTTCGCTCGCCGATCCGCCGAATTCTCGCTCATCGATTCACTCGCACTTCCTGCTCGGCCACGCGGTGATCCGCCGCCTCGCGCCAGTCTACGGCATCTCCGAAAACGGCACGCTGCACGGTACAATTCCCAGTACGACTTCCGCATAGGAGCAGCCGCGAATGTCTCCGCTCGAACAAGGATGGCGCCCGCACCTACTCGCACAGGGCTTGGAATTCCCAGAGGGGCCGATCGCGATGCCCGATGGAAGCATCGTGTTCACGCAGATCCGAGGGCAGTGTCTCTCGCGCTACCGCGCAGGCGAGATCACGACATTGGCCAACACGGGCGGGGGGGCCAACGGTGCCACTCTCGGTCCCGACGGAGCCTTCTACGTGGCCAATAACGGCGGCATCTCGGTTGGTCCGCACGGGGGCTGGTCTGCGGAGAGCCAGATTCCTGGACGCATTCAACGCGTCTCTCCGGATGGCCAGCTGTCCGACGTCGCCGTCGCTCTGCCTGGTGAGCCGCCCAATCGGCCGAACGATCTCTGCTTCGGACCCGACGGGCTGCTCTACTTCACGGATCCGCACAACTGGGAAGATCTCGCGAACCTGAAGCCGGGTCGGGTCAACCGTACCACCCTCGACGGCGAGGTCGAGCTGCTCGCCCAGGTGGATCGTTTCCCAAATGGCATCGGCTTCGGACCCGACGATCGCTTGTACGTCGCCGAGAGCGTGACACAGAAGGTCTGGGTATACGATTGGACCACCACTGGGCTCGGAGAGGCGCGACTCTTCTGTACGTTGCCCAAGGGGTATCCCGACGGCTTCTGCTTCTCTGACGTAGGCGACCTGATCGTGTGTGGCAGCCTCGGCGATACGATCTGGGTCTTCGATTCCGATGGGAAGGAACGCCAGTGCCTGGAGACACCTCCCGGCACGGAGCCAACGAACTGCTGTATCGCCGACGGACGCCTGGTCGTAACCTTGTCTGGCGTCGGCCAGCTCGTTGCGTTGGACTATCCGGACGGGCCGCTTCCGCTCTATCCGGATCGGCTCCGTTAGAGCACTCTGCCCGTGTTCTTCGCGCTGCGAATCCGCACCGTGAGCCCGCGCCGGAGACTCCTCGGGTGCACTCCGCTTGGGGGTGCTATGCGCACCTTTGCACTGCTCGCATCCATCTCATGGCTGGCCACCGCGTGCGCGACCTCGTCTGGGCCCGTCTATGCGCCGGAATCGCTGAGGAGCGAGCTGGGGCGCAGGCTTCCGGGTGTCCCCGCGAACGAGCTCGTGGTTCCCTTCGAGGTCCCCGAGGACACGGTCTCCCTCGCACGTCAGTACGTGGGGGCCGTTCGCAGCGACAAGGAGCGCGTCCGCGCGCTCGTGGAGTTCGTCTCGTCCGAGAAAGGACTCGGGCTCTCGTACCGCTGGGCCGTCAACAACAGCGCCAAGGCCACACTCGGCGACAAGGGCGGCAACTGTCTCGGCTTGAGCTCGCTCCTGGTCGGTCTCTCGCGTTCGCTCGGGCTGCGCGCCTTCTATCTGGACGCCACACGCGATCCAGAACGGAGGGAAGAAGCGTCCCTAAAGGTGGCCGCGGGACATATCGCGGTGGTCGTTCTGACCAAGGACGGCCCCTTGTTCATCGACTTTACCGGCGAGCTTCCACGCGGCTGGCGATATCGCCGCATGAGCGACCTGCAGGCTACCGCGCACTACTACAACAATCTCGGCTACGAGATCATCCACCGCAGCACCGTCGACGGCACCGACGTCCCGTGGACGCAGGTCCAGCGGCAATTCGCCCGCGCTACCCGGATCGCCCCCAGCCTCGCCACGGCCTGGAACAATGTCGGCGTGGCTGCGTCGAGACTCGGACGCGCCGACCAAGCGGAGCGGAGCTATCGCCGTGCAAGTCGGTTGGATCCCGATCTAGAGTCTCCACGTGAGAACCTGGAAGTGCTACGCAGCTCCGCCCGTGCGGAGCCCAGCTTCGCGCACGCCGATTCCGGCAGCTCGCCCGCAGCGAATCTGCAACAGCCCATCCAAGCGAGGATCGCAGAAGCCAGCGAGATTTCGGTCGAGGACGCGCCTACCCCGCGCACCGCTCCCGAAGGAGAGCCGGCCGCGTCCGGCGCACCCCTGCCCCGCTGAACGGCTCCGGAGACGGCAGGTCGCAGGCGGGTAGGTCAGACGGTGCGGGCGCTCCGGTCCAGTTGCCAGACGTCCGGAGCGCCTGTCAGAATTGAGCTCAATTGTGACCTGCGTCACGCAAGGAACTGACTGGGCAAGTCTACCTTGGCGCACCTCGACCATGGCGGCGCCGAGATAGGCTGCAAAGCCCAGGACTCGAGAGGCGTTCGGCCCCGATTAGGCTGGGCCGAAGAACGCAACGTGCTGGTGTCCATCACCAAAGAGGGAGAATCCCACCATGACCCACTCACTGCTCTCTAGCTCATTGAGGCTGTTGCTCTGCTCCTTTCTCGTTGCCAGCGCAGCAACTCTCGGCCCTGTCTACCAGGTGCGTGCGGAGCGAATCGCGACCGATCAGGCTCTCAGCGGTGCCAGCGTAGAATCCGAACGTGCAGAGCTCATCGCCTGGCTGGAGCGCGAAGAGATGCGCACTCAGCTCGAAGCGCTCGGAGTCGACTACACCGAGGCACAGTCCCGTGTGCGCAGCCTGTCGGATGCGGAGGTGCATCAGGTCTACGATCGACTGGCCCAGACGCCCGCCGGAGCGGACTTCGTAGGCCTGGTGGTCGGGATCATCGTCGTCACCGTCGCGGTGTTCCTGTTCACGGATCTGCTGGGCTACACGGACGTGTTCCCGTTCATCAATCCGCTGCCACGCGCCAGCGCTTCCAACGCTGCAGCGCCAGCGGATGTGGATGTGAGTGCCTATCCAGAATCCAACTAGCGCAGTCCATCCGACCGCTCCCGTGCGCTTTGCGCACGGGTCGGTCAGGGTGGCGATCCTGCTGTTGCTCTGCGTACTCGGGTGTGCCTCCAGAGTTCCCATAGCGATCGAGCCGAGCACGCGCGCAGCGCATCAAATTCGCGGCGTTCCGTTCATCGCGCAGAGCAAGGATCAGTGCGGACCCGCCGCCCTCGCAATGGCCCTTCGCCACGCAGGATCGGAGATGGACGTGGAGTCCATCTCTCCGATGGTCTTCACGGAGGCGCGGAGCGGAAGCTTCCCGCTCGATCTCGTGGGCGCGACCCGCCGGCTGGGCTACGTACCGTACTCGATCGAGAGCTTCAGCGAGCTGGCCGCACAGGTACAAGCAGACCAGCCGGTGATCGTGTTGCAGAACCTGGGCCTGACCTGGCTTCCCCGCTGGCACTTCGCCGTCCTCACCGGCTATGACCTAGCTGCTCGAACCGTGACGCTTCACACAGGGCAGTATGCTTCACGCCGAATGTCGCTCGACACGTTTCTCCGAACCTGGCGACGTGCGAGCCTCTGGGCTCACATCATCCTTCCCGTCGACGCCACTCCCGACGCCCTCCCGCAAGCTCGCGTGTTGGACGCCATCGCCAGCCTCGAGCGGATCGGAGAGTCGGCTGGCGCCCAGCGGGCCTACCGGGCGGCACGCTCGCGCTTCCCGGACAGCGCCTCCGCCGCCCTCGGCGAGGGCAATGCAGCTGCGGCGGCGGGAGACCTACAGGCCGCGGAGCGGGCGCTCCTTGCGGCCCTAGGCATCGATCCACAGAACGCGCCGGCAGCAAACAACCTAGCCTACGTGCTGGCGGATCAGGACCGCATCGACGAGGCCATCGAGCTCATCGAGCCCCGCCTCGAGCGGGCCGGCCGTTGGAAGCCAGTCCTGGAGCGGACTCTCGATGAGCTACGCAGCCGGGCGAATCCGCCCGTCTTCCAGGCGGTCTCTGGCAATTCGTCGCACGCCGACGAGCTCTCCCCGAATTCGCTCGCCCAGCAGCGGGCCCGCTAGCGGTCCTCCCCCACGCGGCGTCGGAGCACGCCACCGCCCGGAGGGGGCTCGGCGGGAATCGGCTTCGCTGCAGCGTCCATCCGCTTGCTGCCGAGACGCGCGCGGTCCGCATCCGAGAATCGCGAATGGTCCAGCGAGCGAATCCGGCCAGCAACCTTCGGTTCGAAGCTGCTGAAAAACCCACCTCCGAAGTTCACGACCGCATCTCGCTCTACGTAGAAGAAGCGCACGTTGCGGCTCGACTCAGTCTCGATGTAGTCGGGAGCTCCGTTCTCGGCCATCCAGCGCGCAACGCGCTGGGACGTCTGGAGCTGCTCCAGACAAGCCGCGCCCGCTGGCTCGGCTACCGCCAACATTCCGCCCGGACAGCCGGTAGCGGGTCCAGCCAGCACTCCCGAAACGCATCCCCCGAGTACCCCCGCCAACGCGGTGAAGGCGACAGCCGCCAAGACTCTGCGCACCATGACTCGGATCCCTCTCCTCTCCCAGTGGGCTCCCGTACAACCGCGAGCCGGGCACACAGCACCCGACGCGAGCCCTGCCCTCCGAGCAACCGGGAACCTCGACTAGAACTTGAGCAGCGACGCCCAGAGGGGACGCGTACGAAGTGTACTCGATCTGCGTGGGGATTTAGCTGTCGCGTGCGGACCTTCGTAGCGCGAGGCCGACGACCCCGGCACCAAAGGCCATCAAGATCCAGGAGCTGGGCTCCGGAACCGGAGCAACCCGGCCGTTGGATCCGTCGACGGGATCCATCAGCCGTACCGGCTCACCGCCACCCGTCGCACCGGAGCCCTCTCCACCGCCGGAGTCGGTCGCTGCCGGGGCACCGCCGCCGCCGCCACCACCACCGCCGCCACCCGCCAGGAAGGCCAGTGGGATCGGAGCGGACAGCATCATCCAGTGGTCAGTTCCCCAAGCCCACGCCTGTGAGACCCAGGAAGGAGCCGCGAGAGGCCCCCCCCCAGGGCCGAACTGAAGGAGCTGGCGACAGGCTGCATTCTCTAGAAGTGCCGCTGGCGGAGCCTGCGGAGAGACCTCCGAAGCTTGCGCGAACTCGGCCTCGGCCGCCCAGTCCCAGCACTCGTCGGGCACGCCGCGGGCACCGAGCGAATCGTCGAACGAGACCAAGGGAAGCTCCCAGAACTCGGCATCGCCCTCGAGCTGCTGAGCCGCCGCAGGCAGCGGACTCAGTGCCAGGCCGAACGCGGCAGCCAGGCACGCCGCAGCAGTGCTTCGCAATTCGCGCGCAACTACCAAGCCAAGGAGACGAGCTCGCTTCGAGCTAGAGAACGAACCGGATGGAGCCATCATCGGAACCTTTCACACACGTTCTCCGCGGCCGACCAGGCAGCCCGAACATGTGCAACTAGGAGTCAACAACTTTTTTGAATTATGCCATGGAAAGATATTCGGCTTCAAACATTTCTACAATCCAATTCAATTTCGCGAATTGCTCGAAAGACCCATCAACTCATGGGGATTTCTCCAGGAGGTCCCCGCCCTGCAGCTGGGCTTGCACATGCAAGTGCAGCGGAACGGCGTCGGGCAAATTCGCCGGGTTGCGCTCATCCGAACGCCTGGCTGCTAGAAATGCCCAACCAGACGGGAACGGTTCGGAGCGCTCAGCGAGTGCGCGCGCGAATCCAGATCAGGTTCCCCCGCTCGGATTGCCGCTGGAGCTCGTCGGCATCGTGGGATGGCAGGATCGAGAGGTTCCCGCTGGGGTCCAGATCGTGTAGAGCCCGAATCTGGTCGGCGACCGCCGCTTCGTCCTCTCCGAGCAAGAACCGCGCAATCAGGTGCGGACGCCCACGCAAGAGTCGCAGGTTCTCGCTACTCCAAACGACATCCCCCACCAGCAGAAACTCGCGCCCATCCTGCAAGCGCACGAACACGAGCTGACTGCCGGGTGTAACCCCAGGGGCTGGAATGACCACCAATCCGGGCTCGACGGCGCTCGATCGATCGTTCTGCAGTGGTGAGCGCTCGGGCAGTCTGTCGCTCCAGTCGAGCTGGGAGCGCGACTCGATCTCGCGCCGCTGGGCGGCGTTCAAGTCGAGCTTGTCGGCCAGTTCGTCGCCACTCGAGAACGCGGAGATCCCTCGAACATGGTCCGAGTGCGTCGAGCTCAGCAGAATCCGATCCGCGGCGTGCAACCGCCGCGCAAACGCGATCCTCACCTCGGACGTCGCTGAACGAGGGGACGGAGCATCGATCATGATGCTTCGATCCGCGTAGATTACCTCGAAGGCAGTGTAGCCTCGTTCGACCGCATCCCTCCAACTCTCGCCCGCGATCGCAGCCCCTCGCGATTGAGACTCCTCCGCGAGTGTGTGGGCGTGTAGCTGTACGGGCAGCGGGCCCGGACGGCTCTCCGCCAGACCGCGCAACACGGCCAGCTCGAGTTCGAAGCGTGAGCTCGAGGGTACCTCGCTCGCACGTAGGCCGAACACAGCGACGTACGCCGTGCACAGCCCGAACGACAGCAGCAGCAATAGACACGCGAGCGCGGCGAGACGCGCGAGTGGACTGGCTCGTGTCGAGGCGTGTGGGTGCACCTCGATCTCGGGAGCAGCGTGCGGCATTCACCCTCATTCTAGGTGTCCGCACCCAGATCCCTCTAGGGACCTTCGTCGAGCTTTGGCATCGAACTGAATTCCGCCAACGAGCGGGCCCAGTAGCGAATCCGGGCAACGTCCTGCTCGAACTCGTCCTCGCCCTGTCGAGCCGGCGCGGCTTCGAGCTCAGCCGCAACGACCACCAACTCCAGAGATTCCGCAGCCTGCGGATCTGAATCTGCCAACAAGAGCTCACGCGGAACCGCAAACTCGAGGGAAGGCTCTAAAGACAGCTCGACACGCAACATCCCCACCGGCTCGCCCGCGCGCAAGCACAGAAGGTCGAGGCTTCGCGGCGAGGCAACTCCCGGCGCCCGATCGACCGAGAAGGTCAGCAGCTCGTCGGACCGCGCGACCAGACGAATCCGATCCGGCAATCGCAGACTCCGCGCGCGAGGCACTCCCGACTGCACCGCAGCCCACGCGAAGCGGGCAAACTGCGACGTGTAGGGCTCGCGTTCCTGCTGCCAGCTGACCTCCCGTTCGAGATCGACGGCACTCCACGGGTCTCCCAGAACGTAGTGCAGTGTTGCGAGCGTATCGGCGTACTCGGGCGGACTCTCGCTCTCGCGAACGACCTCTTCCATCAGGTCGCGCCAGCGCGCCAGTCGCTCTCTCTCCACTCCCCCCTCGACGGACTCCTTCCATGCTCGGTTGTTGGCCAGCAGCCACTTTCGCGGGCCGTCGGGAAGCTGCGCGATGGTCGCGGGACCGCCATCTCCAAAGGAGCGAAGACCGACCGCCCATCCCGTGGTGTAGAGCAACGCCAGCGACGCGGCGACCCGGCGCACACAGCGGCGCTGACTCCCGGAGACCCGACCCGGCCGCGCACCGCGCCGCCACCAGAGCCCGAAGGCCAGTCCCGCTGCCAGTCCCCCGAGATGAGCAGCCCAGTCGACCTCCGGCGCCCCGGTCCCGCTATCCGAGGAAGACCCGTAGCCGACGGCGGCCACGATCGTATCCGCGAGAAAGAATCCGACGAGCATCAGCCACAGCCCAGTCGGGAGCAGCGCGCCATTCGATCGAGCGGTCCCGTGCACACCGAGCAACACCAGCCAGACTCCGACAACTCCGTAGATGCCTCCGGAAGCGCCGACCGAAGCACCCGAGACGAAGCCAGCACTGCAGAGAGCTCCAGCCGTACCGGCGCCCAGCAGTACGCACAGCACGGCCGTTGCACCGATCCGCTGCTCCAGGAGCCCCCCGAGCACCAGCAGGGCCACGGCGTTCTGGACCAGGTGTCCGACGTCGGCGTGGTGGACGACCGCGGTGAAGAGCCGGAACCATCCCCCCGATCCGAGCGATTGCTTGGAAATCGCCCAGAATCCGAGCATCCAGGGATCGGAGATCAGGTACAGCGCGCACAACCCTGCCACCACCCCGAGCGTGAGCCAAGGTGGGTGCGACGGGCGGGCGCGATCACTCACCTCAGAGCGCCTTGACGAGGATCTCCGACAAGAGACGACTGAACTCCGCGGGTTCGGGTAGCTGCCCCCCCTCGGCAAGCAGCGCCTGACCGTAGAGGACGCGCGCAAACTGAGAGAGCTCCGCCGCGGCGGGATCTCGATCGAAGACACCCTGCAGCTTCTCGACGATCTCGTGCTTGGGATTCAGCTCGAGAATCCGCTTGGTCTTGGGCACCTCCTGTCCCATCTGGCGGAGCATGTCCTCCATCTGGGGCGACATGTCGCCGGCCTCTCCGACGAGGCACGCGGGAGACTTGGTCAGTCGCTTGGACAGCCGTACCTCGCGAATGTCGTCCTGCAGATGGACGCGGATGCAGTTCAGCAGATCTTTCAGGCTGTCTTCCTGCTTCTGGCGCTCCTCCTTGTCGTCCTTCTCGTCGTCCTGGTCGAGGTCCACCTCGCCCTTGCCCACGGCCTGGAACGTCTTTCCCTGATAGGTCGACGTCGTCTGCAGCCACACCTCGTCCACTTGGTCACTGAACAGGAGGACTTCGTACCCCTTCTCCCGAAACGCCTCCAGATGCGGGGAGCTGGCCGCGGATACGCGGCTGCTGCCGAGCGCGTAGTAGATCTTGTCCTGCCCCTCCTTCATCCGCTCGATGTACTCGTCCAAGGTGGTGAGCTCCGTGTCGTGATGAGTAGACGCGGCCAGGATGATCCCGAGCAAACGCTCCTTCTTGTCGTCGAATCCGAGCAGCCCCTCCTTGAGACAAGGCCCGAACTCTGCCCAGAGCTTCAGGTAGGCTTCCCGCCTCTCAGAGAGCAAGCGCTGGAGCGATTCCGTGACCTTCTTCACCAGGAAGTTCCGAATCGCCCGAATCTGACGATTCTGCTGCAAGAGCTCGCGAGAGACATTGAGCGTCACGTCCTCCGCGTCCACCACTCCCTTCACAAAGCGGAAGTGATCAGGGAGGAGCTCCTTGCAGTCGTCCATGATGAACACACGCTTCGTGTACAGATGCACGCCGCGACGCGCCATCTCGCGATGATGCAAATCGAACGGCGCCTTCGACGGCAGGAAGAGCAGAGCCTGTGCCTCGACCGTCCCCTCCATGCGAGCGCAGATCCGCTCGGCCGGATCGTTCCAGTCGTGCGAGATGTGCTTGTAGAACTCCTTGTACTCGTCGTCCGTCACCTCGGACTCGGGGCGAGTCCAGATCGCCTTCATGGAGTTCAGCGTCTCGGGTCCCTTGTTCTCCGCCCCCTTGTCGGCTGGCTCCTCTTCGGAGTCCTCGCTGGCCGGGGCTTTCGGAACGATCATCTGGATGGGATGAGCCACGAAGTCCGAGTAGCGCTTCACGATGTCTCGGAGCACCCACTCCTGGGTGTAGTCTTGCAGCGCATCCTCGGGATCCGCGTCCTTGAGCCACAGGGTGACCGTCGTGCCGACCTCACTGCGCTCCGCGGGCTCGATCGTATACGAGCCGTCTCCAGTCGAGACCCAGCGATGCCCGGAAGGCTCGCTCGCATGTCGAGTGAGCACTTCGACCCGGTCGGCCACCATGAAGCTCGCGTAGAATCCGACCCCGAACTGACCGATCAAGCCAGGGGCGCTACTGGCCGACGCCTCCTTGAGCTTGGCGAGGAAGTCCTTGGTACCGGATCGGGCGATGGTGCCGAGATTCTCGATCAGCTCGTCGTGCGTCATCCCGATCCCGTTGTCGCTCACGGCGAGCTGCCGCGGGTCGTGCACAGGCTCGAGTAGGATCCGGAATTCCCCCTCCGGAGCGAGCGCAGTGTCGGTCAGGGCGGAGAAGCGGCGCCGATCGATCGCATCCGACGCGTTCGAGATCAGCTCGCGCAAGAAGATGTCCTTGTTCGAGTAGAGCGAGTGCACCATCAGGTGCAGCAGCTGCTTGACCTCTGTTTGGAACTCGTGCGTCTCTGTGGTCATCGCCTGTCCTCCATCTTGCCATGCTCCGGGTCGCGCCCGGCTGCGCTGTGTCCTCGCCCCGGCCCCACACGCACCCAGCGCACCGGCCGAGCCCTTCGGTCCGTCGCCTCGCGCCAGAACGCATTGGGCGGGTGCGAGGGCGCGTCGGAGCCCCGGCATCGGACGATAGTCACGCAATCGCGCGAGGCAAGCGGCTCCGCGCAAAGTGCGCAGGATCTACAGGCTGGAGTCGCGTCGCTGGCGGACGCGTCGCCACCTGTGCCGTGTAAGCCCGTCCGGCAGAGCCTCGCTGGAGCCGCGGCGCGAGGCGACGCGCAAGCTTCCCCGACAGGCGACACCGGGGCGGCGGGGTCTGCTGGAGTCCCCTTCTGCGGATTGCATGTGCACTGGTGCACATGCAATCCGAGAGAGCTTGGTAGACTGTCGCCGTCCGATCCGCCGCCGCTCGGCGTGTCCCACAGTCCCCGGCGGCCAGTCCCCGGATGCACCCGAACGAGCTGAAAGGAGCACGCTCGATGCTGATTCGATCCCGACGAGCTCACGACATCGCCACGGCCGAGATCACCCCCGAGTCCACCTACCTCCGCCGTCGAGAGATTCTCGCGACGGCTCTGACAGGGGTGGCTACCTTGGCCTTCGGTGGTGCGCGCGACGCTCGCGGCGCGACCACGCCGAAACCGCCCGAACTCGGTCCAATCATCGAAAGTCCCTACAGCGCAAGCGAAGAGCCCACCTCGTACGACAGCGTGACCCAGTACAACAACTTCTACGAGTTCGGCACGGCGAAGGAGGATCCGGCAGTTCAGGCGGCTTCCTTCCAACCCAAGCCTTGGTCCGTGCTGCTCAAAGGGCGACTCAAGAAGCCCGGGAGCGTGCCGCTCGAGACCTTCCTGGAAGGGCACGCTCTCGAGGAGCGGATCTATCGCTTCCGCTGCGTGGAGACCTGGTCCATGGTCGTTCCCTGGGTCGGGATCCCCCTGGGAGACATCCTGAAGCGCTTCGAGCCCGACGAAGACGCCAAGTTCGTCGAGTTCCGCACCCTCTATGATCCCGAGAGGATGCCCGGACAGAAGCGCCAGACCCTCGAGTGGCCGTATCGGGAGGGTCTGCGCATGGACGAGGCGATGCACCCACTGACGATCCTCGCAGTCGGGCTCTACGGACGGGAGCTTCCGAATCAGAATGGCGCGCCTCTGCGTCTGATCGTCCCGTGGAAGTACGGGTTCAAGAGCATCAAATCGATCACCGAGATCCGACTGCGCACCCGAGCACCGCAGACCACGTGGAGCGAGATGGCACCGAACGAGTACGGATTCTTCGCCAACGTGAATCCGGAGGTCGATCATCCACGCTGGAGCCAGAAGCGCGAGCGCCGCTTGGGCGATTTCCTGCGGCGGCCCACGTCGAAGTTCAACGGCTATGCTGACGAGGTCGCGAGCCTGTACGCGGGAATGGATCTCAGCAAGGACTACTAGGACGCGTGTCGCGAACTCGCTGGATCGGACTCGGGGCGTGGAGCCTAGGCCTCGCGCCCGGGCTCCTTCTCTTGATACGCCTGCTCGGTGACCAGCTGGGCGCGAATCCAGTCGAGGAACTCACACACGAGTCCGGACGGTGGGCACTGCGGCTGCTGCTCGCTTCACTCGCCGTCACACCGCTTCGGCAACAGCTCGGCCTCGCCTGGCTGGCCCCTCTGCGTCGTACCCTCGGCCTGCTCGGATTCGGCTATGCCGCCCTCCACCTCGCGGTCTACGCCGTACTGGATCAAGGCCTGGCCTGGGAGTTCGTACTCGAGGACCTGAGCGAGCGCCCCTACATCGCCGCGGGATTCATGAGCTTCGTGCTCCTGCTTCCTCTGGCGATCACCTCTACACGAGGATGGATCCGGCGCTTGGGACGGCGCTGGACGCGGCTGCATCAGCTCGTCTATGCCGCGGCCACTGCTGCCGTCGTCCACTTCGTGTGGCTCGTGAAGGCCGACTTACGAGAGCCGCTCGCGTACGCCAGCGTGCTCACCGCACTGCTTGCTTTTCGAGTCCTTCGCGCTGCGAGAAAGAAGCTGTCCGTAGGTACAGCTTCTGCATAGCCCTGCTATCATCGTATCGACTGCGCCTCGAACTGATCGAGCCGGAGTCTCTCGCTCTGCAACGGCGGAGCAATCCTATGTGAAGATGATAGATGATGATTGGGGGGAGAGAACCAATGGCTGCACGCAAGAAGGGCACGCGGAAGAAGGCCAGCCGGAAGAAGGCGGCGCGCAAGAAGACCGGTCGAAAGAAGGCCACGAGGAAGAAGGCCACTCGCAAGAAGGTCGGTAGGAAGAAGGCGGGTAGGAAGAAGGCCGGTGGGAAGAAGACCGGTAGGAAGAAGGCCGCCAGCAAGAAGGTTGGACGCAAGAAGGCGACCGCCAAGAATGCTGCGCGCAAGAAGACCGGACGGAAGAAGGCAACAGCCAAGAAGAGTTCACGCAAGAAGGTGACCCGGAAGAAAGCGGCGCGCGCTCGCGCGGCAGCACCGGCACCCGCTACTCCAGCGATCGAGGCTCCGTCGGTAGGCGACGCCGGACCGGCTCCTCTGGATCCGATGCGCGCGGCGCTCGAGAGGCGGCGCCAAAACCTGCTGGGCTGACATCAATGCCGCATCCGAGCGTCGTGTGACAGTGCTCGACGACGCCTCGGGCTCATCCGGCTTCGCTCCAGATGCAGGATCCCATGGCGGGCACCCGTGCTCGCGTGTGCACGCTGCCGTGTGCAACCACTGCCATGGGTAACGAGAAACGAGAGGCGGCAGCCCCCTGCGCAGGGTCGCCCAAGAGCGCCCCTGCGCAGGGGAGCAGCGCCAGCAGCCCGGCCTAGCGCCCAGGGATCGGTCTCGGCGCAGATCAGTCTCGGGTCAGGAGTTCCTGGAGCTCCTCGAGTCCGTCGCGTATGGCGAGGATCTCGGCATCCAGATCCAGCGAGGTACGGTCCTTGTCCTCGCGGGCAAGCTCGACGAGACGCCGCCGCGCCCCCTTGATGGTGAATCCCTCGTTGTACAGCAGGTGCTTGATTACGAGGATGGTCTCGATGTCCTTCTTGCGGTACATGCGCTGCTTGGATCGCGACTTCGGCGGCGAGATCATGTTGAACTCACTCTCCCAGAAGCGCAGCACATACGGCTTGACTCGAGTGATCTTCGCGACTTCGCCGATCCGGTAGTAGGTCTTCTCCGAGAGACGACTGAGTACCTCTTGAACTTCCGGTATCTCGGACGTGCTCACCCCAACGGCTCCCCCACCCGCGCGTCTCCCTGACTACTGAGCTCCAGTCTACGCGCCCGGATCCGGAACGTCATGCGGATCACCCAGCGCAACCCACGGCCTCTACCGCTTGAGCTCTCCGGGAGCGACGGGGGTCTCGTTCAAGGTGTTCTTCAGCACCAAGCTCGGCTTGAAGGTCAACACACGTCGCGCCGCCAGCTGGATCTCGTCTCCGGTCTGTGGGTTCCGCCCCTTCCGAGCGTTCTTCTCGCGCACGACGAAGTTGCCGAAGCCCGAGAACTTCACCTTCTCGCCCGCAACCAGCGCATCTTTGATCACCTCGAAGATGGTCTCGACGAGCTCGGCTGATTCCTTCTTCGAAAACCCGACACGCTCATAGATGGTCTCGACCAGATCCGCCTTGGTCATGGATGGATCGCCCTCCCATTACGCGACTATCGCCCAAATAGCAGGCGCTCAGCGCAGCTCCCCCCCGAAGCGGCGCTCGAGCATGACACGTACCTTGTCGGTAGCCTTGCTGACTTCCTTGTCCGTCAAGGTGCGTTCGGCATGCTGAAAGATCATCCGGAATGCCAAGCTCACCTTGCCAGCAGGAATCCCGGATCCCTCGAACCGGTCGAAGATCTCGAGCTCCGACAGATTGGAGCCCCCCACGGCACGCACCGCATCCAGCACCACCCCGGCGGGCTGATCCCGATCGAGCAGTACGGCGATGTCGCGGCGCACGGCGGGATAAGGTGAGACCTGTAGCATCGGCTTTGGATGCGGAGAGTTCCCGATGAGCGGACCAAGATCCAGCTCCATCACCGCGCACGGCACATCGAGATCGAAAGCCTTCGCTGCTTCTGGATGGAGCTCACCCACACCTCCGAGAAGCCGCCCAGCCCAGCGGAGCTCGAGGCCCGCTCCAGGATGCAGATAAGGAAGCGCATCGGTGCGCTGTAGCTCTAGTCCCATGTCCAGATCGGCGATCAGCCGCTCGGCGATCCCCTTGAGCTCGAAGAAGAGGGGGGGCAGCGCAGCAGATTCCCAGAGGCCACGCAGCTCACCGCGCGTAAGCACGATACCGAGCGTGAGCGGCTCCAAGGGCAGCTCACCCGGTCCCTGCGCGAAGAACACCGCACCGAGCTCGAATACTCGCACCGCATCCACCTGCCGCGCTCGGTTGTATGCGGCGCTGCGTAGCAGCCGCGGCAAGAGGCTCGTACGGAGCTCCGAGTCACGCTGAGAGAGCGGGTTCGCGATACGGACCGGCCGACGCTGCACAGCATCCTCGGGCCAGCGCAGGTGCGCCAGATCCTCGGTGGACGCGCTCGGAAAGTGCATAAGCTCGGTCAGCCCACAGGCGGCCAGGCAGTCTCGGACCTGCTCCTCCAACACGCGTGCCGGGGGCACCACGACACGGGAGACCGGCCCTTCGGGAAGAGTCGTCTCCAGTCGATCGTAGCCATAGAGCCGAGCCACCTCTTCGATCAGGTCAACTGGAATCGAAATGTCGTTGCGATAGCTGGGAACGGCGCAACGGATGCTCTCTTCGCCGGACTCCACGACTGCAAAATCTGCGCGCTCGAGCAGCGATGCCATCTCGGCAATGCTCAGCTGGGTCCCCAACATCCGATTGCAGCGCTCGGGCACCAATGCAACGTGCTCGACCCGCTCGACCGGACGACCGTTAGCCTCGACGCGCCCCGGGCTGACCTCTCCACCGCCGAGCTCGGCAAGCAGTCGGGCCGCTCGATCGGCCGCACGTTCCAGAGCGGTTGGATCTACACCCCGCTCGAAGCGATACGATGCTTCGGAGTGTAGGGCCAGCCGACGTGCCGTGGTGCGCACGCTTGCTGCAGCGAAGTGTGCGCTCTCGATCAGAACCTGTCGCGTCTCACTCCGGACCTCCGTATCGGCCCCACCCATGACTCCCGCGATCGCGATAGCACGGTCCGAGTCGGCGATGACGAGGTCCTCGACCGACAGCTCGCGCGCTTGGCCATCGAGGGTCACGAGCTTTTCGCCTTCGCGCGCCCGCCGCACACGGATGCAGCCACCACGAAGGGTCTCGAGATCGAATGCATGCAGCGGCTGACCGAACTCGAGCAGCACGAAGTTCGTAACGTCGACGACGAGCCCGAGCGAACGCAGGCCGGCCGCCTCCAGATGTCTCTTCATCCAGTCCGGTGTTGCGGCTTCCGGATCCACGTTTCGAACCACGCGCGCCACGTAGCGTGAACATGCCTCCGGAGCTGCGATCGCGACCGAAATCTGATCGGCGCACGGGCGGCCACACTCGGTAACCCGCGTCTCCGGAACTCGCAGTGGACCTGGGAAGTGTGCTCGCACCTCTCTCGCAATCCCGAGCATCGACGCCCAGTCGCCACGATTCGGGGTGATCTCGACGTCCAGAATGCGGTCCCCCACCCGTAGAACCTGATCCAAGGGAGCTCCAGGCGTCGCAGCGGGATCGAGCACCAGAATTCCATCGTGGTCATCCCCCAGCCCGAGCTCGCGTGCGGAGCAGATCATCCCCTCGGAGCGTTCCCCTCGAATCTTCGAACGCTTGAGCTTCGTGCCATCGGGGAGCACCGTACCCGGCGTCGCTACGGCGACGCGCTGACCCGCAGCGACGTTTGGCGCTCCGCAAACGATCTGCACGGGCTCCGCCCCGTCTCCCAGGTCGACCCGACACACCGAGAGCCGATCGGCATTCGGATGCTGGATGCGTTCCACGACATGCCCCACGCGAATGGGAGTCAGGTCCGGCCCGGACCGGAGCACGTCTTCGATCTCGATGCCGCCGAGAGTCAGCCGCTCCTCGAGCTCCTCGGGAGAGGCGGGTAGATCGACCCACTCCGCTAGCCAAGCGAGCGATACACGCATCAGAGCTGCTCCAGGGGCCGGACGTCACCCTCGAAGAGAAGCTGGAGATTCGGAATGCCGAACCTCAACATCGCCGTGCGGTCGACTCCCATGCCGAAAGCAAATCCTTGGTATCGATCTGGGTCGATTCCGCAGTTTCGCAGCACGTTCGGGTGGATCATCCCGCACCCGCCCCATTCGAGCCAGCCGTCTCCCCAAGAGAAGTCCATCTCGGCAGACGGCTCGGTGAACGGAAAGAAGTGCGCACGGAAACGCAGGCGGACCTCAGGTCCCATCAGATGGCGCGCGAACGCGTACAACACTCCCTTTAGATCTCCGAACGTAACTCGCTCGTCGACCATGAATCCCTCGATCTGATGGAAGGCGGGACTGTGAGTCGGGTCGCTGTCTCGGCGGTATACGCGCCCCGGCGCGATGAAGCGAAACGGGGGCGTTCGCCCGGTCATCGCGCGGATCTGCACCGGAGACGTGTGGGTTCGCAGCACGTGACCACCCTCGACGAAGAAGGTGTCCTGGGTGTCTCGGGATGGATGATCCTCAGGGAAGTTGAGGGCCCCGAAGTTGTTCCAGTCCGTCTCTATCTGAGGGCCATCCTCGATCGAGAATCCTAGCCCCGCGAAGAAGCTGGTCATGTCCCGAAACACACGCGAAATAGGATGGAGATGCCCGCGCGGGGCGATCCATCCGGGGAGGGTGACATCGAGCCGGTGATCACTGAGTGCATTCTCGATGCGCGCGCTCTCGAGCTCCGCGCGGCGTGCTCGCACGCACTCCTCGATCCGCTCCTTGGTGGCGTTTGCCGCTTGTCCGAGCTCGCGACGCTGCTCTTCAGGCAACTCCGCGAGTAATCGCAGCACCACCTTGATCGAGCCGGAACGCCCCAGGAAACGCGCCCGCGTTTCCTGGAGCCCCTGCACATCAACCACTCCGGCAATGGCGGCTCGCGCCTGCTCCTCGAGCTCCGCGAGATCGCTAGCTTGCGACATGAGAATCCGCTGCCCGCTCAGGCCGCAGACTTCGCCAATGCCACCAGCTCCGAGAACGCGGCGGAATCCGTGAGCGCCAGGTCTGCGAGAACCTTGCGATCCACCTCGACCCCTGCCGAGCGCAAGCCACACATGAACCGGCTGTACGAAAGCCCGTACTCGCGAGCTGCAGCGTTGATACGCACGATCCAGAGCCGATGCATCTGGCGCTTGCGCTGGCGACGATCGCGGTAGGCGTAGATCAGGCTCTTCTCGACCGCGAGGCGCGCGGGGCGGATGAGCTTGCTGCGCGAGCCCCGGAATCCCGAAGCTTGCTTGAGAATTTTCTTATGGCGCCTTCGCTTGGTAACGCCTCGCTTGACTCGCATGGAATCTGCTCCTTGGCTGGCCGCGTCGCGCTAGGCGTACGGCATCTGATGCTTGATACGCGCTTCGTCGGCCGGTGCCACCAAGGCGCCGCTGCGCAGCTGCCGCTTTCGCTTCGCGGTCTTCTTCGTCAGGATGTGCCTCCGGTTCGCCGACGCACGCTTGATGCGGCCCGATCCCGTCAGCTTGAAGCGCTTGGCGACACCCTTGCGCGTCTTCATCTTAGGCATGGTCTTCTCCAGTCTCTGCCGGTGGCGGGGCTCCGCTGCCCTCGCTCCCCTCGGCCTCTTGATCCACAGCGGCCTCATCCATCTCATCGGTCTCGTCGGTCTCGTCGGTCTCGCTCGCCGCGAACGCCTCGATCGCTCCACTCTCCAGCTCGGAGTCGTCCAGCTCGGAGTCACCCGATCGCCTCGCCTCCACCTTGAGCTTCTCGATCGCAGCCCGATTCGGTGCGAACACGACGCTCAGCATCCGCCCTTCCATACTGGGCTTGCTCTCGGCATTCGCGAACTCCGACAACCGCTCCGCCACGCTCTCGAGCAACTCGCGCCCCAGATGCTGGTGCACGATCTCGCGCCCACGGAACATGACCGTCGCCTTCACCTTATCCCCTGCAAACAAGAACTTCTTGGCATTCCGGAGCTTGTACTCGAGGTCGTGATCATCGATGCGGGGACGCAACTTGACCTCTTTGAGGGCGCTCTGATGCTGCGCCTTCTTGGCCGTGGCCGCCTTCTTCTTCGCTTCGAACTTGTACCGTCCGTAGTCCATGATCTTGCAGACCGGAGGATCCGCGTTTGCAGCGATCTCCACGAGATCAAGCCCGATGCGTCCTGCGATTTCGAGCGCACCCTTGGTCGGCATGACCCCCAGCTGCTGCCCGTCCTCATTCACGACGCGCACCTCTGGGACCCGGATCGCATGATTGACCCGAACCCGATCTTCCTCAGGTCGTGCGTCTCGCCAACGGCGTCTACGAAATGCCACGCGTGTTGATCTCCTCCTTCAAGACTCTCTCGAACTCTGACAGCGACATACTGTGCTGTTCCTTCCTTCCTCGACGGCGAACCGTGACGGTCCGCTCCTCCTCTTCGCGATGCCCGACGACGAGCAGCACCGGAACCTTGCTCGTCTCGCCACTCCGAATCCGATATCCCAGGGTTTCGTTGCGCGCATCGAGCTCAGCAGAGACGTCCTCCGCGCACAGCCGCTGCA
The DNA here is from genome assembly GCA_003247575.1 of Pseudomonadota bacterium. GTDB lineage: Bacteria > Myxococcota_A > UBA9160 > SZUA-336 > SZUA-336 > SZUA-336. The sequence continues at coordinate 62,499 of QJZC01000028.1, forward strand.
CGATCTCGCGCGCATAGACCTCGTGACGTTCCGAAACCGGTAGCACCCCCACCTGGACGGGCGCGAGCCAGAGCGGGAGAGCTCCGGCGGTGTGCTCCAGGTAGATTCCGATGAAGCGCTCCAAGGTGCCGAGAATCGCGCGGTGCAGCATCGCTGGTTGATGTTCTGCACCATCCGCACCGACGTAACGCAGCCCGAAGCGTCCCGGCATTGCCACGTCCAGCTGCAACGTCGAGAGCTGCCAGGCGCGCCCGAGGGCATCGTAGAAATCGTACTCGATCTTGGGCCCGTAGAACGCCCCCTCCCCGGGCTTGATCAGACAGTCGTGCCCTGCCCGCTCGACCGCCTCGATCAGCAGTCGCTCGCTCGTGTCCCAGTCCTCGACACTCCCGGCGAACTGCTCGGGTCGCGTAGAGACCCCGACCCTCACCCCGGAGAGCCCGAGGTCGCGGTGGACCTCGGCGACCATGTCCATCACCCCCTGCACCTCCTTGGAGATCTGGTCCTGGCGGCAGAAGATGTGGGCGTCGTCCTGGGCCATCGAGCGCACGCGCGTCATCCCGTGCAAGGTGCCGGAGCGCTCGTTCCGATGCAGGCGTGAGAACTCGGCCAGCCGCAAGGGCAGCTCGCGGTAGGAGCGTTTGCGCGACCGAAAGAGCAAGCAGTGCCCAGGACAGTTCATCGGCTTCAGGAAGAGCTCCTCGCCGTCGTCTCCCGGGATGGCGTACATGCCCTCGTTGAAGTTGTCATAGTGCCCCGAGATGCGGAACAGATCTGCGTCGAAGACCTGCGGGCACATCACCTCGTCGTAGCCGTATTTGGCGTAGAGCCCCTTGATGTACTGCACCAGCCGCTGGTAGAGCTTGAGCCCCTTGGGCAGGTAGAACGGAGAGCCCGCCGCCAATTCGTGGAACTGGAACAGGTCCAGCTCAGCTCCGAGACGCCGATGGTCTCGACGCTTCGCCTCCTCGATCCGCGTGTTGTACGCCTCGAGATCCTTCGCGCGGGCGAACGCGACGCCGTAGATGCGCTGCAGCATTGGGTTGCTCTCGTCGCCGCGCCAGTAGGAACCCGCAAGATCGGTCAGCGCGAATGCCGCCACCTGCCCCGTTCGTTGGACGTGGGGTCCACGACACAGATCGATGAAGTCGCCGTGCCGGAAGAGGGTGATCTCGGCGTCCTCGGGTAGGTCAGCGATACGGGCCACCTTGAGCGTCTGGCCCTGAGCCTCGAACCGTCTGCGGGCCTCTTCTCGGGGAACCACTTCGCGCTCGAACGGCAGGTCCGCTGCGATGATCTTCGCCATCTCGGCCTCGATGCGAGGCAGGTCGTCGGGCGTGACGCGCACCGGAATATCCAGATCGTACTGGAACTTCTCGCTGTGGTCTGTCCGTCCGACATCGATCTGGGTCTGTGGCCACAGGCGAGAGACCGCGTCCGCCATGATGTGCTCTGCAGAGTGGCGAATCAGCTCGCCAGCCTCGGCGTCACGTGCAGTGATCAATTGAATCCGGCCCCCACTGCGCAACGGTGCGCGCAGGTCGATCCACACGCCATCGATCTTGGCGCCCAGAGCCGCCTTCGCAAGCCCAGGCCCGATGCGTGCCGCGACTGCAAGCGGTGTCTCTCCAGCGGGCACGTGCATACGAGTACCATCCGGGAGCTCTAGCTCGATCTCCTGGACGCTCATGAGAGGGCCAAAATGATGCTTGCGCGCGCATGTCGAACATGCGCTGACAGAATGCCCACGATTTCGTCGATCCCCGCTCGCTTGCTATCGGGACTGGCTTGCTACCGGGAAGGCCGCGCACCTCCCTCGATCCGGTTTCACTCGGGCTCGAGGCGATCCACAGCCAGCTGCCGCATCCATCCGCTCGGAACTGCCGCCTACTCTTGTCCCCACCTTGGCCCGCCTTGGCCCCGGTACGCACCGAAGTCCGTGCCCGGAAGCCTAAGCGAAAGCCTACGCGAAGTTCCACGCCAAGATGCCGCATGGAGACCCGCGCCGCAGGATTCCGCGCCAGTCCCTGGTCCGAGGCGCGGCCCAGTGCGCAGGCGACTCCCTTGCGCAGGTGCTGCGATAGTCCCTAAATCACCGAATCAATTATCAATTCGGGCACCCGGTGTCAATTTGATCGGAGTCTACCGGAGCGAATGGGCGGCCTGGCCTCGCGCGGCTCGGTCCCATCGGGACTGGGAGAACCGGGACTGGGAGAAACCTCGGGGGCAGGCGGCTCTAGACTGGGCAGCACCCGCAGCTCGATGCTGTCGGTTCCGACCTGCAGGGCCTCGAGCACGAAGCCATCATACACCGCTCCCGTCATCCGTTCCTGCAGCGAGCCCGGTGCGAGAAGTGCATCGACGACCAGCTCGGCAGCCCGCGGCTCGAGCAGCGACAACCGCGCCTCACGCGCTCCGAGCACTTCCAGCAGCGTCTTCTGAACGCGCTCGACCTGACTCAGGCTGCCGACGTCCGAGAGCCTCACCGTCACGATCGGCGTCCCCTCTTCGAGCGCGCCGAGGTTCTGTTCCAACTGGAACAGAACCCCACTGGCCACCTGACCTTCGAGCGCCTGAACAGCGCGTCGAAAGGCGTCCTGCGGCCGCGGGGCATAACCTGGGGCCTCGAAGCGGACGCTGGCCAGCTCCAGGGCATCGCTGGCCCGAACGGAGCGCACGCGAACCTCAGCGACTCCACCGCGCGATTCTTCCCCGCCAGAGCTACCCAGCGGGGTCCACAAGACTTCGACGTCGACTCCTACGTCCGCCCCCACCTTGCGAGCGAGCTCGACTGCGGTGCCGGGCGCGACCCCCGTCCCGGGATAGAGTGCGGGCTCGACCACGACGAAGCCTTCTGCGCTCAGCTTCTCCGTCAGGAACTGTCGAAGGGGCTCCAACGCAAAGTCGAATCGCTGACCGCCGCCGACCCCCGCCCCGGGCGCCAGCTCGAGATTGAGAACCAACGACGGTCGGGGGCCCACACCCCGCACGAACCCGAGCTGCTCCAAGGTCTCGCGCAGACGAGTCGCATCGATCGTGGCATTGACCGAGATCACGTACTCTTCGATCGTTGGGTCTTCGAGTGCCGGGCGCACCTCGGCCGCACCCTCCATCCGGTAAACCAAGACGAAGCGCGGCGCCTCCTTCGCCAACGCAGCGCGCAGTCGTTCGCCGTCCTCCTCCAAGCGGGCCGGCGACACATAACGCAGCGCGACCTCGAAAACCGCCTCGACCAGCGCCTGTGCGAACGCGCGCTGGCGCAGCTTCGACGGCACGTCGCCGTCCTGGACCTCGACCGCTGCCTGAACGGTCACCTCCACAGGCTCCAAGGCGTGAGCTTTCCAGAGAGGCAGCAGAAGCAGCACCACCCCAAAGAGCGGCGCCAGACGAGACCCCGCGCGGCAGCTCGCGATCAGTGCACGCGGCATCGGATGCTCGCCTCGTCGAACAGCGACTCGATTCGATCCATCAATCCTTCGCTCACGCTCACACGGTGGCGCTGGAGAATCAGCTCGACCATCACGCCACTCTCCAGCATGACCTGGACCACCACCGGAACGGGTCCAGGGGCCGGATCGAGCAGCGCGCGGAGCTGGTCGAGCCTGGGACCTTCGGCCTGATTCGCTGCGATTTCCACTACCAGCTCCTTGGTGAAGCGATTCCACCCCGCATCGACCGGAATCACCTCCTCGACGTGGACCTCGGAGCGCTCGCCTTCGACGTGCAAGGTTCCCTTCAGAAAGACAGGCTCGCCGGAGCGGAGCAACGCGCTCGTCTGTTCGAACACCTTGGGAAAGAATACGGCCGCGAGAGCACCGGTGCCGTCCTCGAACTGGGCCCGGGCCATCAGATCACCCCGCTTGGTCTTCTGAGTAGCCAGACCCGTCAGGAGGCCTCCCAGTCGGATCTCGCGTCCCTTCATCTCACCGGAGATCTGATCGATGCGCACGCTCGCCAAGCTCTCGAGAGGTCGCTTGAACTCGTCGAGGGGATGTCCCGTCACATAGAAGCCGAGCGTCTCCTTCTCACCCGCAAGCAGTTCCGCGCGCGGCCATTCGGGTAGATCCTCGAGCTTCGGCTCGAGCTCGGGCGCCGCCGCTGCATCGAACAGCGACCGCTGCCCCACGGCGCGATCACGCTGCGAGCGCTGCCCGTTCTCGATCGCGCGCGGTACAGCCTCGGTCAGGGACGCGCGTGTGGCTCCGACGAAATCGAAGGCGGCACAGCGGATCAGACTCTCGATCACCCGCCGATTGACCCGATGCTGATCGATTCGATCGCAGAAGTCGAACAAATTACGAAATGGCCCTCCAGCCTCTCGAGCCTCGATGATCGCTTCGACTGCGCCCTCGCCCACGTTCTTCACGCCCTCGAGGCCAAAGCGCACGACCTTGCCCCCAGCGCCCACGCTGAACTCGGCCTCGCTGTAGTTCACGTCGGGAGCCGAGATGCGGATACCCCGCTTGGCGGCATCCTTCATGTAGCGGTCGAGCTTCTCGCTCTCGCGCCACTCGGCGGTCATCGTGGCAGCGTAGAACTCGGCCGGATAGTGCGCCTTCAGATAGGCGGTCTGGTGCGTGATCAGCGCGTAGGCTGCGGAATGAGACTTGGCGAAGGCGTAGCCGGCGAAGTGCGCCATCAGCTCGAAGAGCTGTTCGGACTCCTTCGGAGGGTGTCCGTTCTTCGAACATCCGTCGAGAAATCGCTCGCGCTGCTGCGCCATCTCTGCCGGAATCTTCTTGCCCATCGCGCGCCGGAGCAGATCACCCTCGCCCAGCGAATACGAGGCGAGCCGGTTGGCGATGCGCATGACCTGGTCCTGGTAGACGATCACACCGTACGTCTCGGCCAGGATCTCCTGCAGCTCGGGGAGCAGGAACTCCACCTTGGTACGTCCGTGCCGTCGCTCGACGAAATCGTCGACCATGCCGGCCTGCAAGGGTCCGGGGCGATAGAGGGCGACGAGTGGAATCAGGTCGCGGAAGTGCTTGGGCTGGATGCGGACCACGAGATCCGTCATTCCGCTCGACTGGCCCACCTGGAACACCCCCTCGGTGTCCCCCTTGCAAAGCAGCTTGTAGGTCCGCTCGTCTCCGAGTGGAGCATGCTCGATCGAGAACTCGGGATCGTGCACCGTGCGAATTCGGTCCACGGCCGACTGGATGATCGTCAGCGTGCGCAGCCCGAGAAAGTCGAACTTGATCAGGCCGACCTTCTCGGCGGTGCGGTAGTCGAACTGTGTGACGATTTCGTGCGTACGCGGGTCTCGATAGAGCGGCGTGGTCTCGAGCAACGGACGCGACGAGATCACCACACCGGCGGCGTGGCGGCCGGGATTCCGGATCTGACCTTCGAGGGAGCGTGCGAGCTCGAACATCTCTACGAGCCGAGCATCTCCCTCCACGACCTCGCGCAGCTCCTTCGAGTCCTCGAGCGCTTGGTCGAGCGTGATCCCCAAGCTCGTCGGGATCAGCTTCGCGACCCGATCGACCTCCGCGAACGGCATTCCGAGCACGCGCCCCACGTCGCGAATCGCCGCCTTGGCCTGCATGGTGCCGAAGGTCACGATGCCCGCCACTCGGCGCCCGAACTCACCCTCTCCGTTGTACTTCCCCTCCACGTAGCGAATGACCTCGGAGCGGCGGTTCATACACAGGTCCACGTCGATGTCGGGCATGGACTTGCGTTCGGGATTGAGAAAGCGCTCGAAGGGAATCTGGTGCTCTACCGGATCGATATTCACGATCTTGAGAGCGTAGGCCGCCAGACTCCCCGCGGAAGATCCGCGGCCGGGCCCCACCGGAATCCCATGGTCGCGCGCGTAGCGAATGAAGTCCCAGACGATCAAGAAGTAGCCGGAATAGCCGCAGGTCTGGATGATCCCCAGCTCGTAGGCGAGCCGCTCCGCGTAATCTTGCTGCTCCGGATCCAGCGGGCGTTCGGGGTCACCACTGAGTCGCTCCGCCAGACCTCTCCGAGCGAGCTCCTCCAGGTAGCTGTCGGCGTTCTGTCCGGCCGGTACCGTGAACTCCGGTAGCTGCAGGTTTCCCGTCTCGAGCTCGAAGTTGCAGCGCTCGGCCACCTGGAGGGTGTTGTGAACCGCCTGCGGACAGTCGCTGAAGACCTCGAGCATCTCCTGCATGTCTTTGACGTAGAAGCCCGCCCCGTCGAAGTGAAAGCGATTCGGGTCGTCCAGCGTCTTGCCGGTCTGTACGCACAACAGCGCCTCGTGCGAGTGGGCGTCGCCCTGGGTCAGATAGTGGCAGTCGTTGGTTGCCACCAACGGAAGACCGAGCTCCGAGGACATTTTGAGAAGCTCGGCATTGACCTGCTCCTGCTCTGGGATTCCGTGGCGTTGTAGCTCGAGATAGAAGCGATCCTTGAAGATACGGGAGTACGTCTCGACCGTCTCCCAGGCGACGCGGGTCTGACCGCGCATGATCGCACCGGGTACCGCACCCGAGAGACAGCCCGAAGTGGCGATCAGCCCCTCGGAGCAAGTGCGCAAGAGATCGAGATCCACACGCGGCTTGTAGTAGAAGCCTTCCAGGAAGCCGCGCGAGACCAGCTGAACGAGGTTGCGATAGCCCACCGCGTTCATCGCCAGCAGGACCATGTGATTGATCCCGTTGAAGCCGCCCGTCGAAGCATCCTTCTCGAAGCGCGACCCCTGCGCGACGTAGACCTCACAGCCGATGATCGGCTTGATGCCCGCCTTGCGTGCCGCCTCGTGGAACTCGACGGCACCGAACATGTTCCCGTGATCGGTCATCGCGACGGCCGGCATGCCGAGATCGGCGGCCCGCTGCACGAGCTTCGAAATCGAGATGGCGCCGTCGAGGATCGAGTACTGCGTGTGCAGATGCAGATGGGCAAAGCCCGACGTCGTCATCGTTCCTGTTCCCCCCGGACCAGTTCTACTCCCATTCGATCGTCGCGGGAGGCTTGCTCGAGATATCGTAGACCACGCGGTTCACGCCAGCGACTTCGTTGATGATCCGGTTCGAGATGCGGCCGAGCAGCGCGTGCGGGAGCGGCGCCCAATCTCCGGTCATGGCATCTCGCGAGGTCACGCAGCGCACGGCGATGGTGTTCTCGTAGGTTCGCGCGTCTCCCATGACTCCCACGGACCGGATCGGTAGGAACACTGCGAACGCCTGCCACAAGCGTTCGTACCAGCCCGCGGCCCGCACCTCCTCGACCACGATCCGGTCGGCACGACGCAGGATCTCGAGCCGCTCCGCGGTGACCTCGCCCAGAATGCGGATCGCGAGCCCAGGGCCCGGGAAGGGATGCCTCTGCGCCAGTTCATGTGGAATTCCGAGCTCTTCGGCGAGCTCACGAACCTCGTCCTTGAATAGCTCACGCAGCGGCTCGACGACTTCGAGGTGCATGCGTTCGGGGAGCCCACCCACATTGTGGTGCGTCTTGATCGTAGCCGAGGGCCCACGCACGGAGATGGACTCGATCACGTCGGGATAGAGGGTGCCCTGCGCCAAGTAGCGAGCGCCCTCGATCTGTCGAGCTGCTTCCTCGAAGACCTCTACGAAGGTGTGGCCGATGACGATGCGCTTCTTCTCGGGATCTTCGACTCCTCGCAGACGCTCCAGAAAACGATCGCGCGCATCGATCATGCGCAGCGGAATGCGCAGCTGGCGCTCGAACATCGAGCGAACCTCGTCGGCCTCTCCGCTCCGGAGCAGACCGAGGTCAACGAAGATGCAGCGCAACCGGTCTCCGATCGCACGATCGAGCAGCGCTGCCACCACGGTCGAATCGACCCCACCCGAGACCCCACAGATCACACGTGCATCCGCAGGGATCTGAGCCTGCAACGCAGCAGTCTGGTCCGCAATGAAACCGCCCATGGTCCAGTTACCGCGCAGCCCCGCGACCCCGCGCAGGAAGTTCCCGAGGATGTGCGCCCCGAACTCGCTGTGGACGACCTCGGGATGGAACAACAGGCCATAGATCGGGCGCTCGCGATCGCGCACCACCGCGAAGGGGCTGCTCTCGGAGGTTCCCAGTACGTCGAAGGAATCTGGAATTCTCTCCACGCGATCCCCGTGGCTCATCCAGACGCGGCTGCGGCGAGGTACACCATCGAGAAGCGGATCCGTGCTCGAGAGCACGAGCTCTGCGGCGCCGAACTCGCGGTCCTTGCTCGGGGCGGTCTCTCCTCCGAAGTAGCGGCAGAGGAGCTGCATTCCGTAGCAGATCCCCAGCACCGGAACTCCGAGCTCGACCAGGAGCGGCTCGAGCTCGGGCGCTCCTTCTCCCCCGACGCTGGAGGGCCCCCCGGAGAGCACGACCGCGCGGGGCGCCATCTGCTCGATGCGCTCGCGCTCGACCCAAGGGGGCACGATCTCGCAGTAGACGTGATGTTCGCGGATGCGGCGCGCGATCAGCTGCGTGAGCTGAGATCCGAAGTCGACGACGACGACGCGTTCATCTGAAACCACGAGCTACTTCTCGACCCAGTAGTTCGGTGGCTCCTCGGTGATCACGACGTCGTGCGGGTGAGACTCTCTCAATCCGGCCGACGACATCCGCACGAAGGAAGCGCGCTCCGTGAGAGCCGCGAGATCGGGCGCTCCCACCAAGCCCATGCCCGATCGGACCCCTCCGAGGAGCTGGTGGATACTCTGCGACAGCGGACCTCGATGCGGCACCCGGGCCTCGACGCCTTCGGGAACCAGCTTCGCCACCGCATTGACTCCGTCCTGGAAGTAGCGGTCTCCGCCGAAGTCGCGCATGGCCGACAGCGAGCCCATCGCGCGGTACGACTTGAAGGAGCGGCCCTGCAGCAGGACGAGGTCCCCCGGGCTCTCATCCGTTCCGGCGAACAGGGAACCGATCATCACGCTGTGGGCTCCTGCCGCGAGCGCTTTGATGATGTCACCCGAATACTTGATCCCGCCGTCCGCAATGAGCGGAATTCCCTGGCGGCGACACACCTCAGCCGCGTCCATGATCGCCGTGAGCTGTGGGACCCCGACACCGGCGACGATGCGTGTCGTGCAGATCGACCCCGGCCCAACCCCGCAACGTACCGCCGAGACCTGTGCCTTGATCAGTGCTTCCGCACCCTCGGCTGTGGCGACGTTCCCGCCCACCAGCTCGATGTCCGGGAACGCTCCCCGCAGTCGCTCGACCAACTCCAGAACGCTCGTCGCGTGCCCGTGAGAGCTGTCCACCAGCAGCACGTCCACACCGGCCTCGATCAGCGCCTCGGCGCGTTCCTCGCAGTTGCCGGTGACCCCCACAGCCGCTCCGACCCGCAGTCGCCCGAGCGCGTCCTTGCTCGCGTGAGGGAAGCGTTGCGCCTTCTCGATGTCTTTCATCGTGATCAGACCGAGCAAGGTGCCAGCCTCGTCGGTGACGAGCAGCTTCTCGATCCGATTCTCGTGGAGCAGCTCCTTGGCTCGATCCATCGAGACGCCCGGCCCGACGGTGATCAACCCCTCGGCGGTCATCACCTGAGAGATCGGGCGATCCAGATCCTTCACGAAGCGCAGATCGCGATTCGTGACGATTCCGACCAGATGCTGCCCGCGAACCACCGGCAACCCGGAGATCGAATTGCGCGCCATGATCTCGAGCGCGTCGGAGATCTGCTGGTCGGGCTGCAGAGTGATCGGATCGACGATCATGCCCGACTCGGATCGCTTCACCTTCGCGACCTCGGCAGCCTGCACCTCGATCGGCAGGTTCTTGTGGATGAAGCCGATACCCCCTTCCTGCGCCATGCAGATCGCCAAGCGATGCTCGGTGACCGTATCCATCGGCGATGAAACCAGCGGAATCGCGAGCCGGATCTCGGGGGTCAGCTGAGCCGAGAGATCGACGTCACGAGGGTGGACAGACGATGGGCCTGGCACCAGGAGCACGTCATCGAACGTGAGTGCTTCGCGGATTTCGGGGCGACCGGATACTGCGCGCGCAGGTTGGGGCTTCGCGATCTTGGCCTGAAGGAATGGGGCCTCCGACACGCCTGCCCTCCGAGTAGAATTGGCGGCACGTTAGTCGCCGAAGGAGTCCACGTCAAGGCGAGGTCGCGGCGCCCGAGCGGAGCTCAGCCGCGCTCGAGCAGAACGTGCACGTCTCCGGAGAACTGGCGCACGATCCCCTCCTGAAGAGCCAGTGCCAGGGCTGGGTAGTCGGAGCGCAGCCGGAAGTAGCTGGCGCGCGTGAGGACGAGCAGGTGCGTCGTCTCGGCCGCGAGCGCGGCGCAACGGCGCGCCCCGGTCTTGACCAGACTCAGTGACCCGAGCACATCTCCGGGCTGCGCACGACCGATCTCGTCCCCGTCCGCCTCGATGCGGACCACACCATCGATCACGACGTACATCTCCGAGGACTCGTCCCCCGGATGGAACAACACGCTCCCCTCCTCGAGCTTGCGCGGCTCGAGAAATCCGAGCAGAGCACCCCGTTCGTCTTCCCCGAGCTCCGAGAAGAGGGGAGCCTTGCTCAGCAGCTCGGTCACTTGAGCAGCTCTCCGAAGAGGCTCCCGAGGATTCGGACTCGGTCGTGGCTGGGCGCTGCCGGGAGCACGAAGCTGCTGATCTCGGAATCCGCACAACGACGGTCAACCTCTGTTCCGACGTGTGCCGAGGAAGCGATCGCCAGCCAGACCATCGAGCGCACCTCAGCTTGCCGCAGGTGAGCCCGCAGCGCGTCCGTAGCGTGGACGTCACGGTCGGACGCAAGCAGAATCGCCCCCAACATCCCGTAGCCCGCCAGATCCCAGATCGGCGCGTAACGCGAATCCGACGGCACCGCGACGAGCCTCAGACTCATGCCCTCGCCGGCTGGAAAGTGTCCGAGGGTGGCAAGGCCCTCGAGCCGCTCGGGATAGCGCAGCAAGCGCGGGTCACTCATGAAGTCGGGACTCTCACGCAGCGCCTCATGAAAGGCGGCGAGAGACTCGGGGTCGGACGAAGCCACCAGCACCTTGATCACGCTCCCGATGCGCGGGCGCTGCGAAGCCGCCCACTCGCGCAGACGGCGCAGCTGCTGGGGAGTGAAGATGCCAGCGCCCGCGGTGACCCGCCGACCTTCGCTCACGCTCGTATTCGACTCGTAGGCGAGGAGCTGCTTCGACAACAAGCCAGCGAGAACGCGGAGCACCTGGTAGTCAGGAAACGAGCAGTGGTCGACGATCTCGCGCACGCGGCGATAGGCCTCTACGGCGTCGATCACTTCCCGCGTAAGCGGATGCGCGTCGGCTGGAATCGTCTCGCGCGGAACACCGAGCACGACGCGCGCATCGAGCGGCGGGAGCTCCACACGAATCTGCTCCCACTCGTCGAGCTGGCGCAGCCCCTCGAGCAGCAGGCCGCGGGTGGGCTTGTGGATGCGACCGGGCTCGGTGATCTCACCCGGCTGGAACTCGAAACGCCCTTCCTTCCAGCCCAGCAGTCGATAGAGGGCCTTCTCACCAACCACCGATGTCCCATCCGGGAGCGGAACGGAGGCGTCGGCCACCTGGCCGTTCTTCACCAGGATCGAGCCGGTGGCGCCCGGGGACGCGCCCCAGATCTTGACCAGACCGCTCTTGCGGTTCATCTGGAAGATCTCGAGCAGATCGACGATCGAGATCTGCGTCAGCTTGCCTTCGATCTCGGTGTTGGGGCGACTTCCCCCGAAGCGTTGCGTCCGGGTCAGGCTGGCCTCGACCAGATCCAGCACGTCGCTGGTTCTCCAGGGGGCCACGACCGTCGAGTCGCGCGGGTCCATCGACATGGGCGCGTCCATCTCGTCCTTGACGAGAAAGATGAAGCTCGCATGCCGGGTGCGCGGATTGCCGCGCAGAATCTCCTCCAGCCGTGCGCCGTCGATGACCGAGAGATCGACCGGGCAGATCACCACCTCCGGCGTCTCCTCGAGAGCCAGCTCGAGCGCAGCCGCTCCGTGTTGCGCTCGAACCACCTGGTGACCCTGGGACTCGCACGCCCCTGCCAGGGACTTCATTCGCAGGGCGTCGAAATCGGCTATCAGGATGCGCACCTCAGCTCCTCACACCGACGCCGACTTCCGCACACAGTCGGAAGGTCATGTGCTCGACCAAGACCGGATCGGTCGAGTGATAGATCTTGCGCGTTCCATCCGGATCTGGCGGTCCGGCCAGCATCGCGTAGGGCGGCCCCTCGCCGAAGCGAACGATCCAGGTGGTCTCCGAGGAGAAGTCCGCCGGAAGTGCGACTGCGGTGAGCGCCGAGCAGGCCGGAACGGTGTCCCCATCCGTGGCCAGGAACACCTCCGTCGCCGTCTCGGCGTCCCCCATCGCCATCAAGGGAGCCATGATCGGAGCGGGATCGCCGCCGGGCGCCAGAAACAGCAGTCCACTGTCGTGCGGCCTACAGGTGAGCTCTCCGATCAGGAACTCCGCAACGTCGCTCAGCGTGTTGGCAGGCAGCGAGACTGCCTGGCGCAGGAGACGCTCCCCGATGCTCACCAGAGGCTCGTTGAGCTCGAAACCGAGCTCATGAATCACGCTGTCCCGCTCCTGGACGACGCGCTCCTGAGCGCACTCCATCAAGGCTTCGCGCGTCTCCCCGTCCAACGGGTAGCTGGCGACACCCAATGCGAGCGGAACTTGGTCGCCGAGGTCGGCGGCGGCGTTCCGCACGGCATCCGCCAACCTGCGCTTGAGCACCACCCCTCCGAGGGGATCGGTCTCGGTCACCAGCACCCAGTAGTGTTGCGCATCTTCGGCGCACAGAACGTCGGTGGTCCGGAGCGTGGAGCCCAGCGCGTCCACCACCGCGCGCAATAGAGCGGAGCGCTGCTTCGGCAATCCCACTTCCACGCAAAGACAGCAGAGCCTGCGGCCGAAGCGGTGCGCGCGCTGAATCTCGGTCTCGGCAACGCAATCGAAGAAGCCTCGACCCGGCAGATCCGTGCTCGCCTCGCGCAGCTGGTTCGCACGGAGTCGCTCGACGTGGAGCGCCTTCTTGATCGCCAGTCCCCCGAGCTCCCCCACCTCGAGTGAGGCTTGAGCATCCGGCTCGTTGAACTCTCCGTCCACCCTGCGCGCCACACGCGCGATCGCGATCAGTTCGCCCTCGCATAGAAAGGGCACGAATAGCGCCGGCTGTGGACGTCCCACTCCAGATGGATCCGGCGCGATGACCGCCATCCCCGTGCAGAGGGTACGGTGCACAGCCACGTTCGGAGCTTGCCAGCAATCCGCCGTGGTACGCCCCGCATCGGAGCCGAAGCGAGCGCGCAGCCGCAGCGAGGCGTCATCCTGCGTCGCCACCCAGAGGTCGCCCTGCGTTCCACAGGCCTCGACGCACGCGAGCTCGAGCAAGCCGTTCGCCAACTTCTGGAGCTCGAGTTCGGCGAGCAGAGGCAGCACCCGTTCGAGTAGCGAGAGGCGCCCCATGAACTCGATGTTCTCGTCCAGCAGCTGACCCGGACCACTCGAAGATCCGGCGCTGTGAAGTGCGCGATGAATCGCAGCCAGCAGCGCTCCTCGATCGATCGGCTTGAGCAGGTAGTCGCAGGCTCCCTGCTGGAGCGCACTCACTGCGGCTCGGATGTCGTCCAGGCCAGTGACCACGAGGACCGCGGGATCCGGAGCTCGCGTGCGTACGGCAGCTACTGCGTCGCCCGGCGCGCTCGTCCCGATCACGTCCATCACGACGAGATCGAAGGGCCCACGCTCCACGAGCGCCTGTCCCGCGCCCGCACCCGGCGAGGCCGCGACGACGTCGTAGCCCTCCTCGGAGAGCAGACCCACGAGGAAGTTCCGAAAATAGAGCTGATCGTCGATCGCGAGTATCCGCGCTCTGGCCGCCACGTCCCCACCCAAGTTTGCGGCACGGGCGCCCACCGCGCCGAGCAAGGCAGCGGCAAGCGAGCGCCCAAGATGCGTGCACGCAGGCTTCTTCTCCCCCTAACTTGTCGGCGAGAACTGGCAATTCTTGCGCGCGGCTTCCCGCTTGGGCCGGGATCAGATCAAGGGAAGCGAGGCGACAGCGGCGTCATCCGGCTCCACAGCAAGCAGGGAGTGCGGAGTCGCGTCAATGATCTGCAAGCGTGCGAGGCTCCCCGTAGGCAAGGGAGGGTTCGTCACGAAGTTCACGACGCGGTTGTAGGGACAGCGACCGCTCTTCTGGCCACCTCCTCGGCGACTGTCACCTTCCACCAGCACCTCGCACGACTCCCCTACCCGTCTCTGGTGCGCCTGCAGCGTCAGGGAACGCTGCAGCTGCTGGAGTTCCTCGAGGCGCTCCTGTGCCTCCTGCGGCTCGACCAGGGGCACAGATCGCCGCAAGGCGGGCGTATCCGGGCGTGGTGAGTACTTGAAGGAGAAGCTGTCCACGAACCCGACCTCGCGCACGAGCGACAAGGTCTGCTCGAAATCCTCACGGGTCTCCCCCGGGAAGCCCACGATCAGGTCGGTCGTCAGTGCCAGATCGGGGCGCGCGACGCGCAAGTCTCGTGCGATGCGCAGATAGTCGTCTCGGCTGTGGCGCCGATTCATCGCCTGCAGCATCCGGTCGGACCCCGTCTGCACCGGCAGATGCAGATGGGGGCAGAGCTCGGGCAGACTCGCGTAGGCCTCGATCAGCTCCTGAGAAACGAACATCGGATGCGAGCTCGTGAAGCGAACTCTCTCGATTCCATCGACCGCAGCGACACGCCGGATCAGCTCGGCGAAGGGAAGCTCCCCGGCGACGCGTCCAGGACGTGCACGCCCGTACGCATTGACGGTCTGCCCCAGCAGAGTCACCTCTCGCACTCCGCTCTCGGCCAGCTGGCAAACCTCACGCAGGATGGCAGAACTCGGACGGCTGACCTCGCGACCGCGGGTCTTCGGCACCACACAATAGGCACAGAAGAGGTCGCAGCCCTCCATGACCGTCACGAAGGCCCGTCCCGGCGACGCGGACTCGAACTCGGGATGGCGCTCGGGCAGCTCGAATCGGGCCGCATAGTCATCCTCGTAGTCGATCCGAAGGGTACGGCGCCGCTGGCGCGCCAAGTCGATCAGCTGGGGCAGGTGGCGCAGGTTCTGGGGACCAAACACGAAATCGAGCTGCGGAAAACGGCGCAGCAGGCGGGCTCCCTCTTGCTGGGCAACGCAGCCGCCCACACCGACCAGGAGCTCGGGATTGTCGCGCTTTTCGAGCCCGAGCCAGCCTAGCTCGGTGTAGAGCCGATTCTCGGCCTTGTCCCGCACGGAACACGTGTGGATCAACACGAGATCGCGGGGGTCGTCCGAGGCCGCCTCGCGGAAGTCCGCGTGATAGAGCAGGTTGCGGATCTTCTCGGCGTCGTGCTGATTCATCTGACACCCGAAGGTGCGAATTTCGAATCGATCGGTCATCGAGGAGCAATCTAATCTGCAGGGCCCGAGTCCCGCCACACCGAGCTCCGCCAGATACGCGTCCCTCGGACTCGAGCGCGCGCAAGAGCCGGCTTCTCGCCGCACGATTCCATAAATATCGCATTCAGACCCAACCTGGAGCCCGAGTAGAATCGTGTTCAAAATCGGACATTTATCAATCAAAAATTCACATATATTGCAAATTCACTCCAAGGCGGCGAGAGTGCGTCTTTCTGTCTCGCAGAAAACCCGATTGACGCCTGTTGGAGGGCATGCATAATGTCGGGGACGCTACTGGTTAGCGGAACAGGTCTTACGGAGAAGGCGGTGGAGACGGCATTTCTGATTGAAATGTCCAACCTCTCACCCCCCACAAAGTCGTCCACCGCCCTCTCCGACCCTTTGACGGCCCCGGAGCAGATGCTTCGGGGCCGTTCTGCGTCTTGGGCGCACGCGCACACGACGGCGCGGGCGCATCGCTCGCGCTAACTCACGTGTACAGCTGCACACCCGGGCTCCCAGCAAGTCAGGCTGCAGCGCCCCTCTCGATCGCGCGCGGCGACGGCCCTCGGTTGCCGCCGTCCGCCGACGCGATCACAAGACCAGCTGATCGACGAGCTTGGAGAGCTGTCTCAGATTCCGACACTCCTCGGCGACATCCGTGTGCGGCAGGTACTCGTCCATCACGCTGTCTCCGAATCCCCAGGCTCCAGGTGCCTCTGGATTGATCCAGATCACGTTCTTGGCTTTTCGGTGGACATCACGCAGACACCATGCGCGCGGATCGTTGTAGTTGTTGCGGGCATCCCCGATGATGACGACGGTGGTGCGATTGTCGAGCGTGGCCAAATGGTCGCGCCAGAACACATGAAAGGCCATCCCGAAGTTCGAGCGCGTGTACGGGTTGATGACACCTCCCCCATCGAGCGCCTCGTCGATGGCGGAGTAGATGTCGCGGTCGCGAAAGATTTCGGTCACTTCACCCAGCTCGGCCACGAATACGTAACTGCGGATCTTGGTGAAAATCTCCCCCAGGCTGTAGATGAACTGCAGCATGAAGCGGGATACATTCGCAACGGAGCTCGAGATGTCACATAGAATGACCATCTTCGGCCGGTCTTTGCGCCTGCGCTTGAACATCAGCTCGAAGGGCACACCGTCGTGCGACATGTTGCGGCGCATCGTGTGCTTGAGGTCGAACTTTCCCTTGCGCTCGCGCTTGCGCCGGATCGACACCACATTCTTCAGCTTCTGGGCCAGCCGATCGACGACCTCGCGCATCTTGCGCATGTCCTCCTCGGTCAGGTTGTAGAAGCTCTTCTCCTGCAGGCTCTCCTGTCTAAACCTCTCGATGTAGTCGTGGTTCTGTTTGTCGAGCTCGCGCTCGGTGTACTGGCGCACCGCCTTGCGCATCGCGTCCTGCACGGCCTTGAGCAGGCCTTGAAGCTTCTCGAGCTCACCCTCGTCCATGCCCTGCTCTCGCAGCTGCTCCACGAGGTTTTCGAGCTCTTGCGAAGCCCCGGTCATACCCAGCTGCTCCAACACCCGCCGACTGAAGAATCCGATCTGGAGCATGTTCTGGATGCGTTCGATCCCGGTCTCGTCCCCAGCCTGCCGAATCAGCTGCTCGAGCTGGTTCTGATCGATCGTGAGTAGGGCCTGGGCCAGCTCGGACAAATCGACGTCCATGTTCTGCAGCATGCTCTGGAGCTGCTCCATGAGCGCTTCGATATCGATGTCGCCGAGGCCCTGGAGCGCCTCCTTGATCTGCTCGCGCAGGCTATCGTGGAATCCGGACCAGAAGAGATCGAAGAGGCGATCATAGGTCGAGATATCGTCACTGTGTTTGACCATCGAGCACCGCAGCGCCGCCTTGAACTGGTCGCGGTGATCCAGGGTCATCTCGTCGAGCGCGAGAAACGAGTCGAGCGTCTCCGCTACCGAGACGCGCACACCCGCTTTGCGCAGGATGTTCGTGAATTCGACGATCTTCTTCTGCAACCTGGCCCCCTCTCCTCGCCTATCTTCGCGCGGGCTCGGCGACTAGTGAAGTACGCTCTTCTTGATCGACGTGGGTGTCGACTGCACCGGCTCCTGGGCCCGCTGCGCAGCCGCCTTCTCCGAGAGGAGCTTACTGAGTTCGGTCTGCGCCTTCTCGATGTCCCCCTGGTGCTTGAGAATCACGTTCATCGTCTGCTCGATCAGGTCCTTCTCGAGGGAGTCCGCATTCAAGGTCATCAGCGCACGGGCCCAATCGAGGGTCTCCGAGATCGAGGGCGTCTTCTTCAGATCCAGGTTCCGCACGCGCTGCACGAGTTCGACGATGTCCTCGACCAGCCTCTGCTCGATCCCCGGTACCTTCTGGTTCAGAATGGCCACCTCCGTCTCGAGATCGGGGAAGTCGATGTAGAGGTGGAGACAACGGCGCTTGAGCGCGTCGGTCATCTCGCGCGCGTTGTTCGAAGTCAGGAACACGATCGGGATGTTCCGGGCACGAATGGTGCCCACCTCGGGCACGCTCACCGTGTAGTCGGAGAGCACCTCGAGCAGAAACGCCTCGAACTCCGGGTCCGACTTGTCTACCTCGTCGATCAGAAGCAACGTCGTCTTGTCCGAGGTGATCGCGCGCATCAACGGTCGCGGCACGATGAACCGCTCGCTGAAGAAGATGTCATCCTCCTGCGCGATACGGTTGGCCGCCTCCTTCAAGGTGTCGGCGCCCTCGAGCACCTGAGAGATCTTGTCGCGCAGCATCTGCGTGTAGAGGAGCTGCTTGGAGTACTCCCATTCGTAGAGCGCCTTGGCCTCGTCGAGTCCCTCGTAGCACTGAAGCCGGATCATCTCGATGCCGAGCGCTCCTGCGACGACCTTCGCGAGCTCCGTCTTCCCGACGCCGGCAGGCCCCTCGACCAGCACGGGCTTCTGCAGCTTGGTGGCCAGATAGACGACCGTGGCGATATTCTTCGTAGTGACGTATTTCTGACCCTCGAGCGCGCTCTGAACGGCTTCGACCGACTCGAACATGACTTCCTCCGACGACGTTATGGGGGAACTCGGACTCAGAAGCCCCCTGAATGCAATACTCAACCCATCAGGTTGAGCAGATGCCCCAACTTCTCTCTCTTGGTGCGTAGGTACTCGAGATTCTTCTCGTTCGGAAGCATCTCGATGGGTACGCGCTCCACGATCTCGAGACCATACCCGTCGAGACCCGCCCGCTTCGCAGGATTGTTGGTCAACAGCCGCATCTTGCCGACACCGAGCGTCTTCAGGATGTGCATCCCAACCCCGAAGTCTCGAGCATCTGCTGGAAAACCCAGTCGCTCGTTCGCCTGCACGGTGTCGAGCTGCTCCTGATCCTGCAGCGCATAGGCGCGAATCTTGTTGGCCAGACCGATCCCGCGGCCTTCCTGGCGCATATAGAGAATGACGCCCGCACCCTCCTCTTGGATCAGCTTCATAGCCGCTCGTAGCTGCTCGCCGCAGTCGCAGCGTAGCGAGCCGAAGGTGTCTCCGGTCATGCATTCACTGTGCACGCGCACCAGAACCGGCTGATCGGGGCAGATGACTCCTTGAACGAGCGCAATGTGATCCACGTGGTCGATCTCGTTCTTGAACACGATCGCCCGGAAGTCACCGAACTCGGTGGGGAGGCTGCACTCGGCGTCGGCGTGCACGAGCTGCTCCGTGTGCAGTCTAAACTTGATCAGATCGGCGATGGAGACGATGCGTAGCCCGTGATCGCGCGCGAAGACCCGGAGCTCGGGCATACGCGCCATCGTGCCATCATCGTTCATGATCTCGCAGATCACTCCGCCGGGGCGCAGACCCGCGAGCCGCGCCAGATCGACGGCGCCCTCCGTCTGCCCTGCACGGCGTAGAACCCCTCCCACCTTCGCGATCAGCGGGAAGATGTGGCCTGGGCGAGTCAGATCCCCGGGCGAACAGTCTGGCGCCATCGCAACCGAGACCGTGCGCGCCCGATCTGCGGCGGAGATTCCGGTCGTGACTCCGTGCCGAGCTTCGATCGAAACCGTGAAGGCCGTACCAAAGGGAGCAGTGTTCTGAGCCTCGGGTACCATCATCTGAAGCTGAAGGCGAGCAGCTCGCTCCTGCGTGAGCGCCAGACAGATCAGACCGCGGCCATGCTTCGCCATGAAGTTTATGGCTTCGGGCGTCACCAGCTCGGCCCCCATGCAGAGGTCACCCTCGTTCTCTCGGTCCTCGTCATCCACGAGGATCACCATGCGCCCAGCCCGCAGATCCTCGAGCGCGGCTTCGATGTGCGCGACCAGCTGCGGCTCGTCTGCCGAGTGCGCACGCAGGCTGTGGGGCTCGGTCGAGGTTTGCTGGCTCACGACGTCCGCGGTTTCGAGTTCTCGCGGCTCGCTCTCCGTCGATCCGCTATCTGTCCGCAGAACCCTCTCTGCACCACTCGCATTCTTCTGTTGAGTCAGGGGAGTTCTCCCGGCCCGTTCGAAGGCCTTGCCACGCCGAGCCTAACGGCACACGCGCCCGGTGGCTAGTCAGCGCTCACTGTGCGCGGAGACATCCTGCGAGCAGACGGCAACACACACTCCACGGACCGTTCCGCTCGCTCCAAGCTCGGCCCGCCCAGAACAGCTCGCCTTCGAACCCACAGGCTGCGGACCCGCCGGGAGATTCCGCTAGCGTGATCGCGGGCCGTTCACCGACAATAGCAATTAGGGAGCCAAACAAAGCGGCTCTGCGTGAACGTATCAGGCGGCGACACCAGTGTCAAACGTGCGTTTAATCGGTGCTAGCTAGCGGCAGTCGAGGAGAAATGCTGCATCACACCGTCCATGAACTCCGACTCGGCGATGCCGAACTTCGATGAAAACGAGTGTCGCTTCTCCAGATCCTGGTACAGACGTTCGAGCAAGACGCGAAAGGTCTCGAGCACACCATCGCCGTGTACGGCGGAGGCGGGAACGGTCGGAATCCCGGTCCCCTTCCAAGCCTCACGGACCTCCTCGAGCGGCTTGATATCGGACAGATCCCGCTTGTTGAACTGAACGACCTGCGGCACATCCTCGATCCGAATCCCGTTCGCCTTGAGATTGCTCTCGAGGTCGCGATACGAGTAGGCATTCGCCGACGCGCTGGAGCGCTGCGAGTCGGCAATGAATGCGACCGCATCGGCACCTGCAAGCACCACCCGTCGGGTGGCACGGTGCATCACCTGCCCGGGGACGGTGAAGAGCTTCAGCTTGATCCGGTAGGCTCCGTCGACGCCGAACTCGATCGGCAGAAAGTCGAAGTACAAGGTGCGGTCGTCCTGCGTATCCAGGGTGACCATGTCTCCGCGCGACTGGTTCTCACAGAGCGCGTGCAGCTGTTGCAAGTTCGTGGTCTTACCGGACAGAGCTGGCCCGTAATAGACGATCTTGAGCGTGATCTCGCGCGTATCGAGGTTGAGTTGCGGCATAGATTGTCGTCGGTGGAGACTCGAGGAATCCATCGGCCGCCCCACCGATTCGCCTTAGCCGCGCGTCAAAGGCGCCCCCCACGGGATGCACTGACGTTCGAGCGACCGGCTGGCTGCGCCCGGACCGCGGCCCGGGCTCATCCGAGCTGCGCCCGGATCGCCTCCAAAACCTCGCGCGCCGCCGACGGAATGTGCGTCCCCGGACCAAACACGGCCGAGACACCGCACTCGCGCAGGAACGCGTGATCCTTGTGCGGGATGACCCCTCCGCAAACGACAATCACGTCACTGGCTCCCTGCGCACGCAGCTCGTCGAGCAATGCTGGCACCAACGTCTTGTGCCCCCCCGCCTGAGTCGAGATGCCGATGACGTGGACGTCGTTGTCGATCCCCTGACGCGCGACCTCTTCGGGTGTCTGGAAGAGGGGCCCAATGTCCACATCGAATCCCAGATCGGCGAACGCCGTGGCGATCACCTTGGCGCCGCGGTCATGACCGTCCTGCCCGAGCTTCGCCACGAGCATCCGGGGCCGTCGCCCCTCCGCTTCGCCGAACGCCTCGATCTCGGCGCGGATCTGTCGGTAGTCGTCGTCGCCTGCGAAACCTTCGCCATAGACGCCCGAGATCGTGCGGATCTCTGCTCGATGACGACCGAACACTTCCTCGAGCGCCAGCGAGATCTCGCCCACCGTGGCACGCGCCCGTGCTGCATCCACCGCGCTCTCGAGCAGATTCCCATCTGACTGCGCGGCGCGCGTGAGCGCCTCGAGCGCCTGGCGACAGCGAGCTTCGTCGCGCGATGCCTTGACCTGAGTCAAGCGTTCGATCTGCTTGCGTCGCACCTCGGTGTTGTCCACCTCGAGAATCTCGAGCTCCTCGGCTTCCTCGACCCGATAGCGGTTGACCCCGACGATCACGTCCTCGCCGCGATCGATCCGAGCCTGTCGGCGCGCGGCCGACTCCTCGATGCGCAGCTTTGGTAAACCCGCCTCGATCGCGCGCGTCATCCCTCCGAGCTCTTCGATCTCCTCCAGTAGGCTCATGGCCTCCTTGGCGAGGGAGTGCGTGAGCGTCTCTACGTAGTACGAGCCCGCGAGCGGATCGATCACATGCGGTACACCGCTCTCCTCGTGGAGGATCAGCTGCGTATTGCGCGCGATCCGGGCCGAGAATCGCGTCGGCAGCGCGACCGCCTCGTCGAGGGCGTTGGTATGCAGGGATTGGGTCCCCCCCAGAACCGCTGCCAGTGCTTCGAGCGTCGTACGGATCACGTTGTTGTAAGGGTCCTGCTCGGTCAGGCTCGCTCCCGAGGTCTGGCAGTGCGTACGCAGCATCATCGAGCGCGGGTTCTTGGGCTCGAACTGGCGCATGAGCTGCGCCCAGAGCATGCGCCCGGCGCGCATCTTGGCAATCTCCATGAAGAAATTCATGCCGATGGCCCAGAAGAACGACAGCCGCGGAGCGAAGGCATCGATCTCGAGCCCGCGCGAGAGTGCCGCGCGCACGTATTCGAGGCCGTCGGCCAGGGTGAATGCCAGCTCCTGAACCGCGTTCGCACCTGCCTCCTGCATGTGGTAGCCGCTGATCGAGATGGAGTTGAAGCGCGGCATGTTGCGCGCGGTGTACTCGATGATGTCGGCAACGATCCGCATGCTCGGGCCCGGCGGATAGATGTACGTATTGCGAACCATGAACTCTTTGAGGATGTCGTTCTGAATCGTGCCGGCGAGCTGCTCGGGACGAACCCCCTGCTCTTCTGCAGCCACGATGAAGTTCGCGAGCGTCGGGATCACGGCGCCGTTCATCGTCATCGACACACTCATTCTGTCGAGCGGAATCCCGTCGAAGAGGATCTTCATGTCCTCGACGGAATCGATCGCGACACCTGCATTTCCGACATCGCCCGTCACCCGCGGGTGATCGGAGTCGTAGCCTCGGTGCGTCGCGAGATCGAAGGCCACCGACAGGCCCGTCTGTCCAGCCGCCAGGTTCTGCCGGTAGAATGCATTCGACTCCTCGGCCGTGGAGAAGCCGGCATACTGGCGCACCGTCCAAGGATGGTTCGCGTACATGGTCGCGCGCGGCCCCCGCAGGAACGGGAACAGACCGGGCAAAGTGTCGAGGTTCTCGAGCGCCTCCAGGTCGCGCGCCGTATACAGCGGCTTGACGCGAATCCCCTCGGGCGTTTCCCACGTCAGATCCTCGAGCTTGCCCCCACGCAGCTCTCGTTCTGCAGCCTGCTGCCACGCATCCAGGTCGGCTCGTCCGAGCCCGCTCGTCTCTCGCTCGCTCAACGCACTCTTCCTCTCTCAGACTCGGCGTGGCCGCAGTGTAGCAAGCCGGAGCCGAGTGCGAGCGCGAGCCTCGCCTGAGACGGGGGAGATCCCGTATCAGACGGGGTAGATCCCGTGTTTCTTGGGCGCGCGAGCCAGGGGAGGCCGGTCTCGAATCGCATCGAAGCGACGCAGCAGGTCGCCCCGCAGGCGCCCTGGGGGTACCACGTCATCGATCACGAGTTCTGACGCGAGAATCCACGGATCGATCTCACGGCCATACTCCGCGCGGAGCTCGGCGATGAGCGCGTCGCGCTCGTCCTCGGGCACGGCCTGGATGCGATTGTAGTACACCGCGTTGATCGCGGCCTCGGGGCCCATGACAGCGATGCGGGCTCCCTCGAGCGCCAGGCAGGCGTCCGGCGAGAAACCAGGACCACACATGGCGTAGAGGCCCGCACCATAGGCCTTGCGGACCACGACGCTGATCCGGGGCACACTGGCCTCCGCAACCGCGCTGATCATCTTGGCTCCAGCGCGTATGATTCCTTGGCGCTCGACCCGGGTGCCAATCATGAAGCCCGGAACGTCCGCGAGATAGAGCAGCGGGATCCCGAAGGCATCGCACAGCTGAATGAAGCGAGTCGCCTTGTTGGCCGAGTCGACGAATAGCACGCCTCCCTTCACCTTCGGCTGATTGGCGACGATGCCGAGGACATGCCCATCGAGTCGAGCGAGGCCGGTCAGGATCTCTCCGGCAAAGCGTTGCTTGATCTCGAAGAACGAACCCGCATCGACGAGTCGCTCGATCACCTCACGCATGTCGAATGGGCGATTCTCGTCCTCGGGAAGCACCTCGCCCAGGCTCGCGGGGGACTTCGCGGGGGCCTGTGGGACACTCTCAGGCAGGTCTCCCCCCGTACGGCTTGGCAGATACGACAGATATCGGCGCGTCCCGGCCAGTGCCTCGGCCTCGCTCGCGCAGAGAAAATCTCCGCTGCCGCTCACCGTGCAGTGCATGCGCGCACCGCCCATCTCTTCGAGGGTCGTCTTCTCTCCGATCACCATCTCAGCCATGCGCGGCGAACCGAGATACATGCTGGCATTGCCCTCGACCATGAAGACGACGTCACAGAACGCAGGGATGTAGGCGCCGCCAGCCGCCGAGGGACCGAACAGGCAACAGACCTGGGGCACCCAGCCCGACATGTGAACCTGATTGGCAAAGATGCGGCCCGCGCCACGTCGCCCAGGGAACATCCCGAGCTGCTCCGTGATCCGAGCTCCGGCGGAGTCGATCAGGTAGATCAGCGGAACCTGGAGCCGCATCGCGAGCTCCTGGACGCGCAACATCTTCTCGACCGTTCGGCTTCCCCAGGAGCCCGCCTTGACCGTAGAGTCGTTCGCCAGAATGCAGACGCGCCGCCCATCGACCCGTCCGGTCCCAGTCACGATGCCGTCGGCGGGAAACTCCGGATCGTCTCCATGCGCGAAGAGTCCATCTTCGACGAACGAGTCGACATCGACCAGCGCAGCAATCCGCTCGCGCACGAACAGCTTGCCTGCGGACTTCGCCTTGGCGTGCGCAGCAGCTTTGCCGCCCGCTCGCGCTCGAGCGTCTCGTTCTGCGAACCCCCCGGTTTCGCTCACGTCAATGGGCGCTCACTTCAGTAGGTGTAGAAACCTCGCCCCGTCTTCTTCCCCAGCCAACCCGCTTCGAGGTTCTTCACGATGAGTGGCGAGGGCTTGTAGTGCGGGCTTCCGAATTCCCTGTACAAGGTGTCCAGGATAGCGAAGACCACGTCCAGCCCCACAAGGTCCGCGAGCGCCAGAGGTCCCATTGGGTGATTACAGCCGAGCTTCATGCACTCGTCGATCGCCTGCGCATCGGCGACTCCCTGCATCAGGGTGTTCGCCGCTTCGTTGATCATGGGCATCAGCACCCGATTGACCACGAAGCCAGGGAAATCCCGCACACGCACCGCCACCTTGCCCAGCTTCTCGGCGAACTCGGTCGCAGCCGCCACAGTCGCGTCGGAGGTTGCCACTCCGGACACCACCTCTACGAGCTTCATCGCAGGCACCGGATTGAAGAAGTGGAGCCCCACGAAGCGGTCTGGACGCCCGCAGCGCGCCGCCAGCTGCGTGATCGACAGCGAAGAGGTATTCGAGGCAAACACGACCCCCTCGCCACAGATGCTCGCAAGCCGCCCGAACAGCTCGTGTTTGAGGTCCACGTCCTCGGGAACCGCCTCGACGATCAGTGAGGCGGACTTGAGATCCTCGAGCGCGGAGACGCCCAGGATTCGCTCCATGGTTGCATCGAGCTCCTCGCGGGTGAGCTTCTCGCGCTTGACCAGCCGCTCGAGCCCCTTCCGGACGAGCTCGAGTCCCTTTTCGACGGACTCGGAGCGTCGATTCCAGAACAGCACCGAATAGCCGGCCTGAGCCGCACACTGCGCAATTCCGGCCCCCATCGTCCCCGTACCGAGAACTGCGACAGGCTTCATCAGATGAGCTCCACGGCGAGCGCGACGGCTTCGCCTCCGCCGATACACAGGGTAGCGATACCACGGCGCTTCCCGCGGTCCTGCAGCGCGTGCAGCAGGGTCACGAGGACGCGGGCACCCGAGCAGCCGATCGGATGCCCGAGCGAGACGGCTCCACCGTGAACGTTCACGTTCTCGGGATCCAGCCCGTGTTCCTTCGTTGCGGCCATGGTCACGCCTGCGAAGGCCTCGTTGATCTCGTAGAGATCCCAGTCGGTCGGCTTCGAGTTCGTCTTCTCGTAGAGCTTGGACAGGGCGTGAACCGGCGCCAGCGTAAACCACTCCGGCTCTACCGCTGCGGAAGCGTCTGCCACGATGCGGGCCAGCTTGGGCATCCCGAGGGCATCCGCCTTGTCAGGGTGGGTCACGACCAACGCAGCGGCTCCATCGTTGATGCTCGACGCATTGGCTGCGGTCACCGTACCCTCCTTCCCGAAGGCGGGCCGCAGGCCCCCGAAGCGCGAGGGATCCCCCCGCCCAGGCTCCTCGTCTTGATCGAAGATCACCGGGTCGCCGCGGCGCTGCGGTACCGGCACCGGCACGATCTCTTGCTTGAACTTCCCGGAGTCCGTGGCCGCCCGGGCACGCCGATACGATTCGGCAGCGAACGCGTCTTGGTCCTCGCGCGTGAACCCGTACTTGGCGGCGACCTTGTCTCCGCACGTACCCATGTGGACCTGATCGTATGGGTCCCACAGGCCGTCGTGAATCATGGAATCGATCAGCTGGCCATTGCCCATGCGGTAGCCCGAACGAGCGTTCGGCAGCAGATAGGGCGCATTGGTCATGCTCTCCATGCCGCCGGCCACCACGATCTCCGCATCGCCGATCATCACCTCGCGCCGCGCGAACATGACCGCCTGCAGGCCGGAGCCGCAAACCTTATTGAGGGTGATCGCTCCGACTCCGACCGGTAACCCCGCCTTGATCGTGGCCTGGCGTGCCGGTGCCTGCCCAATGCCCCCGGAGAGGACATTGCCCATCAGCACCCGATCGACCGCCGCCGGCTCGACCCCCGCTCGCTCGACCGCCGCCTTGATCGCAATGGCTCCCAGATCGGGAGCCGAGAGCGACGCTAGTCCGCCTTGAAACGAGCCGATCGCGGTTCGCGCTGCACTGGAAAGAATCACCTCTCGCATCGTTCCTCCGAGATTCCCTGGCCCGCATGGACGGTCTGTCAGCCGGCAAAGCGGTGGGGAGCCTGCACGTGCGCCCCCACGGAACGGGCGGATCCGGGACGGATCACCGCCGATACTGCGAAGGCAGCTTGAGAATCACCAAAAAGTTACACGTAGCGATCGCACGCCGGAGTCGCAAGATGCGCCTGGCGGGTGGCGGGTGGCTCGCCTCGTTGGACCCTCTCGTGCCCACGTGGCCGCATCCCTGCAATCGGCGGCTCGACGCCGGCGCTACCGTACCGGAAGCCGCTCCTGGGCGTCAATCGAGGTAGCCGAGCTGCCTGGCGCGCCGCGTCCGGTGGCTCCAGTTCCGATCCATCTTCACCCAGAGCTTCAGGTGCACGGGCATTTCGAGCCACTCGGACAACCGCTTGCGGGCCTCGCTCCCGAGCTGCTTCAGCATCTGCCCCCCCTCCCCGACGACGATCCCCTTCTGGGACTCTCGCTCGACCAAAACGTTCGCACGCACTCGCAGATCCGCTCCCGTGTCCTTCCACTCTTCGACTTCCACCGCGATCGAGTAAGGAATCTCGTCGCGATAGAGCTCGAATGCGACCTCGCGCACTTGCTCCGCCGCCAAGAAGCGCAGCGAGCGATCGGTGAGGTAGTCATCGGGATAGAGCGCTGGCCCAATGGGAAGGTGGCGCTCGATCCCCTCGATCAGGGCCTCAAGGCCCCTTCCCTCCAATGCAGACACCTCGAAGACGCCCGCGAATCGCCCCAGCTGGGGTACGGGGCCCGGTACGGCGCGATCGCACTTGGTCCGTACCAGCAGCAGCGGGGGCGCGAGCTCCACCAACCGCTCCTCGGGAACATCCCACGAAGCTCCTGCATCGAAGAGCAGGACCCGCACGTCTGCGTCCTCCGCGGTGCGCAGCGCGGCCTCGGTCATCGAGAGATTGAAGCGCGCGCGGCCACGGTGCACGCCTGGAGTATCGCAGAGGACGAACTGAGCGCTCGGCCGGGTCAGCACCCCGATCACCCGGCCGCGCGTGGTCTGCGCACGCGCCGAGATGATCGAGAGCTTCTCTCCCAGCAGCGCGTTCATGAGCGTGGATTTTCCCGCGTTCGGACGCCCCAGCAGAGCGACGTAACCGCAACGATAGGCGCTCATCCCACGCCCAGTGCAGCGAGCGCGGAACCGGCCGCCGCTTGCTCCGCTTCGCGCTTGGAGCGACCCGAGCCATCTGCCAAGCGCTCCCCCTCGGTCTCGACGCACACGCGAAACTCGCGTGCATGATCCGGCCCCTCTGCCTCGAGCAAGCGGTACTGGGGTGCAGCTCGACCTCGCTTCTGCAACCACTCCTGTAGGCGAGTCTTGGCATCGAGTAGCTGCGAGCCGTTGGCTAGAACTGGCCGCAGCGAGCGCTCCAGGAAGTCGGCGGCGACATCCAAGCCGCCATCGAGGTACAGCGCGCCGACGACGGCTTCGAATACGTTCGCCAGAATCGAGGGTTTCTCGTTACCGCCCGACTGCGCCTCCCCACGTCCAAGCCGGATGAAGCGTTGCAAACCGAGTTCGAGCGCAACCCGCGCCAGCGACGTTTGATTCACAGCCGCGGCGCGCGCTTGCGACAGCACCCCTTCGCGCGCATCTCGGCGCAACTCCATGAGGAACTCCGAAACCACCAGATCGATTACGGCATCGCCCAGGAACTCGAGGCGCTCGTTCCCTCCAAGCGAGTCTCCCTCTTCATGCGCGCGCGAGCTGTGCGTCAAGGCCCGCACCAGCAGGGACCGGTCCACGAAGCTGTGGTCGAGCAGAGCCTCGAGTTCGGCCATCACCGGAAGCGACAGACTCGGACGAACCAGCGGAGCCGACTCCGCGGCCCCCTCGCGATCAGCGGAACGACTCAGCGATCCACCCTCCTCCGAGTACGCGCCGGTCGTCCGCATCGTAGACGACGGCCGCTTGGCCCCCCGCAGGAGCCCACACCTCACGCGCGAGCTGCACATGGACGCACCCCGCCGGGTCGACCGTCAGACGCGCCTCTACACTTCGATGCTGATGGCGCACTTGCACGCGCACCTCGCCCGCAGGTACACCCCCGCCGAGCCAGCTACAGCGCTCGAGCCGTAGCCGGGTGCGCTGCAACGCATCGCGCCGGTCGACCACCACGCGGTTGCGCGCAACCTCGACACCGACCACGTACCACGGACCGTTGCCCAGACCCAGTCCGTGGCGCTGCCCCAACGTGTAGCCCGCTGCCCCCTCGTGTTCCCCGAGCACCTCCCCGGAGGCAGCCACGATCTCTCCGGTTCGCGGGGCAAGGCTCCCATCGAGACGGCCCAGGGTAGCGCGCAGGTCTCCGTCTGGGACGAAGCAGATTCCGTGGCTCTCGGGCTTCTCCGCCGTGGATAGCTCGTGCTTGCGGGCAATCTCGCGAACCTGCTCCTTCGCGAGCTCCCCAAGTGGGAAACAGAGCTCTGGTAGGATCTCTGGCGGGAGATCGAACAGGAAGTAGGTCTGATCCTTCTCGAGGTCGCACGCCCGATAGAGCCCTAGACTCCCATCCGGCAAACTCTCGAGTCGTGCATAGTGCCCCGTGGCTACACCCACCCCGCCGAGTGCACGCGCGCGTCGCAACAACACATCGAACTTGAGCACGCGATTGCATGGCACGCACGGGATCGGAGTCCGCCCGGCAGCGTAGTCCGCGACGAAGGGCTCGATCACGGCCTCGCGAAAGCGGTCCCGATAGTTCGCCGTATAGTGCCGGATGCCGAGGCGTTCAGCGACGGCACGCGCGTCCTCCACCTCGGGCAGCCCGCAGCAGCGCGAGCGCGTGGAGCTGGCTCCCGAATCTTCGACGCCCCCGAGGTCCATCGTGACCCCGATGACCTCGTCTCCGCGCTCTCGGAGCAGCGCAGCCGCCACCGACGAGTCCACGCCACCACTCATCGCAACCACCCACCGGCTCACGCTTGCGCCTCGCGCACGCGCGCGACGAGGCGCGGCAGCCGTTCGATCAGGGTATCGATCTCGTGTGCGCGGGTGTTCCAACCGAGGCTGATCCGAAGCGCACTCGCGCTGCGCGCACTCGGAAGCCCCATCGCGAGCAACACGTGCGAGGGCTCGGTCGAGCCAGCATGGCAGGCCGAGCCAGCAGACACCGCGATCCCCTCCAGATCGAGTGCTTCGACCAGCGCGTCTCCAGGGGCACCGGGAAAGGAGACGTTCAGAACATGCGGCGCGACATGACGCGTGGAGCCGTTTCGGTGCACATTGGGAATGCGCTTCTCGATCTCGGCATAGAGCCAGTCACGCTGCCGTTCGAGCAGCCCGTTCGCGCCCAACTGTCGATCGAGCTCGGCGCAAGCCGCACCGAAGCCCACGATTCCGAGAACGTTCTCCGTACCGGCCCGCCTTCCCCGCTCCTGTCCCCCACCCTCGATCAGCGGCCGCACGTGCTGTCCCGGGGCGACGTACAACGCGCCCACGCCCTGGGGGCCGCCGAGCTTGTGCGCAGAGAAGGATGCGAAATCGATCGGCATGCGATCGAGTGCGAGCGGAACCCGGCCGAGCGCCTGCACGGCGTCGGTGTGGAATGCAACGCCCGCGGCGCGCGCACGCTCCCCGAGCGCCTGGAGCGGCTGGATCACGCCGGTCTCATTGTTCACCCACATGACACTCGCCATTAGGACGTGCTCTCCGAGGGCAGCCTCGAAGCGGTCCGGATCGAGGAGACCATCGCTCTCGACCGGCAGCTGCACGATGCGCAGCCCGCTCTCGCGCAGACGCGTGCAGGCACTGAGCACAGAAGTGTGTTCGGTCGTGCAAGTGAGAACGGTGTCGCGCGCGCTCGACTTCCAACTGGCGACCTGCGCGATCGCACTGGCGTTGGCCTCGGTCGCACCGCTGGTGAAGATCACCTGGTCGGGTGCGCAGCCGAGCGCGCTCGCAAGCTGCCCGCGCGCAGCTCGGATGCAGGAACGCGCCTCGGCGCCCGCAAAGTGAACGCTCGAGGGATTCCCGAGCGGACGCTCGATACAGCTTCGGAGTGCAAGGATCACCTCCGGCCGTAGGGGCGCACTCGCATTGTAATCCAGGTAGATCCGGGACATCTTCGAAGCTTAGCCCGCCTGGCGCCTGGATTCCTGCGCCGCCCCACTCTTGCTCCACTCCTGAGAGCCTCTCTCGAGCGCGAGCGCGATCCCCTCGGCGCCGATCAAGACGACCAGCCAGGACGTGTAGATCCAGATGAGGAGGATGGGCAGCTGCGCCAGGGCGCCGTAGATCGCGTGGTAGCTCGCAAAGGCGAACTGCAGCTCGAGAAACGCCATCTGCAGCAGCTGAAAGGCAACCGAGGCCAGCCCTGCAGCGAGCAGCGGAAGCCGGAGCGGCAGGGTCCGATTCGGCATCCAGGCGTAGATCAGCACGAAGCCGAAGAAGCTCGACAGCCACGGGAGCGCGAATAGCCCGAGTGTGGTCGCCCCCGAACTGAGCTCACTGCCAAGGAGCATGGGCAGCAGCTGCGGACGTTTGAGGAGGGCCTGAATCGCTACGCTCGAGCTCACGATGCCGACCCCGAGGACGAGCATGCACATAAACTCGATCAGCCGTTGCCACAGCTTGCGCACCTGCGGCGCAGCAAAAATGTGGTTCAGGGTGCGCTCGACGTTGCTCAACATCGACCAGGCGGCAAGCGCCAGTCCGAGGGCACCGGCGCCACCGATCGAGCGCGCATTCGCGCGCCCCACATAGGCCAGTAGCGACCGCAAGGACTCCTCGTCCAGCATCGGGAGCTGCTCTCGTAGGAATGGCCCCAGACTCGTGCCGAAGCCGGCTTCCTTGAGCGCGGCGAGCAGAATCGCGAGCAAGGGCACCAAGGTCAGGACGGTCCTGTACGCCAGCGCCGCAGCGCGCATCTGCATCTCGTGCTCTCGCATCGCCCGCACCAACTGAGCCATTCGCGACGCCGCGACGGCACCGCGGAGGCGCAGGCAGACGTCTCGGAGGCTCGTGTCTGTCTCGGCCACTCCTGTCTCCCCCAGACGACAGGCTAACGGTTCGGCCACCTGCTGCACGCGCTCCCGAACAGCTATCCTGCGGGCATGCACTCGCTCTCGGCCCGCTCCACGCCGGACCCAGCCCCCAGC
The DNA here is from genome assembly GCA_003247575.1 of Pseudomonadota bacterium. Taxonomy (GTDB): domain Bacteria; phylum Myxococcota_A; class UBA9160; order SZUA-336; family SZUA-336; genus SZUA-336. The sequence continues at coordinate 94,391 of QJZC01000028.1, forward strand.
GCGGCAGCTCCGGTCATCCGAACTCGAGCTCTCCGGCGGGAATATGCGCTCGGATCCGCGCTCGTCCTCGCTCTGCAGGGTGTCGACTTGGAGATCGAGCCGGGGGAGTTCGTGGCGATCATGGGTCCCTCGGGCTCGGGCAAGTCCACGTTGATGAACATTCTGGGCTGCCTGGACCCGCCGACCTCCGGCGACTACTGGCTGAGTGGAACCGCGGTGAGCTCCCTGGACGACGCCCAGCTGGCGCACATTCGCAATCGCGAGATCGGATTCGTCTTCCAGACGTTCCACCTGCTTCCGCGCTCCACGGCGCTGCGCAACGTAGAGGTGCCGCTCATGTACGCGGGCGTGCGCACGCGCGAGCGCCGCGCGCGCGCCACCGAGGCGCTCGAACGCCTCGGTCTCTCCGACCGGATGCACCACCTGCCGGGGCAGCTCTCCGGCGGCCAGCGTCAACGCGTCGCGATCGCGCGCGCGCTGGTCACCGAACCGAGTCTCGTGCTCGCCGACGAACCGACCGGAAACCTCGACTCGCAAACGAGTGACGAGATCCTCGAACTCTTCGAGAGCCTACACGCTCGAGGTGAGACGATCGTGCTGGTCACGCACGAGCACGAAGTCGCAGCTCGTGCGAGACGTCGAATCGACATGCGCGACGGTAGGATCGAGCGGGACGTGAGGCAGCCGCAGGAGCCCCGACGATGACGGCGCGCAGGGTCACCGCCGCACTCGCGCTCTCGCTCGCACTCGCTGGCTGCGAAGCCCCGCCAGAGCGTCCCAGCTACCGTGCGCTCGAAGTGGAGCGACGCGACATCGTGCTGGGCGCCGAGGCCGCCGGAGTGATCGAACCCCTCCTCACGGTCGAGGTGAAATCGAAGGCCTCGGGCGAGATCCTCGAGATTCCAGTCGAGACCGGCACGCGCGTCGAACGAGGAGCTCTTCTGGTACGCATCGATCCCCGCCAGCCCCGCAATCTGGTCAGCTTGGCGCGCGCAGACCTCGAAGCAGCGCGAGCCCGCCTCTCGCTGGCGAAGCAGCAGGCACAGCGCTCCGAGAAGCTGTTCGAGCGCGAGTCCATCGCGGAGACGCAGGTCGAGCAGGCACGTCTGGAAGCTGCGAACGCGAAGGCGGCGGTCGTGCGGGCCCGGGTCACTCTCGAGAACGCTGAGATCCAGCTCGAAGATACTCAGGTCGACGCCCCCATCACGGGGACGGTGATCCAGAAGAACGTCGAGGCGGGTCAGGTCATCTCGTCTCCCACACAAGATGTATCCGGCGGCACGATCCTGCTCCAGATGGCGGATCTTTCGACCGTGTCCGTGCGCACCTTGGTCGACGAGACGGACATCGGTCGCATCGAGCCTGGCGTCGGCGCGCGGGTCTCCGTGGCGGCGTATCCGGACCGGGAATTCGAAGGCTCGGTCGTCAAGATCGAGCCACAGGCGATCACGGAGCAGAACGTCACCATGTTTCCCGTCCGCGTTCAGCTGGAGAACCCCGAGGGTCTGCTGCGACCGGGCATGAACTGCAACGTCGAAATCCGGGTGGCCGAGCGCAGAGACGCTCTGGCGGTACCCAACGCCGCCTTGGTTCCCACCAGCGACGCGGCAACGCTCTCGAGCCTGGTCGGAGCGGAGCCGCCTGCCCGTCGCGATGTCGCGAGCGCATCGCAGTTCATCGTGTTCGTGCGAACGGAGGCGGGGCTGCCGCTCGCAACCCCGATTCGCACGGGAATCACGGACCTCGACTACACCGAGGTTCTCTCCGGACTGAGCGAGGGCGACGAGGTTCTGCTCGTGCCGAGCGGGGGTCTCGTGCGATCCCAGGATCAGTTCCTCGAGCGAATCCAGCGAGTAACGGGTGGCGGCATCCCCGGGATGCGGCAGAGGCGGCGCTGATGCACGGCGTGACCGATAGCCTGGTCATCGCACTGGAATCGATCTGGGCGAACGCGCTGCGGGCGAGTCTCACGATCCTTGGCATCGTGATTGGCGTGGCCGCAGTGATCGCGATGGTCGCCGTCGGCAATGGGGCGCAGCGCGCGGTCGAGGAGCAGATCGCGGCGCTCGGCGCCGAGCTGCTCACCGTATATCCGGGCCAATCCTATCGGCATGGCGTCGCGAGCACCGATCGCATCGCGCTGACGAGCCGAGACGCAACCGCCTTGGCGCGAGAGTCAGACCTGATCGTCGACGTGCTGCCCGAACTCCAGAGCTCGCTCCAAGTCAAGTTCGCCAACCAGAACATCAACACATCGGTCGTGGGCACCACGCCGAACTTCTTGCCGCTGCGGGACTTCGAGGTGGAACACGGTCGCATGTTCACCCAGGGCGACGGACGCGCACGGCATCGCTACGCCGTCCTCGGGGCCGAGATCCCTCGGCTTCTCGAAACGGATGCCCCGGCTCTCGTCGGCGAGACCCTCTACATTCGTGGAATTCCGTTCGAGGTGATCGGCGTGCTGGCAGAGAAGGGCTCCGACGGAGGTTGGCAGAATCCGGACGAGCAACTCTTGATCCCTCTCGAGACCGCGCAGCTACGAGTCTTCGGCACCGATCGCCTGCGCTCGATCAGCCTACGCATGGCTCCCTCGCTAGCCGAACAGCAGGGGATGGTCGAGATCGAGCGAATCCTACGCCGGGAACACGGAATCCTTCCGGGCCAGGAGAATGACTTCCGCATCCGCAATCGCCAGGACATCTTGTCGACGCAGCAGGAGACCTCGCGTGTCTTCGCCTACCTGCTGGCAAGCATCGCGGCCATCAGCCTGATCGTAGGGGGCATCGGGATCATGAACATCATGCTGGTGTCGGTCACCGAGCGCACACGCGAGATTGGAATCCGCAAGGCCCTCGGTGCAACCCGCTTCGCGATCCTGCGCCAGTTCTTGATCGAGGCACTCTTGCTCTGCCTAGCCGGTGGAGCCCTCGGCATCTTGTTCGGGTGGGCAGGTGCGGAAGCGATCTCGCACTTCGCCGGTTGGAGCACCTGGGTTTCACCCGAAGCGGTGCTCGTTGCGTTCACGTTCGCGGGCGCGGTCGGTCTCGTATTCGGAATCTGGCCCGCTCGCCGGGCAGCGAACCTAAATCCCGTCGACGCGTTGCGCTACGAGTAGCTCCAAGGACACCGCACAGGCCGGGTCCTCGGGCCCCACAAACAGGGACTCGCGCACCGCACGGAAGGTCGCCGGCCCGATACCCGGAACACGTTCGAGCTCGAGCACATCTCGAAACGGGCCCTCGGCTTCGCGGAATGCGACGATGCTCCGTGCTCTAGCAGGACCGATTCCGGAGATCGCCTCGAGATCGACGACCGCTGCTCGGTTCAGTGAAATCGGTAGATCGAGCAGTTGCCGGAGCTGACCGGATAGCTCTCCACACTCGCACGGAACCTCCCCTCGCTCGGTATCGAGGCCACATTCCGCGGATGCGCTGGACGCGACCGCGAACCAGGCACGCGGAGCATCCGGTTCGACGGAGCGCAGCAGGAGCAAGCAGGCGACCGGCAACCAAAGGATCGCCCGAACCGCATCCGAGCGAACCACACGCGGTCGATCGAAACGCGGCAGCATTCCCCCGTCGGGCAGCCGCGGGACCGCACGCGCCCCTTCGTCACGCATCCCCGGACGCCAGGGCAGCCGCCAGTCCGCGTCCGCGCTCTCCTCTCGGCTGCAGCTCGATCCGCCGACCCTCGCTCGGCAGAATCTCGATACGAATATCGAGCCGATCCGGGGGCAGCTGACTCGGCCAACGTTCACCCCACTCCACCACGACCACGGCGGCACCATCCAGCAGATCGTCGAAGCCGAGGTCGAACAAGCGCGCCTCGTTCTCGATGCGGTAGAAGTCAGCGTGCCGCAAGGGCACACGCCCAGGATACTCACCGACCAACGTAAACGTCGGGCTCGTCACGGGCACGCTCGGGTCGACCCCCAATCCGGTCGCAATCCCCTGCACCAAGCACGTCTTCCCTGCTCCCAGAGGGCCCGACAGGCATAGCGTATCGCCCGGCCCCAGCAACGCGCCGAGTCGCTCGCCCAGCGCGAGCGTGTCACGAAGATCAGAACAGTGAAACGAGGGGGCCATTCAGTCGCCTACATTCTCGCGAACTCAGCAGGGCCTGCCAAACGTCGGGAATACCATCGGCAACCTCGCGGGCGAGCAGTCCGACCGCGCGCCGCTCGCCGGAACGGCCATGCAGGAAGACACCGACGGAGGCGGCAACAGGGGTGTCCAGCCCCTGTGCGAGGAGCGCTCCGAGAACACCGGCCAGCACGTCGCCAGAGCCACCTGCCGCCAGCCCAGGCCCTCCCGTGGGGTTGATCCAAATCCCCTCATCGGGTGCCGCCACGAGCGTGCGCGCGCCCTTCAGCACGACGTGCGCGCCGCTGCGCCGCGCGATCTCGCGCGCGGCCGCGACTCGATCCGCCTGGAGATCGGGCACGTTGCAGCCGAGTAGCCGCGCCGCTTCCCCAGGGTGGGGGGTCAGCACGCGCGGGTATGTCGAACGCAGAGCTTCGAGCTCCTCTCCGATCGCGTTGAGTGCATCTGCATCGACCACCACGGGGCGCGCCGCCGCATCGAGGATCGCGCGCACGGCAGTGCGCGTCTCTTCCGAAGTCCCCAGTCCGGGGCCGATCACAAGAACGCTCCGAGAAGCCAATTCCCCCTCGACTTCGCTCGCCGCGCGGGCCGCAAGAGCACCGCATCCGACATCGGGCAGCGCCAGGGTCATCGCCTCCAGGGACTGAGCGGCGACCGTTCCGAGCAGGGTTTCAGGCACCGCGACGGTCACGAGCCCCGCCCCGGCTCGCATCGCACCGCGCGCCGCAAGCAAGGGGGCGCCGGTCTTTCCGAGCGAACCGCCGACGATCAGGCAGTGTCCAAAGCTCCCCTTGTGCGCGTGCGCTGCCCGCTGCGGGAGGTGGCGTGCGATCGCAGATTCATCGAGCAGGGTGGCGCGCACGGGCACCGCTCGGTAGGACTCACGTGGAAATCCGATATCTGCCACGCAGAGCGAGCCTGGGGTCGGAACCACGACCAGGCCCAACTTGGGCAGCCCGATCGTCACCGTCACATCGGCGTGCAGAGCCACACCGAGCACCCGCCCGGTGGTGGCACACACTCCAGACGGAACGTCGACCGCCAAGGTCGGAAGGTCCACCTCGTTCAGCCGGGATACGAGCTCCGCTAGCGGCCCCTCGATTCCACGCGTGAGCCCGACCCCGAAGAGAGCGTCGATCAACAGATCCGCTCCCTGCAGGAGCTCCTCGATCTGCTCGAGGTCCGGAGCGTGGAGACAGCGCACTCCCTCTGTGGCGACGAGCTCATAGTTCGCAGCGGTCTCGGGGGAGTGACGTTCGCGCGACCCGAAGCAGGCCAACGTCGGCACGCAACCGGGAAGGGTCTCGCGCAGCACGCGCGCGACGACGAAGCCGTCCCCGCCGTTGTTCCCGCTGCCGCACAACACCAGTGGACGCCGCGTAGTCGAGTAGCGCTGCCGAACGGCCTCGGCGACGGCACGCCCCGCGTTCTCCATAAGCACGCGGCCGGGTAGTCCCCGCTTCTCGATCGCGTCGCGGTCGATCTCTCGCATCTGGTCCGAGGTTGGACACGGCCAGCCTAGATCGAGCTGCCCGGAGCCCTCGGGCACACGCGTATCAGCCATCGATCAGGCTTCGCATCTCACCTACCGCGCGATCGATGCCAACGAGTAGTGCTCGTGCCATCACCGCGTGGCCCACCTGAAAGAGTCGCAGATCCGGGATCCCACGCAGCAGGCGCACGTTGTCATAGTCCACACCACCACCCGCGCAGATCGAGAGGCCGAGCTTGTTCGCCAGGCGCGCAGCATCGCCGATGCGCCGGAGCTCTCGCTCCGGCTCGATCCCAGGGCGCCCGACGCGTCCGCAGTGGAGCCTGACCCCGTGCGCGCCAAGCCGATGCGCCGCCTTGATCTGATCGAGGTCGGGCTCGACGCAGACACAGCTGTCGAGCTTTGCTTCATCGAGCGCCCGCAGGAACTCTCCCAAGGTGGACAGGCGCGTCAGCAGATCCACCCCCTCGGGCGTATGCGATTCCCCTGGCCGGAACTCCACCAAGGTGACGCGATCCGCGCGGACGTCGAGCGCCTGCCGAAGCAGGTGTGGGTCTGCGGCGATGTCTACGGAGAAACCCTGCTCCAGCGTATCGCGCAGCAACCGAGTATCGCGCTCCTGCGATCGAGTGCGATCGGCTCGCAGGTGGAGACTCACGCCGTCGGCTCCCGCGAGCCTGACCATGGATGCGACCGTCACGGGATCGGGGGACCAGCCGGGGCCGCGATCTCGCAGCTCGGCGACGTGTTCGAGATTCACGATCAGCTTCCGACAGACCATGGTCACTCCTCTCCGATCACCGAGCGAATGACCTCGCACAGCTCCGTACACAGGGCATCCACCTGGGCTCGATTCTCACCCTCGACCATGACGCGCGCGACAGGCTCCGTACCCGAATAGCGCACGACCACCCGCCCGGCGTCTCCCAACTCCGCCTCGGCTCCCAGCACGGCCTCGCGCACGGCAGGGAGCTCATCGAGTGGCCGGCGCTCGCGCACGCGCACGGAGCGCAGCTCTTGGGGCAGAGGCTCGTAGATCGAGGCGAGCTCGGACAGCGCACGATCCCGTCGGCGCAGCATCGCCAGCACCTGCAGCGCGGTGAGCATACCGTCGCCCGTGGTGTTGTGGTCGAGAAACAGCATGTGGCCTGACTGCTCGCCACCGAGGTTCAGTTTCTCGCGACGCATGAGCTCGACGACGTAGCGGTCTCCCACCTCGGCGCGCAGCAGTGTGATTCCCTGCTGCTTGAGTGCTCGTTCCAGACCGAGATTGCTCATCGTGGTCGCGACGGCAGCGTCGCGGTTGAGACGGCCAGTCGCCTTGAGCTCGAGCGCACTCATCGCCAGGATCTGATCCCCGTCAACGGAACTGCCCCGCTCATCGACGAAGATACAGCGATCGGCGTCCCCATCGAGCGCGAATCCGACATCGGCGCGGTACTCGCGAACGGTCCGCTCGAGGTTCTCCGTGTGCGTGGCACCACACGCCTCGTTGATGTTGGTTCCATTGGGTGAAGCTCCAATCGCAATCACCTCGGCTCCGAGCTCCTGGAGCACGGTCGGCGCGACCTTGTATGCAGCTCCGTTGGCGCAATCCACCACGATGCGCAGACCGTCGAGCGTAAGGTCCTGCGGAAATGTCTTCTTGAGGAATACGATATAGCGGCCGCTCGCATCCTCGATGCGGCGCGCTCTTCCGACATCGGATCCGACAGGACGATCACGCTGCAGCGCATCCGAATACATGCGTTCCTCGATCTGCGCCTCGACTTCGTCGGGGAGTTTGAAGCCGTCGCGCGAGAAGAACTTGACCCCGTTGTCCTCGAAGGCGTTGTGCGATGCGGAGATCATCGCGCCGGCATCGCAACGCATGTCTACCGTGAGGAACGCCAGCCCAGGAGTGGGCATGGGGCCAACCTGAAGCACCTCGACACCCATCGAGCACAACCCCGATGCCAGAGCGTCTTCGAGCATGTAGCCAGAGCGGCGAGTGTCCTTCGCGATCAGCACGCGATGCGCACGCTCGCGCGCCGGCCCTAGGCGGAACACGGATGCCATCGCCCGGCCGAGCTCCATCATCACCTCGCCCGTCATCGGATAGGCGTTCGCGCGACCCCGGATTCCATCCGTGCCGAAAAGCTTTCCGCGCTCCCTCATGCCACTCTCCATCCTTTCGCTGCCCATCGTGTTGCACGGCCCATCGTGTTGCTCGCACGCTCCCGCCGCTACGCATCCGCCTCGGGAACATCCGCCTCCTCGTCCGCGTCCGGCAGCGAGGGAGGCTCAACCGCTGGAATCGGAACGACTCGGACCAACACACGGATCCTGAGCTCTCCCTCGCTAGCTGGCCAGACGTTGCTGGCAGAGACGACCACGGGAACATCGAAGGAGGTCGTCTGCCGCAGGTCCCCAATCTCGACCCGCTGAGTCGGCACCTCACGTAATCGGGCAAGCACTGAGCTTGCCCCACGCAGAGGAAGAATCGACGGATCGACCTCCACCCCCTGTAGTCTGAATCCCGCCGGCACTTCTCCCGCTATATCGGCGCGCACGCGTACACTCTTTTCGATGATCGTGTCGAGCTTGATCGATACGTTGGAAGGAGACCAAGCAGAGATCTCCGCACCCCGGGGCAGCGAGAATCGATCCGGGTCGATCTGGAAGCGGATCTCTCCGGGGCTGGCGCCCTCGAGCGACACCGGATACGTCTCGAGTTCCTGTTCGGCTCGCCGGACTGCCCAGCGACTCCCCACGACCTTGAAGTTCACCTCGCGTGCCGACTGGGCAATCACGACGACGTTGTCCGGCTGGTCGAGGAAGGTGAGCGCGACATCCACGCTCTGATCCACGGAACGAAACCCTTGAGTAGCAGCCCAGAGAATGACGGCAATGACGAGGGCGACCAACTTGTACACGAAGTTTCGATAGATGAGGCGCAGCAGCTTCACCGGCTCTCCGATTGCAAGGTCGCGGCGACGGACTTGACGCCTTCCTTCGCATTCCGCTCGCGCGTCGGCTCCGTCGCATCTTCCTGCATCACGCCGGTCAGCTGGAGCAGCAGCTGACGCAGCTGCGGCCCATCGAGATCTTCGGTGATCTCCGACCCCTGTACGAGCGAGATGCGGCCCGTCTCCTCCGAGACGACCACTGCAATCGCATCGCTCTCCTCCGCAATTCCGAGCGCGGCGCGGTGACGTGTCCCGAGTGTGCTCGAGATCTTGGCACCGAGGGCCAATGGCAAGATACAACCGGCCGCAGCGATCCGACTCTCGCGGACCACGACTGCACCATCGTGAAGCGGGGAATACGGCAGGAACAGCGCCAGCAGCAGATCACGCGACAGCTCGGCGTCGACGCGTGTCCCGAGCTCCATGTGTTCGTCGAGCTCGAGATCGCGCTGAATCACAAGCAGCGCTCCTACGCGCCTTTGTGCCAAAGACTGGCAGGCGCGAACGATCTCCTCGATCGCCTGCACGCCGTGGCCGGAGTTCGAAGCGAAGACGCCGAGCCCAACGCGGGTCAGCACGCGTCGAATGTCGCGCTGGAAGATGACGATTACGATCAGGACGCCCCACGACAGAAAGTTGTCCAGGATGAAACTGACCGTGGCCAGCTCCGCCTGCACGCTGATCAGCCAGAAGAAGACGACGATCAAGAGCCCCGCGACCATTTGCTCGGCGCGCGTGCCCTTGATCAGGATCAGGAGCCAATAGACCGCGAAGGCTACGATCCCGATGTCGATGGTGTCACGGACCGGATCGAAGCTCTCGCTCAAGGTCGAGAAGCTTTCGATCATCCAGTCTCGCAGTGCTTCGATCATCCACTCGCTCCGCGGGGAGCGGAAGCCTCCGCCGTCGGCTCGTCAGCCAGGCATGGGCTCAGGGTCGGGCATGGCCTTGTCACCAAAGGGAACCTCGATATCGCTCTCGGGCCGCTCCTCCGCCTTGGAGCGACGTGGCTCAGGTGCCGGAGACTCGGCGACGGGTGGCAGCGGCCGCCCATCGAGAAGCAGCTTGAGTTCTGAGAGGTCGAGCGTCTCCCGCTCGAGTAGCTCGGCAGCGATTCGGTCGAGTACGTCGCGCTTCTCCAGAATCAGCCCCTTCGCGCGATCGTATTGCTCACGCAGCAAGCGACTGATCTCTCCATCGATCTCGGCCGCCTTGGCACCGCTGTGTTTGGGCGCGGAACCGAGCTCGCGACCTAGGAAGACCGCACCATCCTCTGGATCGAAATTGACCGGTCCCAACTTGTCGCTCATTCCGTAGCGACACACCATCGCGCGCGCGATCCCGGTCGCTTGCTTCAAGTCGTTCGAAGCTCCGGTGGAGAAGTGGCCGAACACGACCTCCTCGGCCGCCCTTCCCCCCATGGCATAGGTGATGTTGGCCATCAGCTGATCGCGCGTCTGCAGATGGCGATCCTCGGCGGGCATGGTCATGGTCACCCCGAGCGCACGCCCGCGCGGGATCAGGGTGACCTTGTGCACCGGATCACAATGCTCCTCGAGCATCGCCATCAGGGCATGACCGCCCTCGTGGAAGGCGGTGACCCGACGTTCGTTCTCCGAGAGGCACATGCTGCGCCGCTCGCTCCCCATCAGCACTTTGTCCTTGGCCAGCTCCAGATCCTGGGTGGTCACAGACTCGCCGTCGCGCCGCGCCGCGAGAAGTGCAGCCTCGTTGACCAGGTTCTCCAGATCCGCTCCCGAGAATCCCGGCGTCCCTCGCGCAATGACTGGGAGGTCTACGTTCTTGTCGAGCAGCACACGCCGCGCGTGCACGCGTAAAATCGCCTCGCGTCCGCGCAGATCCGGCAGCCCGACCACCACGTGGCGATCGAAACGCCCCGGGCGCAGCATGGCGGGATCGAGCACGTCGGGGCGATTGGTCGCCGCGATGATGATGACCCCCTCACTGGACTCGAAGCCGTCCATCTCGACGAGGAGCTGGTTCAAGGTCTGTTCGCGCTCGTCGTGCCCACCGCCCAGACCGGCCCCGCGATGCCGGCCGACTGCGTCGATCTCATCGACGAAGATGATGCACGGGGCGTTCTTCTTGCCCTGCCCAAATAGGTCGCGCACTCGGCTCGCACCAACCCCCACGAACATCTCGACGAAGTCCGAGCCCGAGATCGAGAAGAATGGAACGCCCGCCTCACCCGCGATCGCCCGTGCGAGCAAGGTCTTGCCGGTGCCCGGGGGTCCGATCAAGAGCACACCCTTCGGAATCCGCCCACCCAGACGGGTGAACTTCTTGGGATCGCGCAGGAACTCGACGATCTCCTCGAGCTCGGCCTTCGCTTCGTCCACGCCGGCGACGTCTGCGAACGTATAACGCTGCTGACTTTCGTTCAGCAGACGCGCGCGCGCCTTTCCAAAGCTCATCGCGCGGCCACCCCCACCCTGAACTTGCCGGAAGAACAGGAAGAAGAGCCCGATCAGCAGGAGGAATGGGAGGTACTGCAGCGCGATCATGTACCAGCGAGTGCTGTCCGCATCGCGGTAGTGGACCTCGACGTTCTTCTCTTCGAGGAGGCGTTGACGGTCCTGGTCTTCCGGGGGCCCCTGTGACCAGAAGACTTCGCCAGCGCGCGTCTTGCCTTCGACTCGGGCGCCCTTGACTTCGAGCTCGGCGATCCTGCCATCCACGAGCTCTTGCTTGAATCTCGTGTACGGCCACTCCTTCTGTTCCGTCTGCTGACCGGACATCAGGGTAAACAAGAGAAGGATGATGACCAAGAAGACCATCAACATCATCAGGTTCTTGTAGAACTGGTTCAACCGACCTCCCCGTGCTGGACCGGATAGCGTTTTGGAGCGGATGGCATATCGAGCTGGTGGCACTTTCCGCGCGTAAGGGAAAGACTCGCCATAGAGACTCAAGATCGCGCGTACCCATGAGGCTTCGACGGCTAAGTGGGCGAGATCCTTCGAGATGTTACCAACTTGGCGGGATGCCGGAAACCCGCTCCGCGCGCACCTCCCAACCCGCACCGGCACGACCGCTCGCCTGCGCCGCCGGCACCGTCAAGCTGCGCCATGCTCCGGACTCTCCGCAGTCTTGGACTGCGTCCATAGCCAGAACTCCTACAGGTCGGAGCCCGTTCTCGATCAAGAGCGCCCGCGAACGAAGGCGCGCTGGCCAGCCAGCTCGCCGCAAGCGTTCTACAACAGTTCTTCGGGGGGCGCCCGGACGTGAGCTCGGCCACGAGTCGCCGCGAGAGAGCGGCCGAATCGCCACATCGCTGAGATCGAGCAACGGGAGGGGCAGCTGGAAACCAGCGCTCGCAGCATTGTCGGGACGTGCCAGCCAGACCTCGAAGCCGTGTGGACCTACGGGTACGCGAACGCCGGGTCGCAGCAGCTGGCGTTCGAAGCCCTCTCTCACACCGGAGCGCCGGCCCAGCCAGGCACAATCCCCATCCAACACGAACTCGACGGCATCCGGAAGTGTGATGCGTCGAGATTTCGCGCCCGGCCGGCAGGCGCGCTCCAAGAGGGCGATCTGCGCGTGCGCCAAACGCTCCTGCAGCCCGAGCTCGCAAAGCAGCTGTGCCAACAGCTCGCGCCGCTCGGGCCTCGACGCGCACCGCAAGCGATCCAGTCGAATCCAATATCCCGTACGAACCTCGAGACACACGGATCGGAGTCTCCCCTGCCGCTCCGACCGGCGCGCGTCGCGCCACTCTTGCGCCGACGTCGCCAACCTCGCCAGATGAGGCACCGCTTCAGGATGTGCCCGCGCCAGCTCCGGGAGCACCGCGTGGCGGATCCGATTGCGCGGTACACCCAGGTCGAGATTGCTGGCGTCCTCACACCAGCCGAGCCCTCGAGCCTCCAGGTAGCTGCGGAGCGCCACGCGTTCGACCTCGAGCACGGGCCGGATCAGCCGCCGCGCGGAGTCGAACGCCGCGATGGCCGCGAGCCCGGCGAGGTCTGCCCCGCGAATGGCGCGCAGCAGCAGGGTCTCCGCCTGATCCTCCAAGGTGTGTGCCGTCGCGATGTACTCGAGACCAAGGCGGCAACGCAGGTGCTCGAGCGCAGCGTACCTGCCCGCTCGCGCGCTGGCCTCGGGCGAGAGGCGTCCTCCCAGATTCGAGCGGCGCCGAGCCCCATCGAGGCGCTCGAGATGCACTGGGAGCCCCAGAACCCGCGCCGAACGGAGCACAGAGCTCGCGTCCCGATCGGCAGCTTCCCCGCGCAACCCGTGATGAACGTGCGCAACCTGCACTGTCTGGCCCAAGGAGGCACAGGCGTGCATCAGTGCGATCGAATCGCCCCCTCCCGAGATGGCCAGGAGCACGCCCTCCGCGCGCGAGATCCCATGCCGCGCCAGGAAGCGCGCAACCGCGAGATGCACCGGGTTCATCCCGCAAGAGTAGCTCGTCGCATTCGAGACCCAACCCGAATCCGTCGCCACTGGCTCAGCCTGGCGCGCCGGACGACCGAAACGAGAAGGGAAGAAACCGGAGTCGCTGCCCCCTGAGCACGCCAGGGCGAGGACTCCCCAGAGGATTCGAGACAGGCAGACAGGCGTTCATGCTGGATTGGCTACAGGAGCTGGGAGGGGTCTGGATGTCGGCGATCGCCCTCGTCCTCTCGGCCCTGTGCGCCGGAGGTGTGATCGCGTGGCTGTTCCTGCGTCGCCGCCCGGGATCCGGAGACGATCCGAAGAAGCGGATGGAGCAGCTCGTTCGCGAGGAGCGCTTCAGCGAGGCCGGGGACGTCTGCATGGCGCAGGGGAACCTCGACGGCGCAGTTCCCCTCTACCTGCGTGCCGGGGACTATCAAAAGGCATGTGCGTGCCTCGTATCGCTCAACCAGCCGACACAGGCCGCCGAGCTCTACCTCTCCTACGGGCGCATCGCAGAGGCCGCCCACTACTTTCAGGCGGCGGGTGTGTGGAAGCGAGCGGCCGACTGCCTCGACCACCTGGGGAGCAAGCGCGAAGCAGCCGAGCTCTACGAACGCGCGAGCGACCTGGGAGCGGCCGCCCGCTGCCTCCGCGAGATTGGCGACAACGCGAATGCCGCACGACTGCTCGAGCGCGCTGGGCGTCCGGCCGAGGCCGCCGAAGCCTGGCGGGCCGTGCGCTCGGACCCGAGCGCCAAGGCGCGCGCAGCCGAGCTCTTCGAACTCGCAGGAGAGCACCGCCGCGCGGCAGAGTGCTGGGCGGCAGCAGAGTGTTGGACGCGCGCGGCCGAGCTGTTCGATCAGCTCGAGGACTTCGGCCTGGCCGCCCAAGCCTATGAGAGGGCCGGCGAGTTCGTCACCGCTGCCGAGGCCTACGAGCGCGTCGGAGCGCTTCCAGAGGCGCGCGCAAACTTCGAGAAGGCCGGCGAACACCTCCGCTTCGCGGAGCTGTCCTTCCAGATGGGACAGTTCCTCGATGCCGGGCGCGGATTCTACGACGTGGGCTCGTACGAGCGAGCAATCGAGAGCCTGCAGAGCGTGCCGGCCACCTCGTCTCGCGGTAGCGAGGCGAGCCTGCTGCTGGGAAAGATCTTCTTAGAGAAGAGCCTGTACGCGCGCGCGCGCCAGAAATTCCAGAGCATCCTGGTCGACCCGCCCACATCGCCCCAAGATATCGAGGTCTTCGCGCTGCTGGCCGAAACGTTGGAGAAGTCCGGCGATGCGCTCGCTGCGCTCGGATGGGTCGAGAAGATCGAAGAGCACGATCCCGCCTGGCCAGAGATCGAAGGCTGGCTCGACCGTCTACAGGAAAGGGCACTGGGAGGATCCTCTCAGAACGCGCAGGCAGCGGACAAGCGCTATGCATTGCGCGCTCAGATCGGACGCGGCGGTATGGGGGTCGTCCACTTGGCCCAGGACCGCGAGCTCGAGCGCGCCGTAGCGATCAAGTTCCTCCCATACGAATTGGCCGCTCACTCCGAGTGCCTGCAGCTATTCCGGCAGGAAGCACGCGCCGCGGCAGCGATGAACCATCCGAATATCGTGCAGATCTACGACGTAACGGTGATCGACGGACGTCCGTGCATCGTGATGGAGTATGTCCAGGGGCAGACCGTCCGGCAGCTCATCAAGGAGAGTGGCACGGCGGGCATGAGCGCGAAGCGCCTGGCCGAGGTCTGCCGCGACACCTGCGACGCACTGGCGTATGCCCACATGCAAAAGGTCATCCACCGTGACGTGAAGCCCGGAAACATCATCGTCTCGGACCGCGGACCTGCCAAACTGATGGACTTCGGCGTGAGCAAGATCCTCGAGAGCGAGCTCGAGGGACAGACACGCCCACGCGGCACGCCGCAGTACATGTCGCCGGAGCAGATCCTCGGCCGGGACATGGACGGCCGCACCGACCTCTACGCGCTCGGGATCTCGATGTTCGAGGCGTTGACGACGGTGCGACCCTTCCGGGGGGATGACGTGGTCCAGCAGCAGCTGCGCGATCCGCTTCCCGACCCGCGCAGCTACCGGGCAGACATCCCTGCAGAGCTCACGGCGATCATTCTGAAGGCCTGCGCCAAGGACGTGAATGAGCGCTATCAATCCGCGCGTGAGATGGCGGACGCACTCGGAAGCTTCCTGCAGCGTTTCTGACCTCGAATCCGAAGCAGGAAGAGGGGTAAGATCCGCGTCGTGATTCGTCTCGACCGCAGCCCCAGTGTGAACGTAGGCTCCTGGCTCTCCGCCCAGGCGGGCCGGCGTCCAGACGCCACCGCCGTGATCGAACCCGAACGCGGCGAGCGCCTGTCCTATGCAGAGCTGAATGCGCTCTCCAACCGCATCGCTGCTCGTCTGCAACAGGTGGGCCTCGGTCTTGGCGATCGGGTGGCTCTCGCGATGCCGAGCCGGGCATTCTACGCCGCATTCTACTTCGCGGTGGCCAAGCTCGGAGGCATCCTGCTGCCGCTCAACACTCGGCTGACCACGCGCGAGTGGCAGTTCCAGCTGGATGACGCGGAGGTCCGCATGGCGGTGATCGACGATGCGTTCCCGCTGCCGTCGGACGTGCCGGGCCACCTCCTTCGACTCTCGGAGTTCCGCGAGAGCCTACCCGAACGAGCCTCCGAGCCCGAGCTGTCCGGAGGAGGGGAGGATCCGCACGTGCTCATGTACACGAGCGGCACCACGGGAACCCCCAAGGGCGCCCTCCTCCCCCATCGCAAGACCTTGTTCAACACTCTGAATGCCGAGCTCTACTTCGAGCTCTGGGCTCGCGACGTGGTTCTGGTGCCGATTCCCCTGTTCCACTCCTTCGGCCTCAAGATCATGAGCGTTCCGGCGTTCTTTGCAGGCGCCACGGTGGTCCTGGTCGACCACTTCGACCCGCGCGCGATCCAGGAATGGATCCGCCGCTATCGGGTGACGGTTCTGGCAGGAGTTCCGGTCATGTACCGGCGCCTGCTCGAGGCTGGCCTCGCACAGGACGAGCTCCGCAGCCTACGTTTCGCGTTCAGCGCTGGAGCGCCGCTGGACGAGGCGACGGTGCGCGCGTTCAGTGAGCTCGACATTCCGCTGCGACAAGGCTACGGGCAGACCGAGACGTCGATCCTCTGTACCGTGCCCGCGGCCGAGGTGCTGCGGAAGGGGGCGACCGTCGGACGCCCGGTGCACTATGGCGAGATCCGCGTCGCGGATCCAGATGGAAAGACGTTGCCCGCGGGCCGATCGGGCGAGATCCAGGTTCGCGGTCCCATCTGCATGCTCGGATACTGGCGCCGCCCAGGCGAGACGCGTGCAGCGACGCAAGACGGCTGGCACCGTACGGGCGATCTGGGGATGTTCGACGACGAGGGATACATCCAGCTCGTGGGCAGGTTGAGGGAGATGTACATCAGTGGCGGGGAGAACGTATACCCCGCGGAGGTAGAGCGTGTTCTGGAGGAACATCCCAACGTCGCAGAGGCGGCAGTCATCGGAGTACGACATCCCGACTGGGGAGAGGTGGGGCGTGCATTCGTCGTCCCGCGACACCGCGCACCGAACCCCGCAGAGCTCGAAGTCTTCGTCTCGGAGCGCCTCGCTCGCTACAAACGCCCCAAGGAGTGGATCTTCGTGGAGTCCCTTCCCCGAACGGCCTCCGGGAAGGTCCAGAAGCATCGCCTGGCGCGCCACGATCCTACTTAGCGCGATCGGTCTCCTCGCGGGATGCACCGTCGCGAAGTCGCTGATCCCTCCGCCTCAAGAACCCCCGAAGCTCGATCCGGATCTCGTCCAACGCGGCGGCACGCTCTTCCTGGACCCGCGCATCTCGGGCGACGGCCAGCGCTCCTGCGCCGGTTGCCACGACGCGAGCGCGAATGAGCGCAAGGTCTACCTGTCCGGTGAACCGGTCGAGCCGGGAACGGAGGGAGCTAGAGTCGCACCGTTCCTGCGCGGACTCTACCAGACCGCACCCTACCTATGGGACGGCTCGATCTCGAGCGTGGAAGGAGTCATCGACCGGATGCTGGCTTCGGAGATGCGCGGCGGACAGCTCGACGCCCCGAACAAGCGAGCGCTGACCGCGTACCTGCTCTCCATCCCAGCGTTCGACAACGGACGCATCAACCCCGACGGGAGCCCGGTCGAGCCGGCCACCAAGTCCATGAACGATGGCTTCGAGCTGTTCAAGAGCTCTGGGTGCCCCACCTGCCACCCACCCGGCAACTTCACGCGGCGGCTTCGCTTCGATATCGGTACCGGGGGACGGTTCGACGTTCCGACATTGCGCGGGATCCCCAAGCAGGGCCCGTTCGGCCATGACGGTCGCTGGGCGACCCTCGAGGAAACGATGAACGCGATCCTGGAGCAGCGCGAGGTCGAGCTGACGTATCGACAACGGCTATCGCTGCTCGAGTACCTGCGACTGCTCTAGCTCACGCGCGGTCGCGAGTGGCGGCTCGGTGTCCTTTGGAGGGACACGCATCAGGCGTGTCCCTCCATCAATCCTTGGACGAAGCGTCCCAGCAACTCGCGACGCCCGCTGACTCCGACGCGCTCATAGATCGCGTGGAGATGATTGCGGACCGTCAGCTCACTGATGAACAGCCGCGACGCGATCTCTGCGCTGGTATCACCGCGCAGCGCGCGCTCGAGCACTTCGAGCTGGCGCTCCGACAACCCAAAGTGCTCGAACGCTCGCTGGATCGAGGCCCCAGTCAGGCCACCGAAGGAGCTCGAGCCGGACGGTGCGGCCCCTCGTGCGAGCTCACGCCGAATCGCGTCGACGTCGCGAAGCTCGCGATCCACCAGACTGGCACGCGGGTGCACCAGCCGATACGGATTGATCGGACTGCGCTTGTCGAGCGGAACCACCAACAGCAACGGCTCGAGACTCTCGATGTCCTCGATGCGTCGGAGCTCCTCCGCGCTCATCGCACCCACACCGTACAGCTCGAACAAGCCCGTGCGACGCAGTGAATCGAAGAGACGCGTCTCGTCTACCCAAGCGGTGCCGTATCCCTCCGCCGCCAACATGCGCCGCAGACGCTCACCGGTGAGCGCATCCGATTCGTAGATCAGTGCGCGCTTTGGCTCGGGAGGCCGTGCAGAGATCAGATCTCGTGAGTTCTCGGAGCTTGCCATCTCACTCCCCTTGCTCGTTCGGACGCAGCACACCGCGTTCCCGCCACGGGCTCGGCACACTGAGAAGTCCCTACGAGAGTAGCCAGAATCCGCACGCACACCCCGACTCTCGGCGGGCGTGCCTACCTTGGGAGGGCAGAGACCACGAACACACAACAGAATCCACCAGCCAACCGACCTTGGTCCAATTCACTCAAAGATAAATGGATAAACGCTCCTATCAAGTGTCCCGGGATTTCGACGAATACGTCCCAAGAAGGCGCGATTGACGGGGCTTGATCGGCAGGCGCCGCGGACCATCGCACGGGGTCCGAAGGGGCTCCGTGTGGGAAAACAACGGCACTGCATGAGGGGGTATTCGACATGAGGGATAATTTGGTCACCGTTCGCGAGGCTGCGAACTACCTGAGGATCTCTGCTCGCACTGTGTATCGTCTGATCGAGTCAGGACAGATCGGCGCGGTTCGCATCGGCAAGCAGTGGCGCATTCCGGCGAGCGATCTGCCGGGACACGAGGCGCTCGGGAATCCGGGCAGCACTCCGGAGCCGCAGGCGACAGCCTAGCCCGGTCCGAAAAAGGCTAGAAGTTCCCGCCGAGTAGGTTCTCCCCTGCTCGGCGGGGGCCGTCCCCAGCTCTCCGCTTCCCGCGCTCCATCCTCCGCTCCATTCAAGGAGCTGTTCCACGTTCCAAGCTCCAATCCGAGCCAACCCAGCCCAAGCTACGACCCCACACGCAGACGGACCAGTCGGACCGCCAGTGTGTGCGGGCTTGCGCGCGAGCGCTCCCGATTGACTCCGAGCCGCTCGCTCGGTACCGTCCGGTCGCTTGCAGTCCGCTGGAGCTCTGCCTTGCGTCCGGTCCTCTGCCTCTCGTCTCTGCGAGCGGCCCATCTGGAACCAGACGTTCTAGGCGGCCGCCTCGGGTGCACGGCGGTGTAGCTCAGTTGGTTAGAGCAGGCGGCTCATATCCGCCGAGTCGGGGGTTCAAGTCCCTCCACCGCCACCACCCTCACCGCCGTCCGCTCCGGCCACCACCACACGCTCGGATGGGCGTAGAGACCCGCGGCTCTCACCTGCGGGCAGCAGCGCGCAGGGATCCATCGTTGCCCCTCGCTCTTCCCCCGCATTGCCCGCTCGTGTACCTTGCCGGACTTCATCGTCTACTCGCACAAGGGGGTGCAGGTGCAGGACTCGCGGGACTTCCCGAACTCGACCCGAATTTACGTGACCGGTTCGCGTCCGGATCTCAAAGTTCCATTCCGGCAGGTGCGCCAGAGCGCAGCTCCCGGCACGACCGCACCAGCTCCGGAACCGATGCGCCTGTACGACACGCGCGGAGCCCACGCGGATCCGGCGGTCAAGGTGGACCTGCGAGACGGACTGCCTCCGACTCGCCTACCGTGGATCCTGGAGCGGGACGACGTCGAGACCTACCCGGGCAGGCGTATGCGCCCGGAGGACGACGGGCATCGCCGCGGGAAAGCGGCGGCTCGCACGGATGCGATTGCGCCGGGTGTAGGGAGGGCGCCCCTGCGGGCCAAGTCCGGGGGCAACGTGACCCAGCTGCACTACGCCCGCCAGGGGATCGTGACCCCCGAAATGGAGTTCGTCGCGCTTCGCGAGCAGGTAGACCCGGAGCTCGTACGCAGCGAGATCGCACGCGGCCGCGCAATTCTCCCGAACAACATCAATCACCCCGAGAGCGAGCCCATGGTCATCGGGCGACAGTTCCTGGTGAAGATCAACGCGAACATCGGAAACTCGGCGGTCTCCTCGTCGATCGAGGAGGAGGTCGAGAAGATGTGCTGGGCGACCCACTGGGGCGCCGACACCATCATGGACCTGTCCACCGGCTCCGACATCCACACGACGCGCGAGTGGATCATACGAAACTCACCCGTGCCCGTGGGAACGGTGCCCATCTATCAAGCCCTCGAGAAGGTCGGCGGCATCGCCGAGGACCTGACACCGGAAATCTTCCTCGACACCCTGGTAGAGCAGGCGGAGCAAGGCGTCGACTACTTCACGATCCATGCGGGCGTGCTGCTGCGCTACGTACCGCTGACGGCCGACCGCATCACCGGCATCGTGTCGCGCGGGGGCTCGATCATGGCGAAGTGGTGCCTGGCGCACCACAGGGAGAACTTCCTGTACACCCACTTCGAGGAAATCTGCGACATCATGCGCGCCTACGATGTCGCTTTCTCACTCGGGGACGGCCTGCGCCCAGGGTGCATCGCCGACGCCAACGATGCTGCTCAGTTCGGCGAGCTCGAGACGCTGGGCGAGCTCACCCAGCGCGCCTGGCAACACGACGTCCAGGTCATGATCGAGGGCCCCGGCCACGTACCCATGCACCTGATCAAGGAGAACATGGAGCGGCAGCTCGAGGCATGCCATGAGGCCCCCTTCTACACGCTCGGCCCCCTCACGACGGACATCGCCCCCGGCTACGACCACATCACCTCCGCCGTCGGGGCCGCGATGATCGGGTGGTTCGGCACTGCCATGCTCTGCTACGTCACACCGAAGGAACACCTCGGGCTCCCAGATCGCAACGATGTTCGCGATGGCGTGATCGCCTACAAGATCGCCGCACACGCGGCAGACCTGGCGAAGGGACATCCAGGCGCCCAGCTGCGCGACGATGCCCTGTCCCTCGCGCGCTTCGAGTTCCGCTGGGAGGATCAGTTCAATCTGTCGCTCGATCCCGCACGCGCACGCGAGTATCACGACCAGACCCTGCCTGCAGCGGGAGCCAAGCTCGCACACTTCTGCTCGATGTGTGGTCCCAAGTTCTGCAGCATGAAGATCACGCGTGAAGTGCGCGATTACGCCAAGGGTGCTGGCGTCGCGGTCGAGGATGCCCTCGAAAGCGGGATGCGAGAGAAATCACGCGAGTTCCGGGACCGTGGGGCTCAGCTCTACTCCAGAGAGGGCTGATCCAACTCGTCCGCTAGACTGGCGGACCGCTGCTAGACCTGCTCGGCATCCGGTCCCCAGACGTACTTGTGAAGCTGTAGATTGAGACGCGCCCGCAGTCCGTCGCGCAACATCCACGCGGCCAGCTCTCGTGGATCCAGCACTCCGTGTACCGGGGAGAGGTGCACCGGCCAACGTCGCTCCAGGACATGCTCGCGAATTCGGTCGCGTGCCCACGCGTAGTCCGCTGAGTCAGCCACCACGAACTTGATCTCCCCCGCGGAAGAAAGGCGCTCGAGATTCGCAAAGTCGTTGTGCTGCGACATCCCGCTGGCCGGAGTCTTGAGATCCAGAATCACGTGGACGCGCGGATCGATCGAGGAGATGTCGCGATGGCCCCCGGTCTCGATCAGCACTTGGAACCCTTCATCCAGCAGGCGCTGACACAGCACTGGCAGTGCCGGCTGGAGGAGCGGCTCACCACCGGTCAGCTCCACCAGCGGGACGGCTAGCGCCATCACGTGGTCGAGTACCTCGTCGATCGACATCCGCTCTCCGCCCGAGAACGCATGCGGTTCGTCACAGTAGGAACAGCGGAGATCGCACCCAACCGTACGCACGAACGCGCAGGGCTGGCCTGAAAACGAACTCTCCCCTTGAATGGAGCGATAGATCTCCTTGATGCGTAGGGTGTCCTCGGCCATCGAGCTAGCGGCCTCAGCCGTAGAGCACCGACTTGTGACGGACGATCTCTCCGATCAGCGCATCGATTCGCTCGGGGTGCTGCGCCAGATCGTCGACCTCGACGCGGCCGGCGCGGTCTCCGACGGGTCGAGCATGTAGCCACGGAATCTTCCCGTCGAGCTGCTCGAGCAGAGAAAGCACATTAATGTGTCGTTTCTCCTCGTTGTACCCGATCAGGACGACCGAATCCCCCTCGCGCGAGACCAACGAGATGCGAGCCCCGGTGGCATGCCTGAGTCGCCGCCCCATCTCTCCGGTGTCCAGGCTCTCCGGCACGTGCGATACCGCCATTTGGTATTCCCCGAAGCACACGAGGCGAGGCTCGTGCGAGCTCAGCCATTCGTTCTCGGCTGCGTATACATCCTCGACCGGTGGAAGATCGGCTGGACGCCCCGCGAGAATCGGCTGCAGATCGGCTCGGTAATCGCCCGGTGTCGCACACATGCGCCGGATCAGACCCACCAAGTTGTAGCCCCACTTGCCCATGTCGGCTTCGGAGAGCCGCCGCCCCGAGAAGTCGAGCAACTTGTCCGTAAAGCGACTGCGTCGCTCGGCGATCTCCATCACGGCCGCCAGCGGACTCAGCGTCCCGTCGACTCCATAGACGGCATCTTCTCCGATCGCCTCGCGCAACCGCTCGAGATCCTCGATCGGCCACTCATGGTGATCGAACCAGCTGATCTGCCCCGAGTAGACGGCCGCCGCTGCGATAGTCTCGGCTGGAACCGGCTGGGCGGTGAATCCCACGAGCAGCAGGTCAGTGTTCTCGTCGATATCGGTCGCCTTTCCGCGTAAGAAATCCATCAGACCGTGCTGGGCGCACACGTAGAAGAACGGGACGTTCCGCCGTTCTCGCGCGAGCACCATCGCCGTGACCACGGAATCGAGATCATTGCGCACCGCGATGGCCGCCTTCGGTCGGCGGCGTCGGCGCGCAGGCGGAGCTGGCTCCTCGGTCGCGGCCACGACCTCTTCGATCTCCTCCAGCGCATCCGCGATCTCCAGCTCCGGCTCGTCCTCGATGTCGCCCGAAGCGGCCTCTGCAACAGCCTCCACGACCCCATAGATTGCGGCCGCTTCATCGAGCGCGGAATCATCGAGCACCGGGTCGAAATCGGCGCCGCGACCTTCGGCGTCGCCGAGTTCGCAACCAAGGGCAACTTCGGCAGACTCCACTGACACCGGGCTCGCGCGCTCATCACGCTCCTCTTCGAGAAGCGCCTCGTCACCCAGCTCCGCGGCATCTGCATCCCGGTTCCGGTCCCGGTCCCGGTCCCTTCCCGAACGTGTGCGCGAGCGGCGCGGCGGCGTGGGAGCGAGCGCCCGTCTGGGCTCACCTTCGTCCTCCGGCACGTCGTCGTCGGGCGCGCTCGACTCGGCGGCATCCGCTCCCTCGAGCTCCGAGACCTCGGAGGCGCCTGCAACGTCGTCCGAGAAGCGTCCACGCCGGCGCCGGCGGCCGCGTCGGCGGCCGCGCCTCTCCGCTTGAGCTCCTTCGGTTGCACTTCCTTC
Organism: Pseudomonadota bacterium; assembly: GCA_003247575.1. GTDB lineage: Bacteria > Myxococcota_A > UBA9160 > SZUA-336 > SZUA-336 > SZUA-336. Next base: position 117,693 of record QJZC01000028.1, read on the forward strand.
GCGCGCTTCGATCTCGAGATCGAGGCCCTCGAGTAGCTCACGCGCTCCAGCCTCGAGCTCTCCGGTGAGCAGGACCCGGGTCCCCCCCGTGGATCCGGGCGCCCAGACCTCGCGTTCGGTCTCCAACCGGAAGGCGGCGGCGACCAAAGACGGCACGTCGGACACGCGGAATGGAGACCGGATCACTCCGAGCACGGGACGAGACTCGGAATCGACCCCGATCCAATCGATCGGGTCCAGGCCCTCGCTGTTCCAGGGGAGGTAGCGGGCCACCAGGTAGGCCTGGATACTGTCCACCGCCTCCTGGACCTGCGCGTCCCGAGAGCTGGCCACGCTCTCGAGCAAACGGGGATCCTGAGCGAGCTTGACGATCTCCTCGAAGAGGTCGGGCCCCCAGCGAGAGAAGTTGGCATCGTTGACGTGCACCTGCTTTCGCTCAGGGGCGAGGAAGTCCACCGCAGCCCCCTCCGGTTCCGGACTCACGCGCAGGATGCGGGCACCCCGCATGTAGAGAATGTGGGCCCGGTCTACGACCCGCAGCGCGCCCGCCGAGGTCACTGCCGCGGCCCCCTCCACGACGCGCAGGACGCGTTCGAAGATCCCATCCGAGACACCGTCTCCGCTCGGGAACAACACCCCGAGCTCTCCCGCCGGCTCACAGCTCACGAGCTCGGAGGGACGCTCCGCCAGTGCAGGAACCGAGGCCAGTCGCACGCTCATGCCGTACTCGGACAACCAGTCCACCGCACGTCGGAGAGACGGAGAAATCAGGGGGGCGGCGATCAATGTCTCGACGATCGGACCTTCCTGCCGAGCCAGCTCGAGGGCGATCACGGCCCACCCGATCAGCTCGATTCCGGCGTTCGGATTTCGACTGAGAACGAGGGCGCCCGGACGTCCGTGGATCCATCCGGCACCCAGATCCACTCCCTCGGGCGTGCGATCGGGACGCTCCAGAGGCCGAATCTCACGCACCCCGAGCAACTTGTGGTCTCGGATCAGATCCCAGGCGCGCCCCGGGGCGCTTCCGCCACCGCTGCCACCACTGCCACCACTGCCACCGCCACCCCGTCGCTGACTTCGCATGTTCCGTCTTCTCACTCGGCCTCCTCGACCATCGCTCCGCCTCTCGACGCCCTCGGCCGTCGGTGCGCATCCGGCGACCTTCGTCCAGGCAGCCGCACACGCTCAATCCGGGCCGAAGGGCGCGGGGAAGCGATCGGATCCTCTCTGCGTTCGCGCTGGCTCCGGCGCGCACGGTGCACGACCTCGGCTCCAGCCGACGCTCGGAGTGTAGCTTGTCGAAGGAGAGCGGAAAGGGCCCTTCGCGGCTTGGACCCTGGCGTCAGGCCGGAGTGTGAGGGTCGTAGATGCGCCGATGTTCATCCATCGCGAAGCGATCGGTCATGCCGGCGAGGTAGTCCGCCATCGCGCGCTCCGGCGGCTCGTCGGACGCCGCAGCCAACACGTGCCGCGGCAACAAGCGGGGCTGGCTCGAGTAGGCCTCCCAAAGCTCGCGCAGGATGCGTTCGCCCTTGAGCGCCATGCGCAGCACCTGAGGATGGCGATAGACGCACTCGTGCAACATGTGAGTCTGCGCACGCGTCAGCTCACGCGCCTCGTCCGATAGACCCACTACGGGCTCCGGGAGCGTGCACAGTGCATCGGCCGAGGTGGGGGCGTGCTTTTCCAGGCGACGCGCCGTGGCTTCTACGAGATCGCCCACGAGTCCATCGATCAGCCGCACGATCACCTTTCTCCAGCCGACGGCAGCCAGCGGTCGGCTCAGCCCCGCCCGCTCTCGCGCCCTACGCCAGAGCTCGAGCTCCTCGAGCTGTTCGGGCTCGAGCAGGCCAGAGCGCAAGCCGTCGTCGATATCGTGCGCGCCGTAGGCGATCGAGTCCGCCCAGTTGGCGATCTGGGCCTCTGCTGTGGGCGATGCGCCAAGCGACGGCATCTCCACGGGGTGAGAGTGCCGCGGGTAGGCGCGCCCGTGCTTCAGGATCCCCGCACGGGTCTCGTGGGTCAGGTTCAATCCGCGATATTCGGGGGTCCGAAGCTCGAGCCAGTCGACGATTCGAAGGCTCTGACGGTTGTGCTCGAAACCACCAAATGCCTCGAGAAGCGGATGCATGGCGCGCTCGCCCGCATGCCCGAAGGGTGTATGTCCCAGATCATGCGCGAGCACGATGGCTTCGGTCAGGTCCTCGTTCGCACCCAGTACGCGCGCGATGGTGCGCCCGATCTGAGCCACCTCGAGCGTGTGCGTGAGCCGGTTCCGAAAGTGGTCTCCCTCGTGATGGATGAATACCTGCGTCTTGTACTGCAACCTGCGAAACGCGGTCGAGTGCAGCACGCGATCACGATCCCGCTGGAAGCAGGTGCGATAGGCATGCTCGGGCTCCGAACCCAGACGACCTCGCGAGTCTCTAGCGCGCATGGCCCAAGGAGCGAGGGCTCGATCCTCGCGATGCTCGAGCTGCTCGCGCAGGTTCATTGGATGTCCAGCCCGTAGTGCGTGACCGGCGACGCGCGATGCACGACGCAAACGGGCGCTCGCTGCCACACGCGCTCAGTCTCGCGTGGCTTGCTCAACGAGTTCATCCAGGGCACGTCGGTCACGCCAGGTGAGCTCCTCGTCCAAAGCCTTCGGTGAATCGTCGGTCGCGGTCTCCGCAGTGGAACCAGAACCTGGACCCGCTCGAAGCGGGCCTCGTGCTCGCTCGCCGCTCGCCACTGCAGAGGGAGCCCCCCTAGAACGGGTGAATCGGTTCGCGCCGCTCGGCGGCACCGAAGAGGACGCCTGCGAAGCTTCAGAGCTCGACGCATCTCGCGAAGCAGCGGAACCAGCTTCCTGACGAGCGCGAAGTCTCGCCGGGTCGCCGACGGCGACGTTCACCCAGCGCTCGATCCTCCCACGCACCTCGGCATAGTCGCGGAGACGCAGCCGGAGCTCCTGTCCGCTCCCGATGCCTGTCACCTCGATCGCGAGCGCAAGGAGGCCGAGAGTCGCTGCGAGCAACGACCAGCGGAGCCATCTCCGCCTTGCGCGCTGTCGTCGAGCTACCACGGCGCGCTAGAGTACCGCTCCGCTCTAGTCGGAGCCACTCTGCACCTTGCCCCGGAGGAGACCCGGAACCCATGTCCAGCATCCCCTGCCCGGAACGACTCTTACTCGGTCCCGGTCCGAGCAACCTCTCGACGGAGGTCCGCGAAGCACTCGCATCCCCCATGATCGGCCATCTCGACCCGGCGTTCCTCGCGCTCCTCGACGAGGTACAGGCGATGCTACGAACCCTCTTCGGCAGCGAAGAGGCATGGACCCTGCCGCTGTCCGCAACCGGGAGTGCCGGCATGGAGACCTGCCTGATCAATCTGACCGAGCCGGGCGAGCGCGTGCTCATCGGGCAGTGCGGCGTGTTCGGTGGACGCATGCGTGAGATCGTCGAGCGTCTCGGAGCGCAGCCAATCGTGATCGAGGCACCGATGGGCGAGAGCGTGCCGACTCAGGCGATGCTCGACGCGATCGAGCGCGAGCGGCCGCACGTCGTCGCCTTCGTCCACGCCGAGACATCCACCGGTGTCGCACAGCCGGTCGAGTCGATCGCCCACGCCGCACGTTCGCAAGGCGCGCTCGTGGTTCTCGACTGCGTCACGTCTCTAGCGGGGATGCCCGTGCGCTTCGACGAGTGGCAGATCGATGCGGCCTATTCTGGAACACAAAAATGTTTGTCCTGCCCGCCGGGATTGTCGCCGCTGGCAATCGGCCCACGCGCGCTCGAGCGCATGCGCGCGCGCAAGCGCCCCGTCCAGAGCTGGTACCTGGATCTCAGCCTGATCGGTGGCTATCTGAGTTCGAAGCGTGTCTACCACCATACGGCTCCTGTCTCCGCAATCTTCGCACTCTATGCGGGCCTAAAGCGCGTCATTGGCGAGGGCCTCGAGAAGCGGTTCGAACGACACGTCGACGCACATCGTGCACTGGTGTCGGCGCTGACTCCGCTGGGCTTCCAGTTCCCGGTCAACGACCAGGAGAGGCTCCCGATGCTGAACGCGGTCGTGCCACCCTACGACGACGAGGCAGAGGTGCGTCGCAGACTCCTGCTGGAGCACGACATCGAGGTCGGAGGAGGACTCGGGTCCCTGGCCGGAAGGATCTGGAGGATCGGCCTCATGGGAGAGAACGCCTGCCGCGAGTCCGTGGAGAAGCTCGTCAGGGCGCTCGAAAGCTTCACTTGAAATGCGGGGCGGGATCAGCGGGAGAAGGTCGGCCCCACGTAGATCGACTCTCCACTCACCTCTACGAACGCGGCCAGGGGGAGCCAGGCGCCAACCCCCAGCCAGCGCCCCACCGGTAGCACGAGCGATGCTCGCGGACCGTCCTCGCCGATCATGGAAACAGACATGCGTGCCCCGCCGACCTCACCCGAGAGCGCCAGCTGCACCCGCGAGTCTGCGTCGAAGCGTGCGAAGATCGTGCTCCGAACCGCATGCGTCCGGTCGACACACAGGGTCCCCTTCGGACAGCGCATTGTCGCGCCAGCGACCTGGCGGGACGCGCGGAGATCGTCCTTTCCACGCGACAGTGTCAGAGCTCCCACCGTCTCGTACTCGCCGTCGATGTACGCGCGCGTGACCGTGCCCAGAATCTGGGGTCGCTCCAAGTCTGCCGGCTCGGCCGTCAGCACGGCGCCATCTCGAATGGCCCGCTCGAGCCGCCGGATCCCTTCGAGCGTAGCCATCTGACCCGACTCGAGCGCGTCCAGCTTGCCTTGCTCCAGCGCGAACGCCACCTCGGACAGGAAAAGACGCGAACGCGCCGCATCCAGCCCGTCTTGCTCGAACTCCGCTGCATCCCGCGCTTCCAGCACCACAGCGCGCGCGTCTCCAATCGTATCCCGCAACATGCCGGCGTCCGAGACGTAGACGCTGTCCAAGACGCCTCGCGTCACCAGGAGAGGCGCCGGAGATAGTCGCACGAAGGAGGTGCGCGCTCGCGGAAGGGAGAAAGAATCGGAGCGGAAGCCCAGGCTGGGGCCGGCTACGTCGGAGTCCGCCTCCTGGGGCTCACCTGCAAGTGAGTCTACCCAGCTGCGCGCCTCCTCGGCGCGAAGGCCAGACGGGAACTGGGCGAGATAATCGAGCGCGGCCTCGCGCAGCGCCTCGCCATCGGGACGCCAGCCTCGCAGCAGTCGCGCGGGCACAGACAGAGCCACGTTCGTCGGAGTCATCGAGTCGCGCAACGCGCGCACCAGATCGGGCGAGAGCGCGATCTCCTCGTCCGCGAGGTCACTTCCGCCGACCAGACCGAGCACGCGCCGAATGCGGTAGTCACGCGCTTCGCGATCGAGCACGGCTCGCACGTTGACGTCTTCTCGGCCGGCCCACTCGCGCGCCAGCTCTCCGATCGTGTCCGATCTCTCACCGAGCTCGCTCAAGAGATCGAGGCCCAACTCCGGCGACCCACCCAGATAGGCGGCGACCGCCCGTGTGAACTGACCGCTCGGCGACTGCGATGCCTGCGCCTGCGCGCGAGCGTAGTCCTGATTCAGCAGTGCGGCGGCAACGGAGATGTCCCACGAGCGGACACTACCGTCTCTCACCTTCGGCCCGAATACATTCGTATGAGCTGCGATTGGAGCTGGGCCCAGCGTACCGAGCTGCGCCCAGCGATCCAGTAGCGAGAGTGCCTCCTCGGAGTTCGCGTCCAGCTCCACCGCACGTTGCAGCTCTGCAGACGCCCGTAGCAGCTGCCCCGAATCGAGTGCGGATCTCGCTGCCTCGAGCCGAGCGTCCAGTAGATCCTCGAGCTCGCGCTCACGCAGAGCCGAGTACAAAGTTCCACCCGCAGTCGTCGGCACCCCAGTGATCGAGCTCGCGAGGTCGGCCTCCAGCCACTCGAGCGCCCGATCTTCGGCGGGCGAGCGGACCTGGAGACTCCAGATCTCGCGAGCCATGTCTCGCACACCCGAGAGAAGCTTGCGCGGAGATCCGCTCGTCCAGGCTCGCACCCCGGTCTGGAGCGCGTGATCATGGATCTTCAGCCAGCGCGAGCGCCGATCCTCGCGCATCAGCTCACGAGCCCGTTCCGTCGTGGAGTGCTGTGGCTGTCCGACCTCCTGCAGGCGAGCAGCCAGATCCTCCGCGGATTCGGCCCACGCGCGCCCCTGGAACATCAAGACCAGCAACCCCGCGAGCGCCGCAGCGACGACCGCGCGAACCGCCACTCGTACGACGACCTCCTGGCTAGTGGACATCGCTACGCACTCCCTCATGAAAGGCCAACAAAGACTCGATCTTGGCGCGCGCCTCCCGACGCAGGGTCGGCTTGCGCGCTTCCGACGCGAGCTCATACGCCGCGAAGGCCCGCTCCAAGTGGTGCTCGTAGCGAGAAACATTGAGCGGCTCACGCGTCGTCTGCGCGCGCCGATGCTCCCGCCGCGCGACTTCCGCGTACAGATCTCCAAGGCGGATCAGATGCCGCGGGTACAGCTTGGACAGACGATGGTGGGTCACCAGTCGTTGACACACATCGATCGCGCCATCGATGTCGCCATCCGCCGCGTAGATCTCGACCTCGGCTTGCTCCAAGGCCTCGGACTCCAGCTGCGCCAGCGATGCGTACTCCGAATCACCGAGTGCGACTGCAAGCCCATTCCAAGCCCGGATCCAAGCGCGAATCGCCGGCAGCTGGCCCGCAGGCTCTGCTGCTTGCACGCTAGACGTGGTGGCCTCGGCAAGCGAGGAGAACACCTGCATGATCTCCCGATGGTCTCGAGCAGCCTTTGCGAGCAGGCGCTTCTCTGTCTCGACACGCACGAAGGCGTTCGCGGCATCTTCGTAGCGGCGCAGGCGTCCGAGTGCACGCGCCCGCGCGAACTCGATGACCAGATCCTCATCCGTCCAAAGCTCGGTCGACAGCCGCCCGTATACCGGCGCTGCTGCGAGCCTGGCTCCGAGCGGGGACCCGGGAGCGAGGCTCTGGCTCGAACCGGGCCCCTGCGCACCGATCGGGCTCAGCGAGAGGTTGTCCGTCGCTTCGGGCGCAGCACCTGCGCCCGGTTTGCGAAGCTGCTCCAAGCGCCACAACGCGACGTCGAAGGCATTGCGGCCATGATCATCCAGATGAGCATAGCTCTGGTATGTATCGTCACTCAGGTGCATCTGGAGGTCAGAGACGCTGAGTGCCAGCGCGCGTTCACGCAACAGGTCGGCAGGCGCCTTGCCCCCCGCACACGCACACAGGGCGGCCGCGCTGACGGATGCGGCCAGCAGCCTGGAAGTACGCAGTAGCAGAGAAAACGGCATAGGCACGCTTGCCATCTCTGCAAGCGCTGCGCCACCGGCAAGAGTCGTCCCAAACCCCGGCGAACAGCCGGATGAAGCTCGTCCTGAGCCCCTAGGGTGCGAAGTTCAGTTCGCGTTGAGAAAATCGACAGCGCGCGCGCGACCTACGGTCGTGCGGAACAGATCCTCCGAACCTCAGCGCGAGCTGGTCAGCGCGAGCTGGGCTTCGCTGGGTCTCGGATCCATTCGTCGGGGACGCCCGAGAGCGACGCCTCGACTTGGAGCTCTCGTAGCCGACTCTGTGCAGCCTCGAGCGCCTTCTTGTCCCGCTTGAGCTGAGCGCGCAACTTCAGTATCTCGGGATCGCTCGGCGTGTCGGACGTACCGCCGATGGGGCTGTACTGATACGCTCCCTGCGAACGCTCACGCACCTCACCGCGCGCCTCTTCGAGCTGCGCCTCGAGCAGACGGATCTCTGCCCGCACTTCACTGAAGGCGTTCTCCCAGTCTTCTCGGTCGCGTCCACCGGGCTCCGCAGGCTTCACCGGAGCGCGGGCCGGCCCGCGTGGGCGTAGCAATGAGTCGAGCCCGATCGATGGACGGGCGCCACCCCCAGAACGAGTCGCCGCCGACGTCTCTGGGCTGGTCTCCGCCTGCGGAGCGGAGGCGTCGGAGGACGCATCTTTGGCCTCCTCGCAACGGGCGGGAGCCGCGAGCAGAAGCCAGGACAGGACAAGGGCGACGGAGGTCGTGGTAGAGCGCATCATGAGCCTCATTATAGGCGGCCTTCCTCGACAATTCTGCCCCGTCCAGATTCGGGTGGGTCGGTCCTGGGATCAAGCACAACGCGCTCGCGTCCGAAGGAGTTCGGAGGAGAGGGAGCGGCTGACTTCCCGTTCTCGACGGACTGCCGGATGGATCGCGAAAGACTGCACCGCCTATTGCGTTTGGGCTTCGAGAAGGGTGCTTCCGACATTCACTTTCAGGTCGGATGCCTCCCGCTCTATCGCTTCAACGGCGAGCTCGTCGAGCTGCGCTTCAAGGTGCTCGAACCGAGCGACACCGAAGCCATGAGCCGGATTCTGATCGGAGGCGATCCCGAGCGGCAGCTCGAAGGAGCATCCGAGATTGATCTCGCCTACGAGATCCCAGACGAAGGACGTTTCCGCGTCAACATCTCGCGCGAGCGGCGCTCGTACAACATCGTGCTGCGCGTGATCCCGATCGAGATCAAATCGTTCGACGAGCTCAATCTCCCGGGGATTCTGGCCAAGATCGCCGACATCCGGCGGGGCTTGGTGCTCGTCACGGGCGCCACCGGGATGGGCAAGTCGACGACCTTGGCCACGATGATCGAGCAGGTCAACAAGACGCGAAAATGCAAGATCATCACCATCGAAGACCCGGTCGAGTTCATCTTTCGTCATGAGCGCGCAATCATCACGCAGCGAGAGGTGGGCACGGACACACCGAGCTTCCCGGCAGCACTGCGCGCTGCGCTGCGCCAGGATCCGGACGTCATCATGGTGGGCGAGATCCGCGACAAGGAGACAGTAGACACCGCCCTCAAGGCGGCAGAAACCGGCCACGCGGTCTTCTCGTCGATTCACACATCCGACGTCGCCAGCTCGATTCGACGCATCGTGAGCTTCTTTCCCGCAGAGGAAGCACACCAGGTTCGAGATCGCCTCGCCGACAACGTGCAAGCGATCATCTCCCTACGCTTGCTCCCCAACAAGAAGGGCAATGGTCGCGTGCCTGCAGTCGAGCTGATGCGCATGACGCGCTCGCTGCAGAGCTGTCTGCGCCACGACAAGCTCGACGAGATCTCCGGACACATCGCTCGCGGGCGTGAACACATGCAGATGCAAACCTTCGATCAGCACTTGCTGGACTTGTACCAAGCCGGAAAGGTCAGCCTGGATGTCGCGTCGACCGCCGCCTCGAACCCGCGCGACTTTGCTACGCAGCTAGCTCTCGAAGGTGACGAACCCTCGATCGACGCTCCGGAGGATCCGGGCACCGTGGAGATCGGGGACGACGAGCGATTCTAGGAGAAGCGACCTTCCATGGAGATCCTCGCGCTCTACGCGTCGCCCGAGTCGCTCACCACCGCCTTGGCGGCTGGCGCCCGACACCTGGCCGCAGCCGTGGACGGATTCGCGTTGATCTATCAAACGAACTCCGATGACGAGCCGGACGGCTGGGCCGGTTTCACCTGCGCGAAGGATGCGGAGATCGCCGGAGCAGCACTCGCAAGCTTCCGCTCCGAGACATGCTCTTCCGAGCGTCCCCTACGCTGCGAGGCCCCGCAAGACCCACCGCGCATCTGGGCGCGCGCCGCGGGCGGAATCTATGGATTCCCACTACGCCACGACTCACATGCGCGCGGCGTCGCAATCGTCGGCTGCCCGGGCCCATGGCCCCGCATGCGCAGCGCGGAGTTCGAATCCACGCTGCGACAGATCGCACTGGTCCTCGATCACCACGCTGTGTCGAGCTCCGGAGGCGTAGCCAGCGATCCCTCGGACGAGCTACTCAAGCTGAGCGAGCAGCTGCTTGCTCAGGACATCGAGCTCATCAAGCAGGACGAGAAGCTCGAAGAGGTCGAGCGGCTCAAGTCGGACCTGATCGAGAAGATGTCACACGAGCTCGGAACACCGTTGCAGCGAATCACCGAGCGCGTCATCTCAGTGCTCGCCACCCAGCACGAAAATCTGTCCGACGCCGCGCGCATCTCGCTCCGCGAAGCTCTCGACGAGGGACAAGCGCTGACACGTACGCTTCAGAACATCCTCGATCTGTGGCGACTGAAGCAGCGCGCAGTCCGAGTCGAGAATCAGGACGTGAACCTGTCCGACGTCGTGGACGAAGCGATCTTCAACGTCCGTGACCGCCTGCGCAAGGGAGTCACCCTGCAGAAGAAGGTTGCCCCGGAGCTTCCCAAGGTTCGAACCGACCTGCAGAAGCTGAACCAGATCCTCTTTCAGGTGCTCGACAACGCGGTCAAGTTCACTCTCAAGGGGCGCATCGAGCTGGATCTGAGCGTCGAGGACGGACAGCTTCTCTGCTTGATCACGGACACGGGGATCGGTATCGCGGCAGACGACTCGACGGAGGTCTTCGAGGAGTTCTTCCAGGTGGACAACTCCGCAGACAGTCGCTTTCGCGGTTCTGGGCTGGGCCTGACGCTCGCCAAGGCACTCATCGAGCTCCTCGGAGGGGCGCTCTCGCTATCTAGCGAGATCGGCCAGGGAACGCGGTTCAGCTTCACGCTCCCGGTCGCCGTCTCGAAGTAAGTGTTCTCCGCAGAGCGGCAGTAGGCGCAGCTCCGCTCACCGGGCGCGCCACACTTTCCTTCTCTCGACCCTGAAGACTCGACCCTGAAGACTCGACCCTGAGACTCGACCCTGAGCCGCGAGGCCATCGCTAGCCGACGATGCGACGGGGGTACACCACCTCGAGTGAAAGCTCGGGTGGCTGGAGCCAGCTCTCAGAGGGCTGCTCCAACGCGTCAGGTCTGCGGCGAGTCCTCGGGCATGTCGAGCGCCACGTGTCCAGCTGCGATCTCTCGTAGCGAGACGACGACGGCGCGGTTCTCGTCCGCCTTCACCAGAGGTCGCGCTCCACGCATGATCTGCTTCGCGCGAATGGCCGCCATCAGCACGAGGCTGAATCGGTTCCCAACCCTCTCGGTGCAATCCTCGATCGTGATCCGGGCCATCGACATCCTCCTCGGGTCCGCGGCGAGTTTCTAGCGTACGCGAGCGGGAGGCTACCAGGTCCGCTCGGGGCGTCAATGGACCGCACACGAATTCAAGCGCCGCTGTGGAGCCGTCTCCGCCTTGCATCCACCCCAACCAGGCGTCGGTCGAGATACCGGTCGGCCGGGTCACCCGAGCGCAGATGCGAAGAGGCCCCCGGTCGCGGCTGCGACCGGGGGCCCTTCCGATTACCTCGGGATCGGCTAGCGGCTCGCTACCCTTCGCCGAGTGGCCTTCTTGCGACGAGTCGCCTTCTTGCGACGGGTCGCCTTCTTCCTCACGGCCTTCTTGCGGCGGCCAGCCTTCTTGCGCCCGGCCTTCTTGCGAGTCGCCTTCTTCCGGGTGGCCTTCTTCCGACCAACCTTCTTCCGCGCTGCCTTCTTACGGGCGGCCTTCTTGCGAGTCGCCTTCTTGCGCCCAGCCTTCTTGCGGCCGGCCTTCTTCCGGGTTGCCTTCTTGCGCGTCGCCTTCTTACGTGTGGCCTTCTTACGCGTCGCCTTCTTGCGAGCTGCCATTCTTTACACCCCCCAATTGATTTTGAAGAACGAGCATCTTGGTTCGATCACCGAGACACCCGACCCCGCCAGCCTCACCTACGTCTCTCGAGAAGTCCCTCTGATCTCGCTTCATCCGGCGCTGCCCGACTCGAACTCGCTAGCACGAACAACCCGCTGCAACATGCCTTGGACTGATCTGGCCAAACGCTCGAACGATGTCAGCGACGTATCGACTCGACGAGAGAATTCCCGATACGAAACGCGAGGTTTCACTGTCGGTTGGCAGACAGTAGGCATTCTCTGCTCGAAGTGTCAACAGAATCAGAACAAAAAAGCGCACCGACAGCCTTGACCGTCGGTGCGCTGAAGGTCTGCGTTTGCTGAATTGGAAACTCTCGAGTTCCAGATTGGAGTCCGAAGCGCGAGACCTCTCGCTTCAGAACTCCTTTTTCCAACGTCGAAACGTACACGTGCACGCATCAGCACGTGTGCATGTCCGCAGATCGTTGGTGGTCGGTGCTACGCCCCTCCAGCCCACGACTCATCCGTCGTCGCACTGGAGATGGCTGCCTCGCACGAGCGAGCAAGATCGCCCGTCGTTCCAATCCGCTAGGCAAAAAGCTCCACGCCGATCACCACTACCCGGGCAGGAACGACCCAGGTAGTCACGCGAGCAGGAAAGGTGCGAGTCGCAGCGTCACCCATTGGCGTCGTTCGTCATGAGTGTGCCGCGACATCCCTACTTACCCCGCTTCCGCTTGTGGCGGTTCCTCGCGCGTAGCTTCTTGTGCTTGTGCTTCCGCATCTTCTTGCGGCGCTTCTTGATCACACTTCCCATGGTCGGCTCCCTATCGCGACGGGCGCGATGGTATACCGAGGCGAAGCGTTGTCAAGCCGCGGGGGCTGCTCCCGGGGGCGGCACTCGCTCGATCGCCGCGGCCACGCGGGCCTGGAGACGCCCGAGCAACCGGTTTGCAAGATGCTCCCTTGGCAGAAAGCGAAGCGGAGGCCGGCGCCGTACCCCAAATCGATCGAGCATCGACCGTAGCTCCGCAGCTTCGGGATCGACCATCAGACCACGCTTCAGATACCGGATCGCCTCGGCCTTGAATCCGAACGCGTCATAGATCCGGGCCAGGTTGAGATACAGATCCGGGTTGTAGAACTCCTCGCGGACGGCACCGCGCGCCAACTCGACTGCACCCAGGAACTGGCCCCGAATCAGTGCCAGACCGAGGGCGTAGGCCGACCGATACGCAGCCACCTGAGGGGCCGCAAGATACGCACGGCTCAAGTGTTCGTAGGCTTCGGAATGGACGCCTTGCTGAAGCAAGCGAAGACCCTGCTGATAGTGTTCCTGTGGGTCGAGCCCTGACTGGTCCGGCATGGGGAGGGCATCCTCTCGAGCGATCACGTACCGCCGTTCCCTGCCTTATCGGAGTCCTGGGTGGAGACCTGAGATCACGCAGTTCAGGGGCAACGCGGACGCAGCGGCGCAGGCTCGACTCCACCTACATGCAGCTCGACAGGAGCTATGGGCCCCATTCTTTAAGGAGCATATGGGCCCGATGCTTGAGAAAGGGAACCTGCCCAGCGGAGGGAAAGCGCTTCGCTGCGGACACGCCGCAAAAAAGACGTGCGCCGACGGAAGCCCGCCGGCGCACGTGCAATTCGATCGATGCTCCTGTCGGAGCGGCGCTATTGCTCGATGATCTCGAGGATGTAGCGCTTGTTCTCCTTACCACTGGCCGCTGCGAGAATCGTACGGATTGCCGACGCGTGCGCGCCCCCCTTTCCGATGACCTTGCCCAGATCCTCCTTGGCCACGTTCAGCTCGATCACATGGGCATGGCTACCCTGGACTTCCGAGATATCGACCGCTTCAGGTCGGTCCACCAATGCCTCGACGATCATTTCCACTAGATCTCTCATCGCGCACTCCCGCAGCTTCTGCGAGGAACGCCGAAGACGGACACCCCGTCCCCGATATCCCCCCACTTGTTGTTCACGCTCGGCTCGCCGCATTCGGAACCATGCAATGCGTGCTCACCGCATCTCTCGCATGGATAATGCTACTACAAAACTACCACGTGACCACAACAGGAAAGTGTGCAGTGACCGAAAAATTCTAGTTCTACGAGATATTCATCTCGCCTCGCCTCTGCAGGAAGTGGTGGACGTACTTCCCGATGATGTCGACTTCGAGATTCACTCGATCCCCGAGCGCGAGCTCCCCCAGGGTCGTCACGGCGAGCGTATGCGGGATAAGCGCTACATCGAATCCATCTGGCAGAACGCCGACAACCGTCAAGGACACCCCATCTATCGTCACGGACCCTTTCGGTACCAGGTACCCCGCGACTTGGGCGTCGCAGGCTACGCCCAGGCGGACGTCATCCCCTGTGCGCTCGTAGCGAACGACCGAGCCACAGCCATCCACATGCCCCTGCACGATGTGGCCGTCCAGGCGCCCGGACGCCGGGAGTGCGCGCTCCAGGTTGAGACGCGCACCGACCTCCTTGCTCCCCAGAGCCGTCCGCTCCAGGGTCTCTGGAATGGCCTCGAATGCGAGCGTCGTCTCACCCCGCGACACTACGGTCAGGCAGCACCCGTTGACCGCGACACTCGCGCCGAGCTCGACCCCTTCCAAGAAGCCGCTGCCGACTTCTACCTCGAGCGCGAAGACCTCCCCTTTCCGACGCATCGCGTGGAGGATTCCAACTCGCTCGACGATCCCTGTGAACACTCGACGAGCCTAGAGCAACTTGTGACGGAAGTTGTGCTCGGCCTCGATGTAGCGAACGGTCATGGTGCGACTACGCATCACGACACTCTGCGTGAGCGCACCCTGCGCGCGAAAGCGGACTCCCTTGAGGAAGTTCCCCGAGGTGACGCCAGTCGCCGCGAACATGACGTCGCCGCGAGCAAGGCAGTCCATCGTGAGCTTGGCCTGAACGTCCCGCATGCCCATCGCCTTGGCACGCTCTGCTTCCCGCTCGTTGCGCGGCATCAGCCGACCCTGGATCTCACCGCCGATACAGCGCAGTGCAGCGGCAGCGATCACACCCTCGGGCGCCCCCCCGATTCCCATCAGCACGTCGACGGGTTGTTCGCGGCTGCACGTGGCAATCGCAGCCGACACGTCCCCATCCTTGATCAGCATGATGCGCGAACCAGCCTGCCGAACCTCCTCGATCAGCTTCTCGTGGCGGGGGCGGTCCAGGATCACGACGGTCAGCTCATCGACTGGAACCCCCTTTGCTTCGGCAACGCGTTGAAGATTCTCCGTAGGCCCCTTGTCGATGTCGATCGCACCGCGGGCTTCCGGCCCTACGGCGAGCTTGTCCATGTAGGTATCGGGCGCGTGCAGGAACCCCTCCTCCTCTGCGGCCGCGATCACCGAGAGTGCGCTCGGTCCACCCGTTGCGCAGATCGTGGTTCCCTCGAGGGGGTCCAGTGCCAACTCGACCTTGGGACCACCCCCCATTCCGACCTTCTCACCGATGTAGAGCATGGGCGCTTCGTCGCGCTCACCTTCGCCAATGACGACGGTAGCATCCATCTCGATCCGGTTGAGCGCGTTCCGCATCGCGTCCACCGCCGCCTGGTCGGCAGCAGTCTCATCGCCCCGTCCCATGAGGCGTGCCGAGCTTAGGGCTGCGGCTTCTGTCGTCCGCACGAGCTCCAGCGCGAGATTGCGATCCATGGTCATCCCCTGCTCCTTCTTGGCTGGGCTCGGCGGCCCGCCTTAGCCTCGGCGTCGGTCGATCTCTCGAAAGATCGCGTCGCGCACGTCTTGATAGCGTGGCGCCAGAACGATCTCGGAATTCGCACCGTCACAGCGAATCCCGTCGAGTGCACGCCGATGATAGTTGACCTTGAAGTCCGTGAACTTGAGCCCATGCGCGGTCGAAACCACCACGACACGATCGTTTCGCGAGATGTCTCCGCGCGCCAGCGCCTTCTTGAACGCAACGAGAGCGACCCCCGTGTGCGGGCAGTTGAACAGCCCAGTCGCATCCGCTTCTACGACGGCATCGACGATCTCCTGCTCGGTCGCCTGCTCCACGATCCCGTCGAACTCCTTCAGCACACGGACGGCGCGCTGGTACGAGACGGGATTCCCGATCTGGATCGCGTTCGCGAGGGTCGTCTGCGCCTCGATCGGCTGGTATTGCTCGAAGCCCGTCAGATAACTGCGGTAGAGTGGATTCGCCCGTTCCGCCTGAGCGCAGATCAGATTCGGCAAACGATCGATCAAGCCCATCTCACGGAGCTCGAGCAAACCCTTGCCAAGTGCCGACACGTTCCCGAGATTGCCCCCAGGAATGATGATCCACTCGGGGACCTCCCAGTCGAACTGCTGGACGATCTCCATACCGACGGTCTTCTGACCCTCGATCCGCAGCGAGTTCATCGAGTTCGCCAGGTAGATCCCGTCTCGCTCGGCAATCTCTTGCACGATCTTCATGCAGCCATCGAAGTCCGTTTCGAGCGAGAGCGTGATGGCGCCATTCGATATCGGCTGGATCAGCTGCGCGGTGGAGATCTTGTCGCGCGGGAGTAGGACGATCGCAGGAATGCCCGCGTAGGCCGCATAGGCGGCAAGCGCGGCCGAAGTGTCTCCGGTGGACGCGCACGCAACGGCGGGAATGTTCTTGCCCTCGGCGCGCATCTGGCTCACGACCGACACGAGAACGGTCATGCCCAGGTCCTTGAAGCTACCCGTGTGCGTGTTTCCACAAAGCTTGATCCAGAGATCCTCGAGACCGACCTGAGCCCCATAGCGACGTGCCCAGAAGAGGTTGGTGTGACCCTCGAACATCGAGACGACGTTGTCGTCCGCAACCACGGGGCACACCACCTCGCGCTTGCCCCAGACACCACTTCCGAAGGGCCACTCGGTCGCATGCGCGCGCGCCTCGAAACGCGCCTTCCACTCTGCAGGACCCACACGCTTCCAAGCGGCTTGGTCGTGCGCGACGGTGAGCAGCCCCGAGCACTTCGGACATCGATAGAGCACGTCGGTCAGCGGCCAACGCCCGGCGCATCCCGTCGTGCACTCGAACCAGCAGCTGAAGCTCCCGTCCACGCCAGATGCCGAATTCGTCCCGCTCGCCGTCATCTCAGAGCTCCCGTTCGATCCGCAGGATCTGTGTCTCTGCCACGGTGTGCGCTCTGGCCGACAACTGGGAGATCGCCTGCTCGAGCGCCGACTGGCGCGTCCGATGCGTAACCAGAACCACCGGAACACAGCCAGACTCGTGCTGTTCGGGCTGATGTACCGACGCAATGCTGATGCCTGCCCGACTCAGCGCACCCGTGATCTCGGCGAGCACTCCCGGCTGGTCCTCCACCGAGAAGCGCACGTAGAACTCCGCCTCGAGGTCTCCGCGCGGAGCCGGGGTAGCACTGCGGAGCCGGGGAACCCCGAGCGGCGGCACCCTACCGCCGATCCCCGCTCGCAGTCCGCGCGCGAGCTCCATCGCATCTGCGACTACCGCGCTGGCCGTCGGCAGCGAGCCCGCGCCGGCTCCATAGTACAAGGTCGATCCCGACATGACCCCACGCACCTCCACCGCATTCATGCTGCCGTGAACACCCGCGAGCACACTATCCAGCGGGATCAAGGTCGGCTCGACCCGGGCTTCGACGGAGCCATCCCGGCGGCGCTTCCCGATGGCCAACAGCTTGATTCGCAGACCGAACTCACGCGCATACTCGAGATCGATCGACTCGATCTTGGTAATTCCGCGGGTAGGGATCTGGTCGAGTGAGAGGTCCACCCCCAGCGCGAGCCCGAGCAGGATGACCAACTTGTGCGCGGAATCGATTCCTTCGACATCGAACGTCGGGTCCGGCTCGGCAAAGCCGAGGGCCTGCGCCTCCGTGAGACACTCCGCGTAGCTACCGCCTTCGTTCTCCATGCGGCTCAGTACGAAGTTACAGGTCCCGTTCACGATCCCTTGCAGCATCTCGATGCGATCCGCACACAAGCCCTCGCGGAGCGCCCGCAGCACGGGAATGGTCCCGCCGACACTCGCCTCGAAAAGGATGTCGCTGCCGGCTTCTTCGGCGGCCGCATAGATCTCGGCTCCATGATGCGCCAGCAAGGCCTTGTTCGCGGTCACGACCCGCTTGCCACCACGCAACGCCCCTAGGACGATCTCGCGCGCTACGCCAGTGCCCCCAACGAGCTCGACCACGATGTGCACGTCCGGATCCGAGAGCACCTCGCGAAAGTCCCGACTGCAGACGACACCGGATAGATCCACTGGGCGCTGCGTGTCCCAGTCGAGATCGGCAACATGGCGCAAGACGAGCGGGAACCCGAGACGCGCCTCGATGTCGTGTGCATGCTCGGCGAGCACGCGCGCAACTCCCACTCCAATGGTGCCCAGTCCCACCACTCCTACGCCCATAGGCAGCTCACCCATTCTTCAGCAGCCTCCGAATGCCCCTTACAGCTTGGCGAATGCGATGCCGGTTCTCTACCAGCGCGAAACGTACGAATCCCTCGCCCGCAGGACCGAATCCAACTCCGGGCGACACTGCCACCTGCGCCTCCTCGAGCAACAGCTTCGAGAACTCGAGTGATCCCATCTGCGCATACGGCTCCGGGATCTTCGCCCACACGAACATGGTTCCCACGGACTTCTCGATCTTCCAAGCCGCGGGACCGGGCATGGCGAGTCCGTCAATCAGCGCATCTCGCCGCGCGCGGTACTCCTCGATGACCTCGGCGACACAGTCTTGCGGACCATCCAGCGCAACGATCGCGGCGATCTGCACCGGCTGGAAGACCCCATAGTCGAGATAGCTCTTGACCCGCGCCAGCGCGCTGATCATTTCAGGATTCCCTGCTGCGAATCCGACGCGCCAGCCGGCCATGGAGTGCGACTTGGAGAGCGATCCGAACTCGATCGCGACCTCGCGAGCTCCGGGGATCTCGAGCACGCTCGGCGGCCGGTATCCATCGTACACGACCTCGGCGTAGGCGAAGTCGTGAACGAAGACCATGTCATGCCGCTGACAGAACTCGACCAGACGCGCCATGAAGTCCCGATCGATGACAGTGGTCGTGGGATTGTGCGGAAACGATGCGATCAGCATCTTTGGTCGCGGCCACGCATCCTGCACGGCACCATCCAGGCGCTCGAGGAGACCGTCGAGTGGAAGCAGGGGAACACGCCGGATGTCGCCGCCGGCGATGACGACCGAGAATGCGTGAATCCCGTAGCACGGGTCGGGAATCAGCACGGTGTCCCCGCGCGAGATGGCCGCCAGCACGAAGTGGGAAAGCCCCTCCTTGGCACCGATCGTGGCGAGGACCTCGCTGCCTGGATCCAGCTTCACACCACAGTTCCTCTCATACCAGCGCGTCACTGCACGGCGTAGGTTCGGGAGCCCACCCGACGCCGAGTAGCGGTGATTTCGGGGGTCACGCGCCGCCTCGACGAGCTTCTCGACGATGTGCGGCGCCGTAGGCAGGTCCGGGTTCCCGAAGCCGAGGTCGATCACGTCGTGCCCAGCGCGGCGCGCCGCGAGCTTGAGCTGATTGACGATACTCAGCGTGTAGGGGGGAATTCGATCGACCTTCTCAAACCGAGACATCCACCTTCTCCAAGCCGGTAGTCCGGCTCTTCTCTCGCGCAGTCGAAATGCCCACACCGGGAGCGCGCCGGCGACGCATCAGGGTGAGCGCAGCCTCTGCATGGAACGAACTTCGTACCAGGGAGCCGGCAGCTACATACGCGAACCCGAGAGCGCGAGCCTCGGCCCCGACCGCGTCGAACTCCTCGGGGGACAAGTAGCGCGCAACCTCGAGATGCCGCAGGGTCGGGCGCAGATACTGTCCCAGAGTCAGGCAATCGACGTCGCGGGCGCGCAGATCTTCGAGCACCGAGGTCACCTCGGAGCGTAGCTCGCCGAGCCCGAGCATGACACCCGACTTCGTCCAAACATCCGCGGAGTACGCCCGAGCGTGGCGCAGCAGATCGAGCGAGCGCTCGTAGCGCGCACCGGGCCGCACGGAGGGATAGAGTCGCGGCACGGTCTCCAGATTGTGGTTATAGACGTCCGGGCCCGCAGCGAGCACTCGCTCGAGGGCTCGCTGCGACCCCTTGAAGTCGGGAGTGAGTACCTCGATCGTGACCGAGGGAGCGCGCTCGCGCAGTGCCCGGATGGTGCGCGCGAACTGGACAGAGCCTCCATCATCGTGTGGCAGATCGTCTCGATTCACGCTCGTGAGCACGACGTGGCGCAACCCGAGGGCGGCGACCGCATCGGCGACCCGCTGGGGCTCGCCGGGATCGACCGGGCTCGGGCGCCCGGTACTCACGTTGCAAAACCTACACGTTCGCGTGCACACGTCGCCGAGCAGCATGAAGGTAGCGGTCCCAGCCGAGAAGCAGGCGTTTCGATTGGGACAGCGGGCCTCCTCGCACACCGAGTGCAGCCCGTGCTGGCGTAGAGTACGCCGCATGGAATCGACCTCGGGTGTAATAGGCGCATCTGACCTGCAGTGCGACGGCAGTCGCATCCGTGGCCGCCTTCTGGCCTGTCCGAGCAGATCGCGTCTCTGTAGGTCGGTTCGGTTCATCCTTGGAGCGCCAGGTTATGCGACGCGGAAGCCGGTGGCAAACCGGCTTTCACTTGTTCTGTCGGTGGGTTCGGTGGCCGAGGCGACAGTCACGCGACACTCCCGAGCAGCAGCCGGCGCCCCCACCGCCGCTCGACCGCCCGCGCCAGCGGAGCGTGCCCGTGCAGCTGGGGATCCGCTTCGACCAGGTCGAGCGCCGCTGCTCGCAGCGAGGGCAAAAGATCTCCGTAGCGGATCAGATCCGCCAGCCTGAAATCCGGCAGATGGCCCGCCTGCTGGGTGCCGAGCCACGCGCCCGCCCCGCGGATACGCAGGTCCTCCTCCGCGATCTCGAAACCGCTCTGACTCGCTTCCAGGATCGCCAGACGCCGGGCTGCACCCTCTCCCTTCGGATCCGCGACGAGCCAGGCGGAGCCGGGACGCGTCCCGCGGCCCACGCGGCCGCGTAGCTGGTGCAGCTGCGCGAGTCCAAAGCGGTCCGCGTGGCGCACCACTAGCAGGGTTGCGTTCGGAACGTCCACTCCGACCTCGATGACCGTAGTCGCGACGAGGACGTCCCACTTGCCCTCTTCGAACTCGCGCATGGTCCGGGCGCGCTCGTCGGCTGCCTGACGCCCGTGCACCAGCGCCACGCGCGCCTCGGGGAGCGCAGCCCTCAGACGCTCGAAGCCGCGGGTCGCATCGATCAGGTCTTGCTTCTCGGACTCCTCGACCAGGGGATAGACGACGTAGACCTGCTCGCCTCGCTCGATGGCCCGCTGCATCTCGGCCAGCACGGCACGTCCGGCGGAAGGCGGTACGACCCGCGTCCGAACCGGCTGTCTGCCGGGGGGACGCTCGCGCAGCTCGCTGTGGTCCAGATCCGAGAAGAGCGCCAATGCGAGGGTGCGCGGAATCGGCGTGGCGGTCATGACCAGGAGATGAGGACACTCTTCGCGCTGGCTCAGCCGGCCGCGCTGCGCGACCCCGAATCGATGCTGCTCGTCGATCACCACCAGCCCGAGCTCTGGCAGCTCGAGCTTCTCGCTCAAGAGCGCGTGGGTCCCCACCAGAACCGCGATCTCGCCGGCACGCAGGTCCGCCTGCAAGCGTCGTCGGTCGGCCGCACGGCTGCGCCCAGTGAGCAGCGCGATCCGCCAACCGAGCGACTCACTCAAG
This sequence comes from Pseudomonadota bacterium, assembly GCA_003247575.1. Taxonomy (GTDB): domain Bacteria; phylum Myxococcota_A; class UBA9160; order SZUA-336; family SZUA-336; genus SZUA-336. Next base: position 139,001 of record QJZC01000028.1, read on the forward strand.
CTGTAGAAGGTGCGAGCATGCTGCTGCGCCAGCACTTCCGTGGGAGCCAAGAGAATGCTCAGGCGACCGACGGAATGCGCAGCCGCGCACGCAAGCAGGGCGAGTACCGTCTTCCCGGTTCCGACGTCCCCGAGAAGTAGACGGTTCATGGGCGCGACCTGCCGCAGATCGGCGGCGATCGTACTCCACGCACGCTCCTGATCTGGAGTCAATGTGAACGGCAAGGTCCGCCTGAGCGCGGACACGAGTGCAGAATCCGGCGCCAACGGACGCGTCCGTCGGCGCTGCGCTGCGGCGCGTCCCAGAGCGAACCCCACTTGGAGCAGGAACAGCTCCTCCGCCGCCAGACGACGATGGTGCACGGTCAGCCGTTGTTGCAGCTCCTCGGAATCCAGATGCACCGAAGGCAGGTGGACACTCGCGACCGCACTCCCGAGATCTGGAAGCCCCTCTGCCCGTACCCAGGACGCGGGTACGTACGTCTCGACCAGGTCTGCGGCATAGCCCACCGCAGACTCTACGATCCGCCGGAGTGTGCGCGGTGGCACGCCCTCGATCTGCGTGTACACCGGGATGATCCGCGCGAGCTCGCGCGGCGAGACCTCGCCGACCAGCACGTCGACCTCGGGGTGGTGCAGCTCCTTCGCGTAGCGGTAGCGACGGACCTCGCCAGCCACCAGAATGCGTACGCCGGGGCGGAGTCGATCCTGCACGAACACCTGGCCGCGAAACCACTTCAGGCAAACAGCGCCCGTCTCGTCGGATGCGATCACCTCGAAGACGCGGCGGCCGTTGCGCAGCACCGAGCTCCGCACCCGTTGCACCCGCGCCTCGAAGCAGGCGGAACGTCCGACCTGGAGCTTCTCGATGGTTCGAAGCTCACGTCGATCCTCGTAGGCACGTGGCCAGAAGAAGAGCAGATCCTCGACACAACAAAGCTCGCGTCGTGCCAACGAGGCGGCGAGCTTCGGTCCAACCCCAGGCAGCTGCTCGGGCGAGGACGCCAGGACCGAGCTCGTGAAGTCGGGCGCACGCAAGCGCTCCAGGCGTCGCGCGATCCACCTCGCAGAGTCCTGGGTCAGGCCGGACTCGGAGAGCCGCGCCCGCGCGTCGGCAAAGCGCCGCCGTACACCGGGCGGAACCCGCAAGCTCTCACCCTGATCCAGAGCGTGTTCCAGAGCGTCCCCGATCCGTGGCGCACGTGCGAGTCCCTCCGGCGCAGCCAGCGCAAAATCGAGAGGCCCGGCGATCGCCCGTAGGACCTCCGAGAATCGCGACATCAGGGGCTGCTAGCCTCTGAGCGTCTCTGGAACCGGCGGCTTCCCCGTTGACAGATCCTGAAGCGCGACGGGCTCGAGCCCTTCCAGACACAATGCTCGGATCGCCTCGGCGACCACGACCGCCGCCGCCGCCGTCGTGAAGTACGCAATGCCGTGCTCGAGCGCGGCACGGCGCATCGCCATGGAATCGCGCACTGCACGCGGCTCGGACGTATCCGTCGTTACGATCACGAGCTGTACCGCACCACCACGGATCAGGTCCACCGTATGCGGGGAGCCCGCCGTAACCTTGCTCACGGTCTTGGCCGCGACTCCCGATTCCTTCAGCATGAGAGCGGTACGATCGGTGGCGAAGACCTCGAAGCCCAACTCTGCCAAGGTGCGAATCGCAGGCTCGACTTCCGCCTTGTCGGCGTCTCGCACCGAGACGAGCACCGCACCTCCGGTCGGAAGATCCATGCCGGCTGCGCGTTGCGCCTTTGCGTAGGCGTGCCCGAATGCGTGATCGATCCCCATGACCTCGCCCGTGCTCTTCATCTCCGGTCCGAGAAGCGTATCGACACCCGGAAACTTCACGAACGGGAAGACGGCCTCCTTCACCGAGATGTGCTCGGGAACGATCTCCTCGACGAACCCGAGCTCGGTCAGCGACTTCCCCGCCATGACACGCGCCGCGAGCTGGGCCAGTGGCCGTCCGATCGCCTTGGATACGAACGGAACCGTCCGCGACGCTCGAGGATTCACCTCGAGCACGTAGAGCTCGTCGGCGACAACGGCGAACTGGACGTTCATGAGCCCGCGAACTCCGAGCTCGAGCGCGAGCGCGCGCGTCGCCTCGCGGATGCGACCACACATCGACACGGACAAGCTTCGCGGCGGCAGCGAGCACGCGGAGTCTCCGGAGTGGACACCCGCCTCCTCGATGTGCTCCATGATTCCGCCGATCACCGCGAGCGTGCCGTCGCAGATCGCATCCACATCGACCTCGACCGCGTCGGGCAGAAAGCGGTCGACCAACACGGGATGCTCGGGACTCACCCGCACGGCTTCCCGCATGTAACGCTCGAGGTCGCTGGCGGTGTACACGATCTGCATCGCGCGGCCTCCCAGGACGTACGAGGGGCGCACCAGCACCGGATAGCCGATCGACTCGGCCAACCTGAGAGCTTGCTCCGCGCTCCGGGCAGTCCCGTTGTCGGGCTGCAGCAAGCCGAGTGTACGCAGCAACTCAGCGAACCGCTCGCGATCCTCGGCGCGATCGATCGCATCCGGCGAGGTGCCGAGAATCGGCACACCTGCTTTTTCGAGGGCCACCGAGAGGCGCAACGGAGTCTGCCCCCCGAACTGTACGATCACGCCGACGGGGCGCTCACGTTCGACGATCTCGAGCACGTCCTCCAAGGTGAGCGGCTCGAAGTACAGCCGATCCGAGGTGTCGTAGTCGGTCGACACAGTCTCTGGATTGCAGTTCACCATGAGGGTCTCGAACCCGTCCGAGGTCAATCCCATGACACCGTGGACACAGCAATAGTCGAACTCGATCCCCTGACCGATCCGGTTGGGTCCACCGCCCAGAATGATGACCTTGCGTCGCTCCGTGGGGGCCGCCTCACACTCATCCTCGTAGGTCGAGTACAGATACGGCGTATGCGCCTCGAACTCCGCGGCGCAGGTGTCTACGCGTTTGAAGACCGGGCGAATCCCCTCGGCGAGACGACGCGAACGGATCTCGGCCTCGGACACTCCCGTGAGGCTCGCCAAACGCTGATCGGAGAATCCATCGCGCTTGGCGGCACGCAGGTCGAAGTCTCCGCGCTCGATTGCGCGCTCGGCATCGACGATCGCTCGGATCTGATTCAGAAACCAGGGATCGATCTGCGTCCGCTCATGGACCTCCTCGAGCGACAGTCCGCTTCGGAGAGCCTGAGCGATCAACCAGAGCCGGTCCGGTCGCAGTTCGGGAAGCACCTCACGCAGCTCCTCGGCAGACAGTTCGACGGGCTCGAAACCATAGGAGCCGACCTCGAGGGAACGCAGCCCCTTCTGGAGGGACTCCCGGAAGGTACGCCCGATCGCCATGGCCTCGCCCACCGACTTCATCTGGATCCCCAGGCGGGCGTCGGCCTCCGGAAACTTCTCGAAGGCAAAGCGTGGGATCTTGGTCACGACATAGTCGATCGTCGGCTCGAAGCTTGCCGGGGTCTCCCGAGTGATGTCGTTCGGGATCTCGTCCAAGGTGTAGCCCAAGGCCAGCTTGGCTGCGATCTTCGCGATCGGGAACCCCGTCGCCTTGCTCGCCAGTGCCGAGCTACGCGACACGCGCGGGTTCATCTCGATCACGACGATCTCACCCGTTTCCGGATTCACCGCAAACTGGATGTTCGACCCCCCGGTATCCACGCCGACCTTGCGAATGATCGCCACGGAAGCATCGCGCAGGCGTTGGTATTCCTTGTCGGTGAGCGTCTGCGCGGGAGCGACCGTTATCGAGTCACCGGTGTGGATGCCCATGGGGTCCAGGTTCTCGATCGAGCAGATGATGACGACGTTGTCCGCTCCGTCGCGCATGACCTCGAGCTCGAATTCCTTCCAGCCGAGTACGGATTCCTCGACGAGCACCTCGGAACGCGGCGACTGCCGCAGACCCCACTCGAGCTTCTCGCGAAACTCCGCTTCGGTGTTCGCGATGGCGCCGCCGCTCCCTCCCAAGGTAAAGCTCGGCCGCAGGATCGCCGGCAACCCCACGAGCTCGAGCGCGGCCGCTCCCTCCTCAAGCTTGCGCACATAGCGCGAACGCGCCATGCGCAGCCCGATCTCCTCCATGGCAGTGCCGAAGCGCGAACGGTCCTCCGCCATCAGAATGGCGTCCAGCTTCGCTCCGATCAGCTCGACTCCAAGACGCTCGAGCACCCCCCGCTCGGCCAGATCGATCGCAACGTTCAAGGCGGTTTGTCCGCCCAAGGTGGGAAGCAGTGCGTCGGGCCGCTCGATCTCGAGGATGCGCTCGACGGTTTGCCCCGTGAGCGGCTCGATGTACGTGCGAGAGGCGAAGTCGGGGTCGGTCATGATCGTGGCCGGGTTGGAGTTCACGAGCACGACCTCGACGCCCTCTTCGCGCAGCGCCTTGCATGCCTGCGTTCCGGAGTAGTCGAACTCACACGCTTGACCGATGACGATCGGACCAGACCCGATCAGCAGCACTTTCTTTAGATCTGTGCGCTTAGGCACGCTGAGCTCCAATCAAGGCCCGAAACTCGGAGAACAAGTAGGCCGTATCGTGGGGTCCGGGCGACGCCTCGGGATGGTATTGCACCGACAACACCGGCAAGCGCCGATGGCGAAGACCTTCCACCGTGTCGTCGTTCAGATTCAGATGGGTGATCTCGATCTCGGGGTTCGAGGCCAGCGACTCGGCCGTGAGCGCAAAACCGTGATTCTCGGACGCGATCATCACACGCTTGCTCCGCGTACAGAATGCGGGCTGGTTCGCACCGTGGTGACCGAAGCGCAGCTTCTCGGTCTTCCCTCCAAGCCCGAGTCCCAGGATCTGGTGGCCGAGACAGATTCCGAAGATCGGGACACGCTCGACCAGCTCCGCGACCGCTTCGGCTGCATAGGGAACCGCGGCCGGATCACCAGGCCCGTTCGACAAGAAGACTCCATCCGGGCGCATGGCCAAAACCTCGGACGCCGAGGTACGCGCGGGAACCACCGTCACATCGAAGCCCGCATCGTGGAGCAGTCGCAGAATGTTCCGCTTGACTCCGAAGTCGTAGGCGACCACGCGATAGGTTGGATCGGGCCTAGCGCCAGCACTCCACGAATCGCCCTCGGCCCACTCGTAGGGCTCTTCGCACGTGACCGCGTCGACCAGGTTCTGGCCCTCCATCGACGGCAAGGCCGCCGCGCGAGCACGCAGCTCGTCGAGCGCCGCCTCGCCATGCGCGATCAGTCCGTTCTGCGCGCCCTTGTCTCGCAGCCGACGCACAAGAGCGCGCGTATCGACATCCCAGATTCCGGTTATGCCGTGCCGCCGCAGATAGGCATCGAGGGACTCCCGTGCACGCCAAGACGAGGGAAAATCGACGTGATCTCGCACGACGAAACCACGCAAGAAGATCCCTCGCGATTCCTCATCGACCGGGTTCACCCCCACGTTCCCGATTTCTGGATAGGTCATACAAACGATCTGACCCGCGTACGAAGGATCCGTCAGGATCTCCTGATACCCGGTCATTCCAGTGTGGAAGACGACCTCACCCGCACCGGGCGAGGCCGGGGTCGAGGGGGCTCCGAACGCGCGTCCCCGATAGACCGTTCCATCCGCCAGCACCAATACGGCGGTTCCGCTCACGACGACTCCTCATCCAAGGCATGAACGACGCGCCCCCCCACCCAGGTCTGGGTTGCACGCCCAACAAATTCGTTCCCGAGGAACGGCGAGTTCTTGGACCGCGAAGCCAAGCCTTGGGCTTCGACCTTCCAGACTCGATCCGGATCGATCAGTACGAGATCCGCCGGGGCTCCGACCTCGAGCGTTCCCGCGCCGAGGCCCAGCACGCGCGCCGGTCGCCGCGTCAGCGCATCGATCGCCGCCAGTGCGGACAGACGTCGTTCGCGCACGAGCTCGAGAACGATGGGCAGCGCGGTCTCGAGACCGACGACCCCGAAGGGAGCCCCACAGAATTCGACATCCTTCTCATACGCGGCGTGCGGTGCATGATCAGTCGCAACACAGTCGATCGTACCGTCGGCCAACCCCTCGCGGAGCGCTTCGCGATCGCGAGCCGTGCGCAGCGGCGGAGCCATCTTCGCGTTGGTGTCATAGCCACGGATGCGTTCGTCACACAGCGCGAGATGGTGAGGTGTCACCTCGGCCGTGACACGCACGCCAGCGCGCTTTGCATCTCGGATCATATCGACCGAGCGGGCAGCAGAGACATGCGCGATGTGCAGTGCCGCTCCGGTCAAGCGCGCGAGTTCGAGATCGCGCGCGACCATGACACTCTCGGCTTCCGCAGGCGATCCCGGCAGACCGCAGCAGGTCGCATGCGCCCCCTCGTGTACGACGCCTGGGCCGCGCAGGTCCAAGTCTTCGCAGTGCGCGATCACCGTGCGCCCGATGCCAAAGGCATACTCGAGCACACGGCGCATCACAGCGGCATTCATGATCACGGCTCCGTCGTCGGAGAAGGCCACGGCTCCGGCGTCTCGCAGCAGCGCCATCTCGCTCATGACCTCCCCTCGCAGGCCTTGAGTCGCAGCGGCGATCACGTGTACGCGCACGGCAGCCGTCTCACGCGCGCGACGACGGATGAACTCGGTGACTGCAGGCGAGTCGTTGACGGGATCGGTGTTCGCCATGGCGCACACCGTCGTGAAACCGCCCGCTGCCGCGGACTTCGTTCCCGTCGCGATGCTCTCCTTGTACTCCTGCCCCGGTTCGCGCAGGTGCGTGTGCAGGTCCACGAATCCTGGAGCGAGCCAGAGCCCCTCCGCCTCGACGACCTGGTCTGCCGAACCCGACAGCTCGTGCCCGACGGCGCTGATGCGCGACCCCGTGATCTCGAGCTCGAGCGCGTCATCGATCCCCTTGGTTGGATCGAGCAGTCGCGCACCCCGAATTCTCGTGACCGTCACTGGGAGTCTCCTGTCAGCAGGTACAGCACCGCCATCCGCGTGGCCACTCCATTCGTAACCTGATCGAGGATTCGCGACGGCTCGGCATCGGCAACCTCGCTCTGGATCTCGACCCCTCGGTTCACCGGCCCAGGATGCAGTACCACGGCGTCGGGTCGAGCGAGCCGCAAGCGCTCGCGGCTGAGTCCCCAGGTACTCGCATACTCGCGCACCGAAGGAAACAGCGCACCCTCCAGCCGCTCCATCTGGATGCGCAACATCATCACCACGTGCGCTCCATCCAGGGCCTCGTCGATACTGGTACACGGCTTCACGCCGAACTGCTCGACACCCACGGGAATCATCGTCGGCGGCCCGGCAATACGCACCTCGGCGCCCAGCTTGGTCAGTGCGTGGATGTTCGACCGCGCTACACGGCTGTGAGCCACGTCGCCGATGATCGACACGACGCGGCCTTCGATGTTCCCGAAGGCCTGTCGAATGGTGAACGCATCCAGGAGCGCCTGCGTCGGGTGCTCATGATTTCCGTCACCCGCATTGATCACCGGAATCGACAGGTGCCGCGCAAGCATCGCAGGCACACCCGCATTGCGATCTCGCACGACCAGAACGTCCGCTTGCATCGCAGAAAGATTGCGCGCCATGTCGGAGAGTGTCTCGGCCTTGCTCAGACTGGAGCCCGAAGCCGTCACATTGATCGCATCTGCAGACAGCCGCTTGGCCGCAATCTCGAAGCTGACCCGTGTTCGCGTCGAGGGCTCGAGAAACATGTTGATCACCGTACGCCCACGCAGGGTCGGCACCTTCTTGATGTCTCGTTGCGAGATCTCGAGCATCGCTTCCGTGGTATCGAGGATCCGCTCCAGCTCCTCACGCGACGGGGTTTCGGTATCCAGTAGTTGCTTCACGCGACACGCACCTCGAATGTATTGGGAGAGATCTCCACGACGCTCACCTGCTCTGCCCGCTGCGTGGGAATGTTCTTGCCGACGAAATCCACATGGATGGGTAGCTCGCGGTGCCCGCGATCGACCAGACAGGCAACCTGGATCCCCTCTGGACGACCGAAGTCGATCACGGCATCCATCGCGGCCCGCACGGTCCTCCCGGTAAACATCACGTCGTCGATCAGCACCACCCGCATGGCGGCGACGGTCGGGAGCATCCGCGTGCGATGCGGCACCGGTCGTTTTCCGCGGCCGACTACGTCGTCGCGGTACAAGGTGACATCGAGCTCCCCAAGTGGCAGCCGCTGGCCCGTGATCTGCTCCAGCTTGTCGAGGATCAGGCGCGCGACGGGAATGCCGCCCGCGGCGATCGCGACCACAGCCACGGAATCCAAGCCACCGTTGCGCTCCAGGATCTCGTGCGCGAGGCGCGTCGCCGCCCGCTGCACTCCCGCGGCATCGAGCACGACCCGGAACGGTGCCGGAGCGCTCGGTTGCGGTGCTTCGCTCGGGTCGAGGGCGGCTCCCTCCGCCGCGATGGCTCCTCCCAGGGCGGAACCGCCTCGCGTGCCCGAACTCGCGGATCCGCTCGGCGCTGGCTCGGATGCGGGGCGATCTGGGCTGCCCCTGTCCGGGCTGCCCGGAAGAGCAAGCGATTCCGGAGTGCGACCACCGGAGGAGGCCTCAGTCGCAGAGACCCTAGGGTCGGTTCCGCGCGAGCGCGGTCCAGAGGAGGAATTCGAATGCGTCATGATCACCTTTGTCCACCTCGCAGGATGGACTTAAAAGGGACGAATTAGATGGCTCGAAGGCGGGCCTAAAGTATCAAATTCCCGGCGGCGTTCCAGCCACTCGCCGCGCCAGCGGCCGCGCTCCGTTCTCGCGTGTCGACCTGCATCCCGAGTGCGCGTCGCCTGCGTGCGATGCCGATCGCGGCTCGCTGCCGACGAGAGGCCCCGATCCGGCCTCGGCGTAGGATGTACCGCTCCAACTTCGCAGCTCCGGCGTTCAGGGTTCCGCCGTCCCATCGATACGACGTCCGATGCGTTCCCAGCGGATCTCCTCGACCTGGAAGGTGATGAGTCTCCAGAGCGTCTGGAAGAGGTCCACGACGAAGTTGTCGCCGCTGGTGCCGTCTCCGATGACCCAGGACCAGTGCACCATGAACGCTCGCCCCTTGAGCTGGTCCATCCGCACGAAGGGATTGTTCCACTTGCGACTGTCCCGCGAGTTGTCGCGATTGTCCCCCATCATGAAGTAGCTGCCCGGGGGTACGGTCCACTCGCGAGCATCACGCAGGCGCGAGATGCGATCGTGGATGATCGTGTACTCATCGCCCTCGATGTTCCGTTCGACATAGCGGAGCTTGGCCTCGCGCAAGCCGGAAGTGTAGTTCCGGACGCTGTAGCCCTCCTCGGCGCGATGGTCGAGCTGCTCTCCGTTGACCCAGACCTCTTCACCGGCTACCCGCACCTGATCGCCGGGCAAGCCGATCACACGCTTGATGTAGTCGATGCGCGGATCATCCGGATACCGGAACACCACCACGTCGCCACGCGAGGGCTCTCCCATGGACATCAGGACGTCGCCCGTGAATGGCATCCGCACACCATAGGCGAACTTGTTCACGAGAATGTAGTCCCCCACGAGCAGAGTAGGGATCATCGATCCGGAGGGAATCTTGAAGGGCTCCACGACGAACGTTCGCACAGCGAAGGCGATCAGGATCGCGATTCCGAAGGCGCGCAGAGTCTCGCCGGGACGCTCCTGGCGGGCCTCACTGGCCATGCGGACCCACCCGGCGCGACCCAACTGAGGAGAATCGATCCTGTTCCACTTTTTCTACTCCTGCGCGTGATGTCGTACGAACGTTCGCATCGCTGGATCTGAGCGTCAAAGACTCCAGAGGAGCTGATTTCCCCCCGAAAAAACGGCGACGTTATCGAGCGGGACAGGGGGCGTCAATCGCCATCACCCGTCGAGAGAACCGCGAGAAATGCCTCCTGCGGGATATCCACCCGGCCCACTCGCTTCATGCGGCGCTTCCCTTCCTTCTGGCGTTCGAGCAGCTTCTTCTTGCGCGTGATGTCTCCGCCATAACACTTCGCCGTGACGTTCTTCCGTAGCGCCTTGACGTTCACACGCGCGATCACACGCTGTCCGATCGCAGCCTGAAGCGCGACCTCGAACATCTGGCGCGGAATTCTCTCCTTCATCGCCCGGAGCGCTGCGAGTCCGCGATGGTACGCAGCGTCGTGATGGCAGATGATGGAGAGCGCGTCGACGGAGTCGCCGTTCACCAGCACGTCCACCTTGACCAGCTTCTCGGCTCGGTAGTCGAGAAAGTCGTAGTCCATCGATGCATAGCCTCGCGTAGCACTCTTGAGCCGGTCGTAGAAGTCGGTCACGACCTCGGCCAGAGGGAGCTCGTAGCGAAGCACCGCGCGGCGCTCGTTGTGCACGACCATGTCGCGCTGGATGCCGCGACGATCCTGGCAGAGCTGGATCACGGGGCCGATCTGCTCCGTCGGAACGTGGATCTGAGCCAGGATGCGGGGCTCGAGGATCGCTTCGATGTCACCCGCAGGCGGCAGGTCGGACGGGCGATGAATCTCGATCTGGCTGCCATCCTTCAGGTGAACCTGATAGACGGCAGTCGGCGCCGTAACGACCAGATCCAAGCCAAACTCACGCTCGAGCCGTTCCTGCACAATCTCCATATGAAGCAGACCGAGGTAGCCACAACGGAAGCCGAATCCCAGGGCCTCGCTGGTCTCCGGCTCGGCGCTGAGCGATGCATCGTTGAGCTGAAGCTTCTCGATCGCAGCTCGTAGAGCCTCGTAGCCACCGGGGTCCGCGGGGTAGAGTCCGCTCCACACCATGGCCTTCAGGCGCCGAAACCCCGGGAGTGCCGCCTCGGCCGGGCGCACCGCATCGGTGAGCGTCTCTCCGATATGGACGGCCAGAGGGTCTCGGATGCTGGCGGTCACCACCGCGACCTCGCCGGGCCCCACGTGCTTCACTGGGACCACGTCCGGCATCATCACTCCGAGCAGAGACAGATCGTGATCCCGCCGCGTTGACATCAATCTCAGGCGCGTGCGAGGGACGAGCTCACCCTGCTTGATGCGAACGAGCATGACCACCCCCTGGTACGGGTCGTACCAGCTGTCGAACACCAGCGCCTGGAGTGGCGCCGCAGAGTCCCCCTTGGGGGGAGGCACCCGTTGGACGATGGCAGCGAGCACATCATCGATTCCCAGACCGCTCTTCGCCGAGACGCGCACGGCATCGTCCGCCGGAAGTCCGACGATATCCTCGATCTCGGCCGCAACCCGCTCCGGGTCCGCGTTCGGGAGGTCGATCTTGTTGATGACGGGAATCACCTCGAGGTCCGCGGCAACGGCGATCTCGGCATTCGCCACGGTCTGCGCCTGCACGCCCTGGACCGCGTCGACGACGAGCAGCACACCCTCGCACGCTGCGAGCGAGCGCGATACCTCGTAGTTGAAATCGACGTGCCCGGGCGTATCGATCAGATTGAGAACGTAGTCGCGCCCATCCTCCGCCGTGTGCCGCATGCGAGCGGTCTGCGCCTTGATCGTGATCCCGCGTTCGCGCTCCAGCTCCATCTTGTCGAGGAACTGGTCAACCTTCTCGCGCTGGACAAGCGTCCCGGTACGCTCGAGCAGCCGATCGGCAAGCGTGGACTTGCCATGATCGATGTGCGCGATGATCGCGAAATTCCGGATCCGTTCGAGGTCCATGAGCTCTGCCGCCTACGCCTCCGACCGCAGCACTTCTTGTTGAAAGTACGGCAGGGTCCGCGCCAAGCCGTCGTCGGGCTCGACGACGGGAGACCAGCCCAGCTCCCGGCGAGCTACGCTGATATCGGGGCGCCGCACCTTGGGATCGTCGGGTGGAAGCGGGCCGTGCGCGATCCGGGACTTGGATCCGGTCAACGCCACGATCTTCTCGGCCACATCGATCACCGAGAGCTCCACTGGGTTCCCGAGGTTGACGGGCTCCGGGTAGTCCGAGTGTAGCAGTCGATGGATCCCTTCCACCAAGTCGGAGACGAAACAGATGCTGCGGGTCTGGGTTCCTTCACCGAATACCTGAAGGTCCTCGCCCCGCAGCGCCTGGGTGAAGAAGGCAGGAATCATGCGCCCGTCATCCGGCCGCATGCCCGGTCCGTACGTATTGAAGATGCGCACGATTCTCGTCTCGACTCCGTGATAGCGGTGGTACGCCATCGTCATGGCCTCGGCGAAACGCTTGGCTTCGTCATAGACCCCACGGACCCCAATCGGATTGACCCGCCCCCAGTAGGTCTCTGGCTGGGGGTTTACCTCGGGGTCGCCGTAGCACTCGGAGGTCGAGGCCAGCAGGAAGCGAGCGCGCTTGTCCTTGGCCAACCCCAACGCCTTATGCGTTCCGAGAGCACCCACCTTCAAGATCTGGATCGGGAGCCGCTCGAAATCTGCTGGACTCGCGGGCGAAGCGAAGTGCAAGACTGCGTCGAGGTGGCCGGGAACGTGAATGAAGTTCGTCACATCGTGCTTGATGAAGGTGAAGGCCTGTCTCCCGAAGAGATCCTCGATGTTCTCGATCCGCCCGGTCAGCAGATTGTCGAGCACCACGACCTCGTCGCCCTCGTTCAAAAAGCGCCGACTCAGATGCGATCCGATAAATCCCGCGCCACCCGTGATGAGTACTCTAGCCATTCCGGCTCACCTCCTGGTGCAGATAGCGCTCGAGGGCGACGCGCCAGTGTGGCATCTGGACTCCGAGCGCGCGCGATCTGGTGAGGTCCAGGATCCCGTAGCGAGGCCGTGGGGCAGGACGCGGAAACGCCTCCGAAGCCACCGGCTGAACCGGTACCTGAGGATTCAGCCCGAGCGCAGCGCCAGAACGCACGATCTCGTGCGCGAGGTCGAACCAAGAAGCCGTGCCCTCACATGCCAGGTGCAACGTCCCGCGGAACTCGGTCGCCAGCAACGAGACGAGCCCGGCCGCGAGCGCATCCGTGGAGGTCGGGCGACCGAGCTGGTCCTCGACCACACGTAGCTCCCGCCCCTCCCGAGCCGCGTCGAGAATGGTTCGGACAAAGTTGCGCCCTTCGCCAAAGAGCCACTGCGTGCGCACGATCACGTGGTTCGGGGTCGTTTCACGCACCGTAGCCTCTCCCGCCGCCTTGCTCTCTCCATAGACGCTGCGCGGATCCGCTGTCGTCTCCTCGGGTACGGGCACGTGGGCATCCCCCGAAAACACGTACTCCGTGCTCAGATGCACCAGCCTGGCTCCCGCGGGGAGCTGACTCGCCAGGACCCCCGGAGCGCGCGCGTTGACGGCCCACGCGCGCTCGCGTTCGCTCTCGCAAAGGTCGACCTGCGTGAAGGCGCCCGCGTTGATCACGACCTGGGGAGCGACTTCCCGCAGGAGCTTCCGCACCGCGGCCTCATCGCAGACATCGAGCTCCGCATGCGAGCAGCCGACCCACGTCACGTCCTGCGGGAGACCTTCGACGGCAAGCAGTGACCGCCCGAGCTGTCCGGAGGCTCCCGTGATCAGCCAGCGCGCCTCGCTCAACGCCGCACCACCCAGCCTGTGTGCCCGCGCTTGCGTAGGCGTTCCATCAGCTCATCGACCCCCTCGCCCCGTTTGGGGCGCACGCGAACCTTGTAGCGCAGTCCCGCCGCCCCGTCCTGGAAGGCAACCACGTAGCTCGAAAATCCCTGATTCCGCAGCCTTCGCTCCAGGCGTTCCGCGCCGCTCCGATTCGGCCCTGCCGCGACCTGTACCGCGGGGCCGGAGTTCCTCGGCGGACTGGCCGCTCGCATCTGCGTTCGCGGCCGCGGTGGGGGTGGCCGAATCCGGCCCGAGCTCGGAATGGGGCGCGCACTCGAGTTCCCGGGTGCGGCTGTCTCTCGGCTGCGGCGCGCGGCAGGGGTGGGGCGTGCGAGCGGCACTCTGGGCACGAATACACGCGCCGCCGGCGCCGGGGGATCGGCTGGACCCGACTGCTCGGCGGCCGGTGGCGCCGACCGCACAATGGATGGGATGGATACGCTCCCCACACCGAGATCCTGCGACTCACGCTCGGGTGGCCCGAGCGACACCTCTCGAATACTCGCCGTCCCTCGGATCCAGAGGAGGGGCATCTCGAGCATCCACCACGCCAACGCGACGCCAGAGGCCACACTGACCAAGGTCAATCCGAGTCGCTCGAGCCTCCGCCTGAGCGACCCAGTCCGCCTCCGCGATCTCGCCTTCCTACGCTTGCGCTTGCTCATCGGCCTAGCCTCCTGTGGGGAGCTCGAGCCCGATCGCCTCGATGCCGCTCCGAAGGATACGCCGAGCGGCCGCCGCTGGCCCGGCATCCAAGCGACACACTGGCGCATCTGGCACCTGGCGCCCACGCAGCGCCCCGGCTGTCGCGCCGAACCCACCGAGCAGCCAGCGCGCCAACGCCAACGTGTACCGAGCCAGCAGATCGGGCCTCCGCTCCGATACGGCTCGCCTCGAGTAGTAGGAGTAGCCTTCCAAACGATCTGCGAGCCCTTGCACCCCCTCGACTCGATCCGCCTCTGGAGCTCTGGAGCGAACCCACGCGCTGAGGTCCCGTCGCTCGCACCCCCGTATCCGCTCCGTCAGCAAATGGTCGCAGCACACGACATCCCGCCAGAGCCCGCCATCGTAACCGGGAGGCCGACGGAGGAGTGCGCTTCCCGCGCACAACACTCGCAGTCGCAGCTCCTCCGACGGGCCGGTGACTCCAGTCCCGGCCTGCGTTCGCTCGCGCGAGACGGGCAGCGGCCCCAAGCCTTCCGTGTGAGCTCGTGGAGCGAGCGTCCGCCCGGGACTCACCCACTCACGACATCCGGCATCGTGCCCCAGCGCTCGCACGGCTGCGTGGAAGGCTGACGAATCAGCCGCGGGGTCCGCCGGACCGAGCTGAATCAGCCTCTGGAAGCCGCGTCGAAAGGCCTCGCATGTGTAAGCCAGCCTGATGCGGTCGAGTCCACCGGCGTACGCGGGAGCGCCCCCCTGTGCAGACGTCACGTCGATACCGGCTGCTCCTCTGGACCTTGACAGCTGAGGCCCCGCCAGCAGCGGACGTACCTCTGGATCCTCGAACAACGAACTCGCTGGATAGTAGGAGTCGGGGTGAACGCCCCAGGCATGGAGCGTGGCCGCGAGCCTCGGAGGCGGCACAGACTGCGCTGCATCCGCGCACCGCGTATCCCGAATGAAGCACTCGAGTCGCACGACCTCGGCGGTTCGCGCGAGCAGAGCTTTGAGCGCCTCCGCGAGCACGGCGGCGTGGACCTCGTCCTGGAGCGCGCCATCGCACCCGTCAAGGAAAGCGGAAGGCGCACACTCCCAGGACACGACGATTCTCCGGTCTGCCGAGGGCGGGATTCCGCGAACTGCGCTCGAGTCCTCCAGGACGTCGCCGAAGATGTCGCGTGGTTCGCGCACGCGGAGCCAAAGGTTGAGAAATCCGGGGCCCGCGGCCTCGATCCTTCGCAACCGCGCTGCTCGTCGGCGCCGCTCCGGCATGGCTCGCACAGCCGCTACGATCGAGTCGGCGAGGAGACGGGAATCGATCGCAAGGGCGCGCGCCCAACTAAATGCCATCCGGGAAGTCCAGTTCGCGCGGGTCGTGCGCCGGATCCGACGGGTAGCCCCACGTGACCGCGCTGCGCGCACGGAATCCAGGCATTCGAGCTCCGCATCCAGGACTCGGTGTGAGCCGAAGCCATAGCTCGCCAGGACCGAGCGTGTGGCATCACACAAGACGGAGTCGAGCTCACTGCTGGCCCGACGACCAGTGTCAGTCACAACACCGGAGGACGCGCTCGCCAGGGAGCATCATACCTCCGTCTTCGCGCGCGCGTCGCTCGAGTTCGAAGGGGTCCGACTGCAGCGCGTCTACACCCTCCTGAAGCACGTCACGCTCCGCTTGAAGCGCAGCTAGCTCTGCTCGGGCCTCCGAAAGCTCTCTCTGAATCGACCACCAGGCGCGGAGTCCGTTGTCAGCATCGATCAACAAGGTGGCAAGCGACGCGATTCCAGTGCTCAAGGGAGCCGCCAAGATCAGCACCCACCCCCGCGAGATCGACTGCGCGAGCCAGCCCAGCTGGGACGCAGAGGCGCGACGGGAACGCCGCGACTCACCCCGAGCGGTGGTTCCCCGCCTCCGCACGATCGAGGAGTCGTCGGACCGCGCGCGCGTATCTGGGGTCGCTCCAGTCTCTCGGCCCGATGTACGCCTCAGCAAGCCGCCCCTCCGCATCGATCAGGTACGTCTCAGGAACCCCAGTCGCTCCATATTGAGAGTACACATTCTTATCTGGATCGAGAAGGATCGGAAATTCGAGCTCGAAACGTTCTCGGAACGCACGTACCGCTTCCATCGTCTTGGGATCATCGATGGAAAGCGCAAGAATTTCGAAACCTTCCGGTGCCAGCGCGTCATATAGACGCTGCAGAGAGGGGGCCTCGTCGACGCATGGTGCGCACCAGGTTGCCCAGAAGTTCACGTAGACGACCTTGCCACGCAGATCGGCGAGCGACACGCTCCCTCCGCCGAGCGTAGCCAGCTCGAAGGAGGGCGCGGGTTCACCCGTGCGCACGAAGCCCGAGCCTTGCGAGATCACGAAGGCCGCCACACCTGCAGACAGCAACGCTCCAAACGCGAGCAAGGCTAGTAGGCCTTTTCGTCCACGCGACAATGCGCCGGAGCTCCTATTCGCCGGACTGACTCGGTATCAGCTGAACGATCGACACCGGTGCTGCGTCACCGACTCGATGCCCCAGTTTCAGAATGCGTGTGTAGCCTCCGGGACGATCTCGGTACCGCTCGGCCAGAGTGTCGAACACCTTGGCGGCCACCTGCTTCGAGCGCAAGGTTCGCAATGCCTGCCGACGCGCGTGCAACGAGCCGCGCTTGCCCAAGGTGATCATGCGCTCCGCAAGGCGACGCACCTCTCGCGCCTTGGCGTCGGTCGTCCGAATCTCTTCGTGGTCGAGCAGCGATGTCACCATGTTGCGAAGCATGGCGCGACGATGCGAAGGGGTCCGCCCTAGTTTTCGATGATCTTTTCTGTGGCGCACGAGCTGGGGCTCCTTAGACGTCGGCCTCGCGCATCCGATCCAGGTCGGTCCGCGAGGGGAAGGCCTCGAGCTTCATCCCGAACTCGAGCCCGAGACCACTCAAGATATCCTTGATTTCATTCAGAGACTTGCGACCGAAGTTCTTGGTCTTGAGCATCTCACTCTCCGACCGCTGTACCAGCTCGCCGATGTACTTGATATCCGCATTCTGGAGACAGTTTGCGGAACGCACTGAGAGCTCCAGCTCGTCGACCGGACGAAACAGAACCTCGTTCGGCTGGCTAGAGGATGCGACCTCGACCGTAGAGCGTTCGATCTCTTCCTCGAAGTTGATGAAGATCGAAAGCTGGTCCTTCAGAATCTTCGCTCCAAAGGCGAGAGCGTCGGCAGGAGTCAACGAACCATCCGTGGTCACTTCCATGACCAAGCGGTCGTAGTCGGTTTCCTGACCGACACGCGCGTTCGTCACCGTGTAGTTTACCTTTCGAACTGGCGAGAACGTGGAATCGATCGGAATCGTGCCGATCGGCTGATCCTCGGTAGCGTTCTTCTCGGCGATCACAAAGCCTTTGCCGAGATCGACCAACGCCGTCATGTTCAGATCCGCGTCCTGGGAAAGGGTCGCGACATGATGGCCAGGATTCAGAATCTCGACCGTCTGATCCAGAGACTGGAAGTCTCCGGCAACGACCTTGCCCTCTCCCTGCTTCGAGATGCTGATCTCCCGCGGACCCGCCGCGTTCATGCGCAGACGCACCTCCTTCAGATTCAGGATGATATCGCTCACGTCTTCGCGCACGCCTGGAATGGCACTGAACTCGTGCATGACGTTGTCGATCCGAACCGCGGTAATCGCGGCCCCCCGCAGTGAAGAAAGCAGCACACGGCGCAGTGCATTGCCCAGAGTCAGACCGAAGCCACGCTCGAGCGGGGCACACTCGAACCGGCCGTATACCTCCGTGAGACCCTCGTCGACCTCGATCCTGCGAGGCCGAATCAGAGACTGCCAGTTCTGAACCATGAGTTCGACGTTCATACGTGTCCTCCCCGGGGGTGAGCCATGCGTGCCCGCAACCTATCGAGAATACAGCTCGACAATGAGCTGTTCCTGGATCGGGATCGTGATCTGCTCGCGCTGAGGCTGATCCACGACTTGACCTGTCTTCGCGTTCTTGTCCAACGACAGCCACGCGGGAACCGCGCCGGCGTCCGCCGTCTCGATCGCCGCCTCGATGCGAGCAGTCTTCTTTCCACGCGGACTGAGGCTGATCACTTCTCCCACCCGTAGACGGAACGACGGAATCGTGACCTTGCGACCATTGACCTCGAAATGCCCGTGCCGCACCAGCTGTCGAGCCTCGTTGCGCGAGGTCGCGAAGCCCAATCGGTAAATGGCATTGTCCAGACGCCGTTCGAGCAGGGCGAGCAGGTTCTCGCCCGAGACACCCTTCATACGCTCCGCGTCACTGACCACGCGACGAAACTGACGTTCCAGCACGGAGTAGATACGCCGGACCTTCTGCTTCTCTCGCAGCTGGTTGCCATAGTCCGAGAACTTCGGACGCGCCTGCCCGTGAACTCCCGGCGGATAGTTGCGCCGCTCGATCGAGCACTTGTCCGTGAAGCACCGCTCGCCCTTCAGGAATAGCTTCATGCCTTCCCGTCGGCACAACCGACAGACCGAACCGTTATACCTGGCCATGCCCCTCTCCTAGGACCGCCGCCGCTTCGGCGGCCGGCAGCCATTGTGCGGGATGGGGGTTACATCCCGAATAAAGGTAATCTTGAAGCCCGCCCCCTGGAGGGCACGCAGAGCCGACTCACGACCTGCTCCCGGACCCTTCACGAAGACGCCAATCTGACGCATGCCATGCTCCATAGCCTTCTTCGCTGCGTCCTCTGCGCCCATCTGCGCGGCAAAGGGTGTGGATTTCCGAGACCCTTTGAATCCAACCGTCCCCCCCGAGGAAGCGGCGACCGCATTCCCGGAGACATCCGTAATCGTGACGATCGTGTTGTTGAACGTGGCGTGGATGTGCGCCACACCCGTCTGGATGTTCTTCCGGACCTTCTTTCGTACTTTTTTTGATTTTCCCATGATCTCGCGTCGCTACTTCTTAGCTGGAGCTTTCTTCTTGCCTGCCACCGTCTTCCGCGGGCCCTTGCGCGTTCGCGCGTTCGTATGCGTTCGCTGTCCCCGGGCCGGAAGACCACGTCGATGCCGCAGCCCTCGGTAACAACCGAGGTCCATCAGCATCTTGATATTCTGTTGCACCTCACGGCGCAGATCGCCCTCGACCGCGTAGCGCCGCTCGATCACGTCGCGCAGACGCGAGACCTCGTCCTCACCCAAATCGAAGGTCTTGGTACTCATCCGCACGTCCGCTTCCTCGCAGACCTTTCGTGCGCTCGAACGGCCGATCCCGTAGATGTACGTGAGGGCCACTCCGATATGCTTCTCGCGCGGCAGATCCACTCCTGCGATTCTCGCCATGCTCTAGCCCTGCCTCTGCTTGTGCTTCGGGTTCTCGCAAATCACGCGAATGATCCGCTTCCGCCGAATAATCTTGCACTTGTCACACATTTTTCGAACGCTGGCTCGCACCTTCATGCTTGCGCCCACCCACTCAATGACTTCCCGGAATCTGCGTCAAGATTTCCGGTCCGTTCTCGGTAATCGCTATCGTATGCTCGAAGTGGCACGACAGCTGGCCGTCTGCTGTCGCAGCTGTCCACCTGTCTTCACGCATCACCACCTCGTGCGTCCCCAAATTGACCATTGGCTCGATGGCCACCACCATTCCTGCCCTGAGCCGCGGACCTCGACCGGCCGGTCCGAAGTTCGGGATCTGCGGCTTCTCGTGCAACTTCCGTCCGATGCCATGTCCGACGAAATCTCGAACCACCGTGAATCCGGCTTTCTCCACTGCACACTGCACTGCGTGCGAGACGTCCCCAAGGCGGTTTCCAACCCTGAGCTGCTCGACTCCCGCGTAGAGAGACGCACGCGTCACCTCGATCATGCGCAACGTCAACTCATCGGACGCAGCATCCCCTCCTACGACGACGGTCACCGCCGAATCTCCGTGGAACCCTTCGCAGATGACCCCGAAGTCGATCTTCAGCACGTCCCCCGAGTGGAGTTCCCGCTCCCCAGGAATCCCATGCACGATTTCCTCGTTGACCGAAGTGCAGACTACGGCCGGATAGGGCGGAGCTCCCCCCGGCGCATAGCCCAAAAACGAAGACTGAAGCGCCCGCTCCCGGATCGCGGCTGCCGCAGCACGGTCCAGATCCCCGGTCGTCATGCCGGGCTCGACCTGTTCGCGCAAGGCGAGCAGGATCTCCCCGACGTGACGCCCAGCTTGCCGCATTCGCGTAAGCTCTGGACTGGACTTGATGTGGATCATGAAAGCTGCAGGGCCTCCGCGATCCAGCTTTCGATCTCGTCGATCTCTCCAACTCCGTGGATTCGCGCCAGCCCCGCTGAATAATGCTCCAGAATCGGGGCCGTCTCCGACTGATAGACCTGTAGGCGCTTCCGCACCGTCGCTTCGTTGTCGTCTGCACGCCCCTCACCGCGAGCCAGAATCCGATTGATCAGCTCCGCTTCGGGCACCTCGAGAGCAATTACCGTGATCTGGGAGCGCCCGAGCTGCGCTAGCAGCTCGTCGAGCGCCTTGGCCTGTGCCACGGTTCTTGGAAAGCCATCCAGGATAAATCCAGGACCGCAGTCCGAACGCGCAAAACGCTCGCGAACCAGCTCGATCACGATCTCGTCCGAAACCAGATCGCCGCGCTCCATGATGGCTTTCACTCGCTTGCCGAGTTCGCTCTCAGAGGCCACCGCCTCACGCAGCATGTCCCCCGTCGAGACTTGCGGGATCCCGAGCCGAGCCGCCAGCCGAACCGCTTGGGTCCCCTTCCCAGCGCCCGGAGGGCCTGTCAGAACCAGATTCCACTGCCGATCGCCAGCTCGTGTCATCGTCCGCCCCTCCCTCGGCCTGTCCGCTTGAAAGCGTCGTAGTTCCTGGACACGAGATGCGCCTCGACCTGACCCATCGTATCCATCGCCACACCCACGACGATCAGCAGTGCAGTGCCGCCGAAATAGAACGGGACGTTGAACTGCACCGACATGACCACCGGCAGCAAACACACCACTGCGAGGTAGCCAGCCCCGATGAGAGTGATGCGATTGAGCACTTGCTGGATGTAGTGAGCCGTTCGAGGGCCGGGTCGAATCCCCGGAATGTAACCGCCGTTCTTCTTGATGTTGTCGGCGAGGTCATCCGGGTTGATCATGATCCCGGTGTAGAAGTAGGCAAAGAAGATGATCATTCCTACGTAGACAATGTTGTACGGCAGGCTGTTGAAGCTGAGGTGATCCTGCACGAAATCCTGAACCCATACGGAGTTCGACCAGCTTCCGACCTGCACCGGCAGCAGCAGCAGGGACGATGCAAAAATCGGAGGGATGACCCCAGACGTGTTCAGCTTGAGCGGGAAGTACGCAGTCGTCCCACCGACCACCTGGCGCCCAACAGTGCGGCGAGCGTACTGAATCGGCACTCGTCTCTGAGCGCGTTCCACATAGACGATGCCGAAAACGACACCGAGCATCAGGGCTGCGAGCAGGAACACCCCGACGGGCGGGAGCTGCCCCGTAGTCGCAAGGTCCACCACGCGCGACAGGGCGCTCGGGATGGCCGTGACGATACCGGCAAAGATCACCAAGGAGATCCCATTGCCGATCCCGCGTTCGGTGATCTGTTCCCCCAGCCACATGATGAATGCAGTGCCGGCGGTGAGGGTGATCGCGGTCATCACGCGGAAGCTCCAACCGGGATCGATCACCGTATTCGCGCCGAAAAGACCGGACTCGAGGGCGGTCGCCATGAGGGTGCTCTGAACGATCGACAACCCCACGGTGCCGTAGCGGGTGTAGCGCGTGATGACGCGGCGCCCTTCCTCACCTTCTTTCTTGAGCTCTTCCAGCTGTGGGATCACGACCGTCAGCAGCTGAATGATGATCGAAGCACTGATGTAGGGCATGATGCCGAGCGCGAAGATCGACAGCTGCTCGAATGCGCCACCGCTGAACAGATTGAAAATGGCGAACGGACCTGCGCCCTCCTGGAAGAACTGCTTGAGCTCGGCGATGTTGATTCCCGGAGTCGGGATCGCGCAGCCCAGCCGATATACAGCCAGCATCGCAAACGTAAAGCCGATACGCTTCCCGAGTTCGGGAGTGCGTGCGATATTGCCGACCGCTCCAGCGTTCACTGCTCTGCGCTCTCTTCCGACCCACCCCCCGCACGAGCGGAAACGCTGTCGATCAGCTCTACCCTCCCACCGGCGGCCTGGATCTTCCCCTCGGCGCTCTTACTGACCGCATGGGCACGCACCACAACGGGCACAGCCAGCTCCCCTTCACCGAGAATCTTCACCTGACCCTTCGAATTTGGGATCAGTCCGGCCATCGCCAGGGCGTCTGGCCCGACCTCACTATTCGCCTCGAAGCGCGCGAGTGCCCCAACATTCACAACCTGATGCTCACGCCGAAAAACATTCGTGAAGCCACGCTTCGGCAGCCGACGCGCCAACGACATCTGGCCGCCTTCGAACCAGTCGCGACGCTTGAACCCGGAGCGCGCTCCAGCACCCTTCTGCCCGCGACCAGAGGTCTTCCCCAGTCCACTTCCGATTCCCCGCCCGACGCGCTTGCGCGGACGCCGCGATCCCGGCGTGGGACTCAGCCGATCCAACATCAACGAGCCTCCTCGACTTCGACCAAGTGCGACACCTTCCGGATCATGCCGCGAGTGGCAGGCGTATCGACTACCGTCGACACCGATCCCAGCTTGCGCAGGCCGAGCCCACGCAGGGTCTGTCGCTGATCGCGCGTGAAGCCGATCGCACTTCTCACCTGACGAACCTGGACCTTGCGCTCGCTCATCAGACCGCGAGCTCCCGTGCGCGCTCGGACGGCTCACGCAGCCCTCGCATGCCGCTCAGGGTCGCCAGGATGACGTTGTGCGGCTTGGTCGATCCCAGGCACTTCGTCAGAATGTCGTGCACTCCCGCCGCTTCGCAGAGGGCTCGCACCGCACCGCCCGCGATCACTCCGGTTCCCTTCGACGCTGGGCGCAGCAGCACCTTGCCAGCTCCATTATGGCCGATGATGTCGTGGGGAATGGTCCCCTCCTGTAGAGGGATGCGCAGGAGATTCTTGCGTGCCTTCTCGATCCCCTTGCGGATCGCCTCCGGCACCTCGTTCGCTTTGCCCACGCCCGCTCCGACCACGCCCCGGCCATCTCCGACGACTACGAGCGCCGAGAATCCGAAGCGACGTCCACCCTTGACCACCTTGGCGACCCGGTTGATATCGACCACTCGCTCCTCGAGCTCGAAGTCGTTCGGATTCAGGCGGTCTCGAAGAATTTGTTCGCGTTTCATCGTTCGTCCTAAAGGCTCAGTCCGCCCTCGCGCGCCCCGTCGGCGAGAGCCTTGACTCGCCCGTGGTACACGAAGCCATTTCGGTTGAATGCCACCTCGCGGATGTCCCGCTCGAGCGCCAGTTTCGCGATCTCCAGCCCAACGGCCCGCGCGGCTCCCTTCTTTCCACCTTCGCCGAGGCTCGACTGCACCGCAGGGGAGCGAGAGGAGACGGTGACGAGCGTGCGCCCCGACTCCTTGTCTACCAACTGGGCGTAGATGTGCTTGGCGCTCCGAAAGCACGTAAGCAACGGCCGATCCGCTCGCGCGAGCTGCCGCTGCGTTCGCTTGCGTCTCCGAAGCCAGACTCGTCGACTGTGAGCCATCCTTGCCATCGACCTTACCCTCCTGCCGACTTTCCGACCTTGCGGCGGATGATCTCGTCTGAATACCGGATGCCCTTACCCTTGTAGGGCTCTGGGGGGCGCACCTCGCGCACGTTGGCCGCAAACTGCCCCACCTGCTGCTTGTCCGAGCCCGAGATCACGAAGCGCGTCGGACTCTCGGAACGCACGGTCACGCCCTCGGGCACCGGCATCGACACCGGGTGCGAGTAGCCCACCGTGAGCACGAGATCCTTGCCCTTGACCTCTGCGCGATAGCCCACGCCCACGATTTCCATGGCGCGCTCGAATCCGTCCGTAACTCCGGTGACCATGTTTCCGAGCAGACTGCGCATCAAGCCGTGTGCGGCACGCGCCTCCTTGCTCTCGGCCTCGCGCACGACCACCGCCGCTCCGTCCTTCACTTCGATGCGCGTATACGGGGCGACCGCCTCCTCGAGGGTGGCCTTCGGCCCCTTGACCGACACCCGACCGTCGACGACTCGAACCTCTACACCAGCTGCCAGCTGAACCGGCTTGAGACCAATTCGGGACATCGTCTACCACACCCTCGCGAGCACTTCGCCACCCACACTGGCCTCGCGTGCTTGGACGTCCGTCATCACCCCTTTCGAAGTGGACAGGATCGCAATGCCCAGTCCGCTTCGCACCTGAGGGATCTCCGAGTGGCCCACGTACACGCGACGCCCGGGCCGCGAGACACGCTCGATCTGCTCGATGATCGGAATGCCACTGCGGCGGCCCACGTGATATCGGAGTTGAATCGTCAAGGTCGGCTTCTTCGGGTCACGATCGCTCGCATAGTCCTGAATGAAGCCGGACTCCTTGAGTACGCGCGCAATCTCACGCCTCATACGCGAATCGGCCATCGACACACTCACATGTCGCGCGCGGCCACCGTTTCGAATCCGCGTCAGTAGATCTGCAATCGGATCGGTCAGCACGTACTATTCCTCACCAGCTCGACTTAGTCATGCCCGGGATCTTGCCCTGCAAGGCCAGCTGACGCAGGCAGATGCGGCACAGATCAAACTTCCGGTAGTAGGCGCGTGGGCGCCCACAGCGCCCGCAGCGATTGTAGTAGCGACTCCGAAAGCGCAGTGCTCCCGCTTCCCGAGCAGTTCGCAGACGCCTCTGTCGAACAAGATTGCCTAGCTTTGCCATAAATTCCCCGTCCCATCCCACGAGCCAGCACCCATCCGGGACCTAGCTCGCTGGCTCCTCTAGCTCCGCGCCCATCAAGCCGCGCCCATCAAAGTTCGCGTCCATCAGGTCCGGAATGGCATCCCGAGCTCGCGCAGCAGCGCTCGCCCTTCGTCGTCCGTCGGAGCGCTCGTCACGATGGTGACGCTCAGGCCCCGAATCTTCTCGACCTTGTCGTAGTCGACCTCGGGAAAGATGATCTGCTCGCGGATCCCGAGACTGTAGTTCCCGCGCCCATCGAAAGCATTGGGAGACACACCGCGAAAATCTCGCACGCGCGGCAGCGCGACGTTGATCAACCGATCCAAGAAGTCGTACATGCGCTGACGCCGCAGGGTGACCATACAGCCGATCGATTGCCCCTCGCGCAGGCGGAAGTTCGCGATTGCCTTCCGCGCCCGGGTCACCACCGCCTTCTGGCCCGCGATCCTGCCGAGCTCCTCGACCGCGGCCTCGAGCAGCCGCGCATTCTGAAGCGCTTCACCGAGGCCCACATTCAGGGACACACGGGTCACGCTGGGCACCTGCATCCGATTCCCGTACTTGAACTGCTCTTGCAGAGCCGGGATCACACTGCTCCGGTACTTCTCTAGCAACCGAGGTTGGTAGACTGCTTCAGCCATCGATCGCCTCGTCGTGCCGCTTGCTCCAGCGCACTTTCTTACCGTCGACTTCACGAAATCCCACACGCGTAGGCTCGCCCTTGTGCACCAACATCAGATTGGACAGGCTGATCGAGCCCTCCCTTTCGATGCGCCCGCCGCGGCCACCGCGCGCGTCCGGCTTCTGATGCTTCCAAACCATATTCACCTGCTCGACGACCGCCCTGCCCGCACGACGATCAATCGAGAGCACGGCGCCCTCGCGCGACTTGTACTTTCCGACCATCACTCGGACGGTGTCGCCCTTCCGAATCTTCGCCGCCATCACAGCACCTCCGGCGCGAGCGATACGATCTTCATGAAGCGCTTCGCGCGAAGCTCACGCGCCACCGGCCCGAAGATGCGCGTGCCGATCGGCTCCTTGTTGTTGTCGATCAACACACAGGAGTTGTCATCGAATCGAATGTAGGATCCATCACTGCGCCCGATTTCCTTACGCGTGCGCACAACAACCGCACGATGCAGCTGCTTCTTCTTGACCCGGCTATTGGGCAGGGCCTCTTTGACCGCAACCACAATTACATCCCCGATCGAAGCGTACCTTCGCTGGGAGCCACCGAGCACCTTCACACAGGCCACCCTCCTCGCTCCGCTGTTATCGGCCACCTCGAGCACAGACTCCGTCTGGATCACACCAACTTCTCCTGCACCCGCCAGCGCTTTCGACGCGAGAGGGGACGTGTTTCGATGATGCGGACGACGTCACCTACTGCACACGCATTCTCTTCGTCGTGCGCCATGAAACGCTTCCGGATCTGGACATATTTCTTGTACAAGGGATGAGAGACGCGTCGCTTGACTTCGACGACGACCGACTTGTCCATCCGGTCGCTCACCACTACTCCGACGCGAGTCTTCCGAAGTCCTCGCTCTTTCATGCCTTCCGGCTCCTCTCCCTCTCGATCGTCAGCGCGCGCGCCAGGATGCGTTTGGACGAGCGCAGCTTCGATGTGTCCCCAAGCTGCTGAGTCTCATGCTGAATCTGCGCATCGAATACAGCCCGACGAAGCGTCTGGATGCGCGCCTCGAGCTCGGCATCCGTGAGCCCGCGAAGATCGGCGGCCTTCATACTTCCTCCCTCTGGAGCACGCGCGTGCGCAGGGGCAGCTTGTGCGCAGCCAGGCGAAGCGCCTCGCGCGCAAGCGATGGATTGACGCCTGCCATCTCGTACAGAACACGTCCGGGCTTGACCTTCGCCACCCAGTACTCCGGGTTGCCCTTTCCCTTTCCCATGCGGGTCTCGGGTGGACGCTTCGTGAGCGGCTTGTCCGGAAAGATGCGAATCCAGATCTTCCCACCGCGCTTCGCGTGGCGCGTCATCGCGATACGCGCCGCCTCGATCTGGCGGGCCGTAATGTAGCCGGCCTCGAGTACCTGGAGCCCAAAGGCGCCGTGCGA
>QJZC01000046.1 GCA_003247575.1 Pseudomonadota bacterium
CCGACGACGATTCCGCGCAGCCGATCCAGGAACTCGTTGCGCGTCGGCGTCTCGCCGGCGACACGCGGAGTGAGCTGCCGCGCGCGCGCCGCGGTCACGGCGACCCGCTCGGGCGTGGCAGGATGTGTAGACAGGAAGCTCGCCTTCGGACGCTCCCCCACCTGGACCTGCGTATCGCGGTCCAAGGTGTCCAGGAAGTCGCTCATTCCCTGCGGATCCCAGCCGGAAGTCGACGCGAGGCGCTGGCCGATGGAGTCCGCTTCGCGCTCCTGATCGCGACCGTAGGCGGCGAGGTAGCCCGCTCCCACCGTCTGGCCCAGCCCCATCAGTAGCTGAGCGGCTTCGCCCGAGCCCAGCACGGCCGCAGCCAGGATCCCGACGGTGGTCAGCATCCCTACGTTCCGCGATCGACTCTGACGCTCCGCGAAGTGCCGCGCGGACACGTGGGCGACTTCGTGGGCGAGCACGTTGGCGAGCTCGGCCTCCGAGTTGGTGAGGGCGAGCAGGCCGCGTGTGACATAGATGTAGCCACCAGGGAGCGCGAAGGCATTGACGTCGGGCGTGTCCGCTACGTTGAAGCTGTACTCGACATCCTGGCGCGGCGAGCGCTGGGCGAGCCGCTCGCCGATCGAGCGCACGTAGCTCACCAGCGCCTCATCGGAGACGAGCCCCATCTCCTGCTCCACCTGCTGCGCAGCTTGCCTCCCGATCTCCTTCTCGGCCTCCAGCGCGCGGTCCTGGGTGAGAATCACCTCGCGCTCCGGGGCACCCTCCTGCGCCTCGCGGCTCTGGGGCCGGCGCGGGGCCGCGCAGCCTGCGGCCCCGATGGACGCCGCCAGCAGCACGCAGGTGGCCACACGAGCGACTCTCCTTGCTCGAGCACCGTTCTCGCGATCACGGCTCTTTGGACCAGAGCCCAGGGGGACGGCCCGAGACCTCGCCTCGAATCTGCTTTCGATCTGCCCAGCTACTTGCCTATCTACTGCTTCAGCCATCTCCGCCTCTCCGCTGTCGCACTGTCCACGAGGACGCGAGGGTGCACCTCCGGCGAAAGCCCTGAGCCCGATCGGCCTCTCGACGACCTCTCTCGAGCCTCTTGGACACGCTCGCGGACACGCAAGGATTCTAGCGCCCAGGCACCCAAAACTGCCTGGCGCGAGCGACGCGAGTCAAGCTACGACGCAAGCTGTCCGTTGAATAACTGCGGACCCGCGCAAGCGGCCGGTGCAGCGAGAATCGCAAGCCAGCAAACGAGCACGAAGGCACAGTCGCCCGATTCCACGCAGAGGACCAGTCGAGCCCATGAAGTCGAGAACGCATGAGATCGAGATCGCCTCGCAGAGCGATGTAGGCCTCAAGCGGTCGACGAACCAGGATGCGATGAGCGTCTTCGTGCGCGGAGACGGCAGCCAGCTACTCGTCGTCGCCGACGGGATGGGCGGACACCAGGGGGGAGAGATCGCCAGCCAGCTGGCGGTGGACGCGATCGGAGCGACGTTCAAGACCTCTTCCGGACCGGCGACGCAGATCCTCCACGACGCATTCCTCTCAGCGAATGCCCAGATCCGTGCTCGCGCGCAGCGAGAGCCGCATCTGATGGGAATGGGAACCACCGGGGTGGCCCTCTGGCTGGGATCGGACGGTCGCATCTTCGTGGCTCACGTCGGCGACAGCCGAGCGTACCGCTTTCGCTATGGATGCCTGGAAGCACTGACCGCTGATCACTCCGTGGTAGGCGAGATGCTGCGGCGGGGACTGCTCACGCAGGCCGAAGCCGAGGTCCACCCGCGCAGAAACGAGCTCATGCGTTCCATCGGGAGTCTGGATGGACTCGAGGTCGATGTGGCCGAGGTCGGCGGAGAGCCAGGGGATCAGTTCCTGCTCTGCTCGGATGGACTCTGCGGCGTGATCGACGACGCCGAAATCGGTGCCGCGCTGCTGCGTGAGCCGCCCCCCTCCGCTGCGCGCCGGCTGATCGAGCTAGCAAACGCGCGCGGCGGCCCCGACAACATCACCGTCCAGATCGCTGCACTACGACAGCCGCGTCGACACCTCGGGGCGCTGTTCGATCACGGGTCACGTTGGTGGATCGCGATGCTCGCGATCGGCGGCGCCATCGCCGCGGGCCTCACGTACCAGTTCCTCTCTCGCTGAGCCCCGCTTCGACTTGGCCCAGCCTGCGGAAGCGGCCCCTGCTCTGAGTAGCCGCGCGCGCACCCTCATGGGCACCCGTGTATGATGAGTGGCCAACGACCGAGCTCACCGCACCCGTGAGCCGGGATGTTGCGATCCGATCTAGGGGAGCCCATGAACTTCGATTTTTCCGAAGACCAAAAGCTGTTGCAGAAGACCGCCCGAGACTTCCTCGAGTCGAATGCGCCGCTGGCGCTCTGTCGGTCCGTCCTCGAGTCCAACGAGACCTACAGCAGCAGCCTGTGGAAGGGAGCCGCTGAGATGGGCTGGCTCGGTGCCGTCGTTCCCGAAGAATACGGCGGAGCTGGCTTCGGACACCTCGAGCTGTCGCTGCTCGCGTACGAGGTCGGACGCGCACTGGCTCCGATTCCGATGAGCTCCTCGGTCTACCTCGCGACGGAAGCCATTCTACTCGCGGGCGATGCTTCCCAGCGCGAGCGCCTGCTTCCCCCTCTCGCGGACGGGAGCACGATCGGGACGTACGCGGTCGCCGAGCGACGCGGACCGGTCACGCCGGGGGCGATCGAAACGCGCTTCGAGAACGGACGCGTCTCCGGCGCGAAGGTTCCGGTCGCGGATGCGCAGGCAGCACAGCTGGCCGTGATCGCAGCGAACGAGGCACAGGGGCTCTCGCTCGTGGTTGCACACCTCGATCATCCGAGCGTCACGCGCATCTCTCTGCCCTGTATCGATGGGTCGCGCGATCAGGGGCGCATCGAATTCTCGGGCACGCCCGCCGAGCGCATCGGCGCTCCCGGAGCCGGGGCGGAGCTGCTCGCGCAGATCCAGCATCGTGCGGCCGTGCTCGTGGCCTTCGAGCAGCTCGGCGGCGCCGAACGTGCGTTCGAGCTGACCCGCGAGTTCTGCATGCAGCGCTATGCGTTCGGTCGCCCGATCGCTTCGTTTCAGGCACTCAAACACCGCATGGCCGACATGTACTGCGCGCTCGAGCTCGCGCGGTCCAACGCCTACTACGGAGCATGGGCGCTGCATCACGATGCGCCCGAGCTTGCAGAAGCAGCCTGCGTGGCCCGGATCAGCGCGACGGAGGCCATGCACCTGGCCACGACCGAGATGATCCAGCTCTACGGTGGCGTAGGCTACACCTGGGAGTACGACTGTCACCTGTTCTACCGACGGAGCCAATGGCTCGGCCTTCTACTGGGGTCACTCCCGCAGTGGCGAGAGCGCTTGGTCCAAGCCCTCGAAGCGAGCTGAGACAAGGAGAACCTACAGATGGACTTCGACGACACGCGAGAAGAAGCCGAGTTTCGAGCCGAGGCGCGCGCCTGGCTGGAAGCACACACCACCTTGCGACAGCCCGACGACGCTCCCGAGCCCGGCATGGGCGACGAAGCGAGCCAGGATCTCGTGGCGCGCGCCAAGGATTGGCAGGGCATCAAGGCCGACTCCGGCTGGGCTTGCATTACCTGGCCAGAGGAGTTCGGAGGCCGCGGAGCCAGCGCGATCCAGAACGTGATCTGGAACCAGGAGGAGGGTCGCTATCGCACCCCTCCAAACATCTTCACCATCGGTCAGGGAATGCTCGGGCCGACGATCATGGCGCATGGCAGCCCCACCCAGAAGGAACGCTACCTGAAGAAGATGCTGCGCGGCGAAGAAGTCTGGTGCCAGCTCTTCAGCGAACCATCGGCGGGCTCGGACCTGGCGGGCCTGCGCACCCGGGCGGTGCGCGATGGCGACGATTGGATCGTGAATGGCCAGAAGATCTGGACTACGGGCGCACACTACTCCGACTACGGGATGCTGCTCACCCGCACGGATCCGGGTGCCCCCAAGCACGCGGGAATCACCTACTTCATCGTAGACATGAGCAGCCCCGGCATCGACATTCGTCCCATCCGGCAGATCAATGGCGCCACGGGTTTCAACGAGGTGTTCTTCAGCGACGTGCGCATTCCCGATGGAAACCGAGTCGGTGCCGAGAATGACGGATGGCGCGGAGCGATCACGACGCTCATGAACGAGCGAGCGGCCATCGGAGGCGGTGGCGCTGGGCTGGGCATCAAGGAGCTGATCCAACTGCTCCGCACGACTCCGTACGGTGACGGCGTAGCTCTCGACGACGACGGCATTCGTCAGAAGCTCGCGGACTTCCACGCGCGCTCCACGGGACTCCAGTACACGGGCTATCGCACACTGACCGCCCTCTCACGCGGTCAAACGCCCGGCCCCGAGAGCTCCATCGGCAAGCTGGTGGGCGCGCCCTTGCGCCAGGAGATGGCCGCGTTCGCCCTCGAGGTTCTCGGCGCGGCCGGCACAATCACCGGTGGCGATCTCGCCATGGAGCACGGAGCCTGGCAGCGCATGTACCTCACCATGCCGGGCCTCCGTCTAGCCGGTGGGACCGACGAGATTCTGCGCAATATCATCGCCGAGCGCGTCCTCGGGCTGCCCGCCGAAGTACGTGTGGACAAGGACAAGCCATTCTCGGAGATTCCGCATTAGGATGGGAGAGACCCCATGTTTGGCCTACGCAAGCCTTCGCTCCCCGACCCAAGTCAGGCGCTACCCGGTCGAGCCGAGTCGATGCCGGTCGCAGCCGCTCACGTCGTGCTGGGACATCCCATGACGCCACCCTTTCCCGCAGGGCTCGAGCGTATCGACTTCGGTCTCGGATGTTTCTGGGGCGCCGAGCGAAAATTTTGGGAGAGCCCGGGCGTCTATACGACCGCTGTGGGCTACGCCGGCGGCTACACGCCGAACCCGACCTACAAGGAAGTCTGCAGCGGGCGAACAGCGCACACGGAAGCCGTGTTGGTCGTGTTCGACCCACAGCGCATTGCTCTCGCAGATCTGCTGTCGCTCTTCTGGGAGAGCCACGACCCCACGCAGGGGATGCGCCAGGGAAACGACATCGGCACGCAGTACCGGTCCGCGATCTACACACATTCGAGCGAACACCTACAGCAGGCGCAGAAGTCCCACGACCTCTATGCGAGCGTCCTCAAAGCCGCCGGATATCCCGAGATCACGACCGAGATCCGAGAGGCGCCACCGTTCTACTACGCCGAGGACTACCATCAGCAGTATCTGGCGAAGAACCCCCAAGGGTACTGCGGGCTCGGCGGCACAGGCGTCGCATTCCCTCGTTGACCGGACTCACGCGAGAGTAGCCCGTCGAGACCTTCCGAGGTGCTCCGTCAGCGCTTCGCCCGCGACAGCTCCTCCCGGAGCAGGTTTGCCTTGGGAGTCGCCCCCCAGCGCTCATAGAACTGCAGGGCCTGGTGGAGTACATCGCGGGACTCCGTGATCCGCCGGGCGTCCAGCAGCAAGCTTGCACGTCGTTCCTTCGCCAACGCCGCATGATGCAGATAGTCCTGCTCCAGCGCACCGCGCGCGGCTTGCTCGTAGAAGCGGTGCGCTTGCTCGCGTCTTCCCGCCAACCGGGCGCACTCAGCGCGCAGAAACACGACCATGTGAGGAAAGTCTGGCCCGCTGTACGCTCGCCGGTCAATCCATCGGATCGTTCGCTTGAGCTGCCTGCGCGCACCCAGACGAGAGCGCTTGAAGTCGAGACTTGCTCCGGCGATCGCACGATAGAAGAGCACGTGTAGAACCTGGACATACGGAGCCTTGCGAAACAGCTCGGGCATGATCTTCTGAGATTCAGTCCAAGCCAGATCAGGACGCCCGTAGACACAGCACACGAGCAGCCAGAGGCTGACCTCGTAGGATCGCACTCCGACGTCGCCGCTTCGTTGCCGGTCGCTGGCCCTACTGACGGCCTGGGCCAGGTCGCTCTCTGGCAGAGCCCCATCGCAGAGCCACCGCCAAGCCTGTAGACAGGACGAGGGCTCGTGGTACGTGAAGGCCGACCTCTCGACGAGTTCCGAAAGGCCCTGCAACTGCGATTCGACGGACCCGACTCCCTCCCCAGCGAGACCACCGAGCACCGCCTTCAGGAAGCGCGCATAGTAGGCGAACTCGATGTCTCCGTTCTCCATCAGACGATCCGAGCACGCAGCCAGTCCCGCGAGGGCCCGACGTCGGCGCATCACGAACGGATGAAGGCCGGCGCGAACGGCCAGCTCCAGGCGGGGTAGGTAGACGGGGTCCTTGCAGTCCTGAGCCCACACATGGGCCGCAGACGCAATCTCGATCGCGCGCTTGGAGTCTCCCCATAGCAGCTGCAGCCAGACCCCGAAGTTCGAGATCGAGTAGGCCTCGCGGCTGCTCATGGGGGCGGGCAGAGGCTCCTCGACCGCGAAGGTCGTGGCAAGCACGGTCAGATACACGTCCTCCCGGATCATCGTCCCGCCAAGGCCCTGAATGATCATCAGGGCTGCCAAGTGTTCCGGGCGAGGATTGCCGGGTGGCGCTGCCGCACCGAGCTGTGCCCGAGCACGGATCCGACGCATCTGTCGGTACATCGCGAAGCGTACGCGCAGGGGCGACGGATGCTGGGGCCAGCGTATCCCGAGGCGACGAAGCATTTGCAGCCCATGTGCCACCGTCTCGGCCGGGGGCACGCGTAGCGCCATCAGCTGGAGCCGCTGCATCTCGACCTGCGCAAACTCCAACGCGGATCGCGTGCGCGGCTGCGCCGCGTCCAAGAGCTCCAGCGCCTCACTCGGGGCACTGGCTAGGAATGCGCTCTCTGCTGACGTCAGCCAAACCTCGAGACCGAGCGCAGGATGTTCGACCCAGTCTGGTTCCTCGAAGGCCGCGCGTGCGCCGTCGAGGTAGGTTCTCGCCTCGAGGCCGGCTCCTGAACGCAGGGCCTGGCGGCCAGCCTGCAAGCAACACCGGATACGCGTCAGACGGAGTTCAGGCGGCAACCGGTCTGCGGCCTGCAGAAGATGCTGTGCCAGCTCGAAGCCGTCGTCCGTGAGATCGGGTCCCGACGCGGAGACGCGCTCGAGTCGCCACATCGCGACCCGGGCGTGCAACAGGCTGCGCTCGTCGTCGGTCAGCAGCCGCGCTGCAGCCGCCCGGATTCGTTCGTGGGCGAACCGATACCCGTTCGGGGACGGCAGCAGGAGCCCCAATCGCTCGAGTTCGAGCAAGCTCTCGGACACGGAGTCGAGATCCCCTTCGCCCAAGTGCTCGAGCAGCTCTCTTCGCAGCCCAGCCGCGGCACAGCTCGCCCAACCGAGCAGCGACCGCAGCTCTGGCCGCAGGCTGTCGAGCTTCGAAATCAGGAGCGGGATGGCGCCTTCGGGCACATCGGAGCCGGCGATCGCGCCGAGGTCCCAAACCCACCCATCTCGCGGAACGAAGGATAGGAGATCGTGGGAATGCAGATGATCCACGAGCTGTCGCACGCATAGAGGGTTGCCGCCCGTCTTCCGCTCTACGAGAGAGGCGAGCGGAACCACCTGCTCCCGAGGCCTGCCAAGCGTCTCTTCGAGCATCTCCACGAGACTCTCGGAGTCGAGTGCCGTGAGCTCGATCCGGTGATTCGGAACCTCCAGCTGATCCAGACGTCGGCGTGCAGAATGGATGAGAGATGCGGTCTCGGATGCATCGGAACGAGCCGAGACAATCAGCGTGATCGCCGCGTTCGACTTGACGGAGAAGAGCTCCTCGAGCAGGAAGCGGCTAGCGGAATCGCTCAGGTGAAAGTCATCCAGGAACACGATCAGAGGATGCTCCTTCGTCCCCACCACAGTCAGCATACGCTGCACGGCGAGCACCAGCCGCGCGCGTGTCTCACGAGGTCCCAGATCCGCAACGGGAGCGACGTCCCCGAGAACGGGTCGCAGATCTGGAGTCAGCTCGAGCACTGCCCCAGCGATCGCCCCGAGGGCCGTCCGCAGCTGGCGGCGCCACTCCTCGAGTCGCGCATCACTTTCGACGAGGATCTGCAACGCGAGTGATTCGATGACGGAGACCCAGCCGCCGTAGGGACGGTCGTTGCGGTCGTCGCAGCTCCCGTGGACGAGATACGCCCCGAGCTCACTTACACGAGAACGCAGCGCATCGACCAAGCGCGACTTCCCTGCCCCAGCGGGGCCTTCGAGGAAGCACACGCATGGCCCCTCTCTCACCGACTCGCCCACCAAGGCCCAAAGCTCGGCGAACTCGTTCTCTCGTCCGTAGAGCTTCGTAGAAAAGCGCGGACGATCGGGGATCCCAATCGCCTCGAGCTCGAATTCGTCGTCGATGGTTCCGTGGCGGATCAGCTGATCACGAAGCCCCGCAAGATCACTTCGGAGCGCGACCGCACTCGCGTAGCGGTCTTCAGGCTCCTTCTCGAGGAGCTTGAGCACCAGTCGGGACAAGGGATCCGGAATCTCGGAGCGAAGCATCGAGGGAGGGACCGGCTGACGGGCGATATGCGCGTTGATCAGCTCGAGTGGATCCGAGAAAGGGAATGGGGGCTTTCCGGTAAGCATGAAGTAGAGCGACCCACCGAATGCGTAGAGGTCACTTTGAAAGCCGCAGCCGCGACTCAGGCGACCGGTCTGCTCCGGCGCCATGAACTGCAGGGTCCCCGCAACGCCCGAGGATCCGATTTCGTGGTAGCGCTGTCCTCGATCGCCGAGAAACTGCGCGATTCCGAAGTCGACGATGCACGCTGCACCCGTTTCCGGGTCGACGAGCAAGTTGTTCGCTGAGATATCGCGATGGACCAGCCGGGCCTTGTGGATGGCTGCCAACGCATCCGCCCACGCGATCGCCAGCTCGAGCGCCACCTCGATGGACGGAACCCCGTTGCTCCCCACCCACTCCCGGAGGCTGCTTCCTGATCGAAACTCGAGGACGACACACGGATATTCGCAAGTGAGATCCAGGTCGAGGGCCGCGGGGAGTCCCGGATGGTTACACGCGCTGAGTGCGTCGAATTCGTAGCGAGCAAGAGCGAGTCCCTGTTCACCCGCCTCGAAGGTCTTCAGGACGACCGCTTTTCCGTCCGCGTTGCGCCGAGCTACGAAGACGTTCCGACTGTGACTGCGGTACAAACACTTCACAGCGTGATACGTGTCCGGCCACATCTCGTGCTCCACTTGCTTGGCATCGGCGTAGCGAGGCAGGAGATTTACACGGTTGTCGTCGGCTTTACCTGGTGCCCACGATCCAACATGTGCGCCAGAGTCTCCAACAGCCGGGGAATCACGATCGGCTTGGTCAGAAACTCGTCGCAACCCTCCGCAAGGCAGCGCTCACGATCCCCTTGCATGGCATTGGCCGTCAATGCGGCGATGGGACCTACATAGCCGCCGTCCCGGAGCGCGCGCGTAGCCTGGTAGCCATCCAGCACGGGCATTTGCATGTCTAGTAGAATGACGTCGAACGACTCACCAGCGCCCTGGGCTTCTCGAGCTCGCTCGACCGCCTCCTTCCCATTCTCCACGACGGTCACCTGGAGACCCGCGCGCCGCAGCACGTGCGAGACCAGGCGACGATTGTCGGCCCCGTCGTCCGCGAACAGGACGCGACCCTTCAGGACACGACCCACCGTCGAGCGCGGCTTCCGGTCGGCAGATCCATCGCTCACATCGAGACGCTCTACCCAGCACACCTCTGCATCCTGCTCGACGGGTAGGTAGAAGCGAAGCTGCGTGCCTACGTTCGGCGTACTCTCCGCCTCGATCTCACCGCCCATCTTCCGAACGAGGCGCCGCGAGATGGCGAGCCCGAGGCCGGTGCCGCCGTATTTGCGGGTCGTCGAACCGTCGGCCTGAGAGAAGGGCTCGAAGATGTGCTCGAGCTGATCCGGCGTCATTCCTATTCCTGTGTCGCGCACTGTGAACCAGATACGCTTCCCGAACGCACCCTGCTCTGCTCCAATCAGGAGAGTGACCGAACCGACGTCCGTGAACTTCGTGGCGTTGCCGATCAGATTCAGAAGCACCTGTCTCAGCCGTGTTGGGTCACCCCGCAGGTTGGCCGGGATCGGACCGGCGAGCTGCACGTCGAGCTCGAGCGACTTCTCGCTCGCCCGAGCGCTCATCAGCTCCAGGACATCCTTGATCAGCTGAGGGAGCGAGAACTCGATCTGCTCGAGCACGAGACGTCCGGCTTCCACCTTCGACAGGTCCAGGATGTCGTTCAGAATCGCCATCAAGTGCTCGCCGTTTCGGCGGACGATGCCCAGAGACTCGCTCCACGACCCAGGCACGGGCTGCGATTCGGCCTCCGCCAAGAGCACGTCGGTGAAGCCCATGATCGCGGTCATCGGCGTGCGGACCTCATGGCTCATGTTCGCCAGGAACTCACTCTTGGATTGACTGGCTTCTTGCGCCTCGTCGCGCGCCAGCTCGAGAGCTACGTTGGCGGCCGCGAGGTGGACGACCGCATCGTTCTTCGCTCGGTCGTAGATCGCAATGAGCATGCACTGCATCACGAGCAGACCACTCATGCAGCCAAACCAAAGCCAGGGTTGACGATCTGGGAGCACGAAGTCGCGGAAGTGCACGCCACTCTGCCAGGCGACGAAGATGACCGCGAACCACAGGCCTACCAATCCGCCCCAGATCGCTCCTGCGCGAACACCGAGCGCGCCCAGGACACCCACCGGCAGCAGCGGCAGCCAGTACAGAGCTGGCGCCCGCGGACCCCCTGTGAGGAGCGAGAGCACGGCAAGCAGCACGAAAACATATGCGCAGGTCGCGTGCGTACTGAGCGCAATCGATCCGGTCGAGCGCAGCACGAACGGAATCACCAAGAACATCGGAGCGACCGCCAGGATTCCAATCGCCAGCTCGCCGGCGATCGCCGGATCTACCGTGAAGTAGTAGACCGCGGCAATTGCAGGAGAGATCGGAATCGGACTGAGTGCGAGTCCGATCACCATCAATGCCTGTCGCCGAGCTTCCAGATCCTCAGCGAGGGCTGGCGGAACGAAGCGGCTCGCGAGTCGGTCCCAGAGCCGGTTCATCGGACGGGCTCTCTCCGCACCAATGGACGTCGCACCAGCCTTCTATCGGCAGTCTGGTGTCGGTTCTGTCGCGCAAAGTCGCGGCAATGAGCCGGGACTCGGGTGCTCCCTGACGCGTCGCTTCTCGGCAGATCCGGCGCGGGAAGGTCGGCCTGCCCAGCTCGATTGAGATCGCCATCTCAGTTGAGATCAGCATCTCGGTTGAGATCAGTGTGGGCCTCGACTCAGCGTTCGATCAGGCGGTCACGAGACTCATCCCAAGGAAGGATTAGCCACGCTTCAAGATTGGCTCAAGCAGCGACATCTCATCATTGAGACAGTAGGCGTACTGGTCACGAGGCCCATGCAAACGCGACAGCGGAGTTCAATGGGGCTCGAGATCGGACTCAATGAGGGGGATCTGCATCGATGAATCTAGCCAGCGCTCTCCTTAGGCCGATGGTCGTACACCCCGACCGCCCAACTGTCGAATCCGACCTCCGACACTCCTTGGAGCCCGAACCAGCGGAACTCCCGATCGAAACCCATTCTCGCGGCCACGCCGACTGGATCGACGTCGTCCAGCGAGTCCGCGCCGGCGATGCGCACTCTCTCTCCCGACTCGTCTCGTTGATCACGTCGTTCCTCCACAAGTACGGCGCCTATCGCATCCGGGAGTCTTGGGAAGACGTCTGTCAGGACGTACTGATGTCTCTGGTACGGCGCGTAGAACAGGGCGATCTGCGTTCACCGAACGCCTTCGTGAGCTATGCGGCCGCGATCACTCGCACGTGCTACTTGGATTTCGTGGAACGCCGTGCGCGGGTGACCAGCGGAGGCCGGCGGAATGAACGCTGGGCCGCCGTCCCGATCGAACAGGCCGCCGCACTCGACTCGAAAGGTCTCGACCTCGACTGGCTGCTCGAGCTCCGACAACAGATGCAGTGCATCGATCCGCGTACGCGGCGAGTCCTCACATTGATCTATCTGGAGGGTAGGTCCTACATCGAGACATCAACCGAGCTGGACCTCCCGCTCGGTACCATCAAACGGCTTCAGACCGCAGGACTACGCGAGCTGAGAGAGCGGATGGGAGTCACCAGGCGGATGCGGACGCCGAGAGCGCCAGCTAACGAGTGCGCGCGCTCGCGAGCTCCGCTCGACTAGCGCAGCTGAGCGCGACTCTGCTGAGCCCGATCGATCTGTGACAAGAGAGGCTGCATCCCGAGCTGCAGCGCAATGGCTCGCGCATCGTTGATGAGTCCCCGCGCACGCTCGCGATCGTGATTCGCTTCGGCCAGCGCAAACGTGTACAGGGTCCGCGCCTCGAGCGGGCGCGCCCCGGCTCGTCTCTCGAGGGCCAGCGCCTGCTCGTAGTGCCGTCTACCCGACTCCCGATCCCCGAGCGCATACGCCAGAGCGGCGAGCACGCGGTCCGCACTGGCCCAGACCGCCGTAGAAAAGATCACCACGATGAATCGACCGGAGGCAGGAGCCAGGAGCTCGTAGAGCTCGGCGCACAGACGTCGTTCGGAGAGGGCCGCCGCGACCTCCGCGATGAGAGCCACCGTCACCCCCCATCCCTCGGAGCGGGGGATCGCAGCGACTCCGGCCTTGAGGATCGCATCGAGCTCTGCCCGGGCGCGCTCGAACTCCTCACGGTCGAGGTACGTTTTGGCGAGCCCAGCACGAAAGTAGAGCATCTGCGGGTACATACGCACCGCGGCGAGCAGAGCGAGCTCGATGTTCGGCGGCGTGCTCACCTCGTGCTGGGCGTGCGCGAGGCGCAGTCGCAGCAGCAAGGCGTTGGATGCATCGTCCTCTTCCTCCGCCGCAGCAACCAGTCGCGTGAGCTGGTCGATCGCGACCGAGAACTCCCCGGTAATGCAGAGATACATAGCCCGAAAGCTCTGCGCATGTCGCAGGGATCGCGGCAACCGCAGGGCTCGCGCGTGCTCGAGGCAGGACTCGATCTCGCGGTCGGCACTCCGCATGTCGCCGAGCTCTAGGGTCAGGGAGAGCCGGTAGATCCGCTCGATCATCGCCAGCTCGAGAGATCCGCTCGCGACCGAGCGCTCCGGAATGCCCTCCACGAGCGCGCGCCGACGTTCGAAGTCCTGCGCCCGCCCGAGCGTGGAATGATGCGCGCTCAGCGCGTAGCTCAAGGTCGCACGATCCCCTACTCTTCGCGCGGTCTCCAGCGCCTCTTGGCTCAGTCGATCGCGTTCTTCCTCCGGGGCTCCGCCGATCCTGGCGACCGCAGAGCGCGAAAGCAGCAGCGAACGGAGCCGGTTCGAATCCTTCGGGAGCATCTCGAGCGCCTCACTCAGCAACGTGACGAGCTCGGAATCGTAGATGGGAGACTCCATCCGGCCAGAGGGATCCTCCGACCCTGCTGCTCCGAAGAATCCAGGGGCCAAGCCGAGCACCGCTTCCGCGAAGTATGTGGGTAGCTGACACAGCCGGGCCAGATCGATCGCGCGCTCGAACAGCTTGCGAGACTCGAGGCCGCGCCCAGCACGCTTGAGCGCGTCGCCGGCGCACACGAGGAGGTCGCACTCCCGCTCGGCATCCTGATTGGGTTCGAGCCTCGCGCATGCGAGTGCGACCTGAAAGTGATCGGCCGCTTCCTCGTAGGCCAGTGCCACAAGGGCGACATGGCCTGCGCGCGTCGCGTAGCGAACCGCAGGCTCTGGAGGGCCGCCTTCGCGCGCGAGAATCGCATGATGTGCGGCCAGCTCCGCCGCCACGGGATCGAGGTCGTCGCCCTGCATCCGCTCGATGGCCTCGGTGACATCGCGGTGAAGCGCCAGAACGTCCTCGAGTGGCAAGGTATCGCGGATGACCTCGGCAACGAGGGAGTCGCGCAGCCGAAACGATCTACGTTGATCCCGTTGAGCGACGAGGATTCCCGCACTCAAGGCCTCTGCGAGCGCAGCATTCACGTCCGCTAGGCCAGCGTGAGCAAGCAGCAGCGACGGTAGCTCGCGACCGACCACCGCCGCGAACTCGATCAGCTTGCGACAGTGCGGTGACAGCTGGCGGATCCGTTCGAGAATGAGATCCTGCACCGCCTGGGGAATCAGCGCCTGAACTGCTGCTGCATCTCGCAGGCGGGAGTCCGACTGGATCATCGACACCAATCCCGTCAGAAAGAGGGGGTTCCCGCCGCTACGCTCCGTGAGAATTCGCAAGGTGGGCTCTCGCAAGTGTTCGCCGAGCATCCCTTGAACGAGGCGCACGCGTTCCTCCTCGGCGAGCGGAGCCAGTGGAAGCTCGGCTCCCCGCGGATGCCTGAGCGCACGGATGACCTCCGACAGCGGAGTCCCGCCGGGTTCGTCGTCGCGGACGGTTGCGATGAAGAGGATGGGCGCGTCATCGAGCTCTCGAGCCAGGAACGAGAGCAGCCTCAAGCTCGATCGATCCGACCACTGGAGATCATCGATCGTGATGAGCAGCCGGCGGCCACCCGCTGCGCGTCGAAAGAAGCCTGCGACTGCATAGATGAATCGAAACTCGTCCTCCGGAGACCAGGTTCCCCCGACCGCCTGCTTCTCGGTGCCTCCGTGCTCTCCCAAGAGCGGCGTAAGGATCTCCCGATCCTCGCCCAGCGCACCCTCTCCGCTCGGAGACGAAGTTCCCCGAAGAAAGGCACGAACTAGCCGTGACCACGGCCAGTAGGGAGGTGCGCCCTTCCCTTCATAGCACCACGCAAAGAGAGACCGGTCTCCTCGGGCCTGAACCCGGGCTTCGAACTCGAGCGCGAGTCGCGTCTTTCCGATCCCGGCCGGTCCGGTCAACAGGGCGAGCTGCGCACCAGATCCGGGGAGCGCCTGCCAGCGAAGCTCCAGGGAATGGAGCTGGCCCTCACGTCCGACGAAGAGCTGCTCTCCCGACGGAGCTTGGACCGCCGTGGTGGGTGCCGCACCGGGGGTGGAGCTCGCTCCGACCTCGATACTCACCTCGCCCACGAAGCGGTATCCACGCCCCCTGGCGGTACGGATCCAGCGCTGTTGGGCGCCGTCGTCCCCCAGCGCTTGGCGGATCTCTCTCAGGGCAGTCGCGAGCGAGGCATCGCTGACGTTCGCATCCGGCCAGACACGCTCGAGGACCTCTTCCTTGGGCACCACGCGGTGATGCTCTTCGAGCAGGAATTGTAGAAGGCGCATCGGCGTGGCGTTCAGCACGACCGGCGCGTCTTCATGCCGAAGCTCCATCGCCGCCTCGTCGAGTACGAAGCGGCCGA
Source organism: Pseudomonadota bacterium (assembly GCA_003247575.1). Taxonomy (GTDB): domain Bacteria; phylum Myxococcota_A; class UBA9160; order SZUA-336; family SZUA-336; genus SZUA-336. Next base: position 15,267 of record QJZC01000046.1, read on the forward strand.
AGCAGAAGCATCGCCGACCGGAAGGCACAGAGTCCATGGGCTGTTCCCAAGCGGAGAGTCGAACGAACGAGCTGAGCGGTGAGATGAGCGGCTTGATCGTCGCCAGATCAAGTTAAATCAGACCCAGATCAAGCTAGATCATGTACAGGCGCGGCAGTGTACAGCAGGCGGCGGCAACTTAGAACCCATCAATTCACCGCCAAAGTAGTGGGAAATCACCCCTCCGAGCTCGCGCCTAGTGGGCTCTTCTCCGTTGGGACACGGGGTCATCCCTTGCGAGCGCATCCGCTAAGGTCTGAGGCTCCAATCACGGAGCGGCAGGCACTCTGGCGCATGTGACCAGGCCCAACCGAGACCGACATCCAGCTGGCTCCCGAGCCCAGCGTGGGTACGGGGAGGGGTACGGGGGCGTGCCTCGCTCTCGCCAGGCTCGCTCCGAAGCCGGAGGCGCACTCAGGCAGCGCCTGAACGAGCTCCGTGCGGAAGCCTCCGAGGAGACAGAGCGTAGACACACTTCAGGCTCTGGCCTCGCGTTGCAGCACTCCGCGGACTGCCTCGCGAGTATTCAATCCAGCGTCACGAGCAGTCGTTCCAGAGCATCAGCACCCAGCGCCAGTTGTCGCGTCAGAAGGCGCGCCTGATCTCGATTCCATAACGGCGCGGTGCCCCCAGGAAGCGGATCGCGACGCCGACGCTGTCACTCACATTGAGGCCGTTCTCGATGTAGGTGCGGTCGAGCAGGTTCGTGCCGAAGAGGCTGATCTGCGTGCGGCCGTCCGCGAGTACGAGACCCAGCTGAGCGTCGAGCAGCCCGTACTTGCTCGAGCGGATGGCGCCGAGATCCTCGACACCATTGCCCTGCTCTCCGCGATGCGTCCACTGGACCCGGCTCGACAGCAGGCCGACGCGCCCGAGATCGCGCTGATAGTTGACCGCAAAGGTAGCCAGATAGTCCGGGGCGGACGGAAGCGGGGCATCTACGACGTCCGAGAAGGCCTGCCCAGAGACCACATCATTCCCGAAGAGATCGAAGTCGGTGTAGCGGCTGCGGAAGGCGCTGAGACTGGCCTCCAGCCGCAGCTCGGGCATCACCAGAGCCGCAATCTCGAGCTCGGCTCCCCGCAGACGAGCTTCCGCCGCATTCCGGACGATCGCACTGGGGATGCCCCCGGCCGCCGAGGTGAGGATCGGACGCTGGATGTCCTCGTAGATGCTGAAGTAGACCGCGCCATTCAGCTGCAGGCGAGACTCGAAGAACTGGCTCTTGAAGCCCGCCTCGTACGTGGTGAGCTCTTCCGAGTCGATGTCCAGGAAGTCCTGATTGACACTGTTGGCGCGACCGTTGAAGCCCCCGCTTCGGAACCCGGTGGAGTAGCTGGCGTAGACGAGGAGCGTCTCCGTCGGCGTGTAGGCCAGGGAGAAACTGGGCGAGAAGTCGTCGAACCGCTTCGAACGTTCGAACCCGTCGGGAAGCAGCGCAGTCCCCGCCGGCAACAGCATGCCCGCTGGGCTGAACCCGTCCGTCAACGTGATCTCAGACTTCTTCACGCGCTTGCGCTCGACGGTACGACGCAAACCGGCGCTCACCTTGAGCTTGTCCGTCAGAGCGAAGGTCAGTGCCCCGTATGCTGAGTAGCTGCGGTTGTTCACGTCGAGCTCTTCTTCAGTCACGGGCAGCAACCCGGGAATGATTCCGGAGAACACTCCGCCGATGGCCGTGTCGTCAATCGACTCCGTGAAGGCGTAGAGTCCCAACACGAAGTCGAGCCGATTCTCCAGAGAGCTGCCGTTGAGCTTTAACTCCTGCGAAAACGTGCGCTGATCGCTCCCGCCCGCGTCTACGATCGGCTGCGCCAGCGGAAGCGCCGAGCCGTCGTTGTCCTGACGCAGATCGAGATCCTGATTGCGGAAGGAAGTCGTGGATTCGAAGGTCAGAGCTTCTCCGAGGCTCCAGGTGACCTTGGACGAGAGAACGGTCGTACGCAGATCATCCTCCGCAAAGCTCAGGTCGGACGCGGCCTTGAAATCGCTGCGCAGTCCATCCTCGGCGCAGTCCCGCTGAACGTCGATCGTGGGCATCGAGCTTGCCATGAGCTGGGCATTGATCACGTTCAGCAAGCCCTGAACCGTCGGATTCACCGGGCCGACGACGGCGCACTTGCCCGCGACTGGCCTCCGGTCCTGTCGCAGATACTCCCCCGAAAGGAGCACCTCCAAATTCTCCGTGGGTAGGATCAGCAGCTGACCCCGCCCTCCCAGGAGGCGGTCATTGGCGACACGCTCGTCAAGGAATGGGTTCTGGATGTAGCCGTCGTCGTAGTTGGTCGCGAGCGAGACGCGGAGCGCAGCACGTTCGGGCAGCAGCGGAACGTTCAGACTCGCACGCGTGTCCACCCGGTCGAAGTTCCCGATGCGGACCGACGCATCGCCCCCGAACTCGAAAGTAGGACGCCGCGTGATGACGTTGATCGCCCCACCGATCGTATTCTTTCCGAACAGCGTGCCCTGTGGACCGCGCACCACCTCGACGCGCTCGATATCGAAGAGCGGAAGGCTGAGTCCCTGCGCCCGGGGAGCATAGACACCATCGACGTACACGCCGACCGCAGGGTCGACCGCAGGGTTGGGATCCCCCTCGGTCACCCCGCGAATCGAAATGCGACCGGCGTTCGAGTTTCCGATCGCCTTGCTGAAAGCCAGGCTGGGAACGAGCCCATCGAGATCCTCGAGCCGGCGCACCTCTCGCACGGCCGTCTCGGTCTCACTGAGGGACGTCACGGCAACCGGCGTCCGCTGTACGAACTCGGACCGGCGTCGTGCCGTCGTCAAGACCTGCTCGAGCGCCTGCGTGAACACGATCTCGGGCCGGGAGTCACTCCCGGCTCCCGAAGCTGAATCGGATACCAGAAAGTCATCACCGCGCCGCTCCCCTTCACCAGGACGATCCCCAGGACGATCCACCGGGCTGGGTCGATCCGGCGCACCACTGCTCTGGGCATCCGCGAGCAGCAGCTCGTCCTCACTGGCCCCCGGCAGAGCCGCAACCACCGAGTACCACGAGGCACCGTCGATCGATCGCATCGACTCGGGACCGGGATCACCTGCAAGGACGGAATTCGCGAGTCCAAGGAACGTCGTGCAGACAGCAAGGGCCAAAATCTCTGCCGGGATACGAAGCCGCTTCACTGGGGTACTCCTCTGGATGGCGAACTTTCTGCTGAGCGCAACCATGCTGGAACCCGAGTGCCCATCCGGACTCCGCGTCGGACCGGACTCCGCTTCGGACCGGACTCTGCTTCGGACTCGGCCTGCGGGGACACCGCTCGCGGGATCTCCGCGTGCGATGCTCTCCGAGCTCCGATCTGGTGCGGGCACTTGGGACAGATTCGAAGTGATGCATTGGCTCGACGCGGTCCGGCTCCCCGCACAGGACGTCGAACGCGAAGACCATCGAGCCCAAGTCCGCGAGTACCCAGCAACATTGCGTCGCCCAAGGCGCGACGGTTAGCGGCGTGCGCGAGCGGCGCCAACACGCCTCAACCAGCTGCGAACGACCTGCAACCGCCAATCTCCGAAAATCGCAACGGGAGACTAGCCCGATTCAGCGCAAACTGCATCAAGGAATCCCCTCGACATCATCTGCACGCAAGCGATCGTCAAGGATTCGCAAATGGCATCGACAAGGTGCAGTAAGAGTAGATGAGACGAATTCATGCTTGCGCACAGACTCTACCCCCACACAGGCCAACGTCCTGCCACGGATAGCAGAACCAATGTCGTGCGCAACCGCGATTCGTGTCTTGCACGACTCGCTTCGGTGAGAGACTGCATCGGTGACTATCACATGTATCTCGATTGGCTTTTTCTAGCTCAGCACGACTCGCTACAGCTCGACGGTCGCGACCCAGAGACAGAACGCGAGAGCACATTACCCGCGCACTCGAAGCGATCCGATGCTCTGCACTCGGGAGCCTGAGGGCTTTTCACTTCACTCGACTCAACGCCGAACCCCTGCCCTCGATCAACGAGCAGCAGCCCTTCGCCTCGAAGTGGCGCGGGCGCAAGGCTCCCCTATGGCATGGCCCTGGACTGCCCCTTCACACTCGACCCCGCTCTCCAGTCGAACGCCGGCGCCGCCTGTTACCCAACGATAGAGACAGCGCTGGAGGACACGTACAGATGGGAGGCAATCTGCGATTCTGTGGCCCGCGGGCGCTGATTCTGACTTGCCCGCTTTCTCTCTTCGGATGCCTGAGCCCGATGACGCAGGATCGAATCCACGGGATCGAGTGGGACGACACCAGGACGCTCCCGCCACGAACGGGCAGTTCGGCTTCGGGAAGTGCCCGTCTGTCGGAGCGCGCGGCTCGAAGTGCACGCCGACGCCACCCTGCCCGCAGAAATCGAGTGGAGACAGTTTGCCTCACGCACCTTGAATGTCGTGTACTACGCTCCCTCGATTCCACGCCCTCTCGAGAGGCCACACGCGCGCGAGGCAGCGAAGATCACTCTCCTGGAAGCCATTCCGGGGCCCTGCGGGGAGCGAGTGTCCCGGGCGAAACTGGAGCTGTCGCCCGAGGAGTGGAGGCCATCCGGTGGCCGAGCCTGCAGACCCGAAGACTTCGGACGCGAAGACTCGCGAGCCGCTCGCAGAGTCGAGATCCGATCGAGCACCGTCCCCGTCGAAGTTCCGCTCGGCAGAGATGGCAACACCCAAGCGGACACGCTCGTCTTGCTGGTTCCGCCTGATCCTCGCCCTGCACTGACGCCACGTGCTCCGAATCCGGCCTACTACGGTCCGCTGCCGTTCGCGGCAACCTTCGATGCAGCGGGCTATGCAGCGTGGATCTCGCTGCGGCCCACAACCTGACTCAGCAGCAGCTCGATCTCGCCTGCGGAGACGATGCCACACGCGTTCCGGTCGGGCTGGTGCCGCCCTATCTACAAACTCGCTGCGTCTCGCCTCCGCAGATGGGTTCCTCGAAGGGCGGACGCACCGGCGTCGGGTTCGGTCCGCCTGTCGGAGACTGAGGCATCAGGTTTGGAGTCCCGCTCGGGGACAGCTTCTGGGACTCTCCACCCACCGTATCTCGGCACGTCCAGCGGGCCAGGTAGGACGCGCTCGACAGAACCGAGCATTCCCGCCGATTGCACGCCTTGATCCGCACCGAGAAGTCGGCACCGAAGACGTAGGCGGGAGTCTGTGGAATGGATGTCGCGAACGCGAAGCGATACGGAAGCACTGGAGAGGGCGTGGCCCATACCTCGTAGCGCACGATCGAGCCTGGGACATTATTCGGATTCGGGCTCCAGGCGATCTCGTGGTGCGTGTACGGCGGGGGATCACAGTGCCCCACGAGATCGCCGAAGAGCGCGATCGGCGGCAGCGGCGGCGGCACGACCGTCGGTGGAATGTAGTTCGCGACCGACAGAGCCGTCGTCGCCATCGCTCGGATGTTGTTGTTCGCAGAATCCTGAGTTCCGTCCGAGTACGTCGCCAGACGCTGCGGCACCACGATCTCCCCGAACATGCTCCTGCCACAGGCGTCGGTGACCCCTATGGTGCACAGCGCAATGAAGATCTCCTCCTGGCGCACGGCCGGGGCTTCGAGGCGCAGCCTCGGGTCGTCCTCGATCACGCGTTGGCGTCGTAGCCGAATATGCGCGCTCGAGTCCGCGAACAAGCCAGGAGCAGGATCGCTATCGGCCTGGTGGTGCCCCATTCCCAGCAGATGACCAAACTCGTGCGCCGCCACCCGCGCCTGGTTTCGACAGAGCCCTCCCACCTGGATGACGGAGACGTGGGCAGATTCCCAGCCGCGCAGATCCAATCCTGCGAACCGTCCAGAGGTCGCCGGCCGAAATCCATTGGCTCGATTGAAGATCTGGCGACTTGCTCCGCACTGATTTGTGTTGTTCGTCTTCAACGTGAAGATCAGCACCACATCGGCCGCATGGCGATCGCGCAGCGCCCTCACCTCCGACGACGTGATCGCCCAGTCGACCTGTCCACCGGCAGATCCGAACGGAATGCCGAAGAGCGTCGTCTGCAACGGAGCGCCACCGTTCGCGAATCGCAGCGGAACCGGAATTCCAGTGGTAGCCCATGACTGCCGCAGCTGGCTGAGCTCAGTGTTGATCTTTGCCAGCTCCGGCGCGACTGGCGGCGAGTAGAGCGCAAGAACCGTGATCTCTCGATCGATCTGTGCATTGGCCAGGCTCCCGCACATGAGGAGTGCAAACAACAGCGCTGCCGCGTACCCCACCGCCCTATTCCCAATCGCAGCGGACCCAATCGGACTAGACATTCACGATCTCCCAATCTTATGGACGAAGGTTCTGGACGAAGGCTCTGGACAAAGGGGCTTCTGGGCGAAGGAGGCCTCCTCGTCATGCTGACGCGGCGTCGCGCTAGCCACCACGAAGTGGTCTTTCGCTCCAACCCGAGTTAACTGGTTACATCAGGTTTTGAAGGGATAGCGAAGCTAGCTTACCGGACAGCAAATATTTCGCCACCGTGTAGTGTATGCCCTTCGTACTGCAATCCCTTCAATCGAGAACGATCGGCGCGCGCAAATCCGCGGCGACGGCTCAAACGAAGGGGGTCGCACCCCAGACACTCCCCAGCCGCGAGGCGCACTGTTTCCGATCAGTACTAAATGCAATGTGTTGCACTGACGGATCGCGTGCGCGCACTTTCCGCTGGGCACGCGGAAGCGCGTCAGAGCGAGCGCTTCAGCGCCTGCGCCTTCTTCGGCGCGCCCCAGCAAGCATAGAGGCGCACCGCTTCGCGCAAGGCATGCGCCGCAGTCACCTGCCGACCCGTCTCTTGCATGAGGCCCGCACGGAACTCGTGCACGAGCGCCGCATGGTGAAGGAACGCCTGACGCTCCGCTCGCCGCGCTGCTCGATCATAAAGCTTCGCCGCTCGCTCCCCACATGCATCCAGCCTGGCAGCCTCTGCGCCGAGGATGTCTGCCATATGGACGAAATCGGGTCCTCCTCGCGCCCACTCCTGCATGCGTTTGAGGCTGTCGCGCAACGCGACCCGATAGCGGCGCCCTTCGTCCCCACTCACCCTCCCGGCCATGCGCGCGGCAGCAACTCCCCGATAGAACACGTGGTCGGCTACGTGCGCGAACGGACACGACAGGTGCAGCTGCTCACCGATCCGCTCCGACTCGTCGAATGCCATCCCGTACTCTCCGTAGAAGCAAAGCACCAACATCCAGATGGTGCTCAAGTGCGGTGCATCCCCACGGATGGCAGCAAAGCTCGCCGCCAGCTTTCCCGGGAGGTCATCCCGTGACGTCGGCAGAGCCGTCAGCAGCTCGTACGCTTCGTAGGACGAACGAGCTTCCTCGTACCACGGCCGGCTACGTAGGGTAGTCTCAGCCAAGAGCCCGAAGTGTTGTGCGACATCCACGATCGTATCGCCGGCCAGCGCGCGGTAGAGCACACGCACGTAGCGTGCGAACTGGAAGTACTCCGGATCGCCAGTCTCACGAATCGACTCTGCGATCCGACCCAGCGGAGCGATGACCGTACGTCGCGGTGCGACCCAAGGCTGAATCAAGGCATAGACCACGTATTCGATGCGGGGGCCCAGCCACGGATGCGGAGCCTCCTTGTTCCATTCGAGCGCCAGCGCAGCCCTCGAGCGAGCGGAAGCGGGTTTCCCCTCGAACACGTAGGCAAAGGCTGCAAAAGTGGCAAAGCGATAGCCCGGAGGCGTCACCTTCCCAAAGCGCAGGAAGCACCGAATCGCGTAGCAGCTACTGAGCATCGCGAGCCGGACGTCGTGCAACACGAATGCCGCACCCGCCACCGTCAGAACCCGGAGAATAGCGTCGAGCTGTTCCGGCTTCTCGGTCGGCTCGCGAAGCATCACTTGGTGGCCATGGAGCTCGAGCATCATACTCGTCCGCCAGAGCTCCCAACGAGTGCGCAGATAGGAAGGCCGCGCAGGCCAAGTCACACCCAGTTTTCTCAGAACCTGGAGGGCCGCCTCGACGCAGGTAGAGGGAGCCTCGAGCAGCGCGAGCACTCGAAGCCGCAAGATCGACACCCGCAGGAGATCGCTTTCAGCCAGCGGCTGCTCGTGCAATGCCTCCACGAGCGCCAGCGCCTCGTGGGGACGGTTCTCATCGAGCTCGCACTCGACTGACGAGGTCATCGTCTCGAGCGCAACGTCACGCCGCTCGGCCCAGTCTTCTTCGGTCAACAGGTTTCTGGCCGCAGCAAGATAGCGCCCGGCGACCACGCTGGATCCCGAGGCACTGCAATAGTGCGCCGCACGCAGGTTCACATCCAGTACCTGCGAAGGCGCGAGTGACCCCTTGGACACCCTACCGAGGTTGGCATGATCAGCAGCAGCGAGGAGCTCTTCCGCCCGCAGATCGTCTCCCGGCTTCCCGATGAGTGCGCGAGCGATCTGGGCATGCAGCCCGACGCGCTCTGCATCTCCGAGCTGTCCGTACGCCACCTCGCGAACACGGGAATGGACGAAGCGATATCCGTGCGCGCAAGGGACGATCAAACCTGCGGTAACTGCGTCGAGGACCGCCGATTCCAGCCCCCGCTGATCCGTCTGTGTCAGTCGGGAGACCAGCTCGAGATCAAACACCTCGCCGACACAGCTCGACGTCCGAATGAGCTCGTGCACGGGACCTGCGAGCCGTCCGAGTCGCGCGGTCATCAGCGCAACCGCCTCGTCAGGCACGTCGGCCGCGGCGAGCTCGTTCGGGGTCCAGCTCCATCCCGCTTCTGCCTCGTAGCGCAACAGCCCGCGCTCGCAGACATGCGCGATGAACTGACGAATCAGCAGTGGAGAGTTTCCGGTCTTTATCTCCAACGTCTCCCGCAGACTCGCCACATCCGCAGGCGTTCGATGCAGTGCATCGGCGATCATCGCGGCCGTAGCTTCATCCGAGAGCGGGCGAAGCTTTACGAGCGCGACGTCGCGAACACTCCGTTGCAACGAGGATACAAAGGAGTCGAACTGAGTGGGGTTCGGCTCTCCGCTTCCGCCGACCATTGCACAGCGGTATGTACCGATCACCAGGAGACACGGCGTGCGCTGCTCGACGAGCAGCTCCTCGAGCAGAGCACAGCTACCCGGCTCGCTCCGGTGCAGGTCGTCGAGGGCGAGCACGAACGGGTGTCCCGGCCGCGCAGCCACTCGCACAAATCGCTGCAACGCGAGCGATAGCCGCGCACGCGTGGCACTCGGGCCGAGGTCTGGAAGGGGCGGCGTCTGACCGAGAATGATCCCGAGGTCGGGAGCCCATGCGACCAGGGCTCCGGCGACGCTGCCAAGCCCGTCGAGCAAGCGCCGCCTCCAGTACTCCAGCTGTTCGTTGCTCTCGAGGAGCAGTTTCTCGACGACGGACGTCACAGCGGTAGTCCAGCCCGCATACGGATGATCCGCACCCGGCCCGAAGCGCGCACGCGCGACGCAAGCTCCCTGGCTACGAGCGAGCCTACAGATCGAGTCGAGCAGCGCAGTCCTTCCCATCCCGGGCGCGCCGCCGATCAGCACAGTCTGGGTCGCGCCGTTTGCACACGCTTCGTACGCCGCCCGCAGAGCCGTGAGCTCTCGCTCTCGACCATAGAGACGATCGGGAAAGCTCGGCATGCTCGCCGCACGCCCGCCCCCCGACATGGCCATACCCGATATCGATCCATGCTGGCGTAGCTCGAACACACATGCCTCGAGGTCTGCATACAGAGCACTCGCACTCTGATAGCGGCCCTCCGGGTCCTTGTTGAGCAGGCGGCCGATGATCTCCGCGAGCACTTCTGGGACGTCGGCGCGCGCCCCTGCGACAGGCATTGGCATGCGGGCGATGTGTGCGTGGATCAGTGCGAGCTCATCGGTCTCCTCGAACGGAGGCGCCTCTACGAGGATGCGATGCAGCACACAACCCAGCGAGTACAGGTCGCTCCGGTGATCATAGTGCCGGCCCATGCGCCCGGTGCGCTCGGGCGCGATGTACCGCAGGTCCTGAGTACTCCGGCGGTAGACCGCCTGCCTCGACTCTGCGCTCTCGTCCCACCCGATGCGCTCGGCGGACTCCACGTCGACCATGTAGACTTCCAGGGTGCGGGCATCGATCCAGACATTCGAGCTGCAAAGTCCCCCGTGGATCAGATGACGCTGGTGAGCACGCTCCAGAATCGAGGTCAACTGCAGCGCCACCTGGAGGAATTGCAACACGTCGATAGGAGCCGCAGCGTCACACCAGAGGTCGAGGGAGAGTTGTGGGAGCGCCTCGAGCACGATGAGTGCCGGCTCGTGAGACGCCAGCCCTTCGATCACCCGCGGAATCCCCGATCCGGCGAGCACCGACAACATGTCGATGACGTGACGCGCGCGAGCCTCGTCGTGCAACCGACGCCCCGACGCAGCAAAGACGTACAGGGTCACAGGTCGCTCGTCTGCGTCTCGTACGGCAGCATACAGCGCGTCGAATGGGCGCTGCTGCACGCACTTCAGCGAGCGGTACCCCTCTGGACTGGCGAGTTCGAGCATCCAGACAGCGGATCGGAATCTGGAAGATCGGATCGGAATCTCGGGGCCCGGCCCTCTCGCCTCGCCCGCGCCCCGCAGCCGCAAGGCACCACCTCGAGCTCCGGCCAAGACAGGAAACACCGCACACCAGGGGACGAGAGCGCCATCAGCGGAGGGGTTCGCCACCTACGCCGGCGTCACCCGCCGGAGGGCCCTGCACCTCGGCATCGCTGGAGCTCCCGGGCAAAGTGAACTAGGCTGGCGTCGTGAAGATAGATCGTGTCCTGGTGCCTTGTGACTTCTCGGAGAGCTCTCGTACCGCGTTCCAATTTGCCTGTGGACTGGCTCAGGGTTGCGGCGCGCGCCTCTGTCTCGCACATGCCTACTTCGTGCCCCTCGACCTCGAGGCGATGTCGGTCGTCGGCATGAGCGAGGTCTTCGAACGCGTCGAAGCCGAAGGGCGCAATCGCCTGGCCGCCTGGGCCCGCGAAGCCGAGTCGATCGGGCTCCCGTGCGAGATTCACGCGCGCAGTGGTGTGCCCGAACAGGTGATTCTCGACCTCGCCTCCGAGCAACGGGCAGACCTCATCGTCATGGGCACGAGCGGACGCACGGGCCTGGCCCATCTCGTACTCGGCAGCCGCGCCGAACGAGTGCTGAGACACGCTCCCTGCCCCGTTGTGACCGTGTCTGCGAGCTGCACCCTGAAGGACGCAGCGCCTACCCAACCGCAAGAGCCAGTTCTACTACCGGACGCACAGTAGGGACGAAAACTAGGGCAGGAATCGACCGGCGAGATGCGGAGGAGGCATCGGACAGACATTCAGGCGCCCAAGGAGTCGGTAGCGGATCGAGGCAAGCACCCTGTAGGCCACATCCGCTAGCGCCGGCGGAACGACACGCAGGGCCCAGTACGCGATGCTCCGCGATTCGAGCTGGTCGAGCGCACACTTGACCGCTCGAGTGCGCGTCCACACAGCCAGCTCGTCGTCGAGACGTTCCACATAAACCACGGTGTCGAGCGCGCTGGGAAACCGATCCGGAAACGCCTCACGCATCGCGGCCGCGGTCTCTCCTTGCAGCGGCGCATAGCAGAGCCGCGCGTGCGTATCGCGATGGATCAGCCAGCGAACGTAGGCATCGCAGAAGGCGCACTCGCCATCGTAGAAGACGACTCGCTCCGGCAGATCATGCATGGATTCGCGCACCCGGTTCATCCTCGCATCGTTCGACCGCTGGGTGTCCGCAGTCTGTCCTGGCGCGTACGTCCGTCGTGTGCGCGCCCGCGAATAGGGGTCCCGGCGCGCTTCGCAGCAGGACTATACTCAACCCTCCATCAGTCGGGGGGAGGCTGGCAGCCATGGTCTCGAAAATCTTGGCAGCATGCGCCGAGAAGCGACGAATTCGCACACCTCGGAGGGGCGGGCCGTCTCGGTCCGGGCTCGAGCACGTAAACCCGTTCGAAGCGCCGCAAGATGGGCATCGGACCCCGGTTACACCGCTGATCCTCGGCTCGCTGCTGATCTCTCTGTGTGTGAGTTTCGGCTGTCGATCCCGCGAGGAGCGAGTCGCAGACCATTGGGAGCGCGCCGAAGCCCATCTCGAACAGTCGAGCTGGGATGCCGCGCGCATCGAGCTGCTGAACGTGCTCGAGCTCGCTCCGGAGGATGCCCGGGCACACTTCGAGCTGAGCGAGGCGTTGCTCGAGCTCGCCAGCGACGGCCGCGCCTCCGCCAACGACGCCCTGGTTCAGCTGCGCGAAGCCGTACGACTCGCTCCCGACCAGCTCGAGTATCGCGCGCGCCTCGGTCTACTCGCGCTGGCCGCGCGTGCGGTGCAGGTGGCAGAGGAGCAGGCTGACTTCATTCTGGAGCGGGATCCAGCCCACGTCGACGCATGGTTGCTGCGAGCGCAGCTCAATGCCCTGCGCAGAGACCCAGAAGGACAGCTGAACGCGCTCGAGCGCGCCCTCCAGCTGGCGCCGGCGCGCGCGTCGACACACTTGCTGCTCGCACAGGCCTTCGAGCGACGCGGGGACCAGACCCAGGCCGAAGCGCATCTCCGCCGCCTTCTCGAACTCGAGAACACGACGGCCTCTTGGCTGTACTGGGCAGCCTTCCTCGCGGATCGAGAGCGGCAGAACGAAGCTCTGAGCGCACTCGAGAAGGCGGTCGAGCTCGCGAGCGACACGCGCGAGCGCCTCGAAGCCCGCACGCGCTTGGCCAACTTCCACATCGCTCTGGGGCACCTGGACGAGGCCGAGTCCACCATGCTGCATGCGCTCCGCGAACAGCCCGATAGCCTGCCCCTCCTCTCTCAGCTGACGCGGTTCTATGCCGTGCACGGTCAGGGCGATCGCGCCGAGGAGATGCTGCGACTTCAATCGACCGAAGATCCGGAGCGCATCGAGCCGTACCTGGGGCTGGCACAGCTCTACGCCAGACTCGGCCAGCAAGATCGAGCGCTGCGGGTGCTCGAGAGCGCTAGCGATCGAGCACCCGACGACGAGCGGCCGCTGCTCGTGCGCGCAGAGGTGCTGCTGGGATCCGATTCCGAGGAGTCGGCAATCACCTCACGCTCGGAAGCGGAAGCGCTGGTTCGCAGAGTCCTCGAGAGAAACCCAGCGAGTCCGGGCGGCCTCTTCCTCGAAGCCAAGTTCCTACTCGCCCGAGGTGCGCACCGGGCAGCCGCGGATCGGCTCGAGCGCGTCGTCCTGGCCGAGGCCTCGCCCGCCGCACATCATCTGCTCGGGGTCATCTACGTCGCTCTAGGCGACGACCCGCGCGCCCGAGAACAGTTCCGCCAAGCCCTCCAGCAGGACCCTCAGAACCTGCGGAGCGCTACTGCACTCGCGGAGCTCGAGGTGCGCGCGCGAGAGCTCGACTCCGCCTGGAAGCGGAGCCAACTGATCTTGAAGCTCGCCCCCGGCAGCCCGCGCGCACGGCTCGTAGCCGCCGAGATCCTACTCCTGCGCGGAGAGCAGAAGCCGGCGCTGGAGGCGCTCCGGGCGGTACTCACACAGGAAGCGGCTACCGCCGTGCCCGAAGTTCGCGAAGCGCGCGTGCGCGCTGCAGTCCTGCTTGGTCTGCGAGGCGCTCCCGACGACCTCCAGGCGGCGCGCGAGGTGCTTCAGGCAGAACTCGATCGCTCGCCGACGTCGGGCTCAGCTTTACGCGGGTGGGTCGAGCTCTTCTCCAGCTCGGACCGTCCTGCAGTCGAGCAGCGTCTGGCGCGCGCACTCGAAGCCGACCCGAACTTCGGTCCGGGATACCTCCTGCGGGCAACCCTTCATCTGGGCGAGCTGCGCTCGGACACAGCTGCCTCGCATCCGAGCGCGAAGGTCGCGCAGATCGAGTCAGACTTCTCGCGAGCACTCGAGCTCTGCGGCGAGCCGCGAGAGGCAACCGAGTCAGTGGCGCCGGGGCGGGCGTGCAAGCCGGCCGAGGCTTTCCGCAGCCAGCTGGGTCTCGCAAAGCTCTATCGAGCCACCGCGCAGCCCGAACGAGCGCTCTCTGCCTACGCAGCAGCAGAACACATGGGAATGATGACGCGGGAGGCATCGCTCGAACGCGCGAGCTACCTCGAAGAGATCGGGCGCTTCGAGGAAGCGAGCCAAGCCTACGAGCAAGCGATCGACCGAGACCCCCGCGACGATGTCGCCCTGAACAATCTCGCTTGGCGGATCGCCGATCGGGAGCCCGCGGAAGGCGCAGACCTGGAACGGGCACTGAGTTTGGCACGCCGAGCCGTCGACCTGAGCCCCGACAACGCAGCGTTCGCCGACACCCTCGGCTATGTCCTGTTGAAGCAGAAAAAGCCGCTCGCAGCAGCGGCAGCGTTCAAGGACGCAATTCGCAACGCGCGATCCGAGGCTACGCGAGCACAGATGCGTTTTCACCTCGCCCTGGCATACGAGCTCGATGGCAACCTGACGGACGCGCGCGCCCAGCTCGCGGAAGCGCTCGAGTCGGCGGCCGCGTTCCCTTCCCGC
>QJZC01000027.1 GCA_003247575.1 Pseudomonadota bacterium
CTCCATCGTCCGCCATTTGGTGGAGTCGATGGGTGGCCAGATCGGCCTCGAGAGCATGCCGGGGAAGGGCTCTACCTTCAGTTTTACGTTGCCCTTGGATGGATAGGCAGTGCGAACCGCGATTGCTCGTGCCTCTCAGTTTCACGCGTCTGTAACAAACGCGTAACGCCTGCGCGGATCGGCGCGTATAGACTCCGCGACGTCTGATTTGAGAGGAGACGATTCATGAGCGCATTCTTGCGCCAACTAGGCTTGCATCAAGCGATGGCGGCAACGTTTTGTTTGGGTGTGTCGGCATGGGCGCCTTCGGATGCTCTCGCCGAGCCTACGGCCATGGAGGAGGTGCTCGGAATCCTGCGTGCCGAAGGTGTGATCGATCAAGCAGCCCAGGAGAAGCTGCTGGCCAAGTACGCCGGGGAGCAGAAGCAGGCAGCGCAGGACGCCGCCGGCATTCTCGGAGGCTTCGAGTGGTCCGGAGACTTGCGCGTCCGCTACGAGGCCTTCCGCTTCGATGAGGATGCTCTCGGTTCGGAGAGGGACGACCGCGATCGCTTTCGTTTCCGTGGCCGCTTCGGGTTCAAGAAGAAGGTCAACGACTGGGTGAAAGTGGGAGTGCGTCTCGCAAGCGGAGGCGGGGACAAGGACAGCACGAATCAAACCTTGGGTGGGAACGACGACTTCGCCAACGACCAGATCTTCTTCGATCGTGCCTGGATCGATCTCACGCTCATGAAGGGCCCCAAGTCCTCCGTGAATCTGGTCGCGGGCCGCGTCCCGAATCCCTACACGTGGAGTAATGGAAAAGACCTGGTGCTCTGGGATGGGGACATCAATCCCGAGGGCGCCTATCTGAGCGCGTCGTACACGCCGACGGAGAAGTCCGAGCTGTTCTTCTCTTTCGGAAGCTTCATCGCGCGCGAGAACAGCGGGGGCTCCGACCCCAAGATCGTCGGTACCCAGATCGGCTATACCGGGGGCTCAGGGAACCTCGGCTTCGGGATCCGCACGAGCCTCTACGAGTATCGTTCCCTCGACGATGGATTCCTGACGGCTGCCTTCAGTGAGGGAAACGCCATCGGCAACTTTACCCGTGATGCCATGGGGAACATCAATGCGTTGTCGGAAGATGGCGGGGCGTTCGACGATGGACGCGCACGCGTCGCAGACCTGACCGGCTTCCTTTCGCTCTCGGCCAGCGATAGCCTGCCGATTCTGCTCTATGCCACCTACGCTCGGAACTTCGAGGCGGACTCGTTCACCTTCAACGACGGCACGAACGTGGTCGGCATCGACGACGAGGACACCGCCTGGGGCATCGGGCTCGAGATCGGTGACAAAAAGAAGAATGTGAAGTTCGGCATCGGCTACTTCCATCTCGAAGCCAACTCGGTGGTTTCGCAGTTCACCGACAGCGACCTCTTCGACGGCCGCACGAATCGCGAGGGGTTCATCGTGTACCTGTCGCGTCAGGTAGCCAAGAACACCGAGTTCGGTCTCACCTACTTCGACGGCGACGAGATCGAGGACGATGGCGCATTCCTGGGATCCGCAGGTCCGATCGCACCGTCGCTGGCCGACGCCGATCGCCGCCGTCTGCAAGCCGACTTCCAGGTGAAGTTCTAGGAACTCTCGCCACCTTCCCACCCAACGAGGCGTACCTAGCCGGGGCCCCGCACACGACCTGTGTGCGGGGCCTTTCCTGCATGGAGGCGGCGGGGCGCCGTGCAGATCGCAGCGCTCCGTAGGTCGATAGGCGAGGAAGTCTGGCAGTCTGGTCGCGAGGGGATGATCTCCCGTATGCAATTTCCCCGAGGACGAGTTCCTTCAGGGCTTTGCCCGCTGGAGATCCGCTCGGGATTTGATTAAGACAAGAACTATGTAAAACAGCTGGAAGTGAGCGGGTAGATCGAAGACACTCCTGAACGAGTGTTGCGTGGGTGCGAAGCGGGGGTATCCACGCGCTGTGAATGGATGCGGTAGAGATCGCGCGGACCCGGGAGCTCCCAACGACACCCCCCAAGACTGGATGGGTGATGCAGTTTCACGTTCTCTCATTCGAAGGCCCGGACCGCTACGCGCGGGCGGGGGGAATTGCCTCGAGGGTGCAAGGCCTCGTCGAAACCCTTGCGGAAAGCGGCTACGAGACGCACCTCTGGCTGGTAGGGGATCCCGAGCTGCCCGGCAACGAGCGACGAGACGAGCGCCTGATCTTTCACCGCTGGTGTCAGTGGATCAGCGCGCATCACCCCGGTGGGGTCTACGACGGCGAACTGGCCAAGGAGCAGGACTACTGCGCATCGCTACCGCCCTATCTCGTGGACTCGTGTATCGGACCGCAGGTCGCTGCGGGGCAGCCGGTCGTGGTGCTCGCCGAGGAGTGGCATACGGCACACGCGGTACTTCATCTGGACTGGCTGCTGCGCCGCGCAGGCATTCGCGATCGTGTGACCCTGTGCTGGAACGCGAACAACACTTTCGGATTCGATCGGATCGACTGGGGGCGCCTGCGCGAAGCGGCGATCGTGACGACTGTGAGTCGTTACATGCGTCAACGCATGTGGGCCTTCGGGGTCGACCCGATCGTGATCCCCAACGGGCTCGGTCCCGAGGCGTACTCGCGCACCTCCGCTCAACAGGTGCAGCGCCTGCGCGAGCGTCTGGAGGGTCGCGCGGTCCTGACGAAGATGGCGCGCTTCGATCCGGACAAGCGATGGCTCCACGCGATCCACAGCGTCGCTCACCTGAAGGCGGAGGGCTCAGCTCCGCTCTTGATCGCGCGTGGAGGGCACGAAGCACATGGCACAGAAGTGTTGGCATGTGCGCGCGAGCTCGGCTTGCGCGTTGGGGAGCGGGCGGCGCTGCGCGCGGGTGGCGCGAGCCTGGTCGAGGCCCTGCAGGATGTTGCAGACCTCGACGTCGTGCTGATCCAGTCGCACATCGACGCGAGTGCCCGGCGTGTCCTGTTTCGCGGAGCGGATGCGGTTCTCGCCAACAGCGCACACGAACCTTTCGGACTCGTCGGGCTGGAGACGATGGCGGCAGGTGGAGTTGCCTGCACGGGGGGAACGGGTGAGGACTACGTCATTCCCGGCCGTAACGCACTGGTGCTGCAGACGGAGGATCCACGGGAGTTTCTGCGCCTGTTCGAGCGGCTTCGTGGCGATCCGGCCGCGGACTTGGGTCTGCGTCGCGCAGCGCGACGCAGCTCGCGCGACTTTGCCTGGTCCGAGATCGTGAGCGGAACACTGTTACCGCACCTCGGTGTACCGTCCTCCGTGTCCCAGGCGGCGCGCAGTGATCTCACGCTCGCGAAGTCCCGCGCTCCAGCCAAGGTACGCGATCTGCGGAGCTGGTCACCTGGGCGCGTGCGGCCTGCGGTCTCGCCGGCGGCCCCTGAGCTGAGCGTAGGAGCCTCTTAGCCGAAGACGCAGGGGGCAGCGAACATTCAGCTCTCTCGATCTTCCTCGGTCGGCTCCGGCAGTTGCAGGGCGATCGAGAGCTCACGGAGCTGATCCGGGTGGACCTCGGATGGGGCTCCCATCATGAGATCCTGCGCATTCTGTGTCATCGGAAAGGCGATGACCTCGCGCAGGTTCCTCTGCTGGGTCAACAGCATCACGATTCTGTCGATCCCAGGAGCCAAGCCTCCATGCGGGGGAGCTCCCATCTTGAGGGCTCGGATCATTCCACCAAACTCGTGATCCACCTGCGGCGGGGAGTACCCGGCGATGCCGAAGGCGCGGTACATGATCTCCGGCACGTGGTTCCGGATTGCGCCACTCGACAGCTCGACGCCGTTGCAGACCAGATCGTATTGGTACGCGAGGATGTTTCCGGGGTCCAATTTCTCGAGCGAGTCGAGTCCACCTTGGGGCATCGAGAACGGGTTGTGGCTGAACTGCCAGCTGGAGTCGTCTCCGCGCTCATACATGGGGAAGTCGACGATCCAGCAGAACGCGAACTGCTGCTCGTCGCGCAGGTCGAGCAGGTCGGCGAGGTGCAGCCGCAGCGCGCCGGCCAGCTCTGCGGCCTTGCGTGGCTGGTCTGCGACGAACAGCAGGGCATGATCGTTTCCCACCCCGGGAAGCTCGCGGAGCGCCGCTACGATCTCGGGCTCGATCGCGGACGCGATCGGTCCGCGCGCTTCGTGCTCGTCGAGAATCAGGTACGCCAGCCCGCGGCCGCCTGCGCCCTTGATGAAGCGTTCGAGCTTGTCGAAGAAGGTGCGGCTCTGCGCACTTGCGTTCGGTAGGGACAGTACTCGCACGGCTCCATCGCGCTCGACGACCGACCGGAATACGCGCAGCTTCGAGCTGCGGAACAGCTCGCTGACGTCTTGGATCTCGAGTTCGAAGCGCAGATCGGGCTTGTCGCTCCCGTAGCGCAGCATCGCTTCCGCGTAGGGAATCCGCGGGAACGGAGTGCTCGTGACCGGCCACTCGCCGAACTCGTCGAAGACGCCGTACATCACCGCTTCTACAGCCGCGAAGACATCCTCCTGAGAGACGAACGACATCTCCAGGTCCAGCTGGTAGAACTCGCCCGGGGAGCGGTCGGCGCGTGCGTCTTCGTCGCGAAAGCAAGGTGCGATCTGGAAGTAGCGGTCGAAGCCAGCCATCATGAGCAGCTGTTTGAACTGCTGGGGCGCTTGTGGAAGGGCGTAGAACTTCCCGGGGTGCAGTCGGCTCGGGACCAGGTAGTCGCGTGCTCCCTCTGGAGAGCTGCTCGTCAGGATCGGCGTCTGGAACTCGTGAAAGCCGAGCTCGAGCATGCGACGACGCAGGCTCGCAATGATCTGCGCCCGCTTCATGATGCGCGCGTGGAGAGACGCACGGCGCAGATCGAGGAAGCGGTACTGCAGGCGCGTAGCTTCGGGCGCCTCCTGTTCGTCGGCGATCGAGAGAGGCAGAGGATCCGCTCGGCTCAGCACCTCGAGGCCGTCCACGCGCACTTCGACCTCGCCCGTTTCGAGCGAGGGATTGAGGGTGTCCTCGGGTCTCTGTTCTACCGGCCCGTCGATTCGGATCACCGATTCCCGCGGTACGGCGGTCGCCTCGTCGAAGACGGGCGAGGCGGGTGAAACCACGACCTGGGTGATTCCGTAATGATCTCTTAGATCGATGAACAGAATCCCGCCGTGGTCACGCTTTGCGTGCACCCAGCCGGATAGGCGTGTGCGTACGCCGATGTCGGACTTTCTGAGTGCGCCGCAGGTGTGGGTTCGGTAGGGGTGGAGCTGATCGGCCACGACTTCCTCCTTGGGCGGGCGCGAGTCTAACCGAAAGCGCCCACCCAGCAAACGCGGGTGTCCGCTCTATGGAGCCGCGGTGCGGGGGCAAAGATGTCGTGGAGCCGCCCGCGGAGCTGCCCCGTGGGCCCCGTGGGCCCCGTGGGCGCGGTGGGGAGGCTCGTGTAGGCCGGGCCGTGAGGGGGTTGCGTATCAGTTGCAGTTCATATAAAAGAGCGCTCATCTATTGCGGTGCTGTCCGGCGCATGGCTCCAGCGTCGCGCGAAGCTCTGGCGAACTCTGGCGGAGGGACGAGGTGGAATGATGCAGGCGAGTTCAGACTGTGCGAGCAAGCTCAGGGTGTTGGCGGATCCGACCCGGCTGCGCGTGGTCGAGGCCCTCATGGAGCAGCCGCGCTGTGTGCACGAGCTCATGAGCCTGCTCGAGGTCGAGCAGAGTCTGCTCTCTCACCATCTGCGCGTTCTGCGCGAGGCGGGGCTCGTCAACGGTGTCCGGAAGGGGCGAGCGGTTCTCTACGGTCTCGCTCCCGAGGCAGAGGTGGACGCGGCTGCGATCGATCTCGGTTGCTGCCGGTTGTCGTTCGATCCAGCGGGCTCGAGACGCACCTCGACCTCGGGGCGCGCTCGTAGAAGTCGCAAGACGGCCCTGGGGGACGCCGCCGCCGAAAGGCGGCGCTGAGACCAGCGACGGAAAGGTTCCAGACCCTTCGGTGCAAGGCACTCGGAGGCATGAGAGATCGGAGATCGTAGATGCGGATTCGGGGTTTTGTTGCAGGGCTTGCGTTTGCGTTGCTGGCGTGCGGGGGTACGGATCAAGCTGCGATCGTCGTGACCGGGTCGAGCACGGTCGCGCCGCTGATGGCCGAAATCGCGCGTCGGTTCGAGGAGCAGCACCCAGGAGTGCGGGTGGACGTGCAGACCGGCGGATCTTCGCGCGGAATCTCGGACGCGCGTAAGGGACTGGCAGACGTCGGCATGGTATCGCGCGCACCCAAGGACTCCGAGTCGGATCTGCGCTGGTTCATGGTGGCCCGCGACGGGGTCAGCCTGATCGTCGACGCGAGCAATTCCGTTCCCGGTCTGTCGAAGGAGCAGGTGCGCCGAATCTATCGACGCGAGATCTCCAACTGGTCCGAGGTGGGCGGACCGGACCTGCCGATCACGCTCGTCCACAAGGCACAGGGCCGCTCCACGCTCGAAGTATTCCTCGAGTACTTCGAGCTCGAGGACAAGGAGATCTCGCCCGATGTGGTCGTCGGGGACAACGAGCAAGGAATCAAGACCGTGGCCGGGGATCCGCGCGCCATAGGTTACGTATCCGTCGGTACCGCCGAGTACGAGGCAGGCCGCGGTACGTCGATTCGCCTCGTGCCGCTCGACGGGGTCGAAGCCAGCGTCGCGTCGGTCGGGCAGGGAAGGTTTCCCCTCTCGCGTCAGCTCAACATCGTCACATCTGACGAGCCGCAAGGGATCGTCGCCGAGTTGATTCAGTTCGCGAGTTCCGAGCAGGTTCACGATCTCGTGGAGGCTCAGTTCTTTGTTCCAGTGGAGTAAGGACCATCTGCTGCTGTTGTGGCTGCGCTTGGCGGCGTCGGTCTGTGCGGCGATCCTACTGCTCGTAGCGGGGTTCGTGTTGCTCGAGGCCTTCGAGGCCCTGCGCGACATCGGTCCGGTGCGCTTCGCGGCCGACGCTTCGTGGCACCCTGCCAGCGAAGCCGATCAGGGATTGTACAACCTGGTCCCGATGCTCTCGGCCACGCTCTTCGCCACGCTCGGAGCCGTGTTGCTGGCCGGGCCGCTGGGAATTGCGTCGGCGCTCTTCTGTCAGTTCTACGCTCCGGCCTGGGTTGCGCAGCTGCAGCGTCGGATCATCGGGCTGCTGTCTGGGATCCCCTCGGTGGTCTACGGTTTCTGGGGGTTGGTCGTTCTGGTTCCCTTGATTCGACTGCAGGCGCCCCCCGGTCCCAGCCTGCTTGCCGGCATCCTCATCCTGGCCATCATGATCGTGCCGACGGTTGCGCTGATTGCGGAGAGCAGCTTGGCCGCGGTGCCCGAGGCCTATCTCCTGGGCGCGAACGCGCTCGGCATCTCGCGAGTGGGCATCATCTTTCGTGTGGCGATTCCTGCCGCGCGCTCTGGGCTGCTGACTGCGGTGATCCTCGGAGCAGGACGCGCGATCGGGGAGACGATGGCGATCTTGATGGTGTGCGGGAACGTCGTGGCGGTACCCGAGAGTGTCTTTGCGCCCGTGCGAACCCTGACCGCGAACATTGCACTCGAGATGGCCTATGCGATGGGCGACCATCGTTCGGCGTTGTTCGTCACCGGTGTCGTCCTTCTGGTAATGGTCGTCGGGCTGGTCGCAGTTACCGCGAGCTTCGCCACCGAGACCACACATGCCGAGAGCACGCATGGCTAGGGGGATGGTGCAGACTTCCGGCGTCTCCCCGATGACGCGCCAGCCACGTCAGCGACACGCGCGCTGGCTCGATGGCACGGTTCGAGCCGTGGTCGGCCTCTGCGTGGCCGCGGTGGTCGGGGTGTTCTGCTGGATCGTGGGCGATCTGCTCCTCGTCGGTGTGCCAGAGCTCTCCTGGGGGTTCCTGGTCGAGGCACCGATCGATTCGGGCCGTTCTGGTGGCATCGCACCGATCCTCGTCTCCACCTTGGCGATCCTCGCGGTCTGCCTGGGGGTCTCGCTGCCGCTCGGCACCTCGGCCGCGCTGTTGCTGTCGGAGCTCGCGGCGACGGACGTGCGGCTGGTGCGGGTGGTCCGCCGGAGTCTCGACGTGCTTGCTGGCGTACCGTCGATCGTCTTCGGGCTCTTCGGCAACGCATTCTTCTGTGTCGCTCTCGGGCTCGGTTTCTCGATCCTCTCGGGAGGCTTGACCCTCGCTTGCATGGTTCTCCCGATCCTGATCCGAGCGACCGAGGAAGGGCTGCGCTCGGTGCCCAGCGACTACCGACATGCCGCGGCAGCGCTGGGAATCACACGGACCCGCACCATCTGGAAGGTCTTGCTGCCGGCCGCTCTGCCCGGCCTGGTCGTGGGGCTCGTGCTCGGGATCGGCCGTGCGGTCGCGGAGACCGCCGCGCTCATCTTCACCAGCGGGTACGTCGCACGCATACCGACGTCGCTCCTCGACTCCGGTCGTTCGCTCTCGCTGCACATCTACGACCTCTCGATGAACGTGGCCGGGGGCGAGCCGAAGGCCTACGCCAGTGCTCTCGTGCTGCTGATGCTGCTGCTGGGACTGATCTCGATGGCACTCTCGATCTCCGATCGCTGGCTCTCGCGGCGCATGGTGCACACATGACCGCACCCTCGAAGCTCGCGCCGTCGGTTCGAGAAGAGCGCACGGGCCGCGCTCCCCTGCTCGATGCGCCCGCGGCGATCCGGGTGGAATCGCTCAACGTTCGGTACGGGCAGAAGGCCGCGCTGCGTGATGTCTCTCTGACCCTTCGCGAGGGCGCGATCACAGCGATGGTGGGCCCCTCGGGTTGTGGAAAGTCGTCCTTTCTCGCCACCCTCAATCGGCTTTCGGACTTGATCCCAGGTTGCCGGGTAGACGGCAGTATTCGCTTCCGAGATCGCGACGTGCGCGCTCGCGAGACCGATGTGCTGGATCTGCGACGTCGCGTCGGCATGATCTTCCAGAAGCCGAATCCGTTTCCGATGTCGGTTCGGCAGAACATCGCACTCGCGCTGTCCGAGCGCCGTCGGCTCAGCCGCAGTGAGATCGACGAGATCGTCGAGCACGTGTTGCAGCGCGTGGGTCTGTGGGATGAGCTCCGCGGGCGGCTGGACGCGTCTGCCCTGGCTTTGTCGGGTGGACAGCAGCAACGGCTCTGCATCGCACGAGCCTTGGCGTTGGAGCCCGAGGTGCTGTTGATGGACGAGCCCTGCAGCGCGCTCGATCCGCTTGCGAGCGCGACCGTCGAGGACCTGATTCTAGAGCTGTCGGAGGCGTGCACCGTAGTGGTGGTGACGCACAATCTCGCGCAGGCGCGGCGCATCTCGGACGATCTGGCCTTCTTCTGGGTGCGCGACGATGCAGGGGTGCTCATCGAGAGCGGCTCGACGCGGGCCTTGTTCAGGGCGCCTCGACATGAGCTGACGCGAGACTACCTGAGCGGGATTCGCGGCTAGCCGCGGCTAGCGTCCTTCGACACTACAAGGAGTCGAGTACGGCGGCTGCCATGCGCGCGAGCAGGAGCCGAGCCGGCGGGCAGACGGAGATCGCCGCAGCGCGCTGCTCCTTGGAGCGTGCGTTCAGGTGCCGCGTCGCGGGCCACGCGCTCAGAAGGGCCAGCATCGCGCTCGTGAGCGCTTCGGTACCGGCGGCGAGGGCTTGGCTGGCCGCCTGGGTCAACACCTCGATGCGCCACGTCTCGACGGCGAAGATCCCGGCGTCTGACAGGGCACGATGCGCTTTGCGCGGTCGGCGACGCTTCAGACGCGGAACGTCCGCCATCACTTCCTCGAGATCGTCTTCGCTCTGTCGGGCGATGCGGGCGACCACGGCGTCGGGTAGTGAGAATGCGCCCCCCGTGAGTTGCTGGACCTTGTCGGCGAGTCGTCCGAGCGGACTGACTCCGAGGCTCGGATCTTGCCCGACCGGGAGCAGATGCAGCTCTCCGAGTGCCTGCATCAGCTCGCTGGCGGCGGCCGCCGGGGTCTGGCTCGGAGGCACTCCGAGCAGCAGGTCGCGTCCGGTCGCATCGATCGCCTCGCTCGTAGCTTCGTAGCCGAGGGCCTCGAGCACGGCTTGGCAGGTCTGGGCGGCCCGCGCCCGCCCGAGTCGGTCGGCAACGTGCTGGAGTGCGCGCCAAGAAGCTTGGCGGGTCGGCTGGCTCTGCAGCAGTTCGCGGTGGAGCTCTGCGGCTTCGCGCTGGGTGTCGGATTGATACGCGCCGAGGTCCGCGAGCGCTTCGCGCGCGGCATCGTGCTGGGGATTGTGGGCGACCGCCCGCCGGTAGGCGTTGCAGGCAGGGATCCAGTCGCAACAGGCTGCATAGGCACAACCGAGTGCGTGCTCCAGCTCAGCGGCGACGGTCGCGGCAGGCACCCCCGACTCCAGCGCGTGCTCGACACGCGCGATGTCCGGTGCCAGGGCCTCGGTCAGGGCATTGATCTCGCCCCAGCCCGTTGCGGGCGTCGTGTCGCTCTGGACGTCGCGGGCCGCGCGCTCGCGTAGATCCTGGGCGAGCGCGACGGCGGCTTCCAGATGGGAGGGCTCGAGATCCAAGGTCGCACCCGCGGCCTCCCGCGCGGTTACTCGGTCGTCGAGCTCCGAGGCCCAACAGCTGGCATGCCAGCACAAGCTCGCCCCGGCTCGCCCCTCGAGGCCGTGTTCGCGGGCCTGTGCATAGAGCTCGAGTCCCTTCCCCGGGCCGTCCACGCGTGCGGCGATTCGAGCGCGCTCGAGCCACGCCGCAGGCTGCTTCGGGTCATTGGCCAGAGCTGCTCGGAGGCGGGTGTCTGCCGCTTCGAAGCGCTCCGCAGCAACCTCGGCCCGCGCAGCGCGCAGCGCCAGGTCTTGCCGGGGGCGCTCGGGAGAAGCTTCGTCCCACGCTTCGAGCTGATGCAAAGCTCGATCGGTCTCTCCGAGCTGCTCCAATGCGCTCACCAGCTTTTCCCAGGCCTCCGCCGGGATCGGAGCGACGGCCTGTGCGTGCTCCAGCGTCTTGGCGGCGGCATCCAAGTCGCGCACTTCGAAGCAGGCGTCGGCGAGCTCGAGCTCGAGTGTGTGCCGCTCGGAATCGTCGAGCTTTCCGTGTTCGAGCAGGGCCTCGAGACACTCGCGAACGCGCTCGTGGTGACCGAGGCTGTGACTCAGCAGGCGTAGGTCTGCAAGGACATCGAGATCGTCCGGAGCCACGGCGAGTGCGACGTCGAGGTAGTGGCTGGCTGCGGCAGTACGGCCGAGCGCACGGGCCGCGCGTGCGGCTGCGCGCGCGGCGCGAAC
Organism: Pseudomonadota bacterium; assembly: GCA_003247575.1. Lineage (GTDB taxonomy): Bacteria > Myxococcota_A > UBA9160 > SZUA-336 > SZUA-336 > SZUA-336. The sequence goes on from QJZC01000027.1 coordinate 11,217, forward strand.
CACCTCGTTCGGAGTATCCGTCAGCAGCTGGCACAGTCTGCCGTGTGAGCGTTCACTGGTCGTGGGATCCTCGCTCAGGTCGGCTGCCTCGCCGGCGCACCAGAGCGCATCGATGCAGTTCGGATCCGCCTCGATTGCCTCTGCCGCGAGCTCCGCGGCCCGCGCGAAGTCCTGAAGCTCGAGCGACAGGCGGCTCGCGCGTGCCAGCAATGCCGCGGTCTCGCCCGGGTGCGTGGACTTCGTGGCGAGTGCCAAGGTCCCGGTGAGCTCATCACTCGAGCGCCCGAGAGAAGCGTCGAGCCGAACGCGGAGCTCGAGTGCCTCGAAGCATTCCGAATCGAGCTCGAGTGCTCGTGCGGCGGCGTCGCGAGCCGCGGCTTCGTCTTTCTCCTGCTCGAGCAGATCCTGCGCCAGTTCGTACCAGTCCTGGGCTCGAGCGCGTTGGCCGAGCCCCGTGAGGGCGCGCTGTCGATGGGGCAGGGACTCGCAGGTACGCTCCAGGGATTGCAGAGCCAGTGCCCAGCGATCTTCGTCCTCGGGGAGCAGGGGATCGGCGCTCGCGAGTTCCTCGTACGCGCGACATGCGTCGAGTCCCCGGGCCCGCTCTTCCCACTCCACACGCGCCAGCTCGCGCAGGGCGTCGTGCGTAGAGGGGCCACCTGCATCGACCTCCTCGCGTAGCAGCTCGGCGACCTCGTCCCAGCGCCCCAGGTGAGCGTACCAACGACGTACATGGCTGCGCAGCGGGTCGCCAGGCTGCATGGCTCCAAGCGCGCGCTCCAGTGTATTTGCGATCTCGGTGTCGCTGCCCTTGCGCTGGTGCACGAGCTCGACGAGCCGTAACCAGCGTGGAGCGGCGCTGTCGGTCTCGGGCTCAGCCTCGACCAGCACGCGCAGCGACTCCTCCTCGGGTTCGGGACGTTGGAGAACGGAGCAGAGCTCCACGCGTAGGGCGTGGAACGTGAACGCGAGAGGGTCGAGAGCGAGCGCGGGCTCGAGCGCGCGGAGTGCGCCCTCCGCATCTCCCAGCTTCTGCCAGCGTAGCTCGGCGGCCTCGATCCAGAGATCGGTCCCTCTGTTGCCGCGTGCCTTGGCCCAGGTCTCGAGCACGCGAGCGCGCTGCTCTTCCTCCCCGGACCGATCGAGCAGTCGCACCAGCGCGGCCAGCGCTTCCTCGTCGGTCGGGTCCTGCTCGAGGACGCTCTGCCAAAGTCCGATCGTCGGTGCACGCGCTGCCAATGTCTCGAGCCGGCGCGCGAGTTCGCGCCGCAGCTGGGCGGCCTCGTTCGCATCACAGATCGGAACGAGCTGCTCCGCCGTGTCGCACCAGAGCCGGGTTTCGCCGAGAGCCGCATACAGCTCCAGCAGCTGCCGCAAGCGGTCGGCCCGCGTGGCGCGGTTCGGGTTCGCATCACCGGCGATCAGTTCTCGTAGCTCCTGGGCAGCGCGGTCTCGTTCGTCGGGCTGCGCGCCGAGGATGTGCACGCGCTCTTCGATGGCGGCGGCGTGCTCCTCGGGAGACGCCTCGGGGTGTCGCGCTATCTGCAGCAGCAATTCGAGCTGGCGAGCGGTGTCCCCACGGGCCTTCGCAAGACAAGCGAGCTCGCCGAGCCAGTGCAGGCTCCGCCGCGGTGCAAGCTCGAGAGCCTGTGCGTAAGTGTCCGCCGCCGGACCGTGTTCACCGCGCTCGGCATAGAGGGCTGCGCGCTCCCCCAAGATCAGCGCGCGGGCCTCGGGATCGGGCGTCGCTTCGGCGAGCGCAGCCAGCGCAGCGTGCAGGCCGGCGGGATCTCCGACGGCGCGCTCCAGGCTCACCCAACGCTTGAGGGTATCCAGAGGGGGGGCTTCCTCGAGTCGCCAGCGGCGGACCCAGCGCAGGGCGGTCATCGCGTCGCAGAGCTGTTCTGCGATCGCGAAGGCCTCGCGCACCAGCTGTGTGCGCGCGACGCCAGATTCCAGCGGATAGCGTTGGTCGAGTAGCTCGAGCAGCCGTGTCGGAGCCAGCGAGCCGCGCTCGATGGGATCCAGGGCAGCCAGGAGCTCACGGTCGTGTGGGAAGTCGCGCAGCGCAGACCGCAGCGCTTCTCGAGCTTCGTCTCCGCGCCCTTGTTCGACCATCAATAGCGCGAGGCGTCGATTCCACTCGGCGACCTGGTGGGCGTCTCCGTCGTCGCCCTCGTTCTCGGAGCAGAGGCCTTCCAGATGAATCCGCTCGCGCTCTCGGTCTCCGAGGCGTGCGGCTAGGCGAGCGGCCTCGCGACGCAGCTCGGGATGCCGGTCGAGCTCGCGCTCCGCGAGTCGGAGCGCACGCTTGGGCGCCTCCAACGGACCTTCGTAGGTGCGGAGAAGCTCGCGGATGATCGCGGCCTGGCGCCCTGGTGTCAGGTGGGCGTCCGTCGCGAGCTGATCCTCGAGTGCGTGCGCCAGTGGCTCTAGGCGTCCCGTCTCGCGCAAGAGGCCGATGCGTCGCTGCTCCAGCTCCGGATCGCTACCCACGAAGGCCAGCCAGCGTTCGATGACTTCGAGACGGGTCTCCGGCGCGGCCTCTGCACGCTCGTGAGCAGAGAGCCAGCGACGCAGCCACTGCACCCGTTCGGTCCCCTTGGCGGTCAGGACACGCTCCCGATACAGGGTGTCGCGCGCCTCTCCGAGACCGAGCGCGCTCAGCGCCTCGCCCAACAGTCGGTCGAGCTCGCGATCGGGTCCGCCGCGCTCCCGCTCCGACTCGAGCACCGCCTGGGCCTCGGCAGCCGCCCCGAGCTCGAGGTAGAGCTCGGCCAGCTGTCCGACGAGGACTCGACGTGTGCGTACGCAGAGTCCAGGCTCGACGAGACGGCGTTCGAGCAGCTCGGCTCTGGCGCGACGGCGTCCAGTCTGGATCAATAGCTCGGCGAGCTTCTCCGCAGCGGCCTGGTGAACGCCGGGATCCTCTACCAGCTCGTAGAGAATGGCTTCGCCACGGTCGGGGTCGCGAACGTCTTCGATCTCTCCGAGGTACATCTCCGCGAGCTGTAGACGCAGCGCCTGTCGCTCGGGGCCCGGTTCACTCACCTCGACGAGCGTTTCGAGGGCTGTGCGCTGGCGCGGAGCATCTCCGGCGCGCTGCGTCAGATCGCAGACGAGCCGCCACTCGCAGGGCTTGAGCGCCACCGCCTTCGGCAGACGGTCGAGCTCCAGCATGGACTCTGCGGGATTTCCGACATCCAGCTGGATCCGCGCACGCTCGAGGACGAAGGCAGCCCGTCCGCGCGCGGTGCGCGCCGCTTGAGAAAGCAAGCGCAGACGATCGAGCATCGCTTCGGGCTCGGCTACGCGGCGCAGCAGGCGCAGCAAGGGCCGCGTCGCAAGCTCGGCCACCTGTGCGGGCGCGAGTTCCTCGATGCGCTCCAGGCACTCGATCGCGCTCGCGAGATCGTCCTCGCGCTCGTGCAGATTTGCAAGGCGCGCAAGGAGCGCACAGCGCTCCTCCGGATCGCTACAGGTCTCCTGCTTCCGCTCGTACCAGGTGATCTGATCTCCCGGCTCCCCAGCTGCAACGAGAGCCCGCTCGTAGAGGGAGGCGACTTCGCCTTCCGCCTCCTCGCGGGCATGCTCTCGCAGGACCTCGATCGCATCTCCCGGGCGCGCGAGGCGGTCGAGATAGAGTTCGGCGAGTCGCAGCGCGGCGGCGCGTCGCTCCAAGGGATCCTGCGCGGCCGTGACACGTCGGTCGAGGACGCTGACCCTCGACTCGAGATCCTCCGTGTGTGCGAGCGTAGCCTCGAGCAAGTCTGCGAGCTCCGTGTGTTCTGGGTGCTCGAAGAACGTGGAGAGCAGCGCATCGGCGGCGCGCTCGTGGTTGCCGGCTTCGCTCCAGAGTCGCGCGAGCTCGAGACGCGTTGCGATGGGATCCTCTGCGATGCCCTCGTCGAGTTCTCGCTCGAGCAAAGCTCCGATCTCGTTGATGCGGTCGTCGGCGCGCAGCAGCCGGAGCAGATGACTGCGCGCGGGGCTTCGGCGGTCGAGCTCCAGGGCGTCGCGGTACCAGCGCAGCGCGTTCGGAGTCGCCAGCGGTCCGGCCGTGGCCTCTGCAAGCTGGCCGAGGCGAACGCGGCACTCTGCGCGTTCGCTGGGGTCGCCGAGGTAACCTTCGACGGATTCGAGCGCTTGGCGTTCGCGCTCCAAGTTCCCGGACTGCTCCGCGAGCTCGAGCAACGCTCGCCAGGGAGCGATCGAATCCTCGCACTCCGACCAGGCGCGAGCTGCCCGCTCGGCAGTCTCCAGATCGCCGAGGGCCGTCGCGTGGTCGTGAAGCTCTCGGTAGAGGGCCGGCCGACGTTCCTGGGGCGGGTCGGCGCGCAGCTCCGCCTCGCAGGCGGCGCGCGCTGCCTCGGAGTCCCCGGTCTCTGTCTCGAGCCGTCGCAGCCCAGCAATGGCTTCGGGGTGACACGGTTCGAAGCCCAGTGCCTCGATGTAGAGGGCCCGCGCGCGCGTGAACTGGCTCTGACCTATGGCGTGGTCCGCGGCTTTGCAGGTCCGCTCAGCCGCGGTCAGGCCGCTGCCGATGCGCTGGGCCGACTCGGCGAGGAGGTCGATCCAGCACTCGTGGCGCCCTGCGTCCAGCATCAGCTCGCGGAGCGGCTCGAGCGCCAGATCGTCCGCGGGTGAGAGCTCTAGAGCTTGCCGGAACGCGCGCTCGGCGCCCTCTGGATCCTGGAGTTCGCGGAGCAGCAGGTCACCCAGGGAGTGCGCACTGCGCGCGCCCTCGCTCGCGCTGCGCCGCACTTCGATCTGACGTACGAGGACTTCGCGGCGCTCCTCGTGTCGGCCCAGGCGGTTGTAGCAGCGCTCCAAGGCACCGAGGCCCGCGGGGTCGTCGTCGTGCGACTCGAACCAAGCCTCGAGCGGCCGCGGGGCGCGCTCGGCATCACCGCTGAGCTCGTAGAGTTCTGTGAGCTGGAGCGCCCGCTCGTAGCTGCTTCCGACGACGACATCCAGCGCCTCGAGAGCTCGAATCCATCCGGCGAGATCTCCCGACTGCGCGCACGCATCGGCCTGGAGCTCCAAGCTGTGGGCATCGACCGGTGCGGCTTCTGGGTCGTTGACCGGCGCTGCTGCTGGGCCCGGAGACGCTGGTCCCTCGGGAACGGCAGCCGGAGGTGGCGGCGTTTCGGTATCCAGCGCAGCCTCGAAATCGGGCGTCAGATCCGGCTCACTGAGCTCACCTTCCACCTGCGAGCTCGTCTGGGCCGTCTCGGGGACGCTGGCCGCGAGTTCCTCTGCCCGAGGCGGGGAAGGCGAGACTTCCTCCGCCGAGATCGATTCGCCTGCGCCCGCGCCTGGGTCCGCGTTCGGGGTCGTGCTTGCGGCGGCCGAACCAGCGGGGAGCTCCTCGCTGATCTGCGCGGTAGGCGGAGTCTGAGCCTGCGCCGTCCCGAAGCCGGCCGCCGCCACCGTCTCCTCGGCTGTGGGTTCGAAGTCTGGCGGGAGCTCCCACTGCGGCTCCTCCGCCAGCTGCGCGGGCTCCTCGGCCTCTACCTGGGACTCCGCTGGCTCGGGAGGCGTGGTGCCTCTCGGCCGTTCGCTCGGTGAGAGAGCCTCCCCTGCAGGGGGAGCGGGCTCGCCGCTCTCGGGGGCGTCCGCCTGAGCCGTGGCTCCCGCCTCCGCGTCGAGCAGGTTGAGCTCGTACTGAGCGATCTCGCAGTTCGGGTCCAGTCGCAGCGCCTCCTCCAGGCGCGAGCGGACCTCGCTCTGCTCGCCGAGGACGGTCCAGAGCTGGGCGGTCTCGACCAACATGGCTGCCCGATCCACTGGTGGCAGCTCGAGTCGCTCCTCGTCTTCCGCGATCTGGAGTGCTGCCATCGCGTCGCCCTGACGGACGAGGAGCTGGCGCAGCCTGCGCAGAACTTCCGGATGTTGCGGAGTCAGCGCGCGCGCTTCCTTGAGCCGCTTCAGTGCTGCGCGAGGAGCGCGCAGGTCGGAGTCGAGGACCTCTGCCAGAGTGAGGAGGAGATCCGAGCGCTCCCCGGGATCTCGAAGCGACTGCAGTCGCACCTCGTAGGCCCCGGCGAGATGCAGATGTCGGCCAGCCGCGCGTAGCTCGCGCTCGAGCTCCAAGAAGATCGAGAGGTCCGTCGGGCGCTCGGAGAAGCGCGCGAACAGCGCGTCGATTCGTTGATCGTGGGCGTCCGGAGGGGCCGTCACGATCCGTGTTTCGGATCCGCTGGTAGCGCGCTTGACCAATACGCTCGGTCAGAGCGCTTAATGCCGGCTAGTTGCAGCTTGCGAGCGACGCCCCGATCCGTTCGAGCCAAGTTCGACTCATTTCGGACAGAGCAAACGGGTCTCGGGAATCTGCGAGCGAACCGATTCGGCTAGGTCGCGAATGGCGTCCATGGCACGGTTCACGGCTATGCGTTGGCTGCGTCTCTCGCCTTGGGTCGGGTATAGATCCGCCAGCTCGATCGGCGGTCCGAAGCCGATGTGGATGGGGTAGTGCTCGGGCACCTGCCAGTTGCGTCGCAGCTCTTCGAGAAAATTGTTAGTGAGTCCCGTGAGAAAGACTGGAATGACTTGAGAGCTCGGGGCGGAGAGCAGAATCTCACCGCTGCCGAGCTTTCCCGCACGCAGGTGAAACGGATCGGGGTGCCGGTTGCGAGTCCCTTCAGGGTGTACCCCCATGACGACGTGGTTCTCTTCGAGCTCGGCGGCGCAACGTCTGAGCCCGTAGCGGTTGAAAGCTCGCTTATGCGGTGTACGCAGAATCGGCGGGAACATGGTCATGCCGGACATCAGGAAGTTGATCGCGAGTCCCAGCGGATGGTCGTAGAAGAAGTCTGCGCGTACCGGAAAGAGCAGCCGACGGGACATGCGAGTACGGCTGAAAAGGGCGCATTCCACGGTAAAGAAGTCGAAGAAGGACCGGTGGTTTGCGACCATGATGATGCCCCGGTCGGGATCGAGTGAGCGAACGTGTTCGAGCCCGTATACTTGCAAGCGACGTCGCACTATGAGCCATGTAGTGGCCACCAGGATCGTGCTATTCCATGCGGACGACCAGACCGTGCCGCGTCGCGCGATGAAGTCTGCGATGTGGAATCCCACCCGTTCGATCGGGTCCAGAACGGCGAGTTCCTCCGCGGTCGGGCGGATCATTGCGGGCCTCCGAAAGCTGCGAGTTGGCAAGGCTACACATCCCGCAAGGCTTCGGAAAGCAGCCATGGCGCAGTCCCGGTGCATGCGCTGTGTGGGCTCCGCGGTGGGCAGTAGACGAGAGAGTCCTCCCTCGAGCGCACAGGACACCCGGGATCGTCCTAGCAGGTCTGGGTGCAGAATGGCTCGCTTGATCGCCGGCACACGAGTAGAATGCAGCCTCTCGGTTCTCGAGCGAGAGCCTCGATCGCGCGTTGCTTCGCGTCGCGTGCCCTTTGGCGCTCGGCTCGCAGCGGCGTGCACGGATCGAGCGCCGAGGACCGAAGGCGAAGTCGACCAATGATCGAGAACTCCACACCAGTCCGCCGAGCTGCGGATCCAGTCACTCGGAAGTGTGCAACCCGCATCGGCATCGATATGGGATCGGGAGTCGCTTTGGCCCCGCTGCGGACGCTTCGCGTGCAGAGCCGCTAGGCGGGCTCCTATGGCCGGATGGGGTGAGCGTTGATCTATCGCTTCGATCGGTACGAGTTGGATGACGACCTCTTCGAACTCAGAGTCGACAGTGAAGTCTGTAGCCTGCCGCGCAAGAGCTTCGACCTGCTTCGCTATCTGTTGCATCACTCGGATCGGGTGGTCACCAAGGACGAGCTCTTCGCCGAGATCTGGGCCGGCGAGCATGTGACCGAATCCGTCCTGCCGGTGAACGTGCGTACGATTCGGAAGCTACTTGGAGAAGAGCGTTCAGAACGAATCCTGAAGACGGTTCGAGGTCGCGGATACCGCATCATGTGTCGCGTCGAACGCCTCGATCGGTCGGCGCCGGCTGCGACTGCGGCGGCCGTGCGCGGGAGCTTCGTGGGCCGCGATGCCTTGATGGATAGCCTCCGCCGTGACTATGCCGACGCCGTGGCCGGAGAAGGACGCATCGTCCTGCTCTTCGGGGAGGCGGGAATTGGCAAGAGCCGAATGCTGGATGAGTTCATGGGGTGGTGCCGTGCGGAAGGCGGACTCTTGCTCCAGGTGCGCTGTCCCGAGGATCCGGGCGCGCCACCGTTCTGGCCGGTGTTGCGCATGATGGAGGAGGGCTACGAGTTGCTCGCCAGCCCTGAGTTTCGCGAGCGTGTAGAGCAGAGCGGTCTCGATCTCGAGCGTGCGCGCAAGAACGTCGTCGAGTTCCTACAGGACTCGTCGTACGAGGTGCGCGACCTCGCGTCCGCCCGCTTCCAGTTGACGCAGGCTGTGGTTCGGATCGTAGAACGTGTCTCGAGGGTCGCACCTACCTGCATGGTGATCGACGATCTCCACTGTATGGACGAAGGCACTGCGCGCGTATGCGAGGCCGTCGCTCGTGAGATCCCGAACAACCGCGTCATGGTGCTCGGGGCCTATCGAGATAGCGAGCTCAGACGCGGAAGCATTCTGGCGCAGACTTTGGGCTCCGTCTCCGGTCAGGAAGGATTGCGCCAGGTGCGTCTGCGAGGTCTCGACCGCGAGGCGGTTGGGGCGTTCGTCCTGGCGGAAACCGGTATCGAGCCGTCAGACGAGTTGCTCGAGACGTTGTGTGAGCGCACGGAGGGGAATCCCTTCTTTTTGCGTGAAACGCTGCGACTGCTGGCGGCATCGGGAGACCTCGAGGCGAGCGAACACGCTGAAGTGGCTCGACTGGGGCTCGCCCAGGGCATCCGCGAGACGATCGGTCGGCGCCTGGACACGCTTTCGCAGGACTGCAATAAGGTGCTGAGCTGGGCCAGCGTGATTGGACGTCGCTTCGCATTTCCCATCCTGAAGCAGGTGTGCGACATCGATAGCACACGGCTGCTCGAGCTACTCGCGAGCGCGGAAGAGGCACATATCATCACCAGCGCTCGGAGCTCCGGCGACGAGGAGCGACTGCCGCTCGGAGAGTTCGCATTCGCGCACGGGTTGGTGCGCGAGACGATCTACGAAGACATGAGCGGGCCCGAACGGGTGTTGCGGCATCGAGCGGTGGCGGAAGCGATCGAGCGCCTCTACGGCGGCGCCGCCAGCGAGCGCGTCTTCGAGCTGGCCAAGCACTTCTTCGAGGCTGCGCCGGGCGGGGACATCAACCGTGCTGTCGATTACTGTCTGCGCGCGGCTCGCCACGCGGCCATGCGCTACGCGCATGAGGACGCGGCCCGCTACTTCGACCATGCGCTGCGGGCGGAGGAGCTGCGCGTTCCCCGGGACGATCTGCGCTTCTGCTGTGTCGTACTCGGTCGGGCAGATGCGCTCTGGCGTGCCGGAGCCTACGTGGCGGCGCAGCCGGAGTTTCGTCGTGCGGCCTCGCTGGCACGGGACCTGAGACGCTTCGACCTGCTCGGGTACGCAGCCCTCGGACTCGTCGAGTGGCCCCGCTTCAATCGTATCTCGTTCGCGGGCTCCGAGCCGGACCTCGACCGCGAGCAGATCATCGCGCTCATCAAGGAGGCGCTCGCGGGCCTAGGAGAGAACAACCCATCCTTGCGCGCGCGCTTGACTGCGGTGCTGGTGCGTACCGCACTGCCTGTGCGCCGACGAGAGCAGTCGGCGCTGGCGGATGAAGCCGTTCGGTTGGCGCGTGCTGCGGGAGATGAGAGGGCTCTCTTTCATGGATTGCTCTCGAAGCTGTCTGCGATGCCCTTGTTCGATGCTTTCGACGAATGCCTGACGGTCGCCACCGAGCTGGTCACGCTCGCGGACCAGCAGCGCGCACCCACGCGACTGTTCGCCTCCTACGAGGCGCGAATCCCGCTGCTCCTGGCCATCGGAGACATGGAGCTCGCGGATGCGGACATTGCGGCAGCCCGTGCGATCGCCGAGCGCATGAGCAACTCCGCTTACACCTACTCGACCGATCGATTCGAACTCGCGCGTGCTCTGGGCGACGGTCGAATGGACTGTGCAGCGGGTTTGATCGAGCGCATGCAGTCGCTCGGTCGTCAGGTGGACGATCCGGGAGCAGAGTGGGGGGCCGTGCTGATGCGGTTCTGGATCCTCGCGTCGCGCGGTACCCGGGACAAGTTGAAGGAGGCTCTCGACGACACGGATCCGACTCTGCTGCTCGAGCCCCAGGCGCAGTCTGTTGCTGCGTATTTCTACATGCTCGCGGGCGAAACTCGCGAGTGCCGATCGTACTTCGAACGCGTGGCTGGCAGTGACTTTTCAGCGCTGCCTCGCGACATCTCGTGGCTCTGGCACCTCGCGTGCTGTGCGGACGTTGCCCTGTATCTCGATGACAAGCCGCGTGTGGAAGCGCTCTACGATATGCTCGAGCCCTACGTCGGGTTCAACATAATCACCCGCCTGTATTGCTACCGCGGCGCGGTCGCGCAACCCTTGGCGAGCCTGGCCGCAGCGCTCGGGAAGCGGGAAGAGGCCTTCGAGCTGCTCGAATCCGCGCTTGCTTTCAATCGTCGCATCGGAGCACAGCCGTCCATTATCTGGACTCAGGCCGTCTATGCGTCCCTACTGGAGCAGGGCTCGAGCTCAGAACGGGCCAAGGCGGAATTCTTGTGGAAGGTGGTCGAACGCTCAGCAGCCGAGAACGGCATCGAGATGTTGGTCGAGGGATTCCAGCACTGGGCGAGTGCGGCCGGTTAGCTCGAATGGAAGAGGATGCACCAGTGAAGATGATTGCAAGGCCAGGTAGTGTTGGACGATGGATCTCTGCGAGTGTGCTCGTGTGCGCGCTGGGCTGCTCGCCTGCCGTCGATGGGGCAGGCGGGAGTACGGCCGATGTTTCTACCGGCCCGGTGGCTGCCCCCGAAGGAGCGGGCAACTCGGACGAGGAAATCGTCTACGGGCTGGGGCTGATGATGGCCGAGAGTCTGTCGATGCTCGCACTCTCGCCTCGCGAGCGGCTGATGTTCGAGCAGGCGCTGCGCGACCAACGCGAAGGAACCGTCCGCAAGCCGCTGGGAGAGGTGCTCGCAGACCTTCCGAAGTTCCAGCAGGTGCGGCTCGCGAAAGCGCGCGAGCTGGAAGCGGCTGCGGGTGAGGCCTTCCTGACGAAGGCGAAGGCCGAGGAGTCCGCGCGCGAGCTCGAGTCAGGGACCGTGGCGGTCGAGCTCGAGGCGGGTTCGGGTGACCTGCCCGAGCTCGACGGACAGGATGCCGTCGTCGTGAACTTCGAAGTGCGCCTGCGCAATGGCACTGTCGTGGACAGCTCCCAATCGAAGGGTGGGCCCCAAACCTATGCCTTCTCCGGCACGATGGGGTGCTGGCAGGATGTGCTGCCCGAGATGAAGGTCGGCGCCAAGCTCAAGCTCACCTGTCCCCCCAACCGTGCTTATGGTGCCGTCGGACAGCTTCCGCTCATTCCGAGCTCGGCGACCGTCGAGGCCGATCTCGAACTCGTCGGAGTCATCGAGAACGGCGCGGCGATGCACGGCGGGTCGCAGTTCCGGCGCTTCAACGGTGCCATGCACTGAGCCTCGCTCTGGAGTGCGGCGAGCGCAGCTCCGAGGCAAGGTAGGTGCGGCCTGGCGAGCATGTCCATTCGTGTTCAAGTCTGGCGCCGCATGTGCCGAAGGGGGGCGAGCGGCTCTGATTTTCGGGCTCGGGCGCTCGCGATGGCCTGCGTCGAGCGAGCCTCGAACCCCGCCGACCGGCCCGCAGGATGTTCTTGCGAGGTGCGCGCCGCGATTTGCTGACTGTGAGGACATTCCGCTGATACGCCTTGACCGCGCCCCGTTCCGCGACGACGGGTCCGAGCTGTTCGCCATCGGAACTCGCCCGTTACGGCGGGCGCTCAAACAGATGCGAAGCCAGCTCGAGTCGACGAACCGAATTGTGTGGGTCTACGGACCGTCTGGTGTTGGAAAGACCTACCTGGGGCTCGCGCTTCCGAGTGTACTCGGACCTACCTGGGTGGCTGTGCGGCCCGCGGCGAAGCAGCTGCCCGAAGCTCTGCGTGCGGCTCTGGTCAAGGTGCTGCGCGAGAACGCAGACCTGACGCTCGAGCAGCTGTGCCGAGCTCTGGTAGACCGAGAGCAGCGCGCGGTCGTGATCCTCGAAGCGGGTAGGCAGGACCCAGCGCAGGTTCTGGCGAGCGCCTCGGCGCTGCTCGACTCCCGTCGAAGCAGCGATCTCCTGGACACGCACCCACCGCTCCGAGTGCTGGTTCTGTCGCGCAGCCGCCCGCCGTCGTCGGGGGCCGAGGGTACCGTGCTCACAGCGTTCGAGTTCGAGCGTCTGCAGCACGACGAGGTGGGGGGGTACATTCATCGGCGCCTAGAGCGGGCGGGGTTTGCGGGGACGCTTCCGTTCTCGGGTGGAGCCCTAGATGCGATCGCGGAGTACGGAGAGGGAATTCCTCGTCAGATCAATCTTCTCTGTCACCGCCTCTACGAGCGTGCTTTAGCCGAGAAAACGGATCTGATCGACGAGCTCGACGTGGAGCACTGCATCGCGCAGGGGACTCGCTCGGTGCAGTCGAACTCGGGCAGTGTCCTGGGCCGAATGGAGCTCGTTCGCTGCTACCTGCGACAGGACTCGGCCGAGGGCGTTGGGACGTCGAGCTCTCGCGAGGCCGATTCGACTCCGACTTCTCTGGCTCCGATTTCTGAGACTGCGATTCCTGAGGATGACGGTGCCGGTCCCGAGGAGCCGCTTGGAGGGGAGCCGAGGATACCGGTGCCGACGTACGCGAAGTCCTCGGTTTCGCAGTCGCAGTTGGGAGTCGAAGTGAATCCGCCAGAGGCCGGTGAGGATCGAGAGAGCCGCGACTCTCGCGATGAGCCTGCCAAGGTGCCGCCAAGCTCCCGCACTCTAGAGAATAGAAGGTCGCGGCCGACGCGGGCCCATGCGCGGGGCTTCGCGGCGAGCCTAGGGCCTCGGTTCCTGGCGAGTGCGGCAGCCGTGGTTACGATCGTGTCTGTGCCCGGGCTGCCCTTCCAGTCCCCGGGCAGCGGCAACGGCGGGCTCCGGGACGCGAGCCAGCGGACGGGAGCGGCGCCGAAGCTGCCGCGCGAGTCCTCGGAGCCGTCCCTTGCCGGGACATCGGCCGATGAAGCGCGGGAGGGCGACTCTCCGCGTCGAGTGGCGGTGTCCTACGAGGCACTCGCCCGCCGGGCGCCTGCACAGCTGGCGTCGCGGTCACCCTCCGGAGGCAGCGACGAACGCGTGGCCGGTCCCGCCGACGAACGCCTGGCTCGAGGAGACTCGGCAGCGCCCCTGCGAGCACGCATGCCCGAGCCGTGAAGCCGCAAGCGGCCGCCGAGCAGTCCGAGAGTCTCGGCTCGCCGTCTGCGCTCCGGCACTCCGAGTCGCGACGTGCGCCTGGCCCAGTCTGGCCTCCGGAGCTCGCGGAGGTCGCCAAGCCCACCGGAGTTTGTCACGATCGAGCCACGGCCTCGGGGGCGCGAGCTGCTGTACCCGGAGCGCCCAGCTAGCGCCTACGACGCCGACGTTCGCTGACGGCCCGATGGGTGCAGCAAGTGTGCTGCGCTGACCCCCGGACGGCTGAACTCCGACGCGAACGGCTGAATTCCGATGTATAGGGGGAGGCGTGAGGACTGGACACGGTCCAGCGGGCGGCTCCGAGCATCGGCGTAGTGCTTGCAGCTACGACGAGTCCTTGGATCGCGAGCAGGGGGACCGCATGGCAGAGGAACGTGCACGGGCGCTGTATCGGCTGGTGCGTCGCGTGGTGATCTCGATCGTGGGGGGCACGGTGCTCCTCATAGGGGTGGCTCTGATCGTCCTGCCCGGGCCTGCCTTCGTCGTGATCCCCGCGGGACTCAGCATTCTCGCGCTCGAGTTCGCGTTCGCCCGCCGCTGGCTCAATCAGCTGGCCGAGCGCACCGGCCTGCGCAAAAGAGGGGACGAGCCCAGCGAGGCGAAGCTCTAGAAGCGCGAGCGGCGACGACTCTGCAGCTTCTCTCTCGCTCGCGGCTGAGCCCGCGAGAAACGAGGATTTGCGCGATCCCGTCCCTCTTCGACTGCTACTCTGTCGGGTTCAGGCATTGGAGAGAGAGCCATGGGGCGCAGTGTGTTCGGAGCGGATGAGCTGGTATTCAACGGCTTGCTTACCCTGGATGCCTATTTGGGGCGCAGTCGGGTCAACCGGGTGTTGTCGCGTGTGAGAGAGCGGAATCTCGAGCGTCTACTCGCGCGAGCGCGCTCCACCGGGAAGGAACGCAGCGAACTCGAGCCAGAGGTTCCCGTGCGATCCGACCTCTCGCCGGAGGAGTTTCAACGAGAGTTTCTGAACTGCTCACGCCCTGTCGTGATGAAGGGACTCGCGAAGGGCTTCCCGGCTATTGGACGTTGGTCACCAGAATTCTTCCGTGACCACTACGGTGACTTTCGCATCGAGGCGGTCGACGGCCAGGGGTGGGCCGTCGAGGACGACGAGCACGGCACGGCCGATGTGTCCGTGCGACAGATGACCCTCGCCGACCAGGTCACCAGCATGCTGAGCGGCGGTAGCGACTACGTCTCGTTCCTGACGGAACTGTTCACCCGAAATCCGGAGCTGGCACTGGACGTCGACGTGCCTCGACTGGGCGAGTTCGTGCGTCCTCGGCGGTGGACCCCCTCGCCGATCTTCAAGTTCTTCATGGGGGCCGGAGGTACGTCCACGCAGTGGCATTGCGCGGAGCTGCAGAACCTGTTCGTTCAGATCCACGGGACCAAGGAGTGGTGGATGTGCTCGCCAGACTACACGCCGTGTCTGGATCCGCGCGTCGTCTCATTGTCCCAGCAGTACTGCCACGGCATGGTGGATTTTCGAAAGCCGGACTTGAATCGCTATCCGCTGTATGAATTCGCACCGCAACGCCGCGTTCTGCTCGAGCCGGGTGATGTGCTCTATGTTCCGCCATTCTGGTGGCACTGTGTCTACAACCCAGAGGTATCGATCGGGCTGGCAGTCTGGTGGATCAATCTGTTGCCAGCGATGCGATCGCACTTCACGTTGTTCTGGCTCACCGTGATGTCTCCGCAACACCTCGTTCGCCAGATCAAGGAACGGATCCAGGGTAAGGATCACCGAACCGCTGTCACGGCGACCAGCATCTTCCGCCCGCACGGATAGGCTGCACGAGTCTCCGCGGGCTCTGATCTGCGGCGCGGCCGCTACTCGCGTCGCGTGAGGATTCCCCGCTCCAGAAGCCCGAGGATCGCTCGCCAGATCTCGGCGTCGGACTGCGGCAGGGCGTCGAGCAAGGTGCCTGGACACCCCGGTCGTGCGAGTTCCTCGAGCACGGCTCGCTCGGTCTCGGATACCGGATCCGCTGCGACCGTGTGCGGCACGGCGGTATCGTGCTTTCGTTCCAGGACGACGGTATCCGGGAGTAGACGGTCCCGGAGCTCGTCGAGCTGTGAGGCCTGTCGCTGCGCTTCGCGCAGGGCGACGTCTACCGGGATCAGCTCCCCGGTGGGCGGGCGGGTCTCGGTAGTTGGCTGGAACGAGAACTCGCCTTCGCGCCATTCGAGCAGCCGCGCCAGCGCCTTGATGCCTGCGACCCGGCCGAGGGAGATCTGGCTCAATCGATTCGCCTCGAAGAGAAGCAGCGCTTCGTGGCCGTCGCCGATGATCTCCATGCTGCCCTGCTCCGACGACGAGGCAATGCTCGGCAGCAGCGAGGGTAGGCCGACGCCCGAGAGGTTGCCCGACAGGCTACCCATGCGCTGTCCATACGTGACGGCGCGCACCTGTTCCAGGAAGCGCGCCTTACGCGTGTCTACTTCCGAGGAGCTCACGAAGGCGACGGCCACCTGACCGGAGGCTGTCTGTGGCGCAGTCCCCTGCAGCGTGGACTCGGGCTCGAGTGCGGTGTGTGCTGCCCCTGACGCCACCTCCGCGGGTAGCGCCGCACGTACGACTCGGCCGGAGATCGCGACGAGCTCCCCAGTCTTCGGATTGACTAGACTGAGAGAAACCTCTTGGTCCACTTCGAGATCCAGCCCTCGCACCTCGAGCAGTGCACCCGAGGCGCTCAGGTTTTGAGTCGTGCACTCTGCGACCCGTCCCGCGCGTCCACACTCGCCTCGGATCGATACCTCGAGTCGGCGATGACGTCGCGGTGTGGCGAGTGGCTCGCGCGCGCGTCCGCGAGCCTCGGTCAGACCTTCGACAGTGTCACGCAGCATCTCTTCCAGTGCGTCGATACCGTCCGCGAACTCGATCACTGCTCCCGAGGGGCGTTGCAACATCGCAGCCAGCGAAGGGCTGATCCGACTCTTGACGATGCCGAGTGCGCGAGCCGAGTGCCCGCAGAAGCTCAGATCCACGGTGACCTCTACGACCTCGCCCAGACCGAATTCGTGCTCTGATGGAACGAAGATCCAGCCGGACGAGAGGTGCCGTTCGTATTCGTCGAGGAATACGGTCGGGTCGTCGAAGTCGATCAAGATGTCCCGGATCTGCATGGCTCTGGCAGGGTCACACCTTCTGCGGAGGGGAGGGGGCTGGCTCCTCGGCCTTGTCGCCGAACGGCTGCCAGCTGCCCCCCGCTGAGCGCGCGGTGGCGCGCTCTCGCGGCGGTGTTCGTTTGTGTTTCGGAGGCTGCGCGCTCGCGCGACCTTCGCCGGCGTCGTTCGTTCCGACCCCCTCCTGCTGCACACGAAAGAAGTGCATCAGCTGCTCGACCTGCTTCGCGAACGCGGACAATGCTTCTGCCGTTGCGGACAGCTCTTCGATCGCGGTGGCGTTGCGCAGCGCGACCGCGTCGACCCGTCCCATGGCGAGATTGATCTGCCCGACGCCTTCCGACTGTTCCTGGGAGGCGACCGATACCTCCTGCATCAGCTCGGCCGTCTGCTGGATCGACGGTACGAGGGTGCCGAGGAGTTCCCCCGATCGTTCCGCCATGCGCACACTCGAGGAAGCGACGTCTCCGATCTCGCGCGCCGCGTCTTGGCTGCGTTCGGCGAGCTTTCGCACCTCTGCGGCGACTACGGCGAATCCCTTTCCCTGCTCGCCCGCCCGTGCTGCCTCGATTGCCGCGTTGAGCGCGAGCATGTTGGTCTGGTGCGAGATCTCCTCGATGATCGAGATGCGGTCAGCGATCGAGCGCATGGCTTGCAGCGTCTCTTGGACAGCGTGGCCGCTCTCCTCGCACTCCAAGCTGCCCTTGCGTGCCATCTGTTCGAGCTTGCGGCTGTGGTCCGCGTTCTTGAGGATCGATGCGTTCATCTGCTCGAGGCTTGCTGAGGTCTCCTGGACCGACGAGGCCTGCTCCGAGATTCCTTGCGAGAGCGTGCGCGCGGAGGAAGCCACCTCGGACGCTGCACGCGTGAGTGACGCGGCCGTGCTGTCGACCCCGCCGAGCACTCGCTGGAGCTCCTGGCTCAGGCGGGTCATTCCGTGCAGCAGAGAGCCGATCTCGTCTCGACCTGCCGGAGGGATCGCAACGCGGAGGTTGCCTTGCGTGATGGCGTCGACGACGTGCCGTACGTCCAGCAGTGGGCGTGTGATTGCATGCATGACGAGCGGGGTCAGCGCGACCACGATCGCCAGCGAGGACGCGCTCACGATCAGGACCCACTGTTGCGTACCCTCGCTCACGCTTCGGAATGAGAGCACTAGAGTTGCGCAGAGCGCCGTGCTGGCGACGAGCGGGAGCAGCAGGATCTTCAGGCGCAAACTCAGATGGTCCAACATGATGCCTCTTGCATCGGCAGTTCTCGAGAAATGCTGCGCTTCTCGAGTTCGCGACGCCTATTCGTTCTCGATGGCCGACCCGGAGCGGGGCACCACGAAGCAGCCGCGAACCAGAGCCGCGAGCGCGTCGATGGGTGCAACGTGCACGGCCGCTCCGAGCTCGATGGCCGCTCGCGGCATGCCGAATACCACGCAGCTACTCGAGCTCTCGGCGAACGTCTCCGCGCCACATCGTCGCATCTCGAGCAAGCCGCTCGCGCCATCGCAGCCCATACCCGTGAGTAGGACGCCAACGGCGTCGCTGCCGCAGCTTCGCGCCACGGACTGGAACAGCAGATCGGCGCTCGGGCGATGTCCGTGCTGCATGGTTCCGTCGTGAAGCCTGGTGCGCAGAGCACTGCCTCCCGAGTCTCGCGCGACTTCGAGGTGGCGTCCTCCCGGAGCGATCAGTGCGGTGCCGCTCTCTAGGGGCTCCCCCGCGCAGGCCTCGCGAACTTCGATCGATGCGAGCTCGTTCATGCGTCGTGCGAAGGCCCCCGTGAATGCTCGGGACATGTGTTGGACCACGAGTATCGGAGGACAGTCTTCCGGCATTGCCGTGAGCAGTGTCTGCAGGGCTTGTGGCCCTCCCGTCGAAGCCGCCAGCGCGACTACTTGCAGAGCTCGCGGGCGTGCGTCGGTACACTTCGCGTCGAGTGGCGGGCTGGCTACCGGCGCGGGCGGAAACACGCGCTCGACGTCGCGCGGTGCGCGCAGCACAGCCATGTGCGCCGCGCGGATCGACCGGAGCAAGGTGCGACGAGATTCGATCAGGAAGTCGCGCACGCCTACCACGGGCTTCGGGATCACCTCCAGCGCACCCTCCTCGAGCGAGCGGATGCTCGGGATCGCCGCGTCTCCGATCTGGGCCGAGCAGACGATCACCGGCAGTGGATCTCGCTGCATTTGCCTCCGCAGCCACGTGAGTCCATCCATTACCGGTAGCTCGAGGTCGAGAATGACCACGTCCGGACGCTGCTCCGAGAGCTTGCGATCCGCGATGCGCGGATCGGCGGCTACGCTGACACTTATGTCCGACTCCCCACTGAGGACCTGCTTGAATGCCTGGCGGACGACCGCAGAGTCGTCGATGACGAGGACGTGGATGCGGCGCTCCGAAGCGGTCATCGGGAGCTCGCGCACTGCTTCTGGTACACGATGGGGCCCACGGCGCGCACTTGGTGTGCATGGCTCCCCAGGCCCTCCGCGTGCCCCAGGAACAGGTAGCCATTCGGTGCCAAGCACTCGACGATGCGCTCGATCACGCGCGTGCGCAGTTCGTCGCGAAAGTAGATGAGCACGTTGCGGCAGAAGATGGCGTCGAACGGTGTGCCGACCCCGTAAGGAGGCGCGGCCAGGTTGACGCAGCTCGTACGGACGTGGTGCCGGAGCTCGTCTGCCGCGCGCATGTTTCCAGCGAGCGTGCCCGTTCCCTGTAGCATGAAGCGCCGCAGATGGCGCTCGGGGATATCGTTGGCGCGCGCGATCGGCCATGTCGCCGAACTGCAGCGTGCGAGCGCAGTCCGCGAGATGTCGGTGGCGATGATCTCGAGCTGCCATGACGGGAGTCTCGAGCGGAGGCTCATGGCCAGGGAGAAGGGCTCCTCACCGGTTGCGCATCCGGCGCTCCAGATGCGCAATCGGCGTGCTCGCGTACCCGAGTTGACCTGTTGGGTCCACGAATCGCAGAGCACCTGTTCGAGGAACTGGAACTGCTGTGGCTCGCGGAAGAAGCGCGTCTCGTGAGTACAGACCTGCTCCAGCATCGTGACGCGCTCGTCCGCATCTGCCTCTACGCGACGTGCATAGTCGCTGAACGAGTCCAGCTCGAGATCGCGTAGGCGCCGAGTCAGGCGTTGGACCAATAGCGAAGGCTGCGTGACGAAGATTCCGGACTCGCGTTCGATGATCCTTTGCAGGGAAGAGAAGTCGGTCCTGCGAAGATCTGGTTCCGAGCCTGAGGGTGCCTCCACGAAGGTCTACGGCTCGCGCACCGAGACCGCTTCTGTGCTGGACTCCGGCGACTCGGCGGCCGCGTCGTCCATGGACGCCCACGCGGCGCGCAGAGCATCGCCGCCGATCACGGCGTCGACGTCCAGCAGCAGCACGAAGCGGGACCCGACCTTCGCCACGCCTCGCAGGAAGTTGGCTGAGACGGGAGCTCCGAGTCGCGGTGCGGGCTCTATGTCGTCTGGGCCGAGATCGAGCACCTGACTGACGTCGTCCGTGACGAGCCCGATGCGGGTCCACTCGCCGTCCAGTTCCAGCTCGCAGACGACGATACTCGTGCGCTTGGTGCGCTCGGTGGGTGCGAAACCGAGACGCTGCGCGAGGTCGACGATCGGCACCACGGCACCGCGTAGGTTGATCAGCCCCGAGACGAACGCCGGCACACGCGGGAGCGCCGTGACCTGACCGTGTGGGATGATCTCGCGCACCTCGAGAATCTCGAGCGCGTATTCGCTTCCTTGTACCAGGAAGCTCAGATACTGACGATCTTGTTCCGCGTCACTCACGCGTGGACCTCGGGAGCCTCGCGGCGCTGCTGCGCCCTGGAACCGGTGGCGGAGTCGGCTCGTGCATCGGCCAGATCCAGCAGGCTCTTGACATCGAGGATCAGGGCGACGCGTCCGCTGTGTAGGATTGTGCAGCCGGCGACAGCGGGGAGCCCGCGGAACAAGCGGCTGAGCGGCTTGATCACGACCTGCTGTGAGCCCATGATACTGGTTACTGCGAGGCCGACGCGACGATTCTCGCAGTGGACCAGCACGACCTCCGTGGCGCTCTCGGCGCTCTCGGCCCCGTCGGGGCTGAGGAGTTCGGACAGCCGGATCCAAGGCAGGCGCGAGCCAGTGCGCGCTACCCAGCCGCTCGCGGATCCGGTCTCCTCACGCGGTAGATCGAAGCACTCGATCACTGTCGCTAGCGGGATCAGGCAGGTGTCGTCCCCCACTACGACGGTGAGGACCTCGAGAATCGCCAGGGTCAGGGGGAGCTGCAGTGCGACCGTCGTGCCGCGATCCGGCGTTCCGTGGATGCGCACCGAGCCCCCCAGTGCTTCGACGTTCTTTCTCACCACCCCCATGCCCACGCCGCGGCCGGACAGATCCGTGATGGTGTCCGCCGTCGAGAAGCCTTCCTCGAACACGAGCGAGAACACTGCGGCGTTGCTTGGCGCGAGGCCGTCGGGGTGCAGCCCGCGTGCGCGCGCACGCTCGAGGATGCGCTCGCGATCGAGGCCGACCCCGTCGTCGATCCCCTCGATCACGATGCTGCTGCCACGATGGAAGGCTCGCAGGACGAGCTTGCCGCAGGGCGGCTTTCCCTTGGCGCGACGCGCTTCCGGCGCTTCGAGGCCGTGGTCGATCGCATTGCGAACCATATGGGTCAACGGATCCTTCAGGTGCTCGATCACCGCGGCGTCTACTTCGACGTCCTCTCCTTCGAGCTCGACGCGCACCTGTTTGCCGAGTGCGATCGAGAGATCGCGCGCCACGCGCACGTACTGGCGCAGGGTGGGTCCCACCGGGACCATGCGAACGCTCGAGACCTGCTCCTGCAGCTCGAGGGTGAGCCGAGCCGAGTCGCGGAATGCCTCGCGCAGCCGTTCTCCGGTTCGCCCAGGCACGTCCATCAATAGCTGTTGGAACGACGCGCGTGCGATCACGATCTCGCCGGCCAGGTCCAGGAGTCGGTCGAGCTTGTGGATGCCGACCCGCAAGGTCATCGAGCTGCGTCTCTGCTCGGTGGCCTGTCTCGATTCCGCAGATCGGGGAGGCTCAGCGAGCGGTTGGACGGAGCCTGGGTCGGACTGCGACTGCAGGCCATCGTAGAGTGCGAGTGCTGCACAGCGTGATCGCAGCTCTGGGGGAGGGGCATCGGCGTAGTCGAGCAGCTGGCGCAGTACGTCGACGCACTCGAGCAAATGACTCGTGAGCGGTCGGGTCGGGGTCAGACGGTGCTCCCGAAGCCCGTCGAACAGGTCCTCGATGTGGTGTGCAAAGTCGGTGATCGCCGAAAGACTGACCGTCGCGGCGCTCCCCTTCAGCGTATGAACCGCGCGAAACCCGTTGTGAAGGGCCTCGCGATCCTCGGGGTGCGTCTCGATTTGGAGGAGCGACTCTTCGAGGGCGGTCAGGTGCTCCTCCGCTTCACCGCGGAAGACCTGCAGCAGCAGCTCGAGGTCGATCTCCATGCGACTCGTCTGTCCTCGTGAGGGGCTTCGATTGAGGGGAGCCGGCGCGGTCGAAGTCGCGTCCGCCCCCTGGTCGTCGTTTGAGCGAACTCTCAGGCGGAGCGGGCCGTCTCCGCGAGACGCGTGCAGTAGAGGGCCATCCCGGCGTGGGTCCGCAGTAGATTGAAGAGCTCGATATCATCGGGTTCGAGCCTGGCCTTCTGGCCGAGCAGCTTGAAGATCGCGATCACGCCGGCCACGCGTCCGCTGACGCTCATCGGGATGCAAGCGGTGAGCTGTTGCGAGTCCTGGGCGGCGTGCCCGCCGAGGTAGATTTCGCCTGTGCGCGCGGCGTGCCCGATCGCACCAGAGTCGAGCGCGAGGCGTCGATAGGGCTCGGGATCGATGCCGACGGATGCGATCAGTTCGAGCTCTCCAGCCTCTCTGTCGAGTTCGAAGATGCCGAGCTGCTCCGACCCGATCATGTTGGCGATGATCTCCTCGAGCGCGAGGAGCACCTCTTTGCGGTCCAGAGTTCCGTTCAAGCGGTAGGCGGCTACATAGAGGTTGAGCAGACTCGCGGACTGCTGTTGCAGGGCCAGCTGCTCGTGTTGCAGGCGATGATTCTCCTGCTCGACGAACTGCAGCCGTTGCTTCAGTGAGTCGGTCTCCTGCTGAGCTGGGGCACCCTGCGAGCGTGCATTGAGTACCGCAGTTCGGACCGAGAGCTCGTGCTGCAGCTCCGTGTTCTGTTTTCGAAGGCGTTCGTTCTCACGCAGCAGGGCTGTGGCAAAGCGCTGAGAGTCTTCGTAGACGTCGCGAATGTAGGCGAGTCCTCGATCGTCACTCTGGCTCATATCGCCCCTCCGCTAGCCGTCGAGAGCAAGCCTCGGACCTTGCGCAGGAGCTCGGCGCCATCGAGAGGCTTGGTGACATAGTCCGTGCAGCCGGCCTCGCGGGCCTTGGACACGTACTCCACCTCGCTCCGGGTCGTGACCATGATGATCGGTGTCTCCTTCGTCGCCGACTGATTGCGAAGGTGTGCGCAGACCTCGATCCCGGTCATGTCGGGCATGATCACGTCGAGCAAGATGAGATCCGGCGCTTCGGTCAGAGCGATTTCGATCGCTTGGGTCCCGTTCTCGGCGCACAGTAGCCGAAACTCGGGCTGGTTCAGGATCATCTGCTCCATCATCAGCACGGTCTTCGCATCGTCGACGAGGAGAATCTTCTTCGGGGCCATCGGAAATCCTTCCTGGGTCCGAGCGCGATGCCTGGTATGCAACGGCATCGGCGAGCACAGCCTTTAGTGGGACGGCCTTGGGATTCCGGAGAGAAGCGCGATCCCGGTATAGATCTCGGTGATCGAATCCGTTCAGGAATTCAGGGGCAGATCGCAGGGGCCTGTTTCCGGCGGCGGTGATATCAGATGACACCGGCGTGCGAGTGCGGAGTCCGTAGACTCGAGCCCTTCTGGAGGAGTGGCGTGAAGGGAACGATCATCAAGTGTCTGCAGGAGATGGTGGAGAAGCGTCATAGCAAGGAGTCCTGGCAGCAGATACTGAACGAGGCAGGACTCGAGGGACCGCAGTTCTTCTCTCTGAGCTCGGATGTCCCCGACACCGATGCGATCGGTCTCTTCGAGGCGACGGCGAGCGTGCTCGGACTGTCTCCCGAAGCGACGTCCGATGCCTTCGGGGATCATTGGGTGAACGACTACGCCGCGCGCGTCTATCAGACGTTGTATGCGAGGCTTCGCTCGGCGCGTGAGTTCATCCTTGCGCTCGACGGGGTGCACATGATGGTGACCAACACCATCGAGAACGCGCATCCTCCGCGCTTCGACTACCAGGAAGAGGGTGACGATACCCTGATCGTGACGTACAAGTCGCAGCGCGGCTTGATCGATCTCTACGTGGGCCTCGCCCGTGGAGTGGGTCGCTACTTTTCGACCCCGATGCAGGTGACGAAGCTCGGAGCCTCACAGGTTCGCATCCGATTTCTCTAGGGCCCGCGGGTGCGCGGACATGGGGTCAGAAGACGACACTGCGGTGGCCGACGACGACGACGCGGTCTTCGAGGTGCGCGCGCACCGCGCTCGCGAGTGCCAGGCGCTCGACGTCGCGTCCCTTGCGGACCAGGTCTGCGACACTGTCCCTGTGCGAGCAGTGCACCACCTCCTGCGCGAGGATCGGGCCCTCGTCGAGGTCGGAGGTGGCGTAGTGAGCGGTTGCCCCGATCAGCTTCACTCCGCGCTCGTAGGCCTGGTGGTAGGGGCGCGCGCCGATGAATGCTGGCAGGAAGCTGTGATGGATGTTGATGACTCTCTCTGGGTACTCGGCGATGAACTCGGGCGATACGATCTGCATGTAGCGAGCCAGGACTACGAGGTCGATCGCGTGCTGGTCCAGTAGCTCGAGCTCTCGAGCCTCCTGCGCGTCCTTCGTCTCGGGAGTGATCGGGAATACGTGGAACGGGAGTCCGAACTGGTCGGCGACCGGCTCGAGATCTAGGTGATTGGATACGATCAGCGAGATCTCGCACGGGAGCTCACCCAGTCGGTGACGCAGGAGCAGGTCCGCGAGGCAGTGCTCGAACTTCGATGCGAAGAGCGCGACGCGTTTGCGTTCATCGGAGTGGGTGAGGCGCCAGCGCATCCGGTGACGTGCGCACTCCTGGCTCAGGACCTCCTCGAGCTCCGCGCGCGAGACCGCGAGCTCCGAGGTTTCGAAGTGGATCCGCTGGCAGAAGGTGTGGGTCGTGGCCTCGGTGTGCTGCTGGGCCTGCAGGATGTTGGCCCCGTGCTCGTAGAGGAGCTGCGCGAGCGCGGCTACCAGCCCCTTCTGATCGGGGCACGAGACGACCAGGGTCGCGGTCGGATGCTTCAACTTCGGTTCCTCTCCTGGATGCTACTGCTGTGGATTCGAGAGCGGCTGGGCCGACGGAGCGGATAGGCCGAGCGGCCCGCGAGGCGCTCCGGGACCGCCCTGGGCGTGCCGCTCGGGCTCCAGTCTCCAACCGGTCGAGTCCCCGGAACGGACCGTGCGAGGTGACAGGGTACGCCAGGAGTGACGCTCGCGGCCGCGATCGTTCAGTTTGCGGCGCGCCCCCGTCTCGGGGTGCCGCCTTCTCCGCGCGCTGCCATCGCGCAGAGGGCACTCGGAGAGCGCTGTCGCGCCGCCAAGAGGGCGCTGAGGCGCCCGCGCGAGCCCACGCGAGAGGGCTGCGCTGCTCGCTCCTGTGCCCAGGTTTGGGGCACGACCGCAAACCGTGAAGAATCTCGGCAATCCGGAGGCAAACTCTCGCTTCTGGCTACGCTTGCGCTAGAATGCGCCCCGCTGAAATCTGCGGCGTCTCCAAGGCTCCGGGCCCGCCTTCCGGTATGCCCGACTGACCGAGCGGGCTCTCGAGTCCGGGCACTCGGAAGATCCGGGATCGAGGGGCTCTCGGGCATCGGACGCTGGAACGCTGGGGGCTCGCAGGCAGGCAGGCGATCGGCAAGTCGTCGCCCTGCACGCCCCTCTGAACATCGTGTACCTGCCTGGCCAGGCATTCGAGGATCGAGACCATGAAGGACCTGTCGCATATCCGCAACATCGGCATCAGTGCCCACATCGACTCGGGGAAGACCACCCTGACCGAGCGGATCCTGTACTACACCGGAAAGATCCATACCGTCCACGAGGTGCGCGGCAAGGACGACGTCGGTGCCACTATGGACTCGATGGAGCTCGAGAAGGAGCGCGGCATCACCATCCAGAGTGCTGCGACCTACGCCACCTGGGGTGACCATCAGATCAACATCATCGACACGCCGGGTCACGTCGACTTCACGATCGAGGTCGAGCGTGCGCTGCGCGTGCTCGATGGTGCGATCCTCGTGCTGTGCGGCGTGGCGGGCGTCCAGTCCCAGTCCATGACGGTGGATCGGCAGATGCGGCGCTACAACGTTCCCCGCATCGCCTTCATCAACAAGCTCGACCGTTCCGGTGCGAATCCTACACGCGTCACGCAGCAGCTGCGCGACAAGCTGCGCCACAACGCCGTGATGATGCAAATTCCGATCGGTCTCGAGGACCAGCACCAGGGAGTGATCGATCTCGTCAGCATGAAGGCGATCTACTTCGAGGGTGACCTCGGGAACAGCGTCGTCGAGAAGCCCATTCCGGAGAATCTGCAGGCCGACGCCGAGGCAGCTCGGGAGCACATGCTGGACGCGGTCTCGATGTTCTCCGAGGAGCTCATGGAGGCGATCCTCGAAGAGAACGTCACCGAGGAGCAGATCCACCACGCCGTGCGCGAGGGGGTACTGTCGCTGGAGCTCACCCCGGTGTTCATGGGCTCTGCCTACAAGAACAAGGGGGTTCAGAAGCTGCTCGATGCGGTGACCCGCTATCTGCCAGCGCCGCCCGATGTCGTGAACCACGGCGTCGACCTGAGCGCCAACGAGGCCGAGGTCGAGATCCACAGCGATGCGAGCAAGCCACTCGTCATGCTGGCCTTCAAGCTCGACGATGGTCGCTACGGCCAGCTCACCTACGTGCGGGTCTATCAGGGTACCCTCAGCAAGGGGGATGCCATCATCAACCAGCGGACCGGTAAGAAGGTCAAGGTCGGCCGGCTCGTGCGTATGCACTCAGACAAGATGGAGGACATCGACGCCGCGGCTGCTGGTGACATCGTCGCCTTGTTCGGGATCGACTGTGCCTCGGGTGACACGTTCACGGCGGGTGCACAGCTTGCGATGAGCTCCATGCATGTGCCAGCGCACGTGATCGAGCTGTCTGTCGAAGCCAAGGACAAGAAGGCGGTCGACAACATGGGCAAGGCGCTCGGCCGCTTCGTGCGCGAAGATCCGACCTTCCGAACCTGGGTGAGCGAGGAGAGTGGCGAGACGATCATCGCAGGCATGGGTGAGCTGCATCTGGAGGTGTACGTCGAGCGCATGCGCCGCGAGTACAACGTCGAGGTGATGACCGGCGCACCGCGCGTTGCGTATCGCGAGTGCGTGTCGCGCAAGGGCGAGTTCAACTACACGCACAAGAAGCAGACGGGTGGCTCGGGCCAGTACGCCAAGGTCATGGGCTATATCGAGCCCGCGGAAGAGGGAACGGACTTCGAGTTCACCAGCGAGGTGAGGGGCGGCAACATCCCGACCGAGTACATCCCTGCCTGTGAGAAGGGCTTCAAGACTGCGATCGGAAAGGGCAGTCTGATCGGAGCGCCTGTCATCGGGACCCGTGTGGTCTTGCAGGACGGGCAGGCCCACTCGGTGGACTCCTCGGACATGGCGTTCCAGACGGCCGCCAGATCGGCATTCCGCGAGGCCTATCCCAAGGCAAAGCCGGTCGTGCTCGAGCCGCTGATGTCGCTGACAGTGGAGGGTCCGTCCGAGTTCCAGGGGGCTTACATCAAGGCGATCATGCAGCGTCGCGGGATGGTGAACGGCACCTTCGAGGAGGATGGCTTCTCGCGGGTCGACGCCGATGTTCCGCTCGCGGAGATGTTCGGGTTCGCCACCGAGCTGCGCTCATGCAGTCAGGGGAAGGCGGAGTTCACGATGGAGTTCAACAAGTACGCCACCGTGCCCGCCGAGGTTCAGACCACCCTGATCGAGAAGGCGCGAGAAGAGAAGAAGGACTAGTTGCTCGTGTGCCTCCGGCGTTGGCTGCGGGCGCCGGGAGTCGCTAGCTGCACCAACCGCTGGACCACCTCGTCTGCGCTCTGGATCCGGTCGTTCGGATCCTTGGCGAGGAGCTGTAGGATCAGGTGCGCGAGCGGACGAGCGACGTGTGAGACGCGTTCGCGTGGATCCGGCGCGCGCGTGTGCGCGTGGTGATAGCGAATGTCTCCCTCGCTGAACGGCAACGTCGCGGTGCAAAGATAGAACAGGGTCACACCCAGCGCGTAGAGGTCGGTTCGGGCGTCTACGGCCTGACCTGCCGCCTGCTCCGGGGGCATGTAGTGCGGAGTCCCCGCAATCGCGCTCGACCTCCGCCTCACTTCCTCGACGACCTTGGCGAGCCCGAAGTCCATGATCTTGAGCGTCTTGCTGCGGGTCAGGAACAGGTTCGAGGGCTTGATGTCTCGGTGCACGATGTTGTTGCCGTGTGCGTAACGCAGGCCCATGGCTGTTTGAACTCCGAGCTGGGCTGTGTCCTGCGAGGAGAGCGCACCCACCTTACGCACGAGAGCTTCCAAGCTCAGGCCGTCGAGGTGCTCCATCGTCAGGAAGTAGATCCGTCCCTCGCGTCCGGCATCGAACAGAATGACGATGTTCCGGTGGTTGAGCGCGGCTGCGGAGCGCGCTTCGCGCGTGAAGTAGCGCACCGCGAGCTCGTTCCCGTACAGATGTTCGGGTAGCTGCTTGAGCGCGACCGTCCGTTCGAGGATGCTGTCACGCGCGCGATAGACGGCCCCCATGCCTCCGCGACCGATCTCCGCCTCGAGGAGGTAGCGTCCGAATCTCGCGGGCTCGGGCGAGGGCTCTGGAGCCGCCTCGATTGGAGCTGCGATCTGCTGCGATCGGGCTGGCTCGACCCCGGATCGGTTCGGGGCTTCTGCCAGCTCGATCGAGCTGGCGACCTCGAGGCCCCCACTCGCGGAGAGACGCCTCGCCACGGGGACAGGGGGCGCTCCGAGTTCTAGCGGAGCGACGGGCGCGGGCTCGAGCTGGCTGCTGTCCAGCTCCAGGGGGATGGAGCTGGCCTCTTCGCGCGGGACCGCGCTGATGACGCGAGGGGTGTTGTCTGGTGCCGCGGGATTCGGGCTCGGGCGCGCTTGCCTGGAGCGAACGCGCTTGGCTGCCTCGGCCTGGCCCTCGCCTTCGAGCAGCCTCGCCGCAGTCTCGAAGTCGCCTTCGAGGCAGGCGCTCGCCGCCCTCTCACAGCCCTTGAAAAGCAGCGTGTCGGGCGCGCCGAGATCCACCTGGACCTGGACGTTCTCTCGGCCCGGTACCTCGAGCAGTTGCTCGGCGAGGACGTCGTGACACGCTGCGAGAACGCGGTACTGGCCCGGCTCGAGATAGAGGAAGACGGACTGCCCGTGAGCGAAGCGCACGGATTCGGGCATGCCCGCGAGTGCGATGCGCGCGTTTGCAACGACACCACCACCCTGAGTCACGAAGACCTCTACGCACGCTTGCTTCGGTCGCATGTCGAACTCGACATTCGACACTGAATTGCGACGCACGCGAACCGTCTTCTCCGCATTGAAGAATCCGATCAGATCGCCAGACATCGGATCGATGAGGGGCCCGCGCATCGTGACGTAGTACGGTTTGCGGCGGACGAAGAGACCTCGGAACGACAGCCGGTCTCCCTCGGTCAGACTGCGCTGATGTCGATGGAAGGAGCGCAGCTTGTCGCGGATCCGCCAGCGAGCGTCATCGGTTGGAACATCTGCATCGCGCATCCGCACGCGTCGCCGACTGACTCGAACCCCGAACAACGGGCGCGTTTCCTCGGGCAGCAGGAAGACGACGTTGATCTGACCGAAGCCGCGCAGCACCGGGTAGAGGAGTAGGGTCAGCAAGGCCGCGATTCCCGCCAACGTGCCGCGGTGCCAGCGTTCGGGGATCTCGTGCGGCGCGACGACGCACTGCTCCGTGCTGAGAATGCGAAGTTTCTCGGGTGGGCGCACGAGGAGGAGTCGCGCTTCGAGCCGATGCCGGGCTTCGTCCGGACAGTCGGCTGCAGAAGCCCCTGCTCGCTCGGCGCTCCGTGTCGTGGGCACTTCGGAGACCGTGGGCGCTTCGGAGACCGTGGGCGCTTCGGAGACGCGCACCAGCAGAATCGCCGAGCGTTGGTGCAGGTCGGCAGCGCGATGGATCAGCGCGGAAGAGCGTGAGCTCCTGGACTCGAAGCGGCCCAGGGTCTCGAGCAGCTCGCTCTCGGACTCTCCCTCGAGCGACGGAAGTGTCGCATGGAATCCCGCGTCGATCACACGTCGTCGAATCTGCTCCCGGAGGCGGTCGAGATCCGGTGTGGACAGATCGAACGCGAGCAGGTTCTCGCGCACCTTGGACCAGATGCGCGCGATCCCCGATGAGGTTGCCTGCCCTCGTGTGTCGGGGGCGTACCGGATGGGTGCCACGTAGAGGTCTGTAGTCGCAGGAGTCTCCCGTAGAAGAGGGATCAGCAGGCGGTCGATGGCCGAGCGGGCGTGGGCGTCTGCGGCTGCCGCACTCTCGGATCCAGAACTCTGACTCCGAGAGCGCTGCCGCCCAGAACTGCTTGGAATGAGCTGCTCGGCGGCGCGTGCGACCGCACGCGCTTGCTCTTCGTTCCCCTGGGATCGATGCGCGTCCTCGAGGGCTTCGAGGACGCTGGGGTCTCCAGGATGTAGACGGTTGGCCTTCTCGAGTGTAGCGAGGGCGGCTGCGTCCTCTCCGAGATCGCGCTGTACCCGCGCGACTTCGATCAGCGTGTCGGGCCCCGGAGAAGCGTCCGAATCCGTCTCGGCCGCCCGAAGCCAGTCGCGCGCCTTCTCGGCGTCGCCTCGTGCGTTCGCGTTTGCGGCGAGCGCCCGCAGGGTTTCAGGCGTGTTCGGCTCGAGCGCGTTGGCGCGCTCGAGGTGCATCCTGCCGGTGCTGGCATCGCCTCCCTCAGTCTCCGCGAGACCGAGCAGGCGCTGAAGCTTCGCGTCGTCCGGGGAAAGCGCCACGGCCTCGCGAAGCGCGTCCGTCGCTTCGGCGAGGTTCCCCTCGGCATAGGCGCCTCGAGCATGCAGCTCCAGGCGGCGAGGTGTGGCGCCATCGGCCTCGATGGCCGCGAGCGCGCTACGCTTGGCGCGCTGGTGATCCAGCAAGCGCGTGCTGAGCTCTGCATCGGTGTCGAATGCGCGGCCCGCGTAGTCGTCCTTGCTGAAGCCGAGCGATTCGAGCGCTGCGCGAGCACGTCCTGGCTGAAGCTTGTTCGAAGCCGCGTCCGCAGCTTCCAGTAGAAAGAGGGTGCGTTCCTCGGATCCCTCCGGGAACATCTTCGCCATCCGCTCGAGGCGGTCGACGGTTGGATCTCGCTCGATGATGCTGCGCAGGGACTCGGCAGCCTCGTCCATGGCCCCTTGAACCTGGTAGACGCGCGATCGTGTCTCTCGCGCGTCGTTGCGATCCGGCGCCACCCTGAGGGTCCGTTCGACGAGCTCCTGCGCGGAATCGAGCTCACCACGCTCCAGTTGGATCGCGGCCGCAGCGGCGAGCAGGTTCGGATCGGGAGTTGCCTCATCCAGCGTGCCCGAGGACTCGAGCAGCTCCCAGGCCGTATCCATCTGGCCCAGTGCGCGATGTAGCTCGGCTCGAGTCTCGAGTGCGAGCTTGGGATCGGACAACGACTGCTGCAATGTGTCGCGAATCGATGCAAAAGCATCCGGTTGCTCGAGCAGCTCCCACGCTTCGGCCAGCCGACCGCGATCGAGCGCGGCGAGCGCCTGCGTGGCAGACGAAAGGGTGTCGAGCTCCAACGGATCGGCATTGGGCAGGGACTCGAGGTCGGGAGACAAGACCGGAAGAAGCTGATCCAAGGCCTCGCGCGCGAGTCGTGCGAGGTGCTCGGGCGATCCGCGTGCGCGTCCGACTGCCGCGAGCTTCTTCGTGTCCAGGAGGTAGAGGCGCAGCGCGACTTCGGACAGCTGAGGGTCGCCTGCGCGCGGCGCGTCCGATGCACGGGTCGCGCGCGTCGCTACGTCGAGCAAGAGCACGTGGGTTGCCCCTGCCTCCGCGGCGAAGAGTAGCTGGGCTTCCGTCGTCGGGCGATCTCGTGACTCCACTGGCCAGCGTCGCCGCGCGGCAGCTCCGTCCACGATCCCTAGCCCGCCGCTGCGAGCTCTGTCTCGCAACCACTCCGCCAGACCCTCGATCACGGGCGTGAAGCTCGCGTCCGTTCTCCCGGGCATCAGTGCAATGCGCTCGCGGTCTGAGTCTGCCTGCGCACTGGACCAGCCGGCCGAGAGTGTCATTGCGAGGACGGTCGCGGAGATCAAGCGCCAGAGGTTCGCGACCGTAGGGACTGTGAGTGCACTGCATCCGAAATGAGCGGCATTTCGCGGCGCAGCGGAGGGCGAACAGCGCATGCCCGACCATCGGTCCAGGGCGGAGGTGGATTGAGCTTGCACGCCCGGTAGAGGGACTCGCGGTACTCCGCTTGACGCAGGTTCGTCAGTCTCGTAAAAGCGTCGATCGATCGGCAATCGAGCGACACGACGACGCGCGTCAGTGGGGGAGCAGGTGGAAAAGGGAAGTGCAGGCAAGGGAAGTGAGCGAAGGCAGGGGACGGCGAAGGGCAGTCGCGTGGACGACGCGGGTGAGGCTGTCGCCGCTGGTAAGGCAGCTGCGGGAGAGCCCGCGGAGGCCTCTCTGTCGAGCGCCGCTGCGGGAGCAGGTGAGGTCTCCACGGACTCGGTTCCGGCCGCGGTTCGGCAGCTGATCGAGCTCTTCGGCGGCCCCCTGAAGGGGATCGAGTTTCCCGGAGTGAGCGGGGCCACGCTCGGGACCGCGAGCGCGGAGCTTCGCGCCCGCGCCGAGGCGCTCGAGGTCGCCCGCGACGCGCTGCGCTCCGCGGAGCAGGCCGTGGATTCGGCGCTTGAGGATCTGGTGCGCCAGGCGCAGCAGGCGCTCGCCTATGCGAAGGTCTTCGCTGCGGGGGATCCCGAGCTACTCCAGAAGCTCGGAGGTCTTCGCATTGGCGCCGACCGAGGCAAGTCCGCGCGCGGACGCAAGCCACGGTCCGCGAAGCCGGCTCAGGCCACCGCTTCATCGACGGGAAAGGCGGCCGAAGCCTCCGCCTGATTCCCGAGCCCGGTATCCACCGGCAGCTCGCGCCTCTGCTGCGCACTCGCCGCGTGTATCGTGCGGCTTCGCGGCTCGGACGAGGTGTTGCGTCACCCGTACGTCGCTGGGTGAGCTCAAGAAGGGACGTCTGCCTTCCGATGTTTACATTGTAAATTTACGAGGTATATTACGCGGGATGCCACGAGCCTTGAGTCAGAGCGAGATCGAGAGCTTCCGGGACGATCTCTGCTGTGCAGCGGCGCGGCTCTTTGCCGACCACGGGTTCGAAGGCGTCACCCTGCGCAAGATTGCCGCGGTGCTCGGAGTGAGCGCGATGACGCCGTATCGGTACTTCGCGAGCAAGGACGAGATCTTCCAGGCTGTCCGCATGAACGGCTTTCGGAGCCTGGCCGAGCGCGTCGAGGACGCGCGTCGGGCGCAGGCGGACCCGCTCGATGGCCTGCGAGCGGTCTTTCGGGCGTATGTGCGCTTCGGGCTCGACGAGCCTCATCTGTACCGGACGATGTTCCAGCTCGATCCACCGAAGGATCCCCTGACGGCGGAGCAGGAGCACACGGTCGAGTCCAGCTGGACCCCGCTGCGACGGACCCTCGCCGCATTGGTCGAACGGGGCGTGCTCGAGGGGGATCCGCGCGAGCTTGCATTCATCTGCTGGGTTCAGGCTCACGGTCTCGTCAGCTTGCACCTCGCGGAGAAGCTGCGAATCGGGCCAGGGCTCGAGGCGCTGCTCGACCGAATGTTCGAGCTCTTCGTGCGCGGGGCACGAACGCAGCGGGGTACGTCATGAAGCGTCGAGTTGCGTGTGCGAGTGGACTCGGTCTGATCGTGCTGGTGACCCTGGCGGGTGGGCTCGTGCTCGCGCAGTCCGACTCACGTTGGCGGAGCGAGATCGAGCCCTCTTCGGCGCCCGCGTTCCAGCGCGTCGCGCTACCCGTTCGAGTGGCGCCGATCGTGCGCCAGTCGAGCTACGAGGTGGTCGATCTGCACGCGGGTCGCGTAGTCGCGCAGCGTGAGAGTCACCTCGGCTTCGAGCACGCGGGCCGTTTGGCCCAGGTGCTCGTCGAGCCCGGCGATCGGGTGGAGCGAGGGCAGCTCCTCGCGCGTCTCGATCAGCGTGAGCTGCTCGCGGAACGCCGCGAACGTATCGCGCGGCGCGACCAACTCGCCGCGCGCGTCTCCCTGGCGAGGCGCACTGCCGCGCGCCACGATCGACTGCATGCGGCTGGCTTTCTCGCACCGCAGACTCTCGATGAGACCCGCTTCGGATATGCAGAACAAAGGGCACAGCTCGAGGCAGCACGAGCTTCGGTCGAGAGTCTCGACGTGCGGATCTCCCTAGCCGAGATCCGAGCTCCCTTTGCGGGCGCGATCATCGAGCGCCTGGTCGACGAGGGGACGGTCGTAGCGCCGGGGCAGGTCATCCTACGCTTGGTGGACCACCGTCGCGAGGTTCATCTCGGTGTTCCGCCGGAACTCTCGAGCATGCTGCCGCCCGGTACGAGCCTGTCTGCGCAGTCGGCGACTGGAGAACTCGGGCTCGAGCTGGCGGCGATCGTTCCCGAGATCGAAGCGGCCACGCGGACGGTGCGCCTCGTGTTCGACGTGGTGGCCGGCGCCGACCGGGTTCGCGCGGGCGAATTGGTGCGCATCGCGCTGCCCCAGCGCGTCGAGGGCGAGGGATTCTGGCTCCCGGTCTCCGGGTTGACCGAAGGACGGCGCGGGCTCTGGTCGGCCTTCGTCACCGTGCGCGATGCTGCGTCGGAGCGCGACGGACTGTGGCGTCTCGACCAGCGTCAGGTCGATCTCTTGCACACCTCCGGGGAGCGGGCCTTCGTGCGCGGGACGCTCTTCGAGGGAGACCGGGTCGTGATCGAGGGGCTACACCGTCTCGTGCCGAACCAGCGCGTGCGAGTGCTGGGCGTCGGAGACGTTCGTGAGCAGTCCGTTGAGTGAGTCACTCCCGTCGTCAGAGCGCCTCTGCGGCCCGGTTCGGACTCGTTCGATGGACGGTTAGGGGGCCTCGATGGATCGTGTCCAGCTCTCGAACCTCTTCTATCGGAGTCGTCGGCTGACCGTATTGGTTCTCGGCCTGTCTCTGGTGGCCGGACTCTCTGCGCTCGAAGCGCTGCCGCGCCAGGAGGACCCGACGCTCAGCCGACGCTTTGCGTCGATTACCACGTACTATCCGGGCAGCAGTGCGCTTCGCGTGGAGTCGCAGGTCACGCGAGAGCTCGAACAGAGGCTGCGTGAGCTTCACGAGGTGAAGGAGGTCCTGTCCCGCTCGCGCACTGGCGTCTCGGTGGTGCGCGTCGAGCTCGACGACCATTACAGCGAAGTCGACGTCGATGCGATCTGGTCCAGGGTCCGCGACAAGTTGCGTGAGGCAGAGGCCAGTTTTCCCGACGGAGTGGGCCGGCCGGAGCTGGAAACGCGCACGACCACCGCGGTGACGTTGTTGGTGGGATTGGCCTGGATGGCGGGGGCCGAACCACAGCTGGAAGTGCTCTCTCGCCTGGCCGAGGAGCTCGAGAGTCGTCTGCGCAACGTCCCGGGAACGAAGGAGACCGAGCTGTTCGGTGAAGTGGAGGAGGAGCTTCGAGTAGACGTCGATCCGCTCCTGCTGGCTTCGGTGGGGCTCACGGCCCGCGAGCTCTCCGCGGCGATCGAGGGTGGGGATTCCAAGCTCCCAGCGGGACAGCTGCGCGCTGGATCGACCGACTTGTTGCTCGAGGTTGCCGGAGAGCTGACTTCGGTCGAGCGTGTGCGGCGGATTCCGGTGCGCAGTGTAAGTGGAGTCTCTCTGCTTCGAGTGGGAGATATCGCATCGGTGCGTAAGGCGCGACGCGAACCAGCCCAGACCCTCGCACTACTCGGCGGTGAGCGCGGAGTAGCGGTGGCGGCGACCATGGAGCCCGATTTGAGGGTCGATCGCTGGGCGCTTTCGGCAAAGCGTGTGATCGAGGAGTTTCGGAGCGAAGTCCCTGCCGGCGTATCGCTGGATGTGATCTTCGATCAAAGTGGCTACACCGAGAAGAGGCTGTCGAGCTTGGCCGGGAACCTCGTCGTCGGCGCACTCGTCGTCTTCGTAGTTCTCGCCGTGCTCATGGGCGTGCGTTCGGCGTTGATCGTCGGTAGCGCGCTCCCTGTCACGCTTGCGCTCGTGCTGGCCGAGCTGAATCTCCTCGGAGTCCCGTTGCACCAAACCTCGATCACCGGCCTGATCATCGCGCTCGGACTCTTGATCGACAACGCGATTGTCGTGGTCGACGAGTTCCGTGCTCGCCTGCGCGAGGGTCTCACGCGAGCGGCGGCGGTGTCCGAGACGGTGCGGCACCTGTTCGTGCCGCTCGCAGCATCTACCTTTACGACCTTGCTCGCGTTTCTTCCCATAGCTCTGATGTCGGGAGGGCCAGGTGAGTTCGTAGGGTCGATCGCGATTGGAGTCGGACTCTCGGTCGTCACCTCGTTCCTGCTGTCGATGACGGTGATTGCGGGGCTTTCTGGGTACTTCGCACAATCCCCACAGCCTGCGTCGTCCGCTCGCTGGTGGCGTGACGGTGTGTCGAGTCGGAAGCTGCTGGCCGTATACCGGCGAGTCCTACGCGTGAGTCTGGGCCGGCCCTGGGTGGGGATCTCGGTCTCGCTCGTGCTGCCGCTTTGCGGCTTCGCCGTCTCAGGCTTGTTGGCCGAGCAGTTCTTCCCAGCCAATGATCGCGATCAGTTCCAGGTGCAGCTGAGCCTCGCGAGTCAGGCTTCCGTAGCGGAGACACGTCAGAATGTCGAGCGGGCGCGCGCGATCATACACGCCCACGACCAGGTGGTGGAGAGTCACTGGTTCATCGGCGAGTCGCCCCCCAGAGTGTTCTACAACATGCTGGGCGGGAAGGACGGGCAGTCGAGCTTCGCGGGTGGCTTTGTCAGAACGTCCTCCGATCTCGCCACCGAGGAGCTGCTGCCTGGGCTGCAACGTGAGCTGATGCAGGCGTTCCCGAACGCGCGCGTCGTAGCGCTTCCCTTCGAGCAGGGCCCTCCCGTCGAGGCGCCCATCGAGCTACGCCTGGTGGGCTCGGATCTCGACGTTCTGAGGCGTCTCGGAAACGAGCTCCGGCGACTGATTGCAGAGACACCTGGGATCACCTATACGTCTGCGACCCTCGAAGCTGGCGAGCCCAAGCTGGTGATCGCCGCGGACGAAGATGCAACGCGTCAGGCTGGGCTCAAGCTTGCGGATGTCGCCGACCAGCTGCAGGCGAATCTCGAGGGAGTTCTCGGGGGCTCCGTGCTCGAAGCCGACCAGGAGCTTCCGGTGCGAGTCCGTGTGCTCGATGCGTACCGCGTGACACCGACCACGATCGCTGGCAGTCGGTTGTTGGCTGCATCACGTGCGACGGCCGAAGCGGGGGCGGGCATCCTGGGTGTGCCGGTGAACGCAGTCTCGCGACTCGAGCTGGTTCCCGCGCTCGCGGAGGTCCCGCGCCGCGATGGTGAGCGGATCAACGCGATCCAGGCGTTCACTTTGCCCTATGCAACCACGAGCCTGATTCTCGCCGACGTCGAAGCGAGACTGGCGCGCGCAGAGTTCGAGCTTCCACGAGGGATCCGCTTGGAGCTCGGCGGCGAAACTGCAGAGCGGGGCGAAGCCGTGTCCAAGCTGCTGGTGTTCGCACTGCCGCTCTTCGTGATCATGGTCGGGGCCATCGTCCTCACGTTCAACTCGTTTCGTCTGGCGGCGATCATCTTCGCTGTCGCCGGGCTGTCGGTCGGCCTCTCCATGCTGGGGCTCTGGCTTTTCGGGCATCCGCTGGGCTTCGTTGCCATCGTCGGGACGATGGGACTGGTCGGACTGGCAATAAACGATGCGATCGTGGTTCTGAACGCGCTTCGCACGGATCGACGCGCAGGCTTCCACGATGTTCGCGCGATCGAAGAGGTCGTGGTCGACGCGACGCGACACATCATCGCTACGACGCTGACTACCTTGGGCGGGTTCCTGCCCCTGATTCTGGCTGGTGGACGCTTCTGGCCGCCCATGGCGACGGCGATTGCGACAGGCGTCCTGGGGGCCACGATTCTTGCCCTTTTCTTCGTTCCTGCGGTGTACGTCCTGCTACGACCGAGCCGCTGCTCTCGTTGGCGTGTATGGCGTGTGCTGGCGCCGATCGGTTCTCGGGGCGAAGCTACGGCGTAGGCGCTGTGGCCGCTCGCTCGCAGGTGGTGGCCCGGATTGCTGGCATGGTTGTCGCGCTCGGTACCGGATTCTCGGGTCCTGCGTGAAAGTTGTGGAGTGGTCACTCCCATGTGCGGGCTGTCGACCCTAGAATGTGCGCATGCTGGCAGGAAGCGAGCGAACGAGCAGCGCGTGCGTCAGGCGCCGACCGCATGGTGGGCTGGGTCGGTGCGCTTCGCTCCCGAGTCTGCTCGCGTTCGGGCTGCTGTGGGTCGGCCTTTGCCTGGACGCAGCCCGTCTTCGGGCCGAGGAGTCGAGCGCGGCCGATGGCGCTCTGATCGAGGCGGTGCAGCGCGGCAATCTCGGGCTGGTCCGGGCGCGGCTCGCTGCGAATGCGGATCCGAACGCCCGTGATGCGCGCTTGTGGACTCCCCTGACCTACGCCGCCATGAGTGGGTACCTCGAGATTACTGACGCGTTGTTGCGCTCGGGGGCCGAGGTGGATGCCCGCTCCGCTGACGGTTCTACGCCGCTGATGGTTGCGGCGGTGATGGGTCGGACCGCGGTGGCACGTCGGCTATTGGAGGCAGGCGCCGATCCGACCCTGCGGAACTCGGCCGGTGCGGATGCTCGAGTGAAGGCCGAACAGTACGGTCACGGCCAGCTCGCCGAGTTGCTCGCGCGTTCGACCTCCGATTGGGAGACCGCCATCGCCGAGGCTGGCGCGCCGGTCATCGAGAATCGCTCTCGCGCCGTTTCGGAGCCCGAGCCGCGGCTCGCTGGAACAGCTGCTCGGAGCGATCTCCCGGATCCTCGCGAAGCCGATCGCGTCGAGGCAGAGCCGGGTCCGGCTCGCACGCGCCCAGAGCTGGACCCGATCGATCGAGACTATGTGACGACCAAGGACGCGATCATTCGCGTGGGTCCAGTTCAGAAGTCTGCGCGGCTCGGTGCGGTCGTAGGCGGTACCCGCATGCGCGTTGTGGGCAAGGTGCTCGGGAAGGACTGGTACGAGGTGATCTTTGCGGACGGGCGCGGCTACGTCTACGATCGCCTCCTGCGGCCGGCATCCGAGCAAAGGGATCCTCCGGGCGAGCCCGAGAAGAAGACGCCCGCTGCAGCGGAAGACCTGGCCCGCGGACGTTGGGCGACTCCAGGGAATCCAAACGGATGTACGCGCGACTATCTCGAAGTGCGTCTGGCGGATCGAGCGATCACGCTGACGGTGAGCGCAGCGAACGAGCTCACTGTGTTGGCGGAGGACCTGCCTGTCCTGTCGGTATCCGGTGAACGCCTGATTGCGGGGAGTACCGAACTCGCGTGGGAGTTCTCCGTTTCGGAAGACGAGCTACGCTACCGGGTTGGCAGTGGAAAGCTGGTCGTCTACGAGCGCTGCGTGGCCACTCCCTAGCGGGAGCGCGCACCACGCCACGAGTCTTCGGGAAGCGCTGCGGAGATCGCGGATGCGGGGCCTGGTCGCGGACTCCCAACGCCCCGCATCCGCGATCTCAGCGGCGCTTCGTCTAGGCGACTCCGCATAGGACGACCTTCAGGTAGTCTCCTTCTGGGAATGCGAGTCGGCGCGGGTGATCTGCCGGGGCGCCGTGTTGCTCCAGGATCGTCAGCGTGCGACGCGCTCGACGGGCGCCCTCGTGAAGGCTCTCGTGGAAGTGAGTCATGCGTACGTGACTCGAGCACGAGGCGGCGAGATACCAAGCCGGTTCCCTCAGTAGCTCGAGGCTCGCAGCGTGAAGCTTGGCGTAGCTCTCGAGTGCGTTCTCGAGACTCTTTGCATTGGGAGCAAAGTTGGGCGGATCGGCAATGACCAGGTCGTAGGTCTCTTCCGCAGCGCGCGCGGCGTGCAGGAATTTGGGAACATCCAGTGCGCAGATCCGATGCTGCGTGGGCGGGAGCTGATTGGCCGCGAAGCTGCGCTCTGCGAGCTCGAGCGCCGGCGCCGCCACGTCTACGGTCGTGACTTCGAGGGCGCCGCCGAGGGCGGCGGCCACCGAGAACGCGCCCGTGTAGCCGTAGAGGTTCAGCACGCGCAGGCCGAATGCGAGCTCGCGCACGCGCTGGCGCGACTCCCGATGATCGAGGAACAGGCCGGTCTTCTGACCGGAGTACAGGTTTGCCACCAGGCGCATACCGCGTTCTCGAACCTCGACCTCGGGGAGGGGGTTGGACCCGAACAGGAGCTGTGTCTCCGAGTTGGATTGGGCCGTGGCCGAAGTCGCTCCTCGTTGTTTGCGCGAAGCCCGCAGGAGAAGACCGCGAATTCCGCGCTGTGTGAGTCGCTCTTCCAGCAGCTCGGCCAACAGGGGTAGATAGGCGCCGATCGCTTCTCCGTCGAGCTTCAGGACGGCGAAATCGCCGTAGCGGTCCAGTACGACGCCCGGGAGCCCGTCGCCTTCGCCATGGATCCAGCGAAAGCAGGTCGTATCATTGGGGATCACGCGCTCTCGCAAGTCCAGGGCAAGGTCGATGCGCTGCCGAAAGAGCTCGGGCCGCAACCGCTGCTTGGGCCTGGTGCTGAAGATTCTGACCGCGATGGGGCCTGCCTCCCCGAGACCGATCGCCAGGGGACGCCCGCGCTTGTCCAGCACCGTGACAGGCTCTCCGATCGGGATCTCGGCCGGCATGAGCGCATCTCGATACACCCATGGGTGCCCCGCGCGAATGGCGCGTTCCAGCGGCTTGCGTAGCTTGACGGTCGTGGGCATCGTCGCCCAGCGTATCCAGCTCTAGTGCGGCTGTCGATCCGTGCCTCCGTGGCTCTCCAGATGGGCCCCTCTACGGCCTTGTAGGTGGAGTCTCGTCAGAGCATGGCTCGAGATAGGCGAGCAGGAAGGTTCCGGTAGCGTCCTTCTGGTAGGTGTCCCGCTCCGAATGGAAGCCAGCGCGCTTCAGGAGTCGCTCGAAGTCGGCGCGGCTGCGGCGCACGAGGAAGGGCCAGTTCGCCAGCCAGCGCACGACCGGTGCCCACAAGCTCGGGCAGACGATGGCGGTCAGGAAGCAGCCGCCTGGCTCCAGGCGACGATGGATCTGGTCGCACGTGAACACGAGAGATTCGTCGTCGCGGTAGTCCAGGAAGCCCACCATTTCGATGATTGGCCAGGTGCGATCGTCGACCTCGAGGAAGGTGCGCACGTTCTGGCGACGCAGACGCACGTTGGAGTGCACGCCGCGGGCCCAGGCGAGGCGTTCCGCGCGACGTAGCGAGGGAACGTCCAGATCCACGAGTTCGAGGCTCACGTTCGCCTTCGGGTCCTCGGCCAGAAAGTCGGCCACCGCCTCGATCACCGGCTGTGCGGAGCCACAGGCTAGCGAAAGCACACGGACATCCTTCTTGCCCTTGGCGCGCTCGGCGCGCATCGCATCGAGGAGCCGCCAGTAGACCATCTTCATGCGGTTGCGTACGCCTTGTGCATGGGGTTCATGCTGCCAGAACCAACCGAGGGCGCTGCGAAAGCCCGTCTCGGTATCACTCGTCGTGGTGCAGTTGTACAGCACGTCTAGGGCAGCCGAAGTGGTCACCCCGTGTCGCAATGCATAGATGAACGGACTGGACCCATCGACCCAGAACGACATGATCCGCCTCGGTCCGAGCAGGAAGCGTGTTCGCGCCTCCCCCTGGCGCGACCGTGCCCACCGGAGGTGTACCAGGCGATACGCGACGACCTTCAGCATGACGCGCATCGATTCCAGAATGGCGAGGGGCCAGAGCAGTCGGTGAACCCAGCGAACCTTCTCCCAGTCACGGGAACGTTGCGGGTGGCGCAGGATGCTCGAGTCGAGCGCGAGCGAGTACGAGCACTCGGGATCGAGCATGGAGAGCGCAATCTGATGTGAGCGTGAGGCGCGCGAGAGGTTGAAGCCCGGATTCATCGCGATTGCCGACTCCCGCCATGCCGGATCGGAGCAGCGTGTGGCTTCGCCGTCCGCGCCTTCGCCGAGCAACTCGAAGCTCTCGTCCGGGCCGCCCGCTCCCTCGAAGAGCGGTGGAAGATAGGGATCTCGCCGTCCGCGGGGGCGTGACGTACGAACGCGCGCCAGCTCCTTCGGTGGAACGAGGAAGGCCGGAAGCAACGTCGAGTCCGCGATCAAGCACGCGCTCACGATCGCCACCGTCACCAGTCCGAGGTTGCGGGTCAAGGTGAACTCGGACAGTCCGAGGACGACGAAGCCCAGCGAGACCGCCAATGTCGAGAGCACGACCGCGGGGAGGACCGATTGGAACGCGTGATTGAGTGCCCGCTCGGGGTGCTCTCCGCGCTGTATGCCGTCCTGATAACGGAGCACGATATGGGTCGTATCGTCCACCGCGATGCCGAGAGCCAGGCTGCCGAGGCAGACGATTCCTGCGTCCAGGGGGACGCCGATGAGTCCGAGGA
Organism: Pseudomonadota bacterium; assembly: GCA_003247575.1. Lineage (GTDB taxonomy): Bacteria > Myxococcota_A > UBA9160 > SZUA-336 > SZUA-336 > SZUA-336. The sequence continues at coordinate 53,520 of QJZC01000027.1, forward strand.
ATCCGAAGACCACGACCAGCGGAATGGCGTTGGGCACGAGTGCGATTGCGGCCGTGCGCGGTGACCGGATCACACTGATCAGGATCAGCCCGATCGCCGACAGGGCAAGTGCTAGGCCCAGTAGCTGGCCGCGCGTGATCGCGTTCTGCGAGCGCGCGAACTCGAACATGATTCCAGTCGACGAAGCGGTGAGAGTCTTGGCGCCGTGCTGTGCCCACCAGTCCTCCGCGCGTTCGGCCACGGCGAGAAGGTGAGAGGAGCCGTTGTGGTCCATTCGCAGCAGCAGATTCGCATTCTGGCCGTCTGGAGTGACCAGATCGTCGATCTGGTCGACCGAGTCGAGCAGCAGCAGATACTGGGCGATCTGCTGTGCGTTCTCGGGGATCGGCTGTGTCGCGTCACCGGAGAAGCCGCCGTGGAGCTGGCGCAGGGGGTCGACGATCGAGATCACGCGTCCGACCTCGGGCATCTGTTCGAGGTACGTCTGCAGCTCGGCGATCTTTCGAAGGGCTTCGGGTGATGTCGCCGATGCGTCTTCGGCGGCAGGCTGGATCGTTACGTTGATCGGGCTCACTCCAGAGAGCTGTTCACGAATCTCGTTGTAGTCGCGCCGAATCTGAGACTTGCTCGAGAACCAGTGCACTGCGTCGGTCTCGAGTCTGAGCTTGAAGAGTCCGCAGCCGAAGATCACCAGCATGAGACCCCAGCAGCCGATGATCGCTCGCCGGCGTTGCCACACGAAGCGCATGACGAGCGGCGCGAAGCGCTGCTCGATCCAGACGTCCCAGGCGCCCGCGCGAGAAGGGCGTGGCGCAAGGCGCAGCAGTGCCGGAGCCAACGTCAACGCGGCCGCCGTCGTGAGGAAGACTCCCGCTGCGCCGAGCAAGCCCATGTGCTGGATCGCGCGAATCGGAGCTGCGGATACTGCCAGGAAACCGAGGGATGTCGTAATGCCTGAAAGGGCCGTAGGCCGCGCGACGGAGAGCACGGCCTCCTCGAGTCGCTCCGCACCTGCGATGCCGCGGCAAGCCACCAAGAGGTGCATGACGTATGCGCAGCCGAGGGCGAGGAGTACGGAGGGCAGTAGCATCGAGAGCATGGTGAACGGGAACTCGAGGGTACTCATGAGCTCGAGCAGCATCACGCAAGGGAGGCCGCTCGAAAGCAATGGAACGACGATTCCCATGGATGTGCGCGTCGACCAGGAGAGTACGACTACGAGAAGCATCAGAGCCAAGGGCACGAACTTCGCGAGCTCCGCCTTCGTTTGATGACTGACGCGCGTCTCGAACACGGGGACACCAGAGATGCGCGTGTGCTCTGGCGTGCCGTGAGCGCGAACGAGTTGTTCGACCTCGGACAGCACGCGCGTGCGCTGATCTCCGATATCACTCGTCAGGAAGATGTTGATCGCGAAGGTGCGGCCGTCCTTCGAGATCAGCACGTCGCTCGAGATCCGATCTCCGATCAGCCTGGATTCTACGAGCTGTCCCAGCTCTGGAGTCGGCTCGGCGCGTCGCGCGAGAGCTGGAGTGAGGTCGAGCGCGCCATCGGGTGATCCGCGAACGATCGGGACCGTCGCCAGGCTGTCTACGCGGCGTACCCCGCTCAGGGCTTCCGCTCGCCGGCTTAGACGCGCGACCTCGGCCAGGGTTCGTGAGTCGAAGGGCTCCGGCGCGTGGATCGCGACGACGATCAGCTCGTCGCTACCGAAGAGATCGGCGCTCTGCTGATAGCTTGCCCAGTGTTCTCCATGCTGATCCAGGAAGCTACGTGCCGTGGTCTCGAAGCGCAGCTCGAACAGGTGGGCGGACCCGAGGGCCGCAGCCAGGCACCACAGGGCGACAATTCGCCGAGGATAGAAGATCGACGCATGCACCACGGCCTTGAGAATCATTGGCGAGGGGTCCTTTCCGCGCTTACGCGCTTGCTCTCAGCTGCTCGCGAGTCCGAACGCGTGCTGAGCTCGTTTGCGGCTCTCGTCGGACAAGAGCTGGCGAATCAGGGGCAGCAATTCCTGCTTGATGATCGGCTTGGTGGCGTAGCCGTCCGCTCCGGCTGCCAGGGCGCGCTCGCGAGCCTCGGCCATCGCGTGTGCGCTGAGCGCGATCACTGCGATGTCATGACCGAGGGAGCGAAGCTTACGGATCGCCGCATAGCCGTCGAGGACCGGCATCTGGAGATCCATCAACACCAGGTCGAAGCTCGATCCGGCGCGCGCTAGGGCTTCGACCTGATCGAGTGCCGACTGCCCATCGTCCGCGAGCGTGATCCGCGCACCGAGCTTCTCGAGGATCCACGCAATCAGCCGCTGATTGTCCGGTGAGTCGTCGACCAGGAGAATGTGTGCATCCAGGGGGGCGGTCTCTGCCGCTGCTCTCGGAGGTTTCTGGCAGGGGTTCTCCTGCCAGGCGGCATGCTCCGCAGTCCGGTCACTCGCGAGCGGACGCGGGGTGGTCCCCGCTGTCTGGGGTCTTGGCGACCGATGTCGACGCGCGGCGTCGGACGGAGGATCACATGCGGAGAAGGGGACCTGTACGATGAAGACAGACCCGGAACCGAGTGTGCTGCGTACCCGAATCCGCCCGCCCATCAACTCACTGAGCCGCTTGCAGATTGCCAGACCCAGGCCGGTGCCTCCGTACCTGGCGGCGACGCTCGGATCTGCTTGGCTGAAGGGTTCGAACAGGTTCTGTAGCTGATCGGGAGAGATGCCGATTCCGGTGTCGCACACCGAGAACTGCAAGAACTGCTTCGAATCGAGACGCTCCCGTGAGACCTCGAGTCCGACGCTACCTGTCTCGGTGAACTTGATTGCGTTGCCGAGCAGGTTGATGAGGACCTGCCGGACACGGAGCGCATCACCGAGGCTCCACTCTGGGAGATCCGGCGCGATCTCGAGCCGCAGGTCGATCTCCTTCTCCTCTGCGCGAATGCGCATGAGCTCGAACACTTCTCGGGCTAGCTCGTTGGGCGAGAGAGGTTCTCGCTCGATCTCGACCCGGCCCGCCTCGATCTTGGATAGGTCCAGTATGTCGTTGATGATCTCGAGCAGATGCAGCCCGTTGCGTCGCACGGTCTCTAGCGACTGGACGTGCTGCTGCTCGTCGGGTGTCTTGGGCCAGCGCTCGAGCATGACGTCGGTAAAGCCCAGGATTGCCGTCATGGGTGTCCTGAGCTCGTGCGAAATGTTTGCGATGAACTCGCTCTTCGAGGCGTTTGCCCGGTTCGCGCGATCGCGGGCGGTCGCAAGCTCTCGATTCGTTCGGGAGAAGGATTCGACCGCCTCGGAGGAGGTTCGCTGGTAGAGGGCCCCGAACGCTCCCATGAGTACGATGACGCTCGTCAGGTTCATCGAGCCAATCAGCGCCGTATTGCTCTTCGGCACGACGTTGGGGAGAGAGACACCGATGTCTGCGAGTTGCTGAAATGCGACCAGCTGAACACAGCAGAGTGCCAGCCAGATGGCTCCCTCGCGCAAGCCCAGCGTCGCGACGGCGACAATGGGCGGGACCAGCATCCAGGCGACCGCTGGGGATCCTTGCCCCGTGGTCACCGTTGCCAGCAACCCGAACATCACCCAGAGGTAGCAGAGCAGGACGTGCACGGGCGCGCGGATCGATCCGCCCCGGCGCAGCTGTAGGGGCACCGAGACGAGCAAGGGTGTCACGAGGACGATCAAGGTGCTCAGCTGGGGCGCGATCCAGGCATCCGCGAGATGCGGTAGGATCAGCGCCCAGGCGGGGATCAGGGGTAGCGGCAGCAGACAGAAGGTCGTGATGAAGCGGGCGCGCGCGAGCTCTGCTGGATCGTCGCGCAGCTCGCTCGGGATGAAGAACTCGCGGATCTGGGTCCATCGGCGGACGATGCTCAGATTTCGCAGCCAGCCGAAGCTCCAGGCTCCAGGTTCTTCTCTCTCGCCAGCGTCTGGATCTGCGTCCATGCCGAGCGTGGATGGCGAGGTGGGGAGCGCCTCGTGTGAGTTGGCGGTCCGTTCCGAGCTTTCGTCCCGGCATGCGTCAGGGGCGCTGGCCGCAGGCGCCTGCGCGGTGAACCAAGCGGGAGGGGAGGGGGTCTGATCCAGGTGCAGTAGCGGCTCTGCTGGCATCTCAGCAGGCAGCGCCACCCGGAACGTGCTGCCCGCGCCGAGCTCTGAGTCCACTTGGATGAACCCGTGCATCAGCTCTGCGAGCCGCTTGCAGATGGCGAGCCCGAGCCCAGTGCCGCCATAGGTGCGAGTCGTGGAGGAGTCGGCTTGCGAGAACGGCCGGAACAGGTGTCTCAGCTGCTCCTGACTCATTCCGATCCCCTGGTCTTCGACCTCGAACACGACGAAGGGCTTCGAGTTCGGATCTGCGACAAACGCGCGTACGTAGACCTTTCCTTCGCTCGTGAACTTGATCGCATTGCCGACCAGATTGATGAGGATCTGTTTGATGCGCTTGCGATCGCCGATCATCGCTTCGGGGAGGGTCGTGGAGAGCTCCGAGTGGAGCTCGATTCCGCCCGCCTCGGCACGAACCTGCATCAGCTCGACGACGTCTGCGACGAGCTGTGTCGGCGAGAACTGGCTCGGCACCAGATCGAAACGTCCTGCCTCGATCTTGGACAGGTCGAGGATGTCGTTGATGATCTCGAGCAGATGGGTCCCGCTGCGCCGTACCGTGTCGAGCTCTGCGCGGGCAGCCGGGTCTGCTGCGGCAAACGGAGAGCGCTCGTGCACCAGGTCGGTGAAGCCCAGAATCGCAGTCATCGGGGAGCGGATCTCGTGCGACACGTTGGCGAGTAGGGCGCTCTTCGAGCGGTTGGCGGCATCCGCGAGATCTCGCGCGGCCGAGAGCTCGATGTTGGCTTCGCGTAGGTCGTTCAGGGCGCGCTGTTTGTTGCGCTCGAACAGGGCGACCTCGCAGTAGAGCAGCACGGCGATGGCGGAGAGGTTGGGCAGCCAGCGAACCGGTGCGAAGGATGCGTCGAGGTGTCCGTGGTACCCGAGGCCTGTCCTGTCGATCAGGAAGAAGCCGAGGATCAGGGCAGCGGCGCCAGCGATCGTGACCAGTCCGGTGCGACGGCCGACGGCGAGCATCGAGCCCGTCGTGACCACCAGCAGCCACTGTAGGGTGGGGCTGTGGATGCCACCTCGCAGATAGCAGATGGTCGCAATCAAGCAGAATGCGCTCACCAGGAACCAGCCGAACACCTTCGACATGGAGGCCCCGCGCGCCAGGGCGTAGGCACTTCCGATCGAGATCGGGACGAACAGCGACGTGAGGGTGAGCAGCCAAACGCGGCCGCCCTGTGACACGCCGACCTCTGCCGGCTCGGTCAGGAACGCGTGCACGCTCAGAAGCAGCGCTGCCGGCGCCGGAGCCAGGATCGCCCAGCGGGCGAGCCGACGCCGCTGCTCGTGGTCCGGTGGGTCGTCGATGGCTGGCTCGAAGGCGTGACCACACAGCGTGTTGGCTGGATGCTCTCCGGCCGTGGTTCTATCCGCCTGGGTATGAACTGCCATGTCTCCCGCCGTGTGGTCGTAAGGTCCCGACCCGCTAGCTTGCCGTGGGTGAACCCCGACGCACTGGTCGCGGATCCCGAGCGTGGCCGGGGACACGCAACTTCTATCGTCCGCTCCCTGGCGAATCTTTCGTCGTAGCTTTACTTCCGTGCAGCCCTGACGCGCAGATGCGGTCCGGACGCTCTGGTCCTGCGCACGAGGATCCCGCTCACTGCCGGAATGAGGTGGCGCTCCGTGTAGCTGCCGCCTGATCGCGTGCGGGCTTGACGGGGGCGGGGCAATCGTTCAGCCTGCGTGCGGTCTGCGCGGCGAGCTGCGTCGATCGGCTTCCGGCCGGGAGCCCGCGAATCTGGAGTCCGCACCTTCGGTCCGCACCTTCGGTCCGCACCTTCGGAGTCGCGTGGTTGGCGCAGGCGCCGACTGCGGATATCAACACGCATGCATGCGCGAGCATGCGCTAAGGAGGACTTCGTGGACTTCACCCTTCCCCCGCTCCCCTACTCCAAGGAGGCACTCGAGCCGCACATGGGGCGAGAGACCCTGGAGTTTCACTACGAGAAGCATCACCGCGGCTATCTGACCAAGCTCGAAGCCGCAATCGGCTCGACGCCAGAGGCCAAGAACAGTCTGGAGGAGATCATCCGCAGCTCGAAGGGCGGGATCTTCAACAACGCCGCCCAGGTTTGGAATCACACGTTCTTCTGGGAATCCATGGAGCCGAGCGGCGGTGGTCAGCCGAGTGGCCAGATCGCTCAGGCGATCACGGACGCTTTCGGGTCAGTGGATGGCTTCGTGAAAACCTTCATCGACACCGGTGCGGCTCAGTTCGGCTCCGGCTATGTGTGGCTCGTGTCCGCCAACGGAGAGCTGCGCTGCAAGTCGACCGCGAATGCGGAGTGTCCGCTCACGGATGGAGAGAGCCCACTGCTCACCTGTGACGTGTGGGAGCACGCGTACTATCTCGACCATCGAAATGATCGCGTGAAGTTCTTGCAAACGTTCATGGCGAATTTGGTCAACTGGGATCGCGTCGAGCAGCGGCTGCTGGACTCGAAGAAGTAGCCCCTACGCGAGTGTGCCCATCCTCGAGGGCCCCGGAGCATCGGCGCGCGGCGCTCATTGCTTCGGGGCCCTTCTCGCTTCACGCGCATCGCTCGACCTTCTGCCTCGCGCGTACGGGGCGATCCGAAATCCGTTGTCACTCGAACGGCACTTCCGCCAGGTCGAAATCTTCGTGTGGTACGTTCGTTCCGCAGTGACGCGCTGGTTGCCAGGAGTCACAGTGTCGAGTACCGTGCTGAATTCCCTGTCGGTGACTTGCTCAGTGGGTGTCTCGTCTGTTGGTATCGTGTCTTGGGTCCCGCAGTCTCGGGTCTCGGGGAACCGGTTCTGGATCGGACTCCAGACCGGATTCTGCACCCGAGGGGACCGATAGCGCGGTATTCTCGTCGGTGTGAACGGATCCATCGGGACCCGGTCGGCGAGGGGCCCGGGGCTCGAACCGAGCTCGCCGGTCGCCCGAGCTGTCGGTCGTTCCAGAGCTGTCAGTCGTTCCAGGCAGGGGCTCAAACGACTCGCTTCGGAGCAACCCGTGGATGTCGTGCGTGAGAAGCCGCGTTTCTTCCGATCGACCCTGCCGGCGATCCCGCTGAGGATTGCATTTGTTCTAGCTGGCCTCGTGGGTGTGATCTCCTCCATTTGGTTCCTGGCTCGACTGGGGGCTGCGCCACCGCGGGTGCAGCGGGCGTCGATCTGGATCGAGGCGGCACAGCGCGGAACCTTTCTGCGAGAGGTGAGCGGCCCTGGAACTCTCGTTCCCGAAGAGATTCGCTGGGTCGTGGCCCGCGAGACTGCGCGTGTCGAGGTGGTGCACGTCGAACCGGGCGAGGCGGTCTCCGTCGACACGGTGTTGCTCGAGCTGAGCAATCCGGACCTGGAGCTTCGGTCGCTCGAAGCGGAGAAAGAGCTCAAGAGTGCCGAAGCGGAGCTCGTCGACCTGGGTGCCGCTCTCGAGATGGATACGCTTGCGCAGGGAGCGGTCATCGGTCAGCTCGAGACGGAGCAGCGCGAGGCCGAGAGGCAGGCGGCCGCCGCCACCGAACTCGCCAAGAAGGATCTGATCGCCGAGCTGGAGCTACGCCGGCGGCGGGAGCATGCGACTGAGTTGAAGGAAAGACTCCGGCTCGAGCGAGAGCGCAAGCGCGTGATGCTCCAGTCGCGAGAAGCACGGCTGGATGCAACTCGTGAGAAGGTCGCTCAGCTCCGCACCTTCGCGGAGTACCGGCAGAGGCAGGTCGAAGAGCTGCGGGTCGCTGCTGGTCTGGGCGGGGTGCTGCAGGAGCTCAGTCTCGAGGTCGGACAGCAGGTTTCTCCCGGGACCCTGCTTGCCAAGGTCTCACAGCCCGACAAGCTCAAGGCAGAGCTGCGACTTCCCGAGATTCAGGCGCGCGAGGTTCGGGTCGGGCTCTCGGCGAGTGTGGATACGCGCAATGGTGTCGTATCGGGTGAGGTCGTGCGCGTCGATCCCGCGGTTCGCGAAGGGACGGTGACCGTCGAAGTCCGCATCGACGAGGCACTTCCGGAAGGGGCGCGGTCCGATCAAGCAGTCGACGGCCGCGTCCAGCTGGAGCGGCTCGACAAGGTGCTGACTCTCGCGAGGCCGGCGCAGAGTCGTCCGGACAGTGCGCTTCAGCTCTTCGTGCTCGATGCGGATGGAGACTATGCCGAACGTCGCACGGTTCGGCTGGGCGGCACGTCCGTCACCGAGGTGCAGATCGTCGAGGGGTTGCGCGAGGGAGAGCGGGTGATCCTCTCGGACATGTCTGACTGGGACAGCGTCGAACGAATCGAGCTCGAGTAAGCGGATCCGTAGAGATCGGGAAGCTTCGGGGAGATTGAGGATGTCAGATCAGGCTTTGGTTCGATTGGAGAAGGTGAGCAAGGTCTTCGAGACCGAGCTCGTACAGACCTACGCTCTGTCTGAAGTGGACCTCGCGATCTACAAGGGCGAGTTCGTCTCGATCGCTGGTCCTTCGGGTTGTGGGAAGACCACCTTGTTGTCGATCCTGGGGTTGCTGGATTCGCCGAGCAGCGGCCGCTATTTGCTCGAGGGAAACTCCGTGCACGAGTTCGGTTCCACCGCGCGTGCGCGACTGCGCCGCTCCACGATCGGATTCATCTTCCAGAGCTTCAATCTGATCGGCGAACTCAGTGTGAGCGAGAACGTGGAGCTTCCGTTGACCTATCAAGGAATGGGAGCGAGTGAGCGGAAGAAGAGGGTTGGCGCAGCTCTCGAACGTGTAGGCATGTCGCACCGAGCCTCGCATCGACCGAGCCAGCTGTCGGGTGGCCAGCAACAGCGGGTCGCGGTTGCGCGGGCGGTCGTCGGAGACCCAGCGCTTCTGCTCGCAGACGAGCCGACCGGGAACCTCGACTCGGAGAACGGTGCCCAAGTGATGGAGCTCTTGGGGGAGCTGCACCAGTCTGGCGCCACCTTGTGCATGGTGACGCACGATCCCCGCTATGCGCGCCTCGCTCAACGATCGGTAGACCTTCTGGACGGACAACTCGCGTCGTCCGCTGAGGTCGCTGCGGTACCGAGTGCGGCGAGCGGGGCTGCCCCGTGAGTCCCTTCGTGCTGTCGATCCGCTGGGCACTTCGGTCCTGGACGCGTGCGCCTTTCCTGGCCGCGACCGCGATCCTCACCCTGGCGCTCGGAGTCGGGGTCTCGACTGCAGTCTACAGCGTGGTCAGCGGTGCACTCCTGAACGTAGTGCCCTGGTCGGATCCAGACCGGCTCGTGGTGCTCGAAGCGCGCCGCCTCGAGGAGAGCACTCAGGGGCAGGGCGCGGCTCCTGGTATGTTCCTGGATTGGAGGGAGCAGGCGCGGGCCTTCGAGGGGCTGGCGGCCCTCCAGTACTGGCGCTTCAACCTGACCGATGGAGATGACGGGGGCGTCGCGGTCGAGGGGCGACTCGTCTCGGCCGACTCGTTCGACCTGTTCGAGATCAAGCCGGCTATGGGGCGAGGGCTCGTGCCCGCCGATGGAGAGCCCGGAGCTCCGCGCGTCGCGGTCCTGAGTCACGGCCTCTGGCGGCGCCGATATGGTGAGGACTCCTCGGTCGTAGGGCGGCAGATCCAGATCGACGGAGAGCCGACCACGATCGTCGGTATCCTCGGAGAGGAGCAGTTCTTTCTGGCGCCGCCGGACCAGCTGGTCATGCCGCTGCGCATCGATCCTGCCGCTGCCTCTCGAACGGATCGCTCTCTGTTCGTCATGGGGTTGCTGCGTACTGGCGCCACCTTGGATCAGGCGCAGCGAGACATGGAGCTGGTGATCGAGAGACTCGCTACGGAGTACCCAGCCAGCGATGCCGGCTGGAGCGTTCGCGTGCGCTGGCTATCCGATGTCTTTGCCGGCGGGGATCGGGCGACCGCTTCCATGCTTCTGTTGCTCGCCGCCGTGATCTTCGTGCTGCTGATCGTGTGTGCGAACGTCGCGAACCTGCTTCTCGCCCGAAGTGCCGCGCGCATCAAGGAGATGGCTACACGTGCCGCGGTCGGTGGCTCGCGAGGTCAACTCGCACGCCAGCTGTTGCTCGAGAATGCGTTGCTTGCGCTGTTGGCCTTTCCACTGGCTCTCCTGGTTGCGCGCGGTGTGCGCGACTTCTTCTTGACACAGGTTCCGCCCTATATGGGATGGATGGCCATGGTCATGCGCTTCGACCTTCCGGTGATCGGTTTTGCGATCGTAGCGACCCTGGCAACGGTGCTCCTCGTGGGGGTCGTGCCCGCTTGGCAGGCGTCGCGGGTCGACCTGCAGAGTGCGCTCAAGGAGGGAGGCGGGCGAGGTGCGAGTGCGGGGCGTCCGTGGGTGCGGCAACTGCTTGCGGTTGCCCAGCTGGGCCTGGCGATCAGTCTGCTGTCGACCTCACTTTTGATGGTCGAGAGCATGCGGCGCGTGCAAACCCGCGATCCGGGCTTCGATGTCGAGCGCGTGCTGGTCACCGAGGTCCAGCTGCCCAAGGCGCGCTATCCGAGTGAGGAGCACTGGCGTGAGTTCGAGCGTAGAGCCATTGCCGAGCTCTCGCGCGTGCAGGGAGCCGATGCGGTGGCTTCCGTGGACTTTCCGCCCTACGGGTTTCCGGGGCCGCTCGCCGCCTTCGAGATCGAGGGCGAAGTGACGTTGCCGGACAAGTCTGCGCCGAGCGCGTTGGTGCACACCGTGAGTACACAGTATCTGGACGCCCTCGGCCTCGATCTGCGGCGTGGTCGCGGGATCGCCGACAGCGACGAAGGGTCGAGTGTCCCGATCGCGATCGTCAATCGTACCCTCGCTGAGCGCTACTTCGGACAGGAGGGCTCGCTAGGACGCCGCATTCGTGTGGCGGGAAGCTGGCGCGAGATCGTGGGTGTCGTCGAGGACTATCCGAACCGGAGCTTGCGTGATCCGATCGAGCCTCTACTGCTCATTCCATTCTCGCAGCGCCCGCATCCGAGCCTCGGCTTCGTGTTGCGGACGAGTCGCGATCCGTTGGCGCTCGCATCTGGAGTGCGAGCGGCCATGCGCCAGCTGGACCCGCAACTCCCGACTCTGGATGTCTTCGAGATGGAGCAGCGCATGGAGAATCAGCTCTGGGGGCCGCGCTTGGTCCAGAGCGTCATGTGGATCTTGAGTCAGGTGGCGCTCCTGCTCGCTGCGATGGGTGTCTACGCCGTGATCAGCTACGGCACCTCACAGAGGGCACAGGAGTTTGCGATTCGGGCAGCGCTGGGCGCCGAACCGGGGCAGGTCGCACTGCTCGTACTGCGTCAGGCTGCGTTGCTCTCGGCCTTTGGAGTTCTGGTCGCATTGGGACTCAGCATCGCGCTGAGCCCGCTCCTTGCGCGCATGCTCTACGCCGGAACGGGATGGAGCGTTCTGCAGTTCGGCGGTATCGCGGCCGTGCTCGCATTCGTTGCGCTGGTTGCGGCAGGCGAGCCCGCGTGGCGAGCGATGCGCTCGGATCCCATGGGTGCGCTGCGGGCCGAGTAGCGCTAGGCACCGGACCAGCTTGGGGTGGACTTGGGTGCTCGGGTCAGACGGAGAGCGCCGTCGCCTTGGTCATTGCCGCGAATGAGGTCACCGAGGTCGAAGCCCGTGCGCCGCCACGCGCAGTCAGGAGGTCGATCTCGACCCTCGTTCCTCCCTCCGTGCGTTCGAGGATGCGGAGGCTTCCACCGTGTCCCTGGACGACCGCAGATGCGATGGCCAAGCCGAATCCCGTTCCCCCCGATTTCGTGGTGAAGAAGGGTTCGAGAACCTTCTCACGGAGCTCCTGCGGGATGCCTGGGCCGTCGTCGAGGACGGAGATGCGGATGACCTTGCGATCGTGAATCGGCTCCGCATCGATCCAGATCGCGCTCCCGTCGCCGCTGGCCTGTACCGCGTTCTCGACCACGCATCCGATCGCGGAGCACAAGAGCGTTCTGTCGGCAACGATCTTGGGTAGTGCAGCTGCGACGCGGATGCGGATGTCGATATCGCGCGCCCGCGCGCGCTCCGACACCTCTAGCTTCACCCAGTTCACGAGCGCCTCGGGGCACTCCTCGCACAGGTCTACCTGCCCCTGCCGATACATCCAGAGAGTGCTCTGTACCACCTCCTCGATCCGGCGGGCGAGTAGCCGCACGCGCTGCAGTGCTGTAGCGGACTCGAGCATGTGCTGTTGAGCCATTTCCGTGACACCGATCAACGCAGTGAGGGGATTGTTGATCGCGTGCGCCACCGCGCCGGCCATCTGCTCGGCTGCGCTCAGACGCTCTGCATCGACGAGGCGCGCCTGCAGCTCGCGAAGCTGGGTGGTCCGCTCGGCAATCTGGCGCTCCAACTGCTCCGCGTAGCGCTGGCGTTCATCGGCGAGGGCTTGTTCGGCCTGCTTGCTGCGTGTGATGTCGGTGGTAAGCAGCACGTAGCCGCAGACCTCTCCGGCTTGCATGTCTGGAACCAGGGTGGTGCGCAGCCAGCAAGGCTTTCCATCGGGGGCCAAGATCAGCTCCTCGTGGGATGAGGCTCGCCCGGAGAGCGCCCGCTCGATGCTGGGCCGGATGAACTGGTATCGCTCGCCGCTGACCTGGGCAACCTGCATCCCGATGACCCCTTCGGGATATTCGCTAGCCACCCAGCGCCGGAACCGCATGTTGGTGTACCGGTACCGCTGATTGCGGTCGATGTAGGCCATCGCAGCAGGAACCTCGGCTAGGAGAACGCGTATCTCGCGCGGAAGCCGGGCATACCAATCCGGTTCCTGGTCAGCACCGGCTAGGCTGCCGTCGGAGTGAGGAGAGGATTCTGAATTCATGCCCCGACCTTCGGTGTTGGATCTCGGCTGTGTCGGCGCTGGATGGTATCACCGCGGAGACCCAACTGGGTGAGCGATCTCTAGGCCGGAGATCGAAATCTCTGGTCGCGGGTGGGTGAATGAGCGGCTTTCTGCCCATCCGTTGCGCCAGGCACGTTCAGTCGGGAGCAGGCGCAGAGACAGGCCGCGCATAGACGAACTCGAGAGTGAGCTCCTGGTCCTTGAGGAACGAAAGTGAGATCGGGAGCGGACCGAAGGGCTCAGCGTATCCAATCGCCGTGCGGCAGCTGGCGGCGAGTGCGGGGGTGGTTGCGCGCACCGTCTTGAGGGAACTCGGTGTGCCCGTGCCGTCGAGGGTCATCCGCAGTACGACCGTGCCTTCGCCAGTTCGCGCGCTCGGGCGCCAGCGTCGATACACACTCTGTTTGAGCGCTTCGAGATAGGCTACGCACTCGGGAACCCGTCCACACTGGCGGTCGATCGCGCTCGCACCGCGCAAGCGGCGCGGAGTCCTCGATGCGGTACCCGCGGAGCACGCGGGGGTGATCAGGCCCAGTGCAAGCACCACGAGCCAGAGGCGCGCGCACACACGCCGCCGTGCTGTATTCGGATGTGCAATCGGTGCACGCATTTCGCTCGGACCTCCCGACGAGGCGGCATGCGCGGGGCACACCACGAAGCACACCAGATGGGTCGACGTTTGGACTGCCACGCTCGCGCGAAGAGTTGTCGGCGGGACCGCGGCAGCCGATCATATCAGATGCCGAGACTGTGAGGAGTGAGCTACTGGTCCCGAAACTCGATGAGCCCGCCATCAACGGACACTGCGATCCTCGTTATCTTCGCCTCCGCCAGGAGTTCGATGAAAACCTACGCTCACGCGGTGAACTCGGCGCTGCTGTTTGCCTGATCGTCGATGGACGGTCGGTCGTCGATCTCTGGGGTGGATTCGAGGATGCGGCGCGGACGCGGCCGTGGCAGCGGGACACGCGCGTGAACGTGTTCTCGGTCGGGAAGGGCTTGATTGCGATCAGTCTGGGCCTGCTCGTGCAGCACTACGGGCTCGATCTCGATGCGCCGGTCTCCCGCTACTGGCCAGAGTTCGCGGCAGCGGGAAAGCACGAGATCTCCGTGCGCACCCTAGCGGCGCATCGCGCCGGGCTTGCGGGCTTGCGGCTCTCGCTGCCGCAGCGCGCGATGTTCGACTGGCAACGTATGACGAGTGCGTTGGCCGAGGAGTCGCCGTGGTGGACACCGGGCGAAGCACACGGATACCACGTGAACACCTACGGCTTCCTGATTGGGGAACTCGTCCGCCGGATCAGTGGATCCAGTATCGGCGCCCTGTTTCGTGAGCGGGTCGCTTCTCCGTTGGCGGCGGCCATCGGATTTGGAGCCGATACTGCGGGAGCCTATCCGGTGGCGGACTGCCAACTTCCTTCCGGGCCGATCTCATTCCCCAGTGAGGATCCATCGCATCGCGATCTACTGCACGCCGCGTACTCGAATCCTCCAGGAATCTCCGGCAACGGAACCGTCAACTCGGTTGCCTGGCGCAGCGCGGAGCTCCCGTCGGCGAACGCGCATGCGACGGCCCGGGCGATCGCGACCGTGTATGCCTCGCTGCTAGGGAGCGGGTCTCACGGTACCGATCCGATGCTCTCGAGTGAAGTCCTGAACGAACTCACTTCGGAGCACGCAAACGGTGTGGACCGCGTCCTCAGGCGCCCCTCTCGCTTTGGGCTCGGGTTCCAGCTGACGGCGCCAGAGCGTCCGCTCGGGCCCAACGCGCGTGGCTTTGGGCACTTCGGCGCTGGTGGCTCGCTTGGATTCGCAGACCCGGACTGCCGCCTTGCCTTCGGTTATGCCATCAATCAACCCGGCCCACGCTGGCAGAACCCGCGCACGATGGCATTGGTGGAGGCGGTCTACTCCGGCTTATCCGAATAGCCGATTCGTCGCCGGAGATCCGTGCGTCTCCGAGATCGGTGCGTCTCGTGGCAGGAAGCGGCTGCTCCGAGCGGACTATTCGGCAGGGAGCGGAGCTCAGTACACGTCGAGGAGCTCCACCTCGAAGGTCAAGGTTGCATTGGGCGGAATCGCCGGTGGGCTTCCGCGCCTGCCATACGCGATCTTGGCCGGGCAGACCAGTTTAGATTTTCCTCCCGCCTGCATCAGCTGAATCCCCTCGGTCCAGCACTTGATCACCTGGTTCAACCCGAAGGTGGACGCGCTGCCGCGCTCGATGCTGCTGTCGAAGACGGTGCCGTCCTGCAACGTACCGTGGTAATGGACTCGTACCTTCGAAACCGCGTTCGGGCGGTCGCCGAAGCCGGCCCGGAGCAGTGTGTACTCTAGCCCGGAAGGTCTCCGAACCGTCTGGCCGACGGCGAGCTCAGGGAGCGGTTCCGGAGGGGGCGGCGGAGCGCCGCTGCCGACACAAGCGAGCGAGCCGAGGAGAGCGAGAGCAAGCAAACGACCGCGCAGTCGGTTCATGGGTTCCCCTTCGCATGATGAGCCGAGTCATTCCATTGAAGCAGCTCGCTGGTCCGATGGAAATGCGTGGCGCGCGAGGCACGCCATCCCTATGGTACTCGAAGGTCAAGCGGGGGGATGGCAGGCTTGAGGGTCGTGCGGGGCTTCTTCGTACTGGGGATGCTGATCGGCTGCGCACTGCCTGGCTGTGCGTCGCCTCTGGGCGTTCGCGCTCTGGGCGTTCGCGGAGAGGGCGCGCGCGGAGAGGGCGTTCGCGGGGTGGGGGAGCTGGTCGTCGTGCGCCCGGACGAGCGATCGTATGCCGGTCCGCCCGCCATTCCCGAGCTTGCGGGGGCATGGCTCTTGGGGGGCGAGTCGGATCCGCATCCGTATGCGCTGAGGGTACGCCTGGCATCCGGAGGGCGCATCCCTCCGCACGTCCATCCCGACGACCGCCACACAGTCGTGCTCGTGGGAACGTTGTATGTGGGAATGGGCGAGGACTTCGATGCCGATGCGGTCATTGCGGTCCCAGCGGGCGCCGTCTACCTCGCTCCAGCGAACGTCTATCACTATGTCTGGGCGAGAGACGGCGACGTCGAGTACCAAGAGAATGGGGTCGGTCCGACGGCGACGCGCTTCGTGGAGGCATCTACGCCCCGCTGACGAGGCATCCGCTCAGAGCTTCTCGCAGAGCCGCTCGATCAGGCGGTACGCCTTGCCCTTCGATCCATAGAGCTCGCTCGCCTGCTCGAACGCGGCTTGCGCATTGCCTCGTTGCACTTGGTCGAGTAGCTCCTGGCGCACCGGCGCCTCGAGCTCGCGGTCGAGCTCGTCGCGCATGCGGTCGATCAGCACTTTGGAGTGCTGCTCTTCGCGCAGCCTTTCGAGCATCGTCTTCGTCAGACACTGTGGGACGACCTGCCAGCATCCGTCTCGACGGGCCGCGAGCTTGCGCACGCGTCCGGGGACCGACGCGCATGGGTGCCCCGCCGGATGGGGAGCCCGCACGGTGAACTCGAAGTAGTGTGTCGGTTGGATCGGGAGCTCGAGCGATTCGCCGCTGACGTCCTCGAGCACGTTGCTCTGGGTCTCGAAGCTTGCATCGAGCTCCTGCATGATGAGCCTCGGGTCCGGGTCCAGGTGCGCGGCAGCCTCCGCCTCGATCACCCATCGATAGACATCCTGCGATGCCTCGTCTCTGCAGGAATCCAGGAGAGGTTCCTGGAGTGCCTCGATTCGTGCAGGATCGTGGGCCGCGATCGCGGCGGTGTAGGCGTTCGCGAGATCTTTCAGTGAAGCGCAGGGATCGAGGATGGAGGGTGGGGTGGTGTCTTGGGCGCTGGCGGCAATGGATAGGCTGCAGCCCAGGACCGAGCCGATCAGGGCGGCCACCTTCGAGAGCTGGCGTTGGTTGCGAGTGGGAGTCAAGGGAGCCTCTCCTCGAGTAGAATGCGCTCGTGGCGTACGTATTCGAGCCCGCGCCAGGCGCGCTGAACAGACGCCGGAGCCTGTTCGTCGAGCTGCCAGCGGCTCCGCGGGAGCCGCGGTGGATGGTTCCGCAGACGCGGGCGTCTCCGCAGTATAGAGTGCTGCCCCGCCACTGGAACCGGTCACACGGAAACCGGTCGCCGGCGCTCGATCGACGCCGACCTACTGCTCCGGTTGGTAGGGCGAGGTGGGTGCGGTCCCTGGCGGGTCTCGTTGGCGTTCTGTGTGCGAGCGTGCTGCTGGCGTGCGGAATCGAAACTTCCGCCCCCCCCGAGCCATCCTGGCGTCCCTTTGCATGGGTCGAGTTTCGCAGTGCTGCGCGCGAAGAGCGGCTCTATGTCGTCTTCGACCAGAGTCTCGAGACGCTCTCCTCTCCATTCGATGTACGCTTTGCTGGACTGTCGCAGTTCGCATACGCACTCGAGAAGCAGGGAGCGGCCACGAGTGTGAGCCATCAGCCGCTCTCGACCTTCCTGCCGGGCTTCTGCGGCCCGCATCGCGTCGTCGTTCTGGGTATTCCTTGGCAGCGGGAGTACTCCGATGCGGATCTGCAAGCGGTCGAGGTCTGCCTTCTCGCGGGCGCGGGGGTGCTGGCTCTCGCGGAGCACGACAACATCTACGGACATGCAGACCGCCAGAATCGCCTGCTCGAACGCTTTGGCGTGAGGGTCGTCGGCGATGCTGCCCTCGGGCGCGCTTCTGCGGTGGAGCCTCTGGCGGCGGAATGGCCTCTGGCCGATTCCGAGATGCTCGAACAGGAAGGAGTGCAGCTCTATCTGCCTGCCCCGCTCGAGGTCGATCCGCCAGCGGTTCCATTGCTCGAGCTGCAGACGCCCGTCGAGACCACCCGCAAGACGGTGGCTGCGCTGGCGAAGGTCGGCGAGGGGCGCTTCGCCGTAGTCGGAGATCTCGAGCTGTTTTGGAACATGACGCCCGAGACCGGCGTGCGGCGTGCGGCGAATCTGCGCTTTTGCCTGTCCCTCGTGCAGCTGCTCGGAGGAGATCCTGCGTTGCCTTCGGGAGCTCGGGGCGCGACCCGGGACGCGCTGCCCGATGCGTGGACCGAGGGTGCGCGGACGGTGCTGTTCGAGTCGGGAAGTGGCTCGATGGTGCCGGATGGGCGGCCGAATGGTCTGACGCGTCTCGCTGGAGAGCTGTCGAAGCTCGGTTTCCGGATCCTGCTCGGAGGCGGGCCTGAGCTCGACTACAGCGGCTTCGACCTGGTCGTCGTCGCTGTTCCGAAGGAAGAGCTCGCCGCTCCGGAGCGGATCCTCGTGGCGCCCAAGCTGCTTCTGATCGGCGATGGTCAACAGAATCTCTTCGCCGCAGAGCCGGAGCTGGCAGGCGCGCTCCCACTCGATCTCGAGGCCGAACCCGAGCGGCATCCGCTCGATGCGCTCGCGAAGCCCTTCGGCTTCCAGCTTCTGGACGCCACCTTGTTGTCGAGTTCCGACCGGTCGTTCGTACGAGGTCGCGAAGCCCGCGGTGGAGCTCGGCTCTGGATCTTGCGCGGTGGCGCATTTCGATTTCTCTCGGACTCGCGGCAGGCTGCGCGTAGACTGCGAGTACACGCTCTGGCCGACCCAGAGGTGCAGGCCTCCTGGCTCCTCTCACCCGTGCAGCGTGCATCGGACACTGGGGTTCTCGACTACGAGGCCACGCCAGACCGGACGCGAATGCCGCGGCCAGGGTACGGCGACCTCTCCGGCTGGCCTGTGATCGTAGGCAACGAGCAAGTCCTGGCCTTCTCCGACTTCGAGCTGCTGAGCGACTCGGGGCTCGCGGGCGGGCAGGGAGCGAGTGTGCGCGCGCTGCTCGCTCGTTGGTTGTCGCCGGAAGGCGCAGGTTGAGACCGGCCGGGGGACGGATCATGCCAGCATCGAGGCGCGCCGGAGCACTGCTGAATTCGGTCGCAGACGCCAGCAGGAAGCGCGATCGAGTCTGCTTTGCATTGTCTATCGGGCAGTCCTCTCGATGGGTTCGGCCGGATAGATGCGTCTTGAAAGAGATGCGACCGATCGAACGGTCTGGGTTGAGTTCTTGCGTTGGTCGATCATTAATCTTTTTCATTGGTTCTGCTGTATCAGCAGAGACGTCTCATTTGGCTTCCAGTTCTCCCTTCTTTCTTATTTCATGTGAATTCTGGCTTCAGGGGGCCAAATAGCCCCAGATCGTGCGCCAGATAGGCTTGAACCCAGCTGCCCGACTGACATAGGATCATGCTGCACCGCAATCAAGCGGTTGTGATCGAAGGCGTAGGCGAGGATCCAAGGTCCAGCTCGCTTGGGGTCTGAGGTCGCCTGGAATGCTTCGGAGGTTTGCCTGAGGTTCCTCCGAGATCCCGCATGGGGTAGAGCATCCCGCTGGCGGCTCATGCTGTCCGTTGACAGAGAGCTCCGACTTGTCCTACGCGGTCGAATCACGTGATGAGGGAAGCGGTCTGATCGCGCGCCGAGCGCGACTGCCAGTTGTGGCGTACGGGATTCGTTTGGCCCGTGCGGTCGGTCGTGCACGTGTTTCGATTTCTGAGAGCTTCCGGGAGCTTCCCGGCAGGAGGGGTTATGCGAAAGGGTGTGTTGGGATTGAGTGCGCTGAGCGGGGTTCTCGCACTAGGGGTGGCTGGCGTACAGCTTCCCTCCGAGCCGGCGCCGGATAAGGCCGCCAGCGACATCGGGGTAGCGATGGCCGCGGTGGCGACTCCGAAGCTCAAGGAGCTCTATGTAGACTGGGCGGATGCCCACGATGCGCAGGGCGGTGACCGGAACATCGCGATCGAGCTAGGTCGCACGGATCTCCGTGGACACGGCGAGAAGGCCGAGACGCGATATACCGGCAAGGTCCGCTTGAACGCCATCGACGGCCAAGTATCGGTCGAGATCTACAACCTACCGGACGGTACGGATTACGAGGCCTGGCTGATCGACGATCGCCCGGGTGCGACCAACAGTATGCAGGTCGATGCCTCCGACGACTTCCTGAAGGCCGGGCCGCTGACGCGTGAGGGCCAGCGCTGGACCCTGACCGCAGAGTTGGGCCCGGAGGCCTTCGAGGCGTTCCAGGTCGATCAGGTCGTGATCGTCAAGCAGGGGACGCATCCCACCGATGGTGCATTGGCGATGGGGCGCCCCGAGCTGTTCCAGCGTCTCTACACGGCTCTGCGTACGCCGGAGCTGTTCGCAGCGAGCGACTACGCGGTCCCGCAGCACACTCCTTCGGGCAATCCCGTGTTCGGTTTCGGCAATGCCTTCGCCGCTCGCGTGGCCAATCCGAAGCCGATCGAAGTGGATCCGGACGTCGTGCTGAACGACCTCGTCCAGCTCGGAGCAGACGTCTTCATCAACGAGAACTTCGACGGGAACGGCCGTACCTGCGAGACGTGCCACCCCTTCGTGAACAACATCACGATCGACCCGTCCGAGATCGCACGCCGGCCCGACAACGATCCGATCTTCCTCGCCGAGCAGAATCCTGCGTTCGGTGGGCCTCCGTTCCCGCTCGACATTCCGCAGGTTCTGCGCGGGACGGCTCTGATCGGGATTCCCGACGATGGCCTGGACCTTCCCTCGGTGCAGCGCTCGGTGCCGCATCTCTTCGCGATTTCGACGTCGCGGGGTCCGGTCTCTCCGGTCGTGCTGCCGTTCGGTTCTCCGATGGCTCCGCCCACCCCGTTCCCGCTGCCGGATCCGAATGATCCGAACGATCCCGGCCGCATGTTGGGGCTGGACATCCCGTTGCCTCCTGCGGGTCCCGAGCTCTCCCCGAATGGGACGGCGGTGCCCGGTGGCGGCTTCCCTGCGTTCGGCTTCACGGTCGACAACGGAACGAACCCGCCGATCGAGCGGCTGGGCTTCGGTGGCGATCTGGGCTTCGTGCCAGAGATCGGCCTGTTGGGCCGGCTGGGAGATGCAGTACCCGGTGCGGTCATCACCCTGCTGACGAAGACTCCGAATCGGGTGCCAGGCGTGGACTTCCGCTTTCCGACACCTCAGGAAGTCGATGCCGTCGTCGCTTTCTACCTGACCCTGGGACGTTCGCAGGATCTCGATCTTGCGAGTCTGCAGCTCTCTGATCCGGTGGCGGAGCGCGGACGCCTGATCTTCCGGAATCCTGGAGGGGTGCTGGCAAACTTCCCGAATGGCCAGGTGATCCCGATGACCGACCAGTTCGGGGCGCCGATCGGGGCCGGCAAGTGCGACGTCTGTCATTCCAATGCGGGTGCTCGCGCAAATCAGGACCTGTTCCAGGCCATCTGTGCGGGACTCGGGATGCAGCTGGGCCTTCCGGTCACGCCGCAGTGTGGGTCCACGAACTTCAACTTCGAGACGGGTGTGGATCAGCTGCCGTCGCAGCCTGCGCGCGTGATCGCGGGGCGCCTCAGTGTGCTCGATCCCCAGAACAGCCCGGGCCTGGTTCCGGCAGATGGTGGCTTCGGTCTTGCCCCGCACATCCCGGGTGCAACGGTCGATGACGTCATGGCTGGGCGAGCTCCGTGCTTCAACGAGCCTCAGGATCCAAACCTGGAGATCCCGTCTGGCGGCTTCGGAACCGTGATCGGAATCGACTTCCCGTTCACGAACCCGCAGGTTCGCGGTGGCTCCTGCTCGGAGGAGTTCAATACCCCGCCGCTCGTCGAGGCTGCGGATACAGGACCCTTCTTCCACAACAACAACGCCTCCACGATCGAAGGTGCGGTCGAGTTCTACAACACGAGCACCTTCCGCAGGTCGAGCGCTGGCGTGATCCTCGGTGCGGTCACCGATGGCAACAACGGCATCAATCTCGAGAACACCGAGGTCCAGGCGATCGCGTCGTTTCTGCGCGTGATCAACGCACTCGAGAACCTGCGCTCCGCGCGTGAGTTCGCGATGACGGCGAACTCGATCACAAACGGTGCGCAGTTCGACAATCTGCTCACGGTTGCGATCTCGCAGACGCAGGATGCGGCCATGGTGCTGGAAGAGGCCAAGCTGAATGCACGCCAGGTTGACCAGATCAACCGGGCGACGGAGCTGATGATGCAGGCGCAGGGGAATCCGCCGGTTCTGCAGCGAGCCGTGCGCGGCTTCTTCTTCTTCCGTCGTGTAGTGGTCAGCCAGGACGCCCAGCCGAACCAGGCTCTGGTACAGGCGATCGCTCGAATCGATCAGGCGGCTGCAGGGCTCCAGCAGTAGCAGGCTGCAACGGCTGCGAGCAGTCTGCTCGTAGCTGCTGCAACCGATGATCCAACCTGAAATCTCCCGAGGAGGGTCCCTCCTCGGGAGATTTTGCGTAGAGGAGCATGCGGGGGTGTCCGCTGCTCGGGTGTGCTGGATCGGTGATGCCACCGATCGGCGATGCAGCGGATTGGCGGTGCGGATACAATGCCATCGATGAGACGTTCAAGAGCAGAGT
Source organism: Pseudomonadota bacterium (assembly GCA_003247575.1). Classification (GTDB taxonomy): domain Bacteria; phylum Myxococcota_A; class UBA9160; order SZUA-336; family SZUA-336; genus SZUA-336. The sequence goes on from QJZC01000027.1 coordinate 75,726, forward strand.
CAGCGGCCTGCGAGTGGCGGCAATGGAGTGTGTGGGGTGTGCGTGCGCTCGCTGCGCTCGCTGCGCTCGGTGTGGGCTGCGCGCCCGACGACGATGCGCCTTCCGGCACGGCCAGCGCAGGCCGCCCGGACAAGATCGATTGTCCGGAACGAGCCGAGGCAGAGTTCATTCGTTTCGACGAGACACGCATGGGCTTCAATCCCGACGTCCTCTCCGAGGTGGGGTGGCGCTGCGTCCTGCCGAGCGGGGAACGGCATGGCCCCAGTAAAGAGTGGTTTCGCAACGGGCGCGTGAGCGCCATCACGAACTGGTGGGAGGGCGACAAACACGGACCTTTCGAGATGTGGCATTCGAACGGGCAGAAGCGTGCAGAAGGGGCGCATGACCACTGGAATGCCGTCGGGGTCTGGAGAACCTGGGATACCGAGGGCAACCTGATCTCTGAGCGTGACTTCGGTTCCGCGGAGAAGTCGGAGTCCAAGGATCCGGTGAAGTCGCCTGCTGCGGGGCCGCCGACGGAAGCGAAACCGGCGACGGGGTCCAAACCGTCCGGCACGCCCGAGGCGCTCACAGAGCCCGATTCTCCCGCGGATTCTGACTCGCCGTCGCCAGCCGGGGCGAAGGCGAATGCGCAGGAGACGCCGAGGGAGTGATGCAGGGTATGCGGGGCGGGGCTGAGCGCGCCGTGCGAGCACTCTGCGAGTGCGTGGACGCGCGCGATGAGGAGAGTTGAGATGCGACGGGTACCTGGATCGGCCAGCATCTGGGCGATTGGTGTGTCTGTCTTGGTGGGTGTGACCATCGGCTCGTGGGACGAGCTCCGCTCGCTGCTCGCGCAGGTCGGCGAGCGTTCCCAGGCCCTGCTGGCCTCTGCTCCAGTCCAAGACCCGTGGGAGGCGTTCTACGCCGAAGGCGCTGACTCCGCGGACGTTCGGCCAGCTTCTCCGGTCGTCCCCTTTGCAACGGGCAACCCAGCGGAGGATTCCGAGAACCTCGAGCGTGCCGCGCCCGTGGAGCTTCAGCGGCCCTTGATCCCTGGGTTCCGGTTGAACTCCGCGGTGAGTGCGATCGAGATTCCGCGCAACTTCGTCGTTCGTACGGCGCCCCCACCCACGCCGGAATTCCGCGCGAGGCTGCTCCAGGAGTTCGAGAGCAAGCGAACGGCGGTGCTGCAGGACTTTGGTCGGCAGGTGCGTCGCAACGCGGCTAGAGCCGCTTCTGTGCCGTCGTCGGCTTCCGCAGCCAAGGACGCGGGCATGGCCGGGTTCGCAGCGGGCTTCCGACGCCCGTCTCGTGCCCGCTAGCGTCCGGAGCCTCGAAGCGACGGCTAGCGCCAAGGAGTCAGCGGACCGGTGGGGGTGCCCCAGCGCGGCGGAGGGCGTGTTTGCTGCTTCGCAACGCGAGGTTCATTGCGAGCTCGCGCTTCTCGCAGCATCGCGTGTCGGTGCGCTCGGTTTCGCGTCCCCGGTGTCGCGTCATCGATCCCGCGTGATCGGGCGGGAAAGCCGCTCTGCGGTGGCCGCACATCGTAGTAGTTGGCTCCGACGGTAGTTAGCCTCGCGACGCAGATCTCGTCATAGACATGGACGTACGGGTCATCTCGGATGGCGCGTCGGAGCGATATCCAAGGTAGTCCGTACGACTGGGGCCCCGCACATCGAGCCGGCGCGAGTCTGGTTGAGCGGGCGCAGTCGGGAATACTCGATGCGCTTGCTCTGCGCGGACGTCAGCCCCATCGCTCGCGGTAAGAGTGAGCGAAGAGTCACTGCGTAGGCGCTGATTTACGTGCGTAGCCGCGTATGGGGAACGTGCTGTGGGCGCTCTTCCGGCACGTGACTGCTCCGAAGACACTTCAGCATTTCGCTGGCGCACGCGCGCAGTAGGACCGCAGCGGGACTGCGAGCCCGGCCGTTTCGGGGGTGTACCGTACGAGTCGCTTGCAACGGTTACTTAAATCGTGAAGAAGGTTGTTGCCTATGTTTTGAGTGCGGTACCCGGAAAGCCGGCCCGGCAGGCAAATCGTGACAGCCAATCGACACCGTCACGTGTTTAAAGTTCGCCGGGAGTGCCTCTTTTGGTTGACTCTGCTTGTTCATGCTGATTAGCCTGAATGTTCCGCGGGGACGCTGGCGGGCTGAGATCCACAGGGCGATCCAGAGGGTCGAACGAACGCAGGGAGACCGGCAGCCGAGCGGCGCGAGGCGGTGCTGACAGGCCGAGGTGGCGCATTCGAGAGCCTTCTCTGAGTTCGCTCACGTTCGTGGGGAGCTCGTGGGAGTTAGCGGGTCCGGGTGGACGGTCGGCGGTCGGCGGGGCGGACGTTCTGTCCAACGCTCTGGGCCTGCCGGTACGCCTTCAGCGGTAGAGCCTCGAAGCAACGCAGTAGTCGAGAACGCAGAGCGAGACTTGGAGATCTCGGGCCGCCTGAATCCGGGCGCGTGAATCGAATTTGAACCGCAGAGGTGCGTCATTTGCAGCGGAGGGGTGTCCCTTCTCGCGGGGACTGCAGCTCGAGAGCTCGCTTTCTGGCGGGGGAGAACTGAGTATGAGCGGTCCGATGTGCGGACGTTGTAGGGAAGCATGACCTGGAAGTACGCGGACCCGAGAACAGAGCAGGTCTTTTGCAGGATCGCCGAGACGATCGATACGAGAAGTCGTTGGGATTCCGAGCTCGAGTCGATGCTGATCGAGCTGGCGCAGGAAAACTCGCCGTCGGTGGCACGCTATTGGGCGCGCACCGAGGTGGGCCGCGGAATCCCCGATCGAGCCTTCCGGCAGGGTGCGTTGTACTGGTTCGAGGACCAAGTCCCCGCGCGCACATTCAAGACCAGTGGGACGACCGGCGCGCAGTCGCGCGGTGAGGCTCACTATTCGCCGCGGGGCCTAGAGCTGCTGCGCCAGACGATCGTGGGCCACGCGCGCCAGCACGTCACGCCCGGGCTCGAGTCGCCCGTCATCCTTCGGCTGGTCCCCGATGAACGCGCGGTTCCGGACATGATCATGGCCTATGGCATGGGGGTGATCGCATCGGAGCTCGGAGACCCGGAGAACAGCGCGGTCGTGGTCGGCCCCACGGGGGTGGATTTCGATCTCTTGGCTGAACGTCTCGACCGAGCCGTCGCAGCGGATCAGCCCGTGGTGTTGATCGGTGGTTCCTTCGTCTTCGTCAATGTTTGCGACTATCTCGAAGGGATCGGCCGGAGTTGGCGCTTGCCGGCCGGGTCCAGGATGATCGACGCCGGTGGATTCAAGGGCCGCTCGCGCGAGCTCGACGTCGACACTCTGCGCGCTGCGGTGGGGCGCGTGTTCGGGATCGAAGCCTCGGGCTGCGTCAATCTGTTCGGAATGACGGAGCTTGCGAGCCAGCTCTACGACGGGAGTGATGTCGCGTTGGGTCCACTGGCCGAGAGGCCAAAGGGGGGCTCGGCGTTCGTGGAGCCGCGCGTGCGTGACTCACAAACGATGGGATACATCCAGGATGGCTCCGGACTCCTCGAGGTGGCGGATCTGTGTATTCTCGATCGTCCCTATGTCGTGCTCACTGGCGACCTCGCCATCGCATCACCACACGGGGTCGCGATCATCGGCCGCGCTGAACGCGGGCAGACGCGCGGCTGCTCGTTGAGTCTCGACTCTCTGACTCGCAAGGAGGTCGCATGACGGAGCGCAACTCCATCTCGTGGATGCCGTCGTGGGTCGACACGTCGGGCTTTCGCTCCTTCGACATCGGAGACTCGCTGAGTTGCCTTCAGCCGACCTCCGACGACTGGCCCGTTCTCGCGCGAGGACTGCGCAGAGCCTCCTCGCAGCTCAAGGAGCTCTCGATCCGCGAGATCATCGCAGCCATCGATCGGGTCGCGGCGCGCTGGTGTGATCGCAGCTGGGAGACTCGTCAGCGCGCGCGAGATCTCGCCGCCCGCGCGACCGGCTTCTCGCTCGAGGCGATCGAGCGAAGCTTCGACGTCGAGCTACGCAACTATCGCGCGGACTCGCTCTGGCGCACCCTGCACCGCGAGCTGGGCGATCCCAGGGTTCTCGATGGGTTTCGAGCCAACGAGCACCTGGACGGCTTCGGACATGCGATTGGTCCCGACATCACGGCGACCATCTTCACGGGGAACGTCCCCGGGCTACCCGCGCTCTCGATCGTACGCGCGCTCTTGGTGAAGTCAGCCGTCGTCGCGAAGGTCGCGAGTGGAGAGCCGAGTTTCGCTGCTCAGTTCGCACGCTCGCTCTATGAGGAGGAGCCGCGCCTTGGCGATGCGGTCGTGGTCACATACTGGGCGCGTTCGGACCAGGCATCCTTGCAGGGTGTGTTGGGGATTGCCGAGGCATTGATCGCCTACGGAGGCGAGGATGCCTGTGCCGCGATTCGGGCTGTGCTGCCGGATGGCATCCGCTACATCGAGCACGGACACAAGTTCTCCGCTGGATTGATCACGAGGGACTATCTGCTGCAGCACGGGATCGACAAGGTGGCCGATCAGATCGCGATCGACGTCTCGATCTTCAATCAGCACGCATGTATCGCGCCTCAAGCCTATCTTGTCGTGGGTGATCCCGAACTGACCCGCGAGCTCGGGCGCAGCTTGGCGAGAGCCCTGGACGCGTACGCCGATGCATGTCCAGTCGGGGATCTGGCTCTCGCGGATGCGGCATCGTTGCAGCTCCGCAGGGCCGACGCGGCGTGGCAAGCGGCAACAGACGAGGCGTGCGATCTGTGGACGTCAGCCCGCCTCGATTGGAGTATTGCGTTGGCCAGCGAGATCTCGGGCGAGGGCGGCGGCAATCGCTACTTGCGGCTCGTGTCCGTTCCGACTCTGGACGCCGGCATCGATGCGTTGCGGCCGTTCGGGCGCTACCTGCAGAACGTCGGACTGGGGGTACCCCGAGAGGATCACGAGCGGGCAGCCCTCGAGCTGGCGCGTATCGGAGCCTGCCGCATCAGTGCGCCCGGTCGCATGGCGGAGCCGAGTATGATGTGGAAGCACGACGGTCACTCGTGCGTGGCGGATCTGGTGCGCTGGTGCGACATCGAGATGCATGCGCTCTCGTCGCCGTCGCCATCGGACACGTAGCTCGAGCCTGCGGGAAAGGATGACACTATGAATCGTGTGCGAAGCATATATCCGGACCTTCCTGAGCAAGTCACCGTGATCGACTGCACGTTGCGCGACGGAGAGCAGGCGCCAGGAGTGTGGTTCACGCGCGAGGAGAAGCTGGCTCTTGCGAGGCTTCTCTCTGGAGCCGGAGTCGATGTTCTCGATGCCGGCTTCCCGGCGAGTAGCGAAGCCGATTCTGAGGCCTTGCAGGAAATGCGACGCATGCGGCTCGATGCCCGGATCGGGGCCACCGCGCGGCCGGTTACCCAGGACGTGGTCGCGGCCGAGAAGGCGCGCGCGGACGAAGTCTTCCTGTTCATGCCCACGAGCGACTTTCGCATCACGCAGACGCTTGGAATCACTCGCGAGGAAGCCGGCGCGATGTTTCGCCACGGGGCCGAAGAGGTCGTTGGTCGTGGGATGACTCTCAACCTCGTCTTCGAAGATGCAACTCGAGCCGACCCATGGCTGCTGGTGCAGATGACGGACGATCTGCGCCAACACGTTCCGATCACTCGCGTCATCGTGGCCGACACGGTAGGTTGTGCGCACCCGCGAAGCATGGAGATCCTGGTCCGGCAGATGATCGAGGCGCTGGGCGACGACGTCGAACTGTGCACGCACTGTCACAACGATTTCGGTTTCGCAGCTGCGAACACCCTGGCTGGGGTCGCGGCGGGGGCGCGTGCGATCACGTGCACGGTGAACGGCATCGGCGAACGGGCAGGCAATGCGGATCTCGCCGAGACAGTGGCTGCGCTGACACATCTCTACGACGTGGCGCATCGAGTCGATCCGACCGCGCTCCCGCGGATCTCGGCTGAGGTGGCCCGCATGAGCGGCATCCATACGAGTCCGACCAAGCCCGTCACTGGATCGAACGTCTATCGTCATGAGTCGGGAGTGCACGTGGACGGAATGCTCAAGGATCCGAAGAGCTATGAGTTTCTACCGGCTGCCTGGGTAGGCGAGAAGACTCGCTACGTGCTCGGGAAGCACAGCGGCACGGCCCTGATCAAGCACATCTTGAAGTCGGCCGGCATCGATGCCGACTCTGCCTGGGTGCGCGAGCTGCTGCTGGAGGTGAAATCCGCGGCCGAGGGTCGCGACAAGGCGAACCACCAGCGGGCCTACCAGCTGCGTACCGCGTTCGAGTCGATCAACCTGGCTGGCCTGGATCCCGAGCTACTGCTCGAGAAGGCTGTACCTCGGAAGCTGAACGCTGCTGCGAGCTCCGTGCGATGAGTCCCGGTCGAACATTCGTTGAAAAGGTCATCGACTCGCACGCGCTCGATCCGGCGGACGAGGGGTTGTACCGGCGGGTTCGGATCGACGCGCTGCTCGGGCACGACGCCACGATCGCTCTGCTCGTCGATGAGTTCGAGCGTCGCAATCTCAAGGTTTGGGATCCCGATCGAGTGATCTTTACCAACGACCACTTCTCGCCACCGGCGACGGCGGAGCGTGCCGACATCTCCAACAAGTTCCTCTGCTTTGCGCGCGCGAAAAAGATCCGGCACCTGATGATGGATCGCGGGATCTGCCACCAGCTGCTGGTCGAGAGCCCGCTGTGTCGGCCCGGGGCGCTGATCGTAGGAGCCGACAGCCATACGATCATGGGAGGCGGAGTCGGGGCATGCGCAACCGGGATGGGATCGACTGATATCCTGTTTGCGTTGGCTACGGGTACGACGTGGATGCGCAAGCCGCCGAGCATTCAGATCGTGTTTCGGGGCACGCTCCCGACGAACTGCAGTGGTCGGGACATCATCCTCGAGCTGTTGCGGCTGCTGGGAGAAGCGGGTGCGCAGTATCGAGCCCTCGAGTTCTGGGATCGGGCCGAGCCCAAGCTGAGCCAGGACGACCGCTTTGCCATCTCCAACATGGCCGTCGAGATCGGTGGAAAGTTCGGGGTCTTCGTACCCGACGAAGTCACGCGCACCTACTGTGCGAATCGCGGTGATGTACAGCCGATCGATGACGTGCAGCCCGACCCCGACGCCGAGTATGAACGCACCCTCGAGATCGATCTGTCGAAGCTGACTCCGCGAGTGGCCAAGCCTTGGTCACCGGCGAATGTCGTGCCGATCAGTGAGGCTCCAGAGGTTCCCTTGACGGTGGCATTTCTCGGATCTTGCTCGAGCGCGCGTCTATCCGACATCCGCGAGGCAGCGGAGGAGGTCGCGGGCAAGCAGATCAGTCCGAATGTGCGCTTCGTGGTGATTCCTGCATCGGTTCAAGTCTTCTCGGATGCGCTGCGCGCGGGCTACGTTCAGACGCTCACCGATGCGGGAGCCGTGTTCAATCAGTCGAGCTGCGGTCCTTGCGGAGGAATCGACAAGGGTGTGCTCGGTGCGACGGATGTCTGTATCTCTACGTCGAACCGCAACTTCCGCGGGCGCATGGGTCACTGGGAGAGCCAGACGTATCTGGCGAGTGCGCGCAGTGTTGCACGAGCGGCCGTGCTTGGTCGTCTCTCGCCCGAGCTCTACGAGGACTAGCGCATGCACGTGATTTCCGGAAAGGCCTGGGTGTTCGGGGACAACCTGAACACCGACGTGATCCACCCGCCGGAGTTCTTCAGTCTGGACCCAGACCGGGTGCGTGCTGGGCTCTTTCACAAGTTGGATCCTCAGATTCAGCCGAACCTCGAGCCAGGCGACGTTCTGGTGGGAGGGCACAACTTCGGGTGTGGCTCGAGCCGTGAGACATCGATGCGGAGCCTCAAGCTGAATCAGATCGGAGCGATCGTTGCCATCGACTTCGCACGCATCTTCTTCCGCAATGCGACCAACAACGGGTTGCCCTGTCTCGTCTTCCGGAATGCCGCGGACAAGGAGCGGATCTCTGCTGGAGATCGGCTGAATCTCGATATCGAACGAGCTGTGTTGCAGCTGCCGGACGCGAGCGAGATCGCTCTGGAGCCGCCGGGTGCGTTCATTCGGCAGATATGGGAGGCCGGCGGCCTCCTCTCCATGTTGGGTTAGGAGCGACTTGACGTCCGACGGCTCCGCACCGGATGTGCGCGTGATGACCTGGGCCGGTGGCTGGGGGCACGCGCTGCGGAATGCGGTTTCCGCGAGTTTCTCCGAGCGCACCGGCTACGGAGTGAGCCACCACACACACGTCGGACTGCGGCTTCCCGTCGAGTTGGAGATTGCGCTCGAGACGGGGGCTCCGCCTCCATTCGACGTCGTCTGGTCGAACTCGGGCCCAGCACTTCGAATGGCGCGGCGCGGTCTGACGGAGGCGCTCGATGGTTTGTCGGAGCTCGAGGAGCTGCACCCGCGGGCGAGACCAGAGGGCTGCGGGGACACACGCGGGAGCTGGCCGCTCGTTTACACGTATGTCGTCTTCTACGTGCTGGTGTATCGGAGATCGCTCTTTGCGCAGTCGGCGCCGTCTACCTGGGAGGTTCTGCTGGACGATCGTCACCAGGGAAAGGTGGCCCTCTATCCTGGTGGCAACGGCTTCTATCCCATCGCGCAGCGGATGGGAGGCGGAGCGCACCTGGACATCCCGGAGAAGATGGATCCCTGCTGGGACTTCCTGCGCCGACTCGCTCCGCAGATCGGCACCCTCGACTACAGCATCGGAATGGGGGAGCTGTTGCGTCGCGGAGACCTGGATCTCTGCTTTCGGGCGCTCACCAACGCGTTGGCCTTTCGTCGAGAGGGCCTCGACGTCGACTTTGCGACGCCGTCCGAGGGGATCACGGACACGCTCGACTGCATGTGGATTCCACGGGGGCTGTCCGAGGAACGGGTCGCGGCCGCTCGGCGCTACATCGCGCACGCGATATCACGCGACGTGCAATCGCAGTGGTGTGACGGGCTCGGCGCTCTTCCCGTTCATCGTGCGGCGACAGTTCCGCGACTGTTGCGCGAGCATCCGGGGCTCCCGGGCGATGTATCCTCGCTCGACGGCGTGTTGCATCTGTCCGAATCGCTGAAAGCCGACCATCAGGAAAGGTGGGAGGCAGAGTTCGACCGAGTTCTCGCTGGCGCGCGTTCCTTGGAACCAAACGCATGAGCAGCAAAAGCATGAGCAGCAAAAGGGCGACCGCGACAGGAGAGGCGATCGGAAGAGCGATCGCAACTGGAGTCGGAGCCGCGCTCGAACGCACCGCGTGGATCCGGCGCATGTTCGAGGAAGGGGATCGCCTTCGAGCAGAATTTGGTGCCGAGAACGTGTCGGATCTGTCGCTCGGAAATCCGATCCTGGATCCGCCTCCCGAAGCCCAGGCGCGGCTCGAGAAGCTGTGTCGAGAACGCGAGCCAGGGGTGCACCGCTATACACACAATGCGGGACGCATTGCCACGCGCGAGGCGATTGCCGAACACCTCGAGCGCGCCACGAAGCTACCCTACCGGGCCGACCACGTCGTCATGACCGTGGGGGCGGGCGGCGCGCTCAATATCACGCTTCGAGCGATTCTCGACCCAGAGGACGAGGTTCTGGTTCTCGCCCCCTATTTCGTGGACTACGCGGGCTACGTGGCCAACCACGGGGGACGTCTGGTTCCCGTGCCGACCGATGCGCACTTTCAGCCGGATCCCGATCGAGTCGCGGATGCGATCACCCCACGCACTCGAGCGCTGATCATCAATAGCCCGAACAATCCGACCGGCGTCACATACACTGATACGTGTCTACGTGCGGTGGCGGACGTGCTCGAGCGAGCGGCGCTGCGGAACGGGCGTCCGATCTATCTCGTTTCGGATGAGCCGTATCGCGCGATCGTCTATGACGGCGTGCAGGTTCCCTGGCCGGCTACCTTCTACCGAGATACGATTCACATCACCTCGTTCTCGAAGGATCTATCGCTCGCCGGTGAACGCATCGGCTACGTCGCCGTGAGCCCTCGCACCGAAGCTGCGGCCCGCTTGTTCGATGCGCTGGTGTTTGCCACTCGCGTGCTGGGGTTCGTCAACGCGCCGGTCTTGCTGCAGCGCTGGATCGAGGGCCTGCTGGGTGTGAACGTGGACTACTCGCGCTATGCTCGGAGCCGTGAGCTGCTGCTGAGGGCTCTCGAAGCGGCTGGCTACGAATTCGTGAGGCCGACCGGGGCGTTCTACGTGTTCCCAAGGGTCCCGCGCCAGGATCGGGACGACATTGCCTTCACGCAGAGCTGTCTGCAAGAGCGTCTGCTCGTCGTCCCCGGGACCGGGTTCGGATGTCCTGGGCACATTCGGCTCTCGTACGCGGTACCCGACCGCGACCTCGAGCTTGCTGCCAACGCTCTGGCGCGGCTCGTGTAGCCGCGAGTTCACCGATTCCATCGGCCATGGTGTAGCCTGGGTCCGGCCGAGCCTTCGGTTCGGCCGAGTCTGGGGCGGACGGGACGGTTCCCTGGGTTTCGGCCAGCGGAGCTGCGGCCATCTCGGCTACGGCCATCTCAGAAGAGGAGGGGGGCGGTGCAACGGATTGCAACCTTGGGACTCCTGTTGGCTCTGTGCGGAGCGTCTGCAGGCTGCGCGCTCGTAGGACTTGGTGGGACGAGTGTGCTCTGTGGGGATTCGCCGCGAGTCGGCTTCTACTATGCGACCTTCACGGGGCCCCGCGCACCGAAGGGAGACGCCAAGAAGGTCTGGTCGGGCTCGCGCAGTGTGGTGCTGGGCGATGCGATCGGCGTCGCCGGGACGGACATCACGGACGTACGCATCGTCGGGCTCTCTCGTGGGACGTCGTTCAACGTCGGTGGAGCGGTCGTCGACGGTGGACGGCCGGCGGGGGGCTCGACTTCGGCAGGCGGGCAGGGGCCCGACGGCCAGTGGCGCTTGGATGTGGGGCTCTCCGGGGATGGGGCAGCGAAGCTCAGTGCGGCCTCGGAAGAGGTGGCTGGATCGTATCGCGTGCTGGCGCTCGTCGTGGGAGACGAGGTCTTCTCTGCTTCCGTAGAGATCCCCGTGCGCTTCGGTGTCGCCCAGATCGAGTTCCCGACGGGGCGTGCGCAAGAGGCGGGACGCAGCTTCTTTCGAGAGCAGCTCGGCTGCAAGCCCGGGGGCGGATGATCCGGAACTCTGCGGCTGAACTCGCTCCCGCGCACCAGAGCGTGATCGCGAGCGAGGTGAGCGATCATTAGAGCCGACGGAGCGCGTGCGAACGCGCTGGTCTCTAGCTCACCAGGGTGTACAAGCGTTCCATGGCTTGGGCGAGCTTCGACGGATCGGAGCCGCCTGCCTGCGCGAAGTCGGGGCGACCGCCTCCACCGCCTCCGACGATGCCGGCGAGCTCCTTGATCAGGTTGCCTGCCTTGTGTGTCCTGGTGAGCTCCTTGCTCACGGTGCAGACCAGCACCGCCTTGCCTTCGGGGGTCGCGGCGCCCAACGCGACCACCGCGGGTGCGAGCTTGTCTCGCAGCTGGTCGGCGAGCTCACGCAGAGCCTTGGAGTCGCTGACGTCCACCTGCGCCCCGAGCACGGAAATGTCTCCCACCTTGCGGGCCTCGCTCGTCAGGTCGCCCGTGCCCCCGCGGATCAGCTGTTGCTTGAGCTTGTCGATCTCGCGTTGCAGCTCGCGTCTCTGCTCCACCAGCTTGGTGACCTTCTCGGCTGCTTGAGCGGGAGCCCCCTTGACCTGCTCTGCGATGTCCCGGAGCTCCTGCTGAAGGGTGCGGACGTAGGTCAACGCGTTCTTGCCGGTTGCTCCCTCGATGCGTCGTACACCCGCCGCGATGCCCGCATCGGAGAGCAGTTTGAACAGCCCGATGTCACCGGTCCTCGAGACGTGGGTGCCCCCGCACAGCTCCAGCGAGTCGGCGATCTGGAGCATGCGCACGACCTCGCCGTACTTCTCCTCGAAGATCCCGATCGCACCACGCTCCTTGGCCGCGTCCATCGGGAGTACCTCGGTCGTCACCTCGACGTTGGCGAGAATGCGTGCATTGACCAGGCCCTCGATCTCGTCGATCTGGGCCTGTGTGAGCGGTTGGCTCGCGCTGTAGTCGAATCGGAGCCGCTCCGGCCCAACGAGCGATCCCTTCTGCATGGCCTGAGGTCCCACGACCTGTCGCAGGGCTAGGTGGAGTAGGTGGGTCGCGCTGTGATTGCGGCGCGTGGCAGCGCGCGCATCCTCGTCGACTTCGAGGGTGACGCGGTCGCGGATCGCGATACGCCCCTGGGTCACCTTCCCGCGGTGGACCAGCAAGCCGTCGATGGGCTTTTGCGTATCGTGGACTTCGAATATGCCTGCCGGCCCAATGATGCGGCCGCGGTCGCCGACCTGCCCTCCGCTCTCGCCGTAGAACGGAGACTGCGGCGTGACGAGCATGCCGGCGCACCCGGAGGTGAGCTCCTCACGTAGCTCTCCGTTGGCCGCGAGCGCCGCAACCTTGGACTCGGCCAGCTCGGTCTCGTATCCCAGAAACTCTACCTGGGGAACCTGCTCGGCGAGCTGGCGGAAGACTTCCTGGACCTCTCGATCTCCGAGCTGAGACCCCTGGCTGCGCTCCCGAGCGGCGCGCAGCGCGGCATCGAAGCCGTCGGTGTCTACGGCAAAGCCCTGTTCCTCGCCGAGTACCTGCTGTAGGTCGAGGGGAAAGCCGTAGGTGTCGTACAGCTCGAAGGCGACTTCCCCCGGCAGCTCGCGGCTGTCTGCGTGCTCCGCGCGATAGCTCGAGAGGCGTTCCAGCCCGCGCCGCAGGGTGGAGCGAAAACGCGTCTCCTCCTGTTGGCACACGTCCTCTACGAGCGCTCGGCGCTCGGCGAGCTCGGGGTAGGCGCTACTCATCAGGTCGACCACGCGCAGTGCGCATTCGTGGAAGAACACGCGCTCGATGCCCAGCCGATGCGCATGCCGAATCGCGCGTCGCATCACGCGACGCAGCACGTACTCGCGTGCATCGCGATCCGGGAAGATCCCTTCTGCAATGAGGAATGCGCTGGTGCGCGCATGATCCGCGATCACGCGCATCGAGACGTCATCCGGTTGCAGAGAGGCAGAGTAGGTCTTGCCCACGATCTCGGCGGTGAGATCGACGATGGGTCGCAGGAGATCGGTGTCGTAGTTGCTGAGCACTCCCTGACAGATGCACGAGAGCCGCTCGAGGCCCATTCCGGTATCGATCGATGGGGCGGGAAGGGGGCCGTACCTGCCACTTGCATCGCGATCGAACTGCATGAAGACCAGATTCCAGATCTCTACCCAGCCCCGACCGTCTTCGCCGGGCTCATCACCGAAGGACGCGAGCGATGCCTCTCCGTCCCCGAAGAAGTAGTGGATCTCCGAGCAAGGCCCGCACGGGCCGGTCTCGCCCATCGACCAGAAGTTGTCCTTCGCGCCGCAGGGCACGATGCGAGACTCCGGCAGGCCGCTGATCGACTTCCAGAGCTGGGCGGCCTCGGTGTCCGCTGGGATGTCTCCCTCGCCCGCGAAGACCGTCACCAGCATGCGGCTCGGATCGAGCTCCAGCTCGCGACGCAGGTACTCCCAAGCGTACGCGATCGCCTGTTCCTTGAAGTAGTCGCCGAACGAGAAGTTCCCGAGCATCTCGAAGAAGGTATGGTGACGGGCCGTCACCCCGACGTTCTCGAGATCGTTGTGCTTGCCGCTGATCCGGATGCACTTCTGGGACGAGGCCGCGCGTGTCTGCTCGCGCCGCTCCTTGCCCGTGAACACGTCCTTGAACGGGACCATGCCCGCATTCGCGAACATCAGGGTCGGGTCGTTCTGGGGCACGAGCGGCCCCGAGGGGACCACCTGATGGCCGCGCTCCCCAAAGAAACGAAGAAAGCTATCCCGGATGTCCTTGGAGGAAGTCATGCTCCACCGGATGTAGCGCAGGCGCAGAGTCAAGCCAAGCTCGAAGAGTCCAAGTGAGATCGCCAGGTGTCTCTGGTCGGGCCCGGGAGCAGCCTCAATCGCTCGGTGTATACTGATTCCCGATGCCGGAACGGGCCGAGCGAACCCAGCGAGAGCCCGGGCGCGCTGCGCCCTCCGGGGTTGGTGCGCATGGAACGCGCATCGGGCGAGGGGCGCGCATGGCGGGAGCCCCAGCCATCGCGGTTCTGGCGGCTTTCTGCCTGGGATCCCTGGCGATCGCGACTCTGGCGCTCAGCCAGGCCCGGCAGTCGCGTGCGGACCTCGAAGCGTTGCGCGCGCGTCTCGAACGCATCGAGGGTCAGCCGAGTGAGACCGCTCTGTCGGCGGCATCCCCCGAAGCGGTACGGGAGAACGCCGAGGAAGGCCAGGATCCCGATTTCTTCGAGCAGCTGGCCGAAGCCATCGAGGCAGGGAACGCGGGCGTGGAACGCGAGAATGGGACTTCCTCGCCGCGCCGGGACGGCTTCGCCGGCGGCCGCCGCCGCTTCGGCCAGGTGCCCCTGCTCTTCACCGGTGATCCCGAGCAGCGCCTGGCTGCGGCGCGTCGCATGAACGAGAACGCGCCGCAGCCGCTCCAATTCCTTGCGGCGCGTACCCTGCTCGAACTGGCGCCCGAGGAAGGCATCGCCAGGATGCAGGAGCTGATCGCCGATGCAGGAGCGGATCGACGCTCCCAGCGCGTGGCGGCTGCCGCAGTCGAAGCGCTCGCGGGCACCGATGCACCCGAGATCGAGCGCCAGCTCTATGCGCTGGCGGAGGGCGAGAGCCGGCTCCTCCGCAGAGCTGCGGCCCGAGGGCTCGAGAGCCGCGGAGACCCGGAGCCGATGCGACGTCTCGTCGAGGAGCTCTCACTCGAGCTCGCGAGCCCGGACGGCGGCGTTCGAGGGCGTACCGCACAGGAGCTCGGCCGTACCGGGAGCGCGGTCGCCGTCCAAAGCTTGCTGGGCCTCGTAGACGATCGGAACAGCGAGGTCCGGTTGCGCGCTGCGGAGGCACTGGGTCGCACCGGGGCAGAGGCTGCGATCCCTGAGCTCACGCGCATGCTCGATGATCCCGTCGCGCAGGTGCGCGATACGGCCGCCCGCAGTCTAGACACGATCCGGAATCCGAGGCCGGAGCGTATGACTCGCTTCGTGCCACCCGGGCCGTAGCACACCGCCGCTCCCATCACTCAGGTGGTCGTGTGAGGCGGCGCAGGAAGGCTTCGACTTCGGCGACTTCCGTGAGACGCACGAAGCGGATGTGCGCGTGGCGAGGGTCGCGCATCCGTTCCAGGGTGCGCACCCGTCTCTCGCGGTGATGCAGTAGGGTGTAGGCGAGCAAGGAATCATTGGGTGCCCACAGCCTGAGGAGCGGCCAGAAGCGCTCCCGGTTCGTGCCCCAGAGGAGCTCGCCCGATCGCCAGCGCCTCCAACTGCGCGCGACGATTCGCGTCAGCAGCAGCCACAGGGGAAGGTCGAGCCAGATCACGAGGTCGAGGTGAGGCCAGAGGATCGGTTGGGTAAAGCGCGAGTAGGAGCCCGCCACGATCCAGCGAGGGGATGCGGTGGCAAGGCGCAGCCGCCGCTCGAACTCCTCTGGCACGGTGTTCGACAGGTCGAGCCAGTCGGCTTCCCAGTTCAGGGCGTCGAGCTCGATCACGGGCAGGTCGAGCAGGGCCCCCAGACGTTCGCCGAGTGTGCTCTTGCCCGAGCCACTGCTCCCGATCACCTGGATGCGCTGGGCTTCGATCTCGGCCGCTGGAAGACTCCGCATCGGAGGTTGCCGCATGGCGCTGATTCTCGGCCACTCCCGATCCTACGAGCAACCCGCTCGGCGGGTGTGCGTGGGCAGGACTACTCGGCGCCGGTGTTTGGGGTGGGACTCGTCGCGAGCTTCGGCTTGGGCAGACACTTCCCCGACCCGAGTCCGGTCGCGTTGGGTCCGATTCGGTTCGAGACGCGCCAG
Source organism: Pseudomonadota bacterium (assembly GCA_003247575.1). Taxonomy (GTDB): domain Bacteria; phylum Myxococcota_A; class UBA9160; order SZUA-336; family SZUA-336; genus SZUA-336. The sequence continues at coordinate 91,598 of QJZC01000027.1, forward strand.
ACCTCGCCCGACTCATCGAGAAAGAGCTTCTCCATCTCGGTCTTGGTGAACGGCCGAGAGCCGATGCGCCCGAATACGGCGACCTGGTGGCCGGTCTCGTCGACTCCGCGGTCTCGCTCGAGGGGCCGAGAGAGCGAAAGAGCCGGAGCGTGCGTGCGTCGCCACGCGATCAGCTCGGGCTTCGGATCGGGCGCGAACCCGTAGAATCCCGGTTGAGACTCGGGCGACGTCAGCTGGAGCACCTTGAGGCCGTTCTTCCCGTCGGCCAGGTAGGCAAACAGCGATGCGTTCGTGCCGGCGACGACAACGTCGCGCGCATCCTCGATGCGTCCCTCTGCGGTGTAGCGCTGATGGATCGAGGGCTCTTCGGGGTTCTCGATATCGACGATCACGAGACCCTCGGCGCCCGCGGCCACATAGGCGAACGTGCGGGAGACGAACACGCGGTGTGCGTCCTCGAAGGGGACAGAGGCCCCCGCTACGATTCTGGGACTGCGCAGGTTCGTGATGTCGACCACCTCGAGCCCCTTGGCGTCGATCACGAACAGGTAGCGGAACTGGGCCATCGATGCTCGCACGCCCGCGAGGGGCAGGGTCGTGACGTGTTTTGGAGCCAGGGGCTCATCCAGATCCACCAGGACCAACCCCTTGTCTGCAGCGATCCAGAGAAGCGACCCTGTGAAGTTCGCGTGAACGGCTCCATCGAGCAGTCCGTCGGGATTCCACGTGAGCGCGCGAGAGAAGAAGTTGTCGCGAGGCTCGAAGTTCTCCATCGTCTCGACGTTGACGAGGATCAGCCCCTCTTCTCGATCGGTGACCGCCGCGTAACTGTAGATCGGGTGTAGAGGCTGTTCGAGGTTGATCGCGTTCTGCTTGGGGTCTCGGCCGCGCTCGGGGCGCAGCGGCTGCGTGGTGGGGAGCGCGACGCACGTCGCGTCCTTGGTGTTGATGCGAGAGCGGTGCCCCAGCGGCGAGAATGGCGCCGTGACGAAGCGCTCCGAGAAGTTCTTGTTTGCGATGTTGGCGATGTCGTAGGCCTGCATCCCCTTCTCGCCCTCCGCGACGAAGAGGTACTCCCCTCGATGCTGGAGGCAGTGCACGTTCTCGGACTCGTGCAGGTACTGACCGTCGTCCTGTTCGCGACCGAGCAGCTCCCGAGCACGCGCGAGGTGCAGCGCGTAGTAGTCCGGATACGCGTACCGGTGCAGATGGCTCCCGATCACCGCCTGCGGCTCGTCCCACTCGGTGACCTGGACCGCTTCGATCGTCTCACTCGTCCCGACCCACGCGTTGAATCCCAGGAAGTTCACGTACTGCGTTCCTTGCAGCAGGAGCTGGGCCATGATCGCGTTGTTGTCGTTCGACTCCGACAGATGGCAGTCTTCGCACTCCTTGGTTTCGGTCTTGCGAACCGTGTGCGGAAAGTGCGGCGCGAACGCTTGAGAGCTGTAGCCGGCTGCCGAAGTGGGCGGCTGCTGGATGTAGATGCGGTTGCGGTTGATGTCGGTGGACGAGAGGATCAACGCGGAAGAGGACCGGATCGGAACGATCTTGCCTTGCTTGACCTCGCCATGTCGGCCCAGCTGGAAGATCTGATCCCTCGCCACCTGTGGATTGTAGGTCGCGAAGTTTCGGGTCTCACCGCCCTCGAAGTGATGTCGCTCCGTCTTCCAGTTCGCCTCGATGGGCAGATGGCAGCCGGCGCAGCTCGTGACCCAGGAGCTGTGGCAGGTATAGCAGGCCATTCCGTCCTCGCGCTCGGTGTCGTGCGCGCGCTCGCAGTCCTGGGCGGCCTTGCCCCACGCCATGCTGGTTCCCGTGGCGAGGGTCTTCGCGCGTGCGGCCTTCGCGTTGTATTCCGCGTGTCCGGGAGTGACGATGTCCTTGACCTGGGAGACTTGGAGCTCCTCGAAGGGCGGCAGGATCAGGCGCTGGTACAGCTTGCCGTCGCGCCACTCGAAGCGAGGACCTCCGTCCATGTTCCGAAGCAGCGCCAGATCGGTCCCACCCGGCGGCGCAGCCGGACCCGAGGTGCGCAAGGTCGTGTACGCGTCGAGGGTACCGTGACAGTCGCGACACTCGATCTCGACGGCCGCCGCGGTCTCGCCGTAGATCATGCCGTCGCCGTGTGAATCCTGGCTGAAGTGGCAGTCTGCGCACTGCATTCCGTAGTCGGCGTGAATGTCGCGCATGTGGACGGCGCGCTTCCACTTCTCGTCGGGCGGAGTGTCGTGCGGAATGATCTCTCCCTGTGCGTCCAGCAGATTTCCCTTGCGGTCTTTCTTGTGGATGGCCCGGAAGTTCCAGCCGTGTCCGTGATAGTCGGCGAACTGCGTATCCTTCGCTTGTGGGTTGATGTCCGTCCAGACTCGCTTCATGAACTCCGGATCCGACCACTTCCCCCGCACGACGGCCATTTCCGGGTTGCGTTCGAGAATCTCGTGCATCTCTCGGATGTCGGGGTACTTCTGCTCCTCTGGCCACATCAGCGGAGCGTCGGACTCGTAGTCCCACATGGTGTAGCCGAGGTACGTGTTCACGAACTGATTCGGCTGGTGGTGGTGGCACGTCATGCACATGGCCGTCGGGATCGCACGCGTGAACTGGTGGCGGATCGGGTGCCCACTCTCACGGTCCCCAACCTCGGCGAGCGAGAACCTCGCCGCTGGATTCCCGTGTTCGGGGGCGGCGTGCTCGTGGGCGTGGACGTGGCGGTCCTTGATCGTCGGGTCCACGCTGAAGCTCTGCCCTTCGTTCCCGTACTCTGCATAGCTGCCCGAGCTGTACCACTCGCGGTCATTGGCGTAGATCGCATGGCAGCCGGTGCAGCCCGAGGAACGGAAGTCCCCGGGGTTGTCGCCGGTCCCGAAGAACCACAGGAATGGATCGTTGAGACGCGTCTTGTGCAGATTGAGGACCGGCACCGAGATGCGCGCACCGGTGCCCATGCCGCGGAGCGACTGACGGACGTCCGGTTTCCCGGGCTCGTCGAGCGGGTTGGGGAGCCCGATCTCCGGGAAGAGGTTCTGCACCAAGCGCCCACCGCGCTCGAAGATGCGAAAGTTGTCCGCTGGAGGCACCGTCTCCCAGCTGGGGAGCGGCGCCAGGAACGGGAGCAATCCGCGCTTGCGCATCTCGTCGGTTACGGGAATCACCGATTCCAGCGAAGCCGGGAGACCATCTCGCGTGTAGGCAGAGCCCAAGATGTAGCGCTTGTAGGGGAGGATCCCGTTGTTGTACGACGCCCCTCCCCACAGCATGGCGCCGGTCGCCATCAGGCTGCGCTCGACCTTCCCGATCAGGGCCGCGTGGCAGGCGCCGCAGGATTCGCGCGCGACGCGGAGGTCGCCGGGGTTTACGAAGCGGACGTACTGGTACGCCTCACGGTTCAGCAAGGTGTAGGCGCGGACCGGGTTGGCTGGACCGTGCCACTCGCTCGGGAGTGTCGGAGGCACGTGTGCGCGCTGCTTCAGTTCGTCGTACGCCGGAGTGTCCATCGGGACCTCGGGCGCCCGCAGCACCGAGGCGTCGCCTCCGTGGCAGTCGGCGCAGCCGAGCACCACGGCTTCGCTTCTGTGCATGTTCCGGCTGTCCATCGGTGAGTGACACGACTGACAGCCCGCGCTCTTCCAGTCGGCCTCTTCCTGCGACTGGAACTCGGGTGCGGGCGGATAGACGGGGTAGTCGATCTCGCGGGCGCTCTCTCCACCGCTGCCCAGAGCGGTCTGCGTCGAGAGCAGCATCAGGACGAAGACGAGGGCGTAGAGCGCAGGTCGTCGCAGCATGGCATCACTCCGGGGGATCGGGAATGAGGGGCGGCGGTGTCTGACCGGTTACGGGCGGCCGAGCAGGTGCAAGACGCGCGTACGAACTATAGACGACGTGTTCGCGCCATCTGGGCTCTGGACGGCTGGCAGCGCGTGCAGCGATGACTAGGCGACGAAATCTCTGTTCGTGCTGTGAGAGATACGCAGTGAGCCCGCTGCCTCAGGGGCGGGGGACTCCGGAGGGGGCGGGGGATTCTGGAGGGGGCCGGCGAGTTCAGGGGAGTAGGCTGCCGCCGTCGATGTCCAAGGTCGTGCCCGTGATGAACTCGTTCTGAAGCAGGAAGAGGATTCCGTCGGCAATCTCCTCGGGCTGGCCGACGCGCGGAATCACGTGCTCGGAGGTGGCCTGAGAGAAGAAGTCATGCCGCCCGGCTCCCATCGGTTCGAACATGGGCGTGTTGATGAGTCCAGGGGCGACCACGTTGATGCGCAGCGGCGCGATCTCGGGAGCGACGGCGCGACAGAAGCCTTCCACGGCGTTGCCGACGGTCGAGTGCGCAGACATTCCGGGGCGGCACTTGCGCGACAGCGCGCCGCCCACGAGCACGATCGATCCCGTCGCTTGCATGTGTGGAGCGGCGAGGTGAACGGAGTGGACGTAGCCCCAGAGCTTCTGGAACGAGCCAACGAATCCGTCGAGATCCATCTGGAGGAACGGGCCGCTCGCGCGCGGGCCGCCGGTCGCGCTGTTCACGAGGTGGTCGAACGGGGCGAAGCGCTCGAACAGCGCTGCGACGGAGCCTCGGTCCTGTACGTCGACCTGCGCGGTTTCGACCTGGCCATGAAGCTCGCTCGCCGCTCGTTCGAGTCGTTCGCTCGTGCGGCTCGCGATGACGACCTGCGAGCCCTGCTCGAGCAATGCACGGACCGTGCAGAGCCCAATCCCAGAGCTGCCGCCGATGACGATCACCCGCTTTCCTGAAAGCTTTCCCATCTTCGTTCTCCTGTCCGCGCGAGCTTCTTCTGCAGTTCGCAGGTTTTCGACTTCGCAAGTTCGTCCTGTCGCGAGTTCTCGTTATCGGAATCAGTCTGCCGGCCGTGCTGCTACCCGCGAGAGTCCGCGCAGGAAATGCAGCAAGCTCTGATTGAAGGCTGCTGGATGCTCGATGTTTACCAGGTGACCCGCGCCTTCGACAATGCAGAGCTCGCTGTGCGGAATCCTGGCGCGCAGCTGTCTGCCGATCTCCGGCGGCGTCAGGCGATCGTCTCCACCGAAGACGAGCAGGGTAGGGACCGCGATCCGCTCCGGCTCGAGTTCGAGCTCGTGTCGCGCGAGTACTTCGAGTGTGCGCAGGTACGACTCTCGACGCAGAGCGGAGAGGCTCGCGATCAGGCGCTCCCTGTGCTCGGGCTTGGCGCGTGTGCCGAGTAGCGACTCGGCGAGTGCGGGGGCGATGTCGCTGGGTTGCTGACCGGCTGCGAGCGGATCTCTGCGCTGTCGCATGAAGCTGGCGCGATCGATGCTCTCACCCAGGCGCGCGAACGTGTCGCACAAGGCCAGGCTGCGGACGCGCTCTGGATAGCGAGTGTAGAAGTCCTGCGCGATGCGTCCGCCCATGGAGAGGCCGACGATGTGCGCGCAGTCGGCCTCGAGATGGTCCAGCAGGCGAATCAGATCATCGGCGTAGGCTGCGAACTCCCAGTCCCCGGGCACGTCGTCCGAGTCGCCATAGCCGCGCGCATCCCAGGCGATGGCGTGAAACGAGTGGCCTACGGGGCCGAGCTGATCGCGCCAGTTCGTTCGATTTCCACCGACCCCGTGTAGGAAGACGACGGGCGTGCCAGCGCCGAGGTGCTCGTAGGCAATACGCGGAGCCGATGGGACCCAGTCGAGTGTGGGCGAGGTCGCGTGCTCCAGGGTCATCGAGCGACCGCAGCTCGCGGCGCACGAGCGAGCCGCCCGGCTTCGACCACCACTTCGCCGTCGAGCTCGATCGTGCAGCCGCGTACGGGTAGGTCGAAGTGCCCCTCGGTGAAGCGACCTGCGTGTTGGTTCGAGCCGGTCGAGTAGAGGAAGTTGCCTGCGCAGGTGCGCAGCTCCGTTCCGTTGGTGTCAGCCTTGTCGTACATCAAGAGCGCATCCCAACGGGCGGATGGATTGAGGCCCCACCCCAGATGGGATACCGCGTATGCATCTCGATCGTTCCAGTCGGCGAAGTAGGTCCGCATGAGCTCGGCGTCGAAGTTGTCGCCCTCGATCGCCACGACGTAGTCCTTCTCGATCCGCAGCCTGACCGGATTCTCCAGGTAGCGCTTGAAGGTCAGGTTCACGTCACCTCGATCGAGCACGAGCGTGCCGGTCACGCCTCCCGCGCGCGGGAAGCAGGCGACGAGGCCTGCCGGCCAGTAGGCGACCTCGCCCGGCTCCTCGGCCACACCGCTGGCGCCGCGCACGATCGCGTCGCTGAGCTCGATCTCGAGCTCGGTTCCGGCTGCCGAGCGCACGCTCATGTGGCGAGCCGCTGCGAGCGCGTCGCGAGCCTCGCCGACGGCGCGCTTGAGCTCGAGGTTCGGGAGGAGACGCTCCAAGGTCTCGGGATGCTCGTTGCTGATCATCAGCACCCGCGCACCGAGCGAACGAATCTCGGGCAGCTCGGGTGCGTGGAGCAGTCCCTCGGTCGTGCAGTCGACGACGAGCTGGCTGTGACGCAGCGCTTCGATCGCAGGCTGTAAGCCCTGGAGAGCTTGCGATGCGCCCGTCGAGCGAACCGGGATCGCGTGGGCTTGTCTCGGCGTGGGGACGACGACGTGGAAGGCGCGCGCCCCCAGTCGCAGCAGGGCCAGCTCGGACAGGCGGACGTGCAGGTTCCGGGATTGCGTCTCCGATAGAATGGCTACCGCGTCTCCGCTCTCGACGCGACTCAGACTGAATACCTCGGAGAAGCAGTCGATCCACTTGGCCTCGATCCGGCTCGTCAGCATATTCGGCTCGTCAGCATGCTTGGCGTCTCCATCGGCTCTGCGCTCTCGCTCTGTGCTCTCGCCAATCGTTTCTCGATCTTGCTGCTCGAAGAACTCGATGAAAAACGACCCTGGCCGCTGTATCATCCACTGTCGTGCTTGGATTCTCTAGTCCTGCTTTGGAATCTCCAGTCTCGAGGGAGCCGCGACCATGAGCAAAGCAACGAGCAAGCCCGCCGGCACGCCAAGGATTTCCAGGGTGGCCCACGTCATCCTCAACGTCCGGGACCCACGGGCGAGTGCGCGCTGGTACTGCGAGGTGCTCGGAATGGAGCAGATGAGCTTCAATCCCGAGTTCGAGGTCGCGTTCCTGTCGTTCGGCACGCAGGATCACGACATCGGACTCGCGCGCGTACCCGATGGGGAGCCAGTCGGGAGTCCCGGTGTGAGCCACGTGGCCTTGGCGCTCGAGGGAGACGAGGACGATCTCCGCGACATGTACTCGCGGGTGGTTGCGGCGGGCGGCAAGATCGACTTCGTGGCCGACCATGGGATCACCAAGAGCTTCTACTTCTTCGATCCGGACGGCAATCGCCTCGAGATCTTCTACCAGGTGCTGTCGCCGGAAGAGGCCCGTGCGTTCATGCGCGCGGAGGGTGGAGTCCGCGATCCCTACGACCTCGGGGTCGAAGACTAGCCTGCGGGCGCGCAGGCGTCGCAGCGAGGCTGCGGCCGTCTGTGGATCGCAGCCCCGCCTGCCGCCTGCCCGCCCGCGGCCCCTCCGCTCGACGGCCGGTCAGCCGCCGAGCAGAGAGCAACGGAATCAGAACGACGGATCGATGCGGAGTGCTTCGACCAGACTGAAGCAGTGCGTCACCGTCAGGAAATCCGCGCCGGTCAGGCGATTCGTCCAGTCGGTGCCCGAGGGCGTGCGCGTCGGGTCGAGCGTGCGGTTGGCGCAGTCGCAGGCCTGCTCGTCCGAGAAGATAGCTGCCGCAACCAGCTGGTTCTGCGGCAGGATCCCGAAGATGGCCCCCGGAGTCTGATCCAGCAAAGCCCGACGCGCGTTCTCGAGCATGTCCTGAACGTAGAGTCGTCCTTCGGTCACGTCGGCGCGTGTTCCGAGTCGGTTGTTGTGTCCGCCGATGAAGACGTCGAAATCGAAGCGCAGGATCTGATCGAACGCGTCCACGAAGAGGGGGAGGTCTACGGCAACGTTGAGCTCGGTGAACTGCGAGGATCCTGGGAATAGCACGTCGACGAGCATCAGGACGCCTTCGCGCGGGGCGTGGATGAAGATGTTTCCGGGATCGTGAATCTCTCCGCGATACGAGAGGTCGAGCTGCTTCTCGCCGAGCCGCACGCTTGTCGACCGCAGGAACGTGCGCGTGGGGCTGGGAGGGGGAACGGTTCCCGAGTTGGGGAGGAAGGGCCCGAACATTCCGGTCCCGCGGTTGATCTTCCGGGCCGTCTCGCGTTGGGCGATGATCTGGACGTTGGGGAAGGCCTCGACGATCTTGCTGGCTTGCCCGATGTGATCCAGGTGCGAATGACTGTAGATCAGCCTACGAATCGGCAGTCCTTGGGTCTCGGGAACCGAGTAGATGACATCGACGATGCTGACCGAGGCTGCGGGATCGAGCGCGTTGAAGCCGACCATTGGAGGCGCATCGATGACGATGATGCCGCGTCTCGAAACGACGAACGCGCTCTGGAAGGTTCCGTCCGTGGCATAGAAGAATCCAGGGGCGACCTCTTCGACGTGGAAGAACCCGTTGCTGAACTCGCCCTTCGCAGGATCCGGATCCGGTGCGCCATTCGGAGGGACGTTCGCGGTGACGGGCGCCTGCCGACGACACTGCGATAGCTCGTCGGGGAGGAAGTTCTGTGGCGCGCGGCCGGCATGCGATGCATGGGCGATCAACAGCACGAAGCTGAACGACAGTAGGCAGAGACTCTTTCGCGGCATGCTACCTTCCATTGCAGTCATGATTGTTGCTCGGTATCTAGAGTGAGCTTCTGTTGGACGTGATTCTGTGTCTGATTGCGGTTGCCCGTGGTTCCCGGTCGAGCGCAACGCCCCAACTGTGAGCGTGTGAGCGATGAGCAAACAATTGCCAACGGGCGTGCGCAGATTCACACAAGTTGTGCATCTACCCGAACAGACCAGAAGTCTCTCACGTGTACACGATTCGATAGCGTGTGTACTCGTCGAAAGCGTCCGAAACTCTGATCATAGGCTCTGCTTCTTCGTTCAGGCTGCGCGTCCTTCCATCCCCCGGGCACGCTAGGGACTGCAGCGTACGCGTCGTGGAGATTGAGGGTTTTGACCCTCGTTATCTGCGCGATCCTGGATCAGAGCTGTGATCCATGCATCGGGGCCGCGATCCATGGCCGGGAACGTTGCGAGAGACACGGCGACTCGAACCATGCTCGGCCTCGACCCAGGCTCAGGGTTTTCCACCCGTGCTGTTGACGAATGGGGAGCCGGCGTCGTGTACTTGTAGAGAGGGGTTTGCGGGTATGCGGGACCGCTTGGAGGGGCCAGTGACGGGCGCAGTCGAAATGCAGCGTGTGAAAACCGACACATCCGAGTTTTTCCTAACGGGTCGTGAGGTCTCTTGCTTCACCTTGCAGTACGTATTCTGGGAGCTGGAGCGCCGCGGCGAGTCGCTGGATCCGGTCGTGAGAGGGCTACCGTATCCTCTGGATCACCTGCGCGATCCCTCCGAACGCGTCGACTGGGATACGTTTCAAGTCGTTGCACGCCGTATCGAGATGCTGTGGGGGATCGACGAGATCTTCGAGCTCGGCGCCAGGGCACATGAGGCACCCATGGTGCGATGGATGGCGTTCGTGGCCCGGACGCTCTTCAGCCCAGTCGAGTACTACCGCTGGGCACTGCGAGAGTTCTCCCGAAAGTTCGCATGCGTCGAATCCTCGCTCCACGAGGTCGAGCCGGGATTCTTTCGCTGCTACCTGTTCATGCGCGAAGGCTACGAACGGAACGACCTCCTGTTTCGGGCTCTCCAGGGCGGCTTCTCGACCATGCCGACACTCCTCGGGCTGCCGCGCGGTGATGTGAGCTGGGAGGCTCTTCCGAACGGGGCGGTCTACGAAGTGCGGGTGACCAAGCGGGGGGGCAGTCTCGCGTGGCTCCGACGCTTGTTGACGCGTCCATTCGGCTTGCGTTGGGCCGCAAAGGAGCTGCGAGATGCGCACGGCCAGCTTCACGAGCGCTACTGCGAGCTGATTCGCAAGGACGCGGCTCTGCGCGAGAGCGAGTGCGATCTGCGGGCGTTGATGGAGCAGGCGTCCGACGCCATCGTGATCAGCGACTCCAATCTCTCCATCGTCGACGTCAACATGCGCGCGTGCGAGTGGTTCGGGCGCCCTCGTACGGAGCTCCTCTCGCTCTCGGCTTCCGACCTACTGGACTCGACCGAACTCGGCGGCACCAGCGACCTGTTGATCGGAACCGAACCGAGTGAGCCTCGAGAGACGACCATCAAGCGGAGTGATGGTCGTGCCCTCGACGTCGAGATCAGCAGTACCTTGCTCGACGACGGGCGTCTTCTCTGGATCGTGCGCGACATCTCCAGTCGCAAGCGCATCGAGGAGGACCGCAAGCGCCATCAGCAGGAGCTCGAGCTGCGGCTCGAGACCCAAGCCGCCGACTTGCGTCGCGCGCACGCAGCCAGTCGCGAGCTGGAGAGGCGGGTGGCCCACGCCGAGCAGCTACGAGCGGCCGAGGATCTCGCAGCCAGCCTGGCCCACGCGATCAACAATCCGCTGGCGGCTCTGATCGGTCGTCTCGAACTCGCCAAGGAGGTCGAGGAAGCGACCGAGCGCGCGGAATCGGATGCAACCGAGGATGGCGAACTCTCGAGCAGCGCAGATACGGCCCTGCGCTTGGCGAGGCGGGTGCATCGCATCGTTGCGGAGACCTTGCAGCTGTTCCAGAAGGGCTCGCTCGAAGTCGGTCACCAGTCGTTGCACGAGCTGCTCTCGGATGTATGCGAGGAGCTCGGAAAGCGCGCCGAGCTGCGTGGAGTCGAGCTGCGGGTCGAGTTGCCCGACACGCTTCCGAAGATCGAGGCGAACCGGGCGCTGCTGACGACGGCGCTGGTCGCCATTGCCGAGAACGGCATCGACGCGATGGAGACGGGTGGCTGCTTGTCGATCCGCGCCACCCCACTCTCGATGCTGCCCGTGGTGGAGATCGAGATCTGCGACCAGGGCCCGGGCATTCCAGCGAGCATACGCGAGCGCGTCTTCGAGCCCTTCTTCACGACCAAGGGAGGGGGCACGGGGCTCGGTCTCGCCATCGCGCGCGACATCATCTACGGACATGGCGGTCGGATTCAGCTGGAAGTCGAGCCCGGACGCGGGACGCGGGCCCGGATCGAGCTCCGCGTAGAGGGTGGACGCCTGGAAGCGAACAGCCGCCTCGAACTCGGCCGACTCGAGCCCGTTTCCGGCGGATCCGTAGCTGCAGAGGCTACCGCTCTCGGCTATCGAAGATAAGCGTGCAACCTTCTTCGGGCTGCGGAGTGACCTGCTGTTTGCCCGCAGTGCGACTGCCCTGGCACTCGCTCTCGAACGCGGCGTGAACGGAGCCGGATACGGGAGTCTCGCCAGGTACGTTCACGCGGACTGCGCTCCCAGCCGCGATGGAGCGACGGCCACCAGGTCAGAATTCCGTTTGCAGGATGTATCTCACTGGTCTCGTGGTGAGTGACTCCTGAGCCGCATCGCTCCTCGGAACAAGATCCGGCCAGCGTTCCCTCGAGGTGTCCTCTCTTCCCTGATTCTCCTTCCCCCCTGTCACGGCATAGAGTCTCAGACCGCCATAGCTGCTCAGAAGTCTTCCGAAACGGAACTCAGGTCGACGGCGTGAGATCTACAATCGGGAACTCTTCCAGTCGTGGTCGATGACGCGCTCCGCCCCCCGGCTTCATCCCAGAAAAAGGCGCGAAGGCATCCGAAAATGAGAGATTCACATGTTCGTTAGGTTGACTCTGACGTCGACATCGTCGCTTCTCCTTCTCTCGGCCGCGCTCGGCACCTTGGCCATCCAAGCTGTCGCTCGAGCACAGGCCCCCCAGCCCGAGTCTTCGCCATCGGAAGCAAGCAGAGCCCTGGAGCCAGCTAGCGATGGAGAACCTCGCCCGGCACGGGAACCGCTCCAACCAGAATCAGAGCCATCCGCATCCGACTCATCTGGAACGGATCGAGTCCCTTCTCCTCCGCCGGCGCTTGGCGGCGATCCGATTCCGCGCAGCGAAGGGCTCGCCCCGTTGTCCTAGCCGCCCGAATCGCGCTCGACCTCGGCTGGCAGACCGCACGGTCCTGCTCGACCTGGTAGATGCGGGGCGCGCTTCGCCTGACAGAATATCTGGGCTGCCCTCTCTCGGAAGCGCCGCGCGACGACTGAGCGAGCTCGTCCGCCAAACCCAGCCAGAAGCCGAGGAAACGCTGGCCCTGAGCGCGAACGCGACTCAGATCCTGGAGGAGCTCGATACACTGGGATTTGGCTCGGTCCGGAGGCAGCTTCGCGACGGGACCAACTCTGGTAGGTCGACTTTCCGGCCGAGCTGTGACGGCGTCTGGAAGCTCGCAGAGTTTTGATTGTGTACGCGTAGGAGGTGGTTGCAGTGATACTGCTCGGTTGGCCGGTCCCAACATGAGCCTTGTGGAAGGAATACGGCAGATGACTTCCCGAATAGGGCTCTGGATTCGCGCGACGCTGATCACCAGCGCGTGCCTGGCGAGCGGCGCGACCTTCGCTGCCGAGGCGGGTGACCACGAGAAGGTCGGCTGCAACCCGGGGACGCCCCTCAGGTCCTTGTCACAGACAACGGGCTTCCCGGACAGATCACCGTGAAGCCCCGGCGAGTTGGCGTGTCACCATGAGGACGACAGGGTGCCTCGCTCGGCTGGGATGCCCGGAGGCGCGCTCCGCGCGACGTGGAGCATCGCGTGGGCCCACTCTACGCTGTCGAAGACGCGGCGCTTGCGCCTTGCTCAGTGCCATCTCTTGCGCTGCCGATAGGCACGTCGTGGAGAAGCGCGTGTGGTGAAGAAGTCGCCTGGAGAGGTCGCGAAGGCCGAGGACGTAGGCGCGGATTGGATGAGTTGTCTGGCGCGTCTGTTCGAAGTCGTCATGCAACAGGCTCGAGACGACCCGGGTTTCGCTGCTCGCATTCAGAGCGCACTGCGCACTCAGGGAGTACCAGGGGACGGGAGGTCCGAGAGCCCGGCTCACGTCGAGGCTGCCAAGAGCGTTTCCCGCGATGTCCCCCCACGTACCGGAGCGCGAGCGCCACGGACTGCGGCGAAGGCCGATCCGCCGCCTCGGCCGGAGCCGCGTGTGGAGAAGGCTGCTCCCGTGCGCAGGCGGGCCCTGATCGACCCGTTCGCTCTCTACGATGCTGGCTGGGAGGAGATGCTGCGATCCCATTTGGTGCGTCTCGATGTCGAGCAGCTGAGAGATGTGATCGCACAGTACGCGCTGGATCCGCAAGCCCGCACCGAGCGCGAATCAGATGCCGACCGCCTTAGAGACTGGATCGTGCGCGCGGTCGAGGACATCGGCTCGAACCTGTGACGACTTCCGCGCCCCCGATACGATCACTGCCAGTCGATCGTCTCGGGGGCGGCGGTTTTCCTGTGCGCCGATGCGGCATCGTGCCGCCGGTGTGCGGGCTCGCCTGATACGAAATCGCGTCAGCCGAGCCCGCGAAGAGCGCCTAACGCCGTCTCCGGTCGAAGCGCTCCACCCCGGCGATGTCCAGGAGATCGGTCAGGTCGTTCACCTTGCGACCGATGCCAGGCGTGACATCGATCTCGTCGTGTTCGACGGACGGATCCGCTCGATTGTTCAGGTAGCTGTTCGGATCCTGCTTGAGGAGCCCGATCAGGGTCTCGCAGACGAGGCGGCTTCCGAGCTCTCCGAGTCGTTCGCCGTTCTGCTGCACGGCGGCCTCTCGCAGGATGTAGTACCAGAGAGGCGTACGGTGCACGAACCCTGCTCGGTTCAGAACGTCCACGATCCCGCCGGATTCGCCGTCAGTGAGCTCTGCGGGGCTGAGCGGAATGATCCCGAATCCGGAGCACATGGCCTGACCCGTCGGAATGCTCAGGTTGTAGGCGCGCAGCAGGTTGCTGCGCGCGAGATGGCGCAACACCGGATCGTCGCGTCGATCCTCGAACGGGAGGGCGAACAGACCCTGCGCGATCTTGGTATCGATGCGGCGTGCGTGCTGTACGTTTGCGCCCTGTCCCGCGAAGCGACGGAAGTCTACGACCCGCTCGGAGATCAGTTGACCGTCCGGGGCGAAGTTTGCCGGATTGCCGTTCGGCCCGAGCAGGTCCTGAATCAGCACTTCGTTGCTGGCATCGTTCAGGTTGTAGAACGGGCGAATCATCGAGTGACCGAAGCGGAACGCGGCCACCGAGAACTCGAGCGGCATGAAGGAGTCGCCCCTTCCGGACGACGAGCCGAGAGCCCGAGGTCCATTCGCGAGCGTGTCCGCGACGATCCCTCGGTCGCAGATTCGAGGAAGGTAGTCGTTGACGACGATGAACTGGTAGGCCCAGCGAACCAGCTGTCGCGCGCGGATGTACTTGGCTTCGTTGGATCCGCGTTGCCGCTCGAATACGGCATTGTAGAACTTGAGAATCCGCGTGTGCAGCTGCGAAACGATCACGTTCTCGTCATTGCGCATGTCTGCAATGATCGCCACGTGGTTCTCGCGGCGGGGTAGATCGACGCGATCCGGTCCCTTCTCGAAGCAGTTGAGGGTCAGCTGCGAGGTGAAGAGTGGGAACGGCTCGGAGTCCGACTCGGTTCGTGCGCGCAGCGCCGACCCGGCCAGTCCGGGCCCATCGCCGAACACGCTGTCGAGATCGAGCTCGGGCCGGCGCCCATTGCGAAGGTCTCGGATGACGGTGTCCGGATTCTGCGGACTTACGCGGCCTGATCCATCGATCGTCGAGACCGCGGAGTTGCGATCCGTGCGAGCCGTGACGTCATGATCGATGAACTGCCCGAGATAGGTGAACGCGGCGGGAATGGGAGAATCGAGATCGGCCAGAGGTCGTCCCGGATCCCCCGGGTCGGCCATCTGGTCGCCGAGAGCCTTCAGACCTTCGACGGTCTCCTTCGATGCAGGCAAGAGGCAGAGCGGCGATCTCGCCGCATCGGGGAAGAAGTAGTCAAATGCCGTCGAGAAGAGGATCTCTCCTTCGTCTTCGATGCCGGCGGAATGACTGATCTTGCGGAACATCATGTCTCCTTCGCGAGTCCGTTGGGGGGCAGAGCGCGGTTGCCTCGGACCCCAGCTGATGAAAGAACAGCGCTCTGTTGCTCGTCCTGTGCACGCAGACAACACTATCCACCGAATCGGATCAAAGAGGTGTGAAGAGACTCACTCGGCGTAAATACACGAACGGGTGAGATCGCCTCCAGTTTGCAACGAAGTTTCCTTGCTTCGATCCGAACGACCGATACGACGACGACTGTTCTGTCGCAGCGCTGGCCTCGGATGCAGAACCTGAAGCGTCCTGCGCTATGCAGCTCGATCGTCGACGAGGTAGGCTGCAGGGTGGGTACGGTGTGGCCGACTCGTTCGGGGGTGCTGGGTGCTGAGGTTCCTCTCCTACATTCGGAACGGCCTGCGAGCCTTCGGGGTCAACCCCGGCTTCAGCTCTGTAGTGGTCCTGACGCTCGCTCTCGGGGTTGGGGTCAGTAGCGCCGTATTCAGCGTCGCAAGTGGGACCTTGATCAATCCAACGCCATGGGACGAAGCTACAGAGCTCTCTCTCGTATGGGAGCGCAATCGTGGGCAAGAGTCCTCGCTGCGCCCGCTCGCGTACGGTCGCTTCGCCGAGCTCGAAGGGCAGCTCCAAGGTCTCTCCGGCATCGGAGCCGCTCGCGGCTTCAACTTCGTGCTCACCGCAGGGGGAGAGTCCGAATCGATTCCCGGCGCGTATCTGACCCCGGGGTTGTTCGAGCTGTTGCGCTTGCCGATCGCACTCGGACGACCGCTCGGGCTCGAAGACGCCGATCCGCGCGCACCACGCACCGTGGTGATCGACTACTCGATGTGGAAGAACCGCTACGAACTCGATCCGAATGTCCTCGGACGCCAGATCCAGATCGAGGGGCAGGACTGGGCGATCGTCGGTGTACTAGGGCGGGATACGTGGTTTCCGGCTCCCAATACGTCCATTCTCACGGCGCTTCGCCCCACACCCGCGGAGCTTCACGATCGGAGCCGCCACGATCTCATCGTGATCGGGCGACGTGCCGCCGCCCGCTCGCTCGAGGCGCTACGCGCCGAGCTCGACTTGATCTCGCAACGATCGTCGGAAGCCCGGACCGACTCCGACGAGGACGAGTGGCCCCTGATCGCTCAGTCCGTGAGTGAAGCCATGTTTGGCGGTCAGGCAGCGGTGGGTATCAGCATCTTGGCAGGCGCGATCGGGTTCGTACTGCTGATTGCATGTGCGAATCTGACTGGGCTCTTGCTGACCCGAGCCACTGCGCGACAGCGCGAGATCGCCGTTCGCGCAGCCGTCGGCGCGACACGCGGCCAGGTCGTCGTCCAGCTGCTGACGGAGAACCTCGTGCTGGCGCTGGCGGCGATTCCGATCGGCCTGGTGGTGACGCACGCTACATTGGGCTTCATCTACACGCAGGTTCCGGTTCAGGTCGCCAACGTCGAGCGCCTCTTCAGGTTCGATGCGCCGGTCTGGCTGTTTGCTGCGGGCGCCGCGCTGAGCACGGCCATCGTGTTCGGACTCACCCCATCGCTGCACGCGACGCGCATGGATCTGAGTCGCGCACTCAAAGAGGGCGGTGACCGAGGGGCCAGCGCTGCGGGAACCCAGCGGATCCGGTCCATGCTCGTCGTTGGCCAGCTGGCGCTCTCCATCGTGCTACTGGTTGGAGCTGCTCTCTTCAGCAAGAGCTTCAGCAAGGTCGTGAACGCCGACACCGGCTTCGAGATGCACAATCTCTTCTACGCGCCCGTGGGGCTTCCGGAGTCGCGCTACCCAGAGGACCGCCAGCGGAGCGACTTCATGGCTCGGCTGCAGGAGCGCGTGAGTACCGTGCCTGGCATCGTTCATGTCGGCGTATCGGACTCTGCCGTATCTGCGGGGGCAGGCCCCCTACAGAAGTATGAGATCGCGTCGAAGCGAGGGGAGCGGAGCGCATCGCTCGAGACTCGCTGGACGGCAGGTTCCCCCGGATTCATTCGTGCCCTCGGTTTGGAGCTTCGTGCCGGACGCTATCTGTCGGAGACCGATGATGCCGGCTCTCGTCGAGTCGCGCTCGTGAGCGATCTGTTCGTGCGCGCCAGCTTCCGGACGGGGGACGATCCCATTGGCGAAGCGATCGTGCTTTCCGACGGGAGCTCCGTCGAGATCGTCGGTGTGGTGCAGGACGTGAATCAGATCGGTCTGAATGCCACCCAACGGCCGCAGGTCTATGTCCCCTACTCGCAGCAGCCGAGCCAATTCGTACAGCTCGTTGCACGGACGTCGGTTGATCCTCTGTCTGTCGGCCCGACGGTGCGGACGATGATCTCCGAGCTCGATCCGCTGATTCCCGTGCTCAGGTTGACGACTGCGCTGCGGGAACGAGCGCTGACCGTCTGGCCACTGGGGCTGTTCGCATCGATTCTCGGGTTGTTGGGAGGGGTCGGCCTCGTGATGGCGACGGTCGGTATCTACGGGGTCGTACGTTACGCCACCCAGCAACGAAGCAGAGAGCTCGGCATCCGAGCGGCGCTCGGGGCGGAGCCCCGGCAGCTCGTACTACTCGTCATGCGCTTGACCTGGGTGATGACCGCCGCTGGGCTTGCGTTCGGGCTGCTTCTCTCGCTCGGGCTGAGCTCGCTCTTGAGCTCCATCCTCTACGAGATCGATCCGCTCGAGCCGCTCAGTCTGTTCGGTCCGGCAATCGCGCTGATGCTGGCTGCACTGCTCGCAGGGGCGCTGCCTGCGTGGCGTGCGGCGAGTGTCGATCCGACCGTTGCGCTTGCGTCCGATTAGGCGTGAGCGCGAGGTCCAGTCTGAGAAGTGCTGCCTTGCAGTCGCCGGCTTGCGGAGGACGTGCGCCTTAGCGGATCAGATCCATGCAGCTTCCTTGCAGAACGTCGAGATCGGTCGTCTCCGATCCGACGTGGTAACGGTCGCTTCGCTGCCAGATCTGGAACCCGGCCAGCTGCCAGACGTCCGGGATCCGGGGTTCCTCCGAACTCGAGTACTCGGCGAGCCAGAGTGGGTAAGCGGAAAGGGCAGGATCGGTCAGGTATTCCTGAGCGAACTCGTAACTGGTGTACAGGATGGGGCGCCGTCCGAGCA
Organism: Pseudomonadota bacterium; assembly: GCA_003247575.1. Taxonomy (GTDB): domain Bacteria; phylum Myxococcota_A; class UBA9160; order SZUA-336; family SZUA-336; genus SZUA-336. The sequence goes on from QJZC01000027.1 coordinate 109,702, forward strand.
GGCGCTCCATCTCTCCGAGCGCGATCAGCAGTACCCGCGTGAGCTCGTCTGCCGGGGTTGGCGTCACCAGGCTGGCGAGCTCGATGTCGAGTACTGGGCGTATGTCCCTGGCTTCGAGGTCACCCAAGGTACGTGCATAGTGTTGGATCTGGTCCTCGGGTGAGTAGCGCGTATCGTAGAAGTGGTATGCCCCTCGGAGGATCGACAGGTCTTTCAATCCGGGCCAGGTAATATGAAACTCCGGGTCCGAATAGTGGGAGCCCTGTGTGGCCTTGGCGATCACGAACGCAATGTCCGTTCGGTCCTGTAGATCGGCCAGGATGTCTCCCTGATAGTGAGAGACATCGATCCCTACGTGAGGGCCAGGGCCCGAACAGCGAGGAATCTGCATCGATTCTCGCCGAGTCGTCGAAGCTCCGCTCGAGTTGGTTCTGCCCGGACGTGGCACGGCAGAGTCCTCGGATGTGGGAGAGACGGCGGCGAGCTTCGAATCATCGAGAGGGGATGTCGAGTCGATCGGATCTGCTCGTGCGCACGAGAGGCAAGCGGCCACGATTCCGCACAAGAACGCTTCGAGTAGCGCGTTGACGAACGTTGCCGGCCCCTTCCGCCTCGGCGATGTCTGGGAAGGCGAGCATTGACCTGCAGCTGGTCGCATTCTGTTCCTCTTGTCAGGGCGGTCACGCGTGTCGAGGCGGTCACGAATCGGTACTGCGAGAGGATAGATCGGAATTGGTGGAGCTGCCGGCATGAGCCGTGCTCCCGTCATCCTTGCGTTGTGAAAAGCGCACATCCGCGTGGCGGTTCTCCGGATGTGTGGTTGCGTCACACTCGTAGGTCGGGTGACGCGATCATGTTTCGACTTGGCCTTCGATCGAGTCCGACTAGAAGTCGCATCAGGTGGAGCGGTGGAGCAACACCTGCTGAAAATGACCGTCTCACACACCCTCTTGGATTGCATGCGTACAAGCCTGCGGCCATAATTTATCTGGTTCGGTTAGTCCCACCCTCCCATGCCCCGATCCATTAGCCCGGGTCGAGAAAGGATTTGCGAATGGCCATCGGAGACGAACTCTCTAGTCTCGATTTTCAATCCATGATCGGTGGGCCGCTGAGTGCGGTGGTTCGAGCGCAGGCCGAGTCCGCAGTGACCTCGGTCGATTTCATCAAGGCAGTTGGCTTCAATACTGACGACAGTGGAAACGTCACCGATCCGGTGATGGTGACGTTTGCCTACGACAAGCCCGTCGAAGAGACGGGACAAGATGGCAACACGACGATCGTACCGAAGAAGTTCGAGCTCACGGTTCCGTTCCTGACCATGCTTCCCATCCCGTTCATCCGTGTGGAAGAGACGACGATCGACTTCAATGCGAAGATCACCTCGGTTCAGGAGACTTCGACGACGTCGTCTCATGGGTTGAATACGGAGCTCAAGGCGAAGGCCGGCTGGGGTTGGGGTTCCGCGAGCCTCAAGGTCAACTATTCGTACAAGCGGAGCACGACGAGCAACTCGAAGGTCGAGCGCACGTACTCTCTGGCGGTGCATGTGCGTGCGGTGCAGGATGAGCTGCCGGCTGGCACGGAACGGCTGCTCGGAATCCTCGAGAACGTGATTCAGGAGACACCCGCGAGCGCATCGAGCTGATCTCGTAGCGGATCTGGTCCCGAGCGGGCCTGGGGCCGAGAGGCCCAGGCCCGCCATCCGGGGCAGCGAGCGATAACTTCTTGAAAGCGGCTCCGCGTGGGACATGGCTGCAGAGTCGCGTGTAGGTTCAAACTGAATGGCGGAACTGGGTGAGCTTCTGGGAGCACTGATGTCGAGCTTGGCACACGCACGGCGAATCGCTGACGAGGAGACGGCCTCGATCGCAGTGCACTACGGCCAACATCCACTGCTCCAAGGCATGAGTATGCCCCGAGTGCGTGTGCCCGAGTTGAGGCTCAGCTTGCCAGTCGTGCTCGAGTCCTTCGAGGAGGCAGGCGAGAACGAGTTCGCCACGCCCGCGGAGATCAGCAAGCAAATGCTCGAGCGGCTGCGGAAGTCTGCGGACGAAGAGAAGGTGAAGATCCCCGAAGGTTTCGAGCAGCTGTTTTCGCGTCATCTGGTCAAGCAGCTGTCGGGAATCTCTTCCGGTGCGCGACCCCATCCAGAAGCGGTCGTACGCGCCAACGAGATCGCCTTCTCGAATGCGCTGCGCCGCTTCCCGGGAGAGCAGTGGCTGGGCCCGGACGATCGCCGCGAGATCATGTCGGATCTGCGGCAGGAAGCCGAGTCGGTGGCGATGCGCAAGCGGGGGAAACCGCCGCGGATCGAGGCAACGATCACCACTTCCGAGGTGAAGGAGCGCGCGGCGAGCGAGAACGTTCCGCGGCTGCAGATCATCTTGCGCGAAGAGGGTGTAGAGTGGAGTGTGAGCGAGGCCCGCGATGGATCGAAGATGCGGACGATCGTGCCGGAGTAGCCGCATCCCATGCTAGCGGTTACGCGTGAGCTCGTGTTGGGACATCTGGCGGAGCTCTCCACCTTGGTCAACAAGTACGGGGATCGTCAGGCCTACGTTCAGGAGGTCCTCGCCTGGTGCATGCGGGTCGAGCAGTCTCTCGGACGCGTGCGCAGCCCGCTGGCTTCACTGGTCGCGGCAGAACGTGGTCGTATTCTGGCTACCCCGGATGGTCTGCGCGATCCCGAGGTGAAGGACGAGTCGAACAAGCGCAAGGTCACCGGTGCAATGGCGGCGGTTGCGCTCGGACGCGTCGAAGGCGCGCTACGCGGAAAGGTTGCCGAGATCGATGCACACTTCGATTCGCTGCGCGAGAAGCTCGCCAGCTTCCTTGGTGCGGTGAGCGTCAAGCAGCCGATTCCGCTGCCTCCACCAGTGGGGCACGAGCGTGAGGCGTGGATTCGTCGAGTGTGGTCGTCCCTCGGTTCACATGCCGAGACGCGAGCGCTCTATTCGTATCTGAACGCCGCCATGGCGCCACAAGACCGAATCTACCTGCTCGACGACGTATTGACCCACCTGATCGAGGGGGATGCTCCTCCACCGGATTGAGCGGCCGGTTCGAGCAGCGAAGCGGACGCAGGCGCGCAGCGCGACGGAAGCGTGGTGGCAGGGCTGTCTCTGTAGTCTGTAGTTGAGGCTGGCTGTCTGCCGATACGGTCGTCGTGCAGTGGGTGTCGGCGGTGTCAGCGACCTCGAGCTTCGACGAAGCCAGAGGGGAACTCGAGAGCTGTCTCGAGCGAGAGCTCGTGGGTACGCCCGATCTCATCTGTCTGTTTCTCTCGCCCGAGCTGGCGTCTGGCTACGCTCGGATCGTTCGTTGGATCCGCGATCGCTTCACGCGAGTGCAGCTGTTCGGGGGAGTGGTCCCCGGTGTGATCGGTGCTGGCCGTGAGATCCACCCCGGCCCGGGAATCTCACTCACCGCGGCGGTGCTACCCGGCTGCAATGTGCAGCCGCTCCGTGTGCCTGCAATGCGCCCTGGAGCACGGCTCGAGCTCGACGCGCAGCTCGTCGAGCACGCCGGGCCTCATTGGATACTCCTTTCGGATGCGCACAGCATCGATACGGAGGCTCTGCTTCGAGAGCTCGATCAGCGACATCCGTCGGGTGTGCGCGCGGGCGGAATGATCAGCGACCCGCTCCGACGTGCGCCGACCTGCTTCTTTCTCAACGAGCGTGTCTACGGGGATGGGGCCGTCGGAATCTCTCTTGGTGGGAATCTCGCTGCTCGGGTTCTGCTCGCGGAGGGCTGCGAGCCGCTCGGGGAGCCGCTGATCGTGATGGGGGTACACGAGAACGTCGTCTCACGCTTCGATCGCGGGCCAGCGACGGAGGTACTCGCTGAGATTCTGCGGACCCTCGATGAACCGACGCGCGTGCGCGCCGACCGAGGGCTGTGCCTCGGGATCCAAGCGGGTCCCCATGATCCGCGCGACGAGCGGGTGCGTTTCGTAATGCGTGGGCTGCTCGGCATCTCGCAGTCGCCGAGCGGCCTTGCAGTCGCTGCGGTCCCCAAGCTGCACGAAATCGTCCAGCTGCACGTCGCGACCGCGGAGGTCGCCCATGCGGAGCTCGAAGCCCAGTTGCGCGAGTTCATGCGGAATCAGAAGGAGCCGATGGCGGGGTTGTGGTTCCGCAGCACGGGGAGAAGCGAAGCCTTCTATGGGACGAGCGGTCACGAGACATCGCTGGTTCAGAGCGTGTTGGGTCCGCATGCGATCGGCGGCTGCTTCTGCAACGGAGAGATCGCTCCGCTCAACGGGCGGAGCCATCTGAATGGATTCTCGAGCGCGATCGTCGCGTTTCGACCGGCCCGCGGGTCCTGAGCGCCGGTCCTGAGCCGGCGGACTGCCCCGCACGTGCGACGCCATTGCTGTGGCGCAAGTCGGTCGCCGGGCGAGCCGAACAAGATCGGGATGAGGAGCTCATTCGTTCGGCTCGCGACTGTGTGCCTGTGGGGCCTGAGCTTTGCGCTGGGCTGCACATCGTCTGGATCCGTCGCACCCGCTGTGGACCGGATCTCGGAGCGAGTGCCCGCGCACGGCGCGATCCGTGGGGGACAGCTGCGCTCGCCGGAGTCGAGCGGGATCGACCGGGGGCTGTCGCGCAGCGGGTCCACTGCTCTCGAGGCACGCGTCGTACAGGCTGCCGAGAGCCGCCTCGGAGCCTCCTACCGGTACGGGGGCAGCGGTCCGGAGACCTTCGACTGCAGTGGCCTGGTCGTCTACAGCTACGCGCGTGCAGGGCTTCCGGGGCTCCCGCACAGCTCGCGCGCGCTCTACCGAAGCACGCAGCGTATCTCGTTGTCCGAGCTTCGGCCCGGGGATCTGCTGTTCTTCGACTTCGATTCCGAGCGCATTTCACACGTCGGGATCTATGTCGGAGAGCGCGAGTTCATCCATGCCCCCAAGTCCGGCCGCGGGGTGGAGCGCGTGCGCTTCGACCATCCGTATTGGAGTCGCCATCTCGGAACGGCGGGCCGCGTCGTGCGGCCCCAGCGCCTCGATCGTTCGCTACCCGCGGCGCCATCGCGTGGGGCCGAGTAGAGTAGGGCTACTCTGCGACGGGGAGCTCATCCAGCGCCTCGAGGCTGGCGCGCAGGGCTGCCTTGAGCTCCGGGCTCATCGATTGGAACTCCACGGCGTAGCTCCCACCTTCCGTCTCGCGGACGACGGAAGCATGCAGCTCCAGGCCTTCCTGGCGCCCTTCGATGACGAACGCGATCGTGATCATCGCACCCAGCTCGGGGCGGATCGTCGTGCCGTCCAGTCGCGCGCCCGTGAGAGACACATCTGCCAGTTGACCCGTATCTACCAGGTTGTCGCACTCGATCGCGACGGGAAGCCCGAGTGGGATGCGGCGCGCAACGCGCCGCACTCCGTTCTCCATGCACACGAGACTGGGGTGGATGCTGGATACGAGCTCGGCGAAGGCGGGCGGGGGGGAGGCGAGCCTCACTCCGAAGCCCAAACGATCGTCCGCCCGTTTGCCCACCCAGCAGACCTCGCCTCGAACCACGATTGGGTGCGGCTCGTAGTCGATGCGCAGCTCGACCGACGCACCGATCGCCGGCGTTGGATCGGCTTCGATGAACAGCCCCGTCTCGGAGATGTTCCGCAGGATCCCTTCGCCTTCACGATCGTTGCTCTGAAAGCTGGCGCGGATCGAGCAGTTGTGTCGATCGTCGCGGCGACGGCCATCGAGCATATGGATCCAGTCGGTAGGGAGCCGGGAAAACTTTCTCCTGGCGCTCGACGGGTGGGCTTGCGGGCGAGCGGTGGCTCGACTGGTCAATGAATGGGCCGGCCGTCGCGTAACGGCGCTCTCCGCCGGCAGTGAGGGGTATGCGTCGAGGGAGGAACTCAGACGGGTAGAGCTCGAGGGATTTCGGAGGCTCCGCAGCGAGCTAGAGTTTGCAGAACCAAGGCGTGAATGGGCGCGCGCGGTGGAGTAGGAGCCTCGATGGAGCGGTGGAGTCGGGGGGCGACGGGTGTGCGGTTGGCAGATCGTGTGCACGAGACCCTGGGGGACTGGTTGGCACTCGGCCACGAGATCTGGACGACCGGGCAGGCCCGACTGGTACGGCGCTACTCTGCGCCGCGTACCTACGATGCGAACTTCGCGTATGGCGTCCGGGCGGAGACGGCCGCTGAGATCGATGCGTTTCTCAGTGATCTCGACGTTGCCTTCTCGCACTGTGCTCACCGTATGGTGGTCGGAGATCGACTGCTAGCGCCTGCGTGCGAGGCGCGCCTGCTGGTCGCGGGCTTCGAGCTTCAGGTCCCCGAGATCGCTCTCCTGCTCGAGGGTCCACTACGCGGCGGTTCGCAGCGAGGTGTCGAGCTGCGGCCGGTACAGACAGAGTCGGACTGGGCGTCGCTCGAAGCGCTCCATCTCGAGGATCATCGCGAGGAGGCACGCAAGGGTTTTCACGAGACCTGGGAGCCGTCGCTCACGCACGAGATCGTCTCCGCAAAGAGGGCGAAGGCACCGCGAGTGCAATACTTCCTGGCGCGCTGCGAGGGAGTCGATTGCGGTTTCTTCTCTGCATGGCCGGGTCGGAATGGGATCGGAAAGGTCGAGGATCTCTTCACTCTGCCGGAGTTCCGTGGGCGTGGCATCGGGAGGGCCCTGATCGTGGGCTGTGTCGAGGATGCGCGTGCACGCGGCGCGGGGCCTGTCGCGATTACGGCGCGTTCTGATGACACGCCCGTCAGGATGTACCTGGACCTCGGATTCCAGCCCGTGTGTCTGCATCGGGTGTATCTTCAGTCCGAATCGCGGGCTGCTAGCTCGAAGCGAGGGTCAGACTGAGTCCTTCCCTCAGGTCGGTCTTCGGGGCCCAACCGAGGCAGTCCATGGCGCGCTGCCTCGATGCGCGACTGTGTGCGACGTCGCCGGAGCGGGCTGGCGCGTACTCGAGCTCGGGCGCGAGACCGCACAGCTCACAGATCATCTCCGCCAGCTCGAGCACCCTGTGCGATCGACCCGAGCCGATATTGATCGGCTCACCCGCGCAGGCCTCGGAGGCACTAGCGGCGCTCTCCAGCGCCGCGACGACATCCTCTACGAAGACGAAGTCGCGCGACTGGAGGCCGCTTCCGTGCACCTCTGGAGCCAGACCGCTTCGCGCACGAGACAGAAACCTGGGAACGACCGCAGCGTAGCTCGAGTGCGGGTCCTGGCCCGGACCATAGACGTTGAAGAAGCGCAGCACGCAGGTCTCGAGCCCGTGTTGGCGAGAGAATTCACGGCAGTACTCTTCGCTCGTCAGCTTCTGAATGGCGTACGCGGAGTGCGGGCTTGGCCTGGCTCCCTCGTGCTGGATGGGCTCCAGTGACTCTCCGTAGATGGCACAAGAGCTGGCCAGCACGAAGCGCCTCACCCCGGCGAGCTGCGCTGCTCGCAGTACCTGCAACGTGCCGGTGGCGTTCACCGCATGGGTCCGAAGCGGATCCCGAACCGACTCGGGCACCGATGGGCGGGCTGCCAGGTGAAACACGCAGTCACAATCAGACACCGCTTGCTCGATGGTGGGCTGACTCGTGATACAGCCGTGTACGAAGTCGATCCGATCCTGGACCGCTTCGAGGCGATCCAGCGTGCCGCTCGACAGGTCGTCGAGCACGCGCACGCGAAGTCCCGCGGAGGCACACCGATGCGCGAGGCGCGATCCGATGAAGCCCGCTCCGCCGGTGATCAACACGCGACTCTGATGTGACACGCGACCTCCTCTCGAGCGACCGATACCTCGAGTGACCGATACCTCGAGTGATCGATTCGGAGACGGAATGCGCAGCTGGGTTGCGCATCGGTCGATATCGAGAACGGTCGAGGTCGAAAGCGGCCGGGTTCGAGAAGCTGCGCCCGCCTCGAGCGAGTGGGACCGCAGCTTCTCGGAACGACTCGGAACGATTATTTCTGGCCCCGTTCGTGCCCGTCAACTGGTCCTGGGATGGCGGGGTTCGGGCTGCGGACTCACTGCTCTCGTGACTGCGGAAGCCCAGACTCGGGGGAAGGTCCATTTTTCATGCATATTTTAATTTTCCAAGCGCGATCGCGCTCCTGCGAGCGCGCAGCGGTTCCATTCGCGCTGAAACGACAATATCCTAGGCGATGAAGCGCGCCCGCGGACAGGCTCTGCCCGGAGAGGCGCTCGAACACGGCTCGGGGATGGACATTTCCTGGGCCCAGCTGCTGGAGACTTTTCCCATGGAACTCGATCTCGCGAATCTGGACTCGTTGCGCAGGCTGCTCTTGGAACAGCCGGAGTCGCCAGTCACACGTGTGATCGCGCTCGGTGTCAGTATCGCGTTCCTCGGCGCCGTCCTCGAGCTGGTACGCCGCGGTAGGATTCGCGAGGAGTACACCACGATCTGGATCCTCGTAGGGGGCGCGCTGCTCGTGGTCGGGGTTTGGTTCGATGCCGTCCGCATACTGGCTAGAGCGGTCGGTGCGTGGACCTCGAGCTCGACCTTGTTCTTCTTCGGCGAGATGTTCTTGCTGGTTCTTTGTCTCCAGTACGCAGTGCGCCTGTCGAGTCTCACTCAGCGCGTCAAGCAGCTCACGCAAGAGGTCGCTCTGCTGCGCGGTGAGCTCGAGGAGCGTGCTCCGGGCAAGGGGAGCCCGTCGGCGGGCTGAGCGCGCGAATACGCCAGCGCGAGAGATCCCGGCGAGGCTCGCCCGAGACACCAGCCCGGGCGCGTACGGTCGTGCTGGATCGCTGGCCGCCGCAATTGTTGAGTGTCAGGAGTGGGTATGTCATCTGTCTGGCGCGAGCGGTTGTGAATTCGAACGTATCCCAAATGACCGCGATTTGACCGCAAGTTTTCACTCGACGTGCGCGGTCCCAGAATGCTTTACTCGCAATCAGAATTTTGGGGGCTTGACCTCGTTACTCTCTGCGGAGACTGATTGCTCTGGGGATATAGAGCAGATCTACCTATCATCCTCGTTCTACTATCCTCGTTCTACTCGACCGCAGCTCTACTCTGGGAGGAGATGAATCTGATGAATCGCTCTACTCGCACCTCGGCGTTCCGGTTTGCGCAAGCGGGTGTGCTCGCGGCGGCCCTGGCTGTGCCGTTCGCAGCTCACGCGAATCACCCCGTGCTCGTCGAAGGTGAGCAGGACTTCGATGGCGACCTCCGGGTCGGGATCGAAGAAGATATGGACGGTCCTGACGGAGATCCTCTCGGTCTGACCTTCGGCACGATCGGCGGATGTCTCGGGAGTATGAATGCCGCCATCAACCAGAACGGTACCTGCACCGTGGTCACTTCCGGCACCTTCGCCGAGGTGGTGAACATCACGGGCTCGGTCACTCTGGAGGCAGCGCCCGGCGTCCGGGCAAACATCGATGCATTCCTGGCGCCACCGGACCCGCTCGGCAACGTGTTCAACAACATGATGAGCAGCAACGACACGCGTTTGAATGCGCCCGGCATCATCATCAACGTACCTGACGACGGCCCACCCAGCCGTGTGATCATCCGGAACATCACGACGCAGAACTGGACGGACGGCGTCCTCATCATGGGCAACTCGAACGTGCTTCTGGATGGTGTCGAGGCCACGCACAACACCAACCACGGAATCAACGTGACCGGAAACGCCGTGGTTGCGATCGTCAACTCGTCCGCGACTGCGAACGGATTCCGTCGCGGTGGTGGCGGCGTCTTCCCCTCGGCCGACGGAGTGCCGATGCCGGGGGTCGGGATTCGTTTCCAGGACTCGTCCCGAGGCGAGATCCGGAACTCCACCGCCACGGGGAACTTCAGCTTCGGAATCGCCAACCAGTCCACCTCGGGTGCGACGGGTGTCACGATTCGAGATACGACCATCATCGGGAACTTCCCGGGCGATCCAAACATCCCCGGTGCGCGCGCGTTCTGTCGTGCCCAGCTCGGTGACTTCGATCGAGCCGAATCGGTCTGCTTCCAGTTCCTGGTTCGCTCTGCGATCGGCCTGAGCTCGAGCGCCGCTCCCACGCCGGTCCCAATGATGATGAACGGGGGCATGTAAGCTCTCCGATCACCATCAGCACGGAGGCCGCGCACTGTTCCAGGGCGGTCTCGCTGGTCGAACGGCGGCGGGTTCTCGGGTGCGGGAGCCCGCCGCTCGTCTTTTTCGGGCCGGCTGTCGGTGGGGAGGCTGTGGACGCCCCGGGAGGGCAGCAGCCATACTAGGTTGCGGGCGGGCTCGCGTCGGAGGAGAGACTCAGGTGGAACCGAAATCTGTGCGGGTGCTGGTCGGTTTGATCGCGTGCGGGCTGATCTGTGCTGCGGCTCGGCCAGGACTTGCGTGTGAAGCCATGATCGGCAGGGAGTACACGGACCCGCCCGAAGTCGCCCAGCTCGATCTGGATCGATCCCAGTGGCATGTCGGTCGGCGCCTGCGGGACGAGGGTCGCGCGCGAATCGAGTATCTGAAGGCGGCGGAGACCACCCGCGATTGGACCGAGCTCGTCACCTGGCAGGTCACCTTCGGGAAGCAGGATCCGGATCGTTCCATGCGCGAGTTCCTGCGCATGCTCCGCTATCAGTGCCCAGAGCTCGAGTCGCGCACCGTTCGACAGACGGAGAGCGAGCTGATCTTCGAGTGGTGGCACTCGGGCTGTTTCGGCCGCCCCGCCCAACACGAGCTCGTCCGGCTCGTCTCGGGACTCACCGGCGGGCACATGCTCGCTTACGATCGTCGAGGGAAGCGGGTCGAGGGGGAGGACCGCGATCGCTGGCTCGAGCGGCTGCAGAAGGCACCGCTGGTGACGGAGATCGATCCAGCCTCCACTGAAGAGATCGATCAGGCTCGCCTAGCGATCTGGGCGCGTGACTACGATCGTGCGCACGAGCTCCTGCGGCAGTTGGCGAAGCAGGGGGACCCCGCGGCGCAGGAGGAGTTGGCCCGCCTCTCGTTCGAGGGATGGGGAACCGAGCAGAGCGATACTCAGGCCGTCGAGTGGTTCCGGAAGGCGATTGCCAAGGACTACGCGCCGGCACACTACAACTTGGCGCGCATGTACGAGCAGGGTCGTGGGCTCGACCGCGATCCCGCCAAGGCGCGAGTGCATTTCGAGGCTGCCGCCAAACTCGGGCATGCGGACGCACAGGGGCGACTCGCCTTTCTGCTCCTCGACGAGCCCGAGCCGGACTATGCAGCCGCGGCCCGCTGGTTCGAACGCGCGTCGAAAGGCGGCCATCTGGATGCCGACTACTGGCTGGGCCGCATGGCGGAGGAGGGCTGGGGCGCCGAGGCCGATCTCGCCCGAGCCTTCGAGCTCTACACGGGGGCGGCCGAGGCGGGTCAGCCCGACGCGCAGTATCGACTGGCGCTGCTCTATCAGGACGGGCGTGGGGTGAAGGCGGATCCAGACGAAGCGGGGAAGTGGGCCTATCGTGCCGCAGTGCAAGACAGTGCCGAAGCGCAGGAGCTTGTGCGGTCCCGTTACAGTCCATCTGCGCAGGCACCGAAGCTTTCCGTTCCCGAGAAGCTCGACCTGGAAGAGATGCGCAAAGCAATGACTCCCTGACTAGGCTCCGGCCCGGAGGGCGCCAGTCGGCGGTTGTCGCATGGCTCTCCCGGAGAGGGGCTCCCTTTGCTCAAGCGCCGTGCAGCACACGCGCGATGATCTCGCCCATCTCGCTCATCGAGATGGGCTTGGTCACGTAGGCTGCCACCCGGTCACTCGATGTGTGCTCCTCTAGCCCATTCTGTCCCGAGCCAGAGCAGAGAATGATGCGGACCTCGGGATCGATCGCCTTGAGCTGCTCACTCAAGGTGTCGCCGTCCATACCGGGCATGGCGACATCCGAGATGACCAGGTCGAAGCCGTTCGGCTCCTCACAGAAGAGAGCGAGCGCTTGTCGAAAGCCCGTAGCGGTTGCGACCTCGTAGCCCATGTGGCCGAGCATTCGCTGCGCGAGAGCGACCTGGACCGCGTCGTCATCGACGAACAGGATGCGCTCGCTACCGCTATGGATCGGTGGCGGTGGGGAGTAGCGAGTGCTGGGCGTCTCTAGTGCCCGCGGCAGCAATACCGTGAAGGCCGTTCCGACGCCAGGCTGGCTCTGAACCTGGATACTGCCCCCGCACTCGCGCACGATACCGTGAACCACGGACAGGCCCATGCCCGTTCCTTCTCCTTCGCGCTTGGTCGTGTAGAAGGGTTCGAAGACGCGACGTGCGACTTCCGGTGGCATCCCGCTGCCGGTATCTCGGACGGATAGCTCGACGTAGTCTCCGGGTTCGATGGCGTCGAGAGATCTCGTCTGCCCGATGTCCATCGTTCGATCGCGCAGCGAGACCGACAGGGTGCCCGGGTCGGGCTGTATCGCCTGGATCGCATTCGTGCACAGGTTCATGACCACCTGATGCATGTGAACGGGATCTGCGATCACGTATGCGCTGCTGCGCAGGTCGCGCTCGATCGTCACCGTCGGAGGCAGGGATCCGCGCATCAGGCCGAGCGCTTCCGTCACCGCAGCCTGTAGCTCGATCGGCTGCTTCTCCGGTTTCGATTGACGGCTGAAGAGAAGGATCTGCCTCGTCAGTTCTCGAGCGCGCCCCACTGCTGAGAGGATCTGCTCGAGATTGTCGTGCAGGGCGGACCCAGCTTCGACTTCGGGAATGCTCAGCTCGGTGAATCCGAGAATGGCTGCCAAGAGATTGTTGAAGTCGTGCGCGATGCCCCCGGCCAGAGTGCCGATGGTCTCCATCTTCTGGGCTTGCTGCAGACGATACGACATCTCGTGCTGCTGGCGCTCCAGCTGCTCACGGAGCTTCAGCTCCTCGACCAGCTGCAGGTTTGCGCGCTCGAGCCCCGCGGTACGTTCCGTCACCGTTGCTTCCAGACACATGCGAGCGTCCAGCAGCTCGGACTGGGCTCGCTTGAGCATCCTCTGGTCCATGGCGAGCTCGCGCGCCTTCTGGATCAGCTGTTGTTGTTCTCGCAGAGAATGAGGGTTGTGTGTGATGATCAAAGAGCGATGGCTGCGAGTACAGACTGCTGTTGCTTCGAAGGAGTGTTCGTTTCCCAGCGGGTCACGCTCCGTCCAGGTTCCAGAGTGGAGACTACCGCTCTTCGACTCCTTCCAGAAGGTGCTGGCTTCACGCAAGAAGTGCGCTAGGAATGAGTCCACGCCCAGCTCGGCGGAGTCTGGCGCAGGGAGCGAGAAGAACTCGGGGAACGACGTCAGCCAGGTCGGAGACGTGATCGGGGCCAGTCGCAGCGGGGAATCCGACTCGATGCGGAACACTGCGAGGTCGAGTGCGCCCGACAGCTCTTTCCAGAACTCGTCCCCGAAGCCTGAGGGCTGTAGGGGAGTCGCGCGAGCGAGTGCCCATCGGTTCAGCTTCTCTTGCCATTGCTTCAGTAGCCCATAGCGGTCCGTTGCGTCGATGAACAGCAGCCCGTAGCCGAAGTCCGTCTGGAAACAGTGAACGTCGAGGGTGGTCGTCGCGTTCAGTCGGATCAGCGGCAGGTAGAGCGAGCGGGAGCGCATCGGTATGAGCCCTTCGGTGAACAGCAGTTGTTCCTGGAGGGAGCGCCCTGGCTCGATTCCGGCCAGCCCGAGGGCGGCTAGATCCCCCCCGAACTCGAGAATCGTTCCCGATTCATCCACCGAGCCGTACGCGAAGACGATCTGCTCCTCGATCTGATCCAGAAGGAAGTTGCGGACGAAGCTCGGGGTGCGGCTCATGGCCTATTCAGCGTGAGCTTTGCGAGCTCGCGAAAGGCCGGGTCTACGGACTCACCCGTCTTGGCGCTGGTGAAGAAGAGCGGCGTATCGTCTTCTGCGAGCGTGTCCAGATCTCGAGCGCGAATCTCCCACAGACGATCGAGATCGACCTTGTTCACCGCGATCACCGTAGGTACGGGACCGACGGCGGAGCGAGCGCGATCTCGGAGCTTGGCGGCGATCTCGACCGTACCGCGACGGGTCCCATCCACGACGAACAGCAGGCCGGAAGCGCCTTTCAGATATGACATCTGAACGCTCTGGAAGTCGTCCTCGCCGTGGAGATCCCAAAGGATCAGCGAGATGTCCTGTTCATCGATCTGAAGCTGTTTCTTCTCGATGCGCACGCCGACCGTCGTGTAGTAGCGTGCAGAGAAGATCGAGTGCACGTGCCGCTGCACGAGGCTGGTCTTCCCAGCCGCGAAGGCGCCGATCAGGCATATCTTCTTCTTGATCATTCACGATCTCGACTGATTCCCGAGGAGAACGCTGAAGGTTACCTTTCTGAGCGCCGCGAGCTCTGTCGCTGCGCTGGGGCTCGAGCTCGCCGGCAGGGCCGCCTGGCTCACCGAGACACTCGTCGTATCCACCCCGCGCGTCTCTAGGAGCCGAAGCACCGACAGCGCTCGGCGGTTGCTGAGCTCGTGGTTGAAGTCTCGAGCACCCGTTGGGTCTGCGTGTCCCACGATCACGATTCGAAGCGGAACACCGGTGTGTCTCGACAGCTGTTGCGCTTCGCGTACGAGCGTCTCGATCGTGTCGATTGCGTCCTCCTGGCCTGGGCTGGGTTGGCCGCGCGCGCGTTCGAAATAGAGCACCGAGCGCTCGAGCGATTGGCGAACGTGCTCGAGGGCACGCGCCTGTGTGTCTTCCAGGCGTTCGAAATCGATCGCGTCGACTCCCACGATCGACCCTGCATCTCGTCGTGCGCGTGCGATCCAGTCGTGTGTTGCGCTCCCGGATAGCATCAGGGTGCCTTTCACTACCTCGAGCGCCACACTTTCGGGCGGATGCAGGCGCGCTGTGGCTCGCCGTGCAGCCAGATCATCGTCCGCCGCAAAATAGGTGCTCCACGTGGCCGTGACGGCTTCGCGTGGGATACCTGCACGGTCCAGCAGCACTGCGGGGTCTCGTGAGATGGGATCCCGTAGTCCCGTGAGCTCCCAGGTAGCGCCACGCTTGTCGGCCTCGAGGACAACGATGCCGGGCTCGGCCCGAACCAGTTCCAGGAAGTGGTTCCAGCGCCTGTGCTCGCCGATGGTCATGCTGATCCACGTGACGGCGGCCAGCACCCCAGCGCTCGCTGCAATCCACGCCGGTGCTCTGGAGCGTGGAGCGGGATCGCGGATCTCGAAACTCAAGGCCTCTTCGAGCTTTGGCTGTACCAGCCGGAATGGCGATGGATCTCCGTCGAATGTGTCGAGCTTGCGTCGGAAGAGGAGATGGATCTCCTCGAGCATCTTTTGTAGCTGGGCCCTCAGATGAAGGGGCGGTGTGCCTCGAATTACCGCCGCCAGGGTGGCTTCTGGGCCCGTCTCGATCCATACGGCCTGGCCGGCATCGGTCTCGAAGGCATGCATCACTTCGCCTTCGGAGGTCCCGAAGGCGTCGCGTACGAAGTCCTGGATAGCCGTCAGCATTCCAGCGACCTGATCAGGATCACGAGGCTCGGTGGACTCCGTAGCGGCCTTTGCGAGTAGAATGCCAGAGCTTCGGTGGATGAGCAGCAGCTGCTCGATGCGATACACCAAGTGGTGAAGAAGAACGATTTCCGCATAGGGACGGTGCGATATCCATGCCTGCCAGCGCCAACGTAGGCTTCGAAGAGAGAGCCCCTCGGTCAATACGCGATTGAGTGACTGGACCATGCGGGTGATTGCAGCGGTCACAGCCTTGCGGATGCCTGGCCCGAGCGCGGGGAAGATTGCATCCGCAATGGCTGCGGGGTCTCTGCGCACGGAGGCTCTGAGCGCGCCATCGATCGATGGCTGCAGCGCCTCGGCCAGGCGATCGCTGCGCTCGCTCGCCAGTGTGATCGCA
Organism: Pseudomonadota bacterium; assembly: GCA_003247575.1. GTDB lineage: Bacteria > Myxococcota_A > UBA9160 > SZUA-336 > SZUA-336 > SZUA-336. The sequence goes on from QJZC01000027.1 coordinate 125,486, forward strand.
TCGGGTAGCGCGGTGCTGATGGACTCTGCGTGGAGTACCGGGTCGTCGAGGAGCGCCTGCACCGCCTCAATGTGTTCGCGCTCTGGTCCGACGATCAGGCTCCGAAGCTGGCGCCACTGGTCGAGATTATCGGGAGGTGGCGCCGGATCGGCTTTGCTGGCGAAATCGGTCATGAAGCCACCGGACGATTCTCCACTCACCGTTAGCGTTCGCGAGGCGGAGCCCGAAGGCGCATAGTCGGATGGACCGGCTTCGGGCTAGCGTTGTTCGATCTATCCCTTCGGAGGGACGGTCGTGTCCTTCGTGAAGTTCGATGCGCGCATCGCGACGTCCATCAAGAGCTCCGAGAATGCGCTGCGATCCAGCTTGCTCTCCTCCAGTCGCTCCGCCGACGCTTCGATCTCTTGGCTGATGCGATCGTACTTTGCTTGCGCGTCGTCCGAGAGCTGCTTCGATTGATCCAGGATTCTCTGACGGAGGTCGGTGATTCGCTCCGAGAGCTTGTCGTCGATCGTCTGACTCTTCCGGCTCGCCGCTTCGGTGCTCGCCTTGAGCTCTTCCGCTAGCCGGTGCTCGCTCGAGCATCGTTGCTCACTCTCCTCCTTGAGCCGCTCCTTCAGGGTGGTGAGCTCTTCTTGGAAATAGCGCTCGAGCGCACCGAGTCGTCGGAACACCTCCTCGCGCAGGTCGGCAGTGACCTTGCTCAAGTGCTCCTCGCACTTGGCGAAGCGGCGATCGAATTCACGCACTTGGTTCCCGAACAAGATGTCCCGGATCTTGTCGATGTTTCCTGTCTCGGGAGTCCCGCCGCGCTCTGCTCTCGGGCTGTCTGTTGCGGGTGGGGCCGAAGGCTTGGGATCTGTCTTCGGAGACCGGTTCGACATGGCTTCCTCCTGTTGCTTCACACAGGTACGATCGTGAGCCATCGGCAAGGGCTGCACGAGGTTGCGCCGAAGGAGCTTCGGGAGGCCGCGGGGACGGTTCGGGGCAGAAGCAACCGCGGTGGATTCAGCCGAACGCGAGCAGGGAGCAACTCCGCTGTCGAGACAGTTTCGTGCTCCCGACAATTATGCACAAGTTCGCCGGCAAGGTCCCGTCGAATCGAGCGTGCAAGCGAGGAATGGAAGGGGATCGGCTTCGTCTGCGTGCATTCGGAGACATTGCGTCCCGATTGGACCGCATGGGGTGCGGAGCGGACGATCTCTCAGACTCTGTCGGCCAGGTTCGTGGAGTTCGGACTCGCGAGTGCCTGGGAAGATGGAGTAGCTTCCCCCCGGGAGGCTGAATCTGCTGATCGCGAAGTTACTGGGTGGTGTGGGGCTCTTCTTGCTCGGCATGCGCCTGATGACGGACGGGTTGAAGCTTGCCGCCGGGCAGGCGCTGCGAGAGATCCTCGCACGCTCGACCGCCACGCAGCTGCGCGGTGTGGCATCCGGGTTTCTGATGACCTCGGTCGTGCAGTCGTCGAGTGCGATCACGGTCGCGACCATCGGTTTCGTGAACGCCGGACTGCTGTCGCTCGCGCAAGCCCTCGCTGTCACGTACGGCAGCAACATCGGCACGACGACGACCGGCTGGCTGGTTGCTGCGGTTGGATTTCACGTGAATGTCGCCGCTTTCGCGCTGCCGCTGATCGGCGTCGGAATGGCACTGCGCGTGATCCAGCGCGATGGCCGGATGGGTGCACTCGGCGAGGCACTCGCGGGCTTCGGGGTGTTCTTCCTCGGTATAGACGCGCTGCGAGGCGCGTTCGAGAGCGCGAGTCTCCAGTTCGAGTTCGGCGCACTGGCCGGTGCGGGGCCCTTGCGTGCGTTCGCGCTCGTTGCGGTCGGATTCGCGCTGACCGTGCTCATGCAGTCTTCGAGCGCTGCGATCGCGATCATCCTGACGGCCGCCGGAGGGGGTGTGGTGCCCATGGGCAGCGGAGCAGCTTTGGTGATCGGCGCGAACATCGGGACGACCTCGACCGCTGGTCTCGCAGCGCTCGGTGCGACCGCGAACGCGAAGCGGGTCGCAGCGGGACACGTCGCGTTCAATCTGTTGACCGGATGTGTCGCCTTGGCACTACTGCCGTTGTTGTTGGTGTTGCTCCAGACCGCGCGTGACTTCCTGCACTTGGACTCGGAGCCCGCGGCTGTGCTGGCGAGCTTCCACACCTTGTTCAACCTGCTCGGGGTCGCCTTGCTGTGGCCGCTCACTCCGCGGCTGATCCGCTTCCTGGAGCACCGATTCCGGCGCCCCGACGAGGACCTGGCGAAACCGAGGCACATCGATCGGAACGTTCTCGAGACTCCCAGTCTGGCCCTCGACGCGCTGATCCTCGAGCTCGGGCGCGCGGGGCGGATCGTGCGAGAGCTTGCGCTATCTGCTCTGTCAGGGGCGGGAAGGCCCAGCGAAGGTCAGCGGGGTGTCCGCGAAGCGTTGGACACGCTGCTGCGCAGTATCGGTGAGTATGTGCAGCAGCTGCAGCGAAGACCCCTTTCAGCGGAGCTGGCCGCACTGCTGCCCGAGGTGCTGCGCGTGTCGCGCTACTATGTCGCGGCGGCCGAGCTCGCTCTGAGCGCTGCGGCGAGCGACACGCACGCCTGGAGGCTCCAGCTGGAGCCCTTCGCCGCTGCCGAGCGACTGCGCAGCTTCCTGACGCGGGTCGAGGAGCTGATTCGGTTTGCGGACGTGCAAGGTGAGGACTTCCGCGAAGCCGGACTGGAGCTACCGCTCGCGGACGTGCAGCGCTCGTACCATGAGCTGAAGCAGGAGCTCCTGAGCGCCGCGGGTACCCGCGGGGAGATCAGTATTCAACACCTGGTCGATGCGCTCGAGTGGCTCAGCCATGTGCACCGCCTGGCCGAGCAGGTCGAGCGGGGTGCGCGTTTCCTCGCACGGCTTCGCGAGCGAACGCGCCTCGAATCGAGTGGCGGACGTCCGGAGGCCACAGCCGTGGAACCGTCCGCCGCCAGCGCGGAGGCAGCCGCGCAGATTTCGTGAAGCCCTCCCGTCTCCAGTTCTCGACATGTCATCGCAGTGTCCGCCCAGGCAGCGCGCCGGCCTCTGCGGATTCCTGCTACGCTGCGGCCCGGCGACTGGAGGGGCGGGGTGGGCTGAGCCTGAGACAGGTTTGAGCCCGAGAGAGGCTCGGAGCGCGAGAGATCGATCGAAATGGGATTCGCCGAGGAGACCGCGGTCGCAGCCCGCACGCAGACGACCTACGCCGCCCAGCTGCATTCGGGGTGGGACATCGCCGGAAACGCAAATGGGGGATATCTGCTCGCCATCGCGGCGCGGGCCCTGTTGCAGCATACCGGACGTCCGGACCCAATCACCGTGACGGCACACTACCTGAGACCCGGTCGTCCAGGCCCCGTTTCGATCGAGTGCCGCACCATCAAGCGGGGGCGGCGCTTCAGTACCGCGGGGGCCACGCTGACGAGTGACGGGCGTCCGTTGATCGAGGTGCTCGGCACCTTTGGCACGCTCGAGAAGCGCCTCCCCGAGGTCGAGCGGATCGATGGCTGCCCCCCCGACTTGCCTCCGCTCGAGACCTGCGTGAGTCGCCTCCCCAGCTCGGGGGACATGGCCGCGTCGTTCGCTCGGCGCGTCGATTTGCGCCTGCATCCCGCGGACTCCGGATTTCAGACAGGATCGCCGACTGGAGAAGCGCGCATGCGAGGTTGGCTTCGGCTGGCACGAGATGAGCCGATCGACACTGTGGCACTGCTGCTGTGCGCAGACGCACTGCCCCCGACGATCTTCAACGCAAATCTACCCGTTGCCTGGACTCCGACGATCGAGCTGACCGTGCACGTGCGCGCGCGTCCGAGCTTGGGCTGGCTGCGCACGGCCTTCACAACGCGCTTCGTCAGTGGCGGTTTTCGCGACGAGGACGGTGAGCTGTGGGACTCCGCGGGTCAGCTGGTCGCTCAGTCACGCCAGCTGGCGCTGTTGCCGCTCGAGCGGTAACCCCCGCATCCGACCCTCACGCAGCCCTGGGAGACGGACCGGAGGCGAGGCGCGGGGTGATAGAGTAGCCCCATGATCAATTCCAGCTTCGCACGTCGGTGGTTCGGGCTCTCGAGTTGGCTTCGAGGAGTGGTCCTTCGCGCGGTGGGAGGCGCCTGGCTAGCCGGGAGTCTGGTCGCGTGTGCGAGTGGTGCGCGGCCACTCGACGTGCCCATCGACGGAGGTGGCTCCGGGCTGGGGAAGCGATTCGAGAGGTACACGATTGCTGCCGAGGAGATCGCGGAGTCTTCGGGGCTGGTGGCGAGTCGGCGCTATGACGGTGTGCTGTGGACACACAACGATTCCGGCGATTCAGCCCGAATCTTCGCAATCGGTCGTCGTGGAGAGAAGCTGGCGGAGTTTGCGGTCGAAGGAGCCCAGCATGTCGACTGGGAGGACATCGCTCTCGACGGGCGCGGGAGGCTGTACATTGCGGACGTTGGCAATAACGCGAACGATCGACGCGACCTCACGATCTACGTCGTTCCGGAGCCCGATCCCGCGCGCTCGGGCTCGGTGCAGGTCGAGCGCGCTCTGCGCTTCCGGTATGCCGACCAGAGTGCGTATCCGGACCCCGAGCGGATGGATTTCGACTGCGAGTCGGTCCTCCACTTCGGCGATGCGCTCTACTTGTTCACCAAGCACCGAGGGAACACGCGCACGAAGATCTATCGCCTACCGCTAGGAGAGACGGCTCGAGCCGAGCAGGCGCTCGAACCTCTCGCGACGGTCGAGCTCGGATCGCCCTCTCGCTTCGGCGTCGCAACGGCCGCAGACATCCGCGCGGACGGGCGCTACATCGCGTTGCTCACCTACCAGGCGCTGTTCATCTACGAGCGGCTCGGGAACGACCTCGCACCGCGCGGGCCCGTGGCGCGGATCGAGTTCGACGCCGAGCAGACGCAGCAAGCCGAGAGCGTGGCGTGGGACGGGGACTCGCTCGTATTCGGCAACGAGCAGAGGACGCTGTTCAGAATCGAACGGCCGCTTGAGCCGGCCTGGTGGCGCTTTCCGCCTTCCGAGGAGAGTCCCGAAGGCCGGTGATCCAGGCGATCGTCCGCCCGCCCTGGGCCCGCGACTGTGGCGCAGGTCCCGGTGCGTGGGGATTTCGCTCGCAGACGCCGGTGTGAGAGACTTCGGCGTGCTCGAATCGCTGTTCGTCATCCACGATCCCTGGTTCTATGTGACCGCCGTCGTCGCGGTGCTCGTGCTCGGCATCGCCAAGGGGGGGCTTGCCGGAGGAATCGGTCTGGTCGCCGTTCCGCTCATGTCCCTGTCCGTCGAGCCGGCGCGTGCTGCGGCGATTCTGCTCCCGATCCTGATGCTGATGGATGTGACCGCACTTCGGTCCTGGTGGGGACGTTGGGATGGCTTCAATCTGCGAACGACCGGCCCGGGTGCCCTGCTTGGTACGGCATTCGGCTGGGCCAGCTTCGACCTGCTCTCACCCGACGCGCTTCGCATTCTGGTGGGGGGGATTGCGATCTCGTTCTCGCTTCGCTGGTGGCTGCTACGCGATGGAGGGCGCGCTCGGGCCCCAGGATACTTGCGTGGCACTTTCTGGGCGACCCTAGCGGGCTTTACGAGCTTCAGTGTTCATGCGGGGGGTCCGCCGCTCCACATCTACCTGCTGTCACAGCGAATCGACAAGACCACCTTTCAGGCGACTACGGTCGTGTTCTTCTTTGCAGTGAACTGGCTCAAGCTCGGTCCCTACGCCTGGCTGGGTCAGCTCGACGGCTCGAACCTCCAGACGTCGCTACTGCTCGCACCCCTCGCTCCGCTCGGAATCCTGCTCGGGAAGTACCTGCATCACAGGATCGACGATCGCGTCTTCTTCCGGATCGTCTACGCTTCGCTCCTTGTGCTCGGTGCAAAGCTGATCGAAGAGGGCGTGAGCGGGTGAGGCCGACAAGTTGGTTCTCCGGCGCCTACTGGTCCCGAAACTGGACAGAGCGCAGGATCTCTTCCAGCTGACCTTTCTCCTCTGGGGTGGTGTAGCTGAGAATGAAGCTGAGCGCGTATCCGCGATCCACTAGCGCAACGTAGGATTGGCTCAGATTCTGCTGGTTCGACTGGATCTGGTAATTCCGTAGAAACATCCTGCGGCCTCCGACCTCCTGGAGCTCGGGTCCACCATCGGCGACGTAGGGCAGGCTCCCGCCGGTCAGGATCGCGTCCACGTGAAACAGATAGTCCTTTCCCGATTGGATTCCGGGTGCTTGGGACACTCGCTCCGCAACGACCTGAAGGATGGCGTTCGAGGAGACGGGCGACCCAATCTCGTGTCGGCTCACGGTCAGCAGTTGGTAGGTATTCGCGAGTGCCTCGTCCAAGGCTGCACGCCTCGCCGAGGATCCCTCGCTGATCGCAGCCGCGCCACCATCGGTGATCGCCTCCTTGGTCTCGGCGGACGCCACGGCCCACGCCTCTGGAAGCTGCATGCTGAACCCGAAGTATCGATTGGAATACGTGCCTTGGGAGAGTGAGTCGTCGTCGGGGCGTGATCCCAACTCTGACTCGCATCCGACCAGTAGGACGACGAAGCAGAGCACGGCCAGGAGCGAGATCTGAGAAGCGACCTTCATTTGGATTCTCCGTCTGTAGCTGATCTGAGAGGCTAGCCGATTCTGCGTCGAGCGGAGGTCTACCGAGGTCAACCGGCCTCTCTCGTCGGAAACCCGGGAGCGAACTCTTCGAGGGGGAGTCGCAACCCGTTTACCAGATACGCCGTGCAGGTGTAGATCCCGGCGATGTAGATCAGCTCGAGCGTCTGAGACTCATCGAAGTGCTTGCGCACGGTGCTCCAGGTTGCGTCGGAAAGAGTGTGGGTTGTGTGCAGCTCGTCGCACAGGCATAGGATTGCGCTTTCGGAGGGGCCCCAGATGGTGTCACTGCTCGCTCCCAGTCGAGTCGAGCGCACCTCGTCTGCCGAGAGTCCTGCACGCTCGGCGAATCCCGCGACGTGGACGCCCCACTCGTACTCTGCATTGCAGAGTGAGCACGTGCGCAGGATGGCCAACTCACGCTGGCGAAGCGAGAGAGGTCCTCGATCCAGTACTCCGGCCTGCATGAACCGTGGAAACAGGCGTTCGTTGTTGGCGAGGGTGCGGAACAACAGGATCGGAGTCATGCCGGCCGGCATGATCCTGTCCAGGAGGCGTGCGATTTCGACTGGATACGGTGCTTCACGGGCGGGAAGGCGTGCACTCATCGAGATCTCCGGATGGTTGCTACTAAACATGTAGCATTCGAAATCTCTCATCGCTACGTAATCAGTAGCGTCGGCGGGCGCCGGCCGATAGAATGCGTCTCATGCCGACGCCACGTCCGGGGCAGCCTGCGAGGGGCACGCGAACGGGTCGCCCATTGCTGGTCGCATTCGACCTGCTGGGTCGCCGCTGGGCATTGCGCATCTTGTGGGAGCTGCGCGGTTCTCCGCTCACGTTCCGCTCGCTCCGGAGCGCCTGCGACGAGATCTCGCCCACGGTCCTCAATACTCGACTCAGGGAGCTGTCCACCGCGGGACTGGTCGTCCACGAGCCGGGGCAGGGCTATCAACTCACCGACCATGCGCGGGATCTGGGCAGGGCTCTAGCCCCGCTCGAACGCTGGGCAAAGCGCTGGGCGCGGGAACTCTGAGGGCACGAGGCTGACGCGAGTGGCACGCCCGGCTGGATTCGAACCAGCGACCGCCGGATTAGAAGTCCGGAGCTCTATCCAACTGAGCTACGGGCGCAAGCTGGGTCCTCGAGCCCCGACGCCGCGGCTAGGGTAGCACCTGGCGGTCGGGCTGTCCTACCTGGCTGCTTACGTCGGTAAAGTGAGGCTAGGTAGGCAGGAGGGGAGCGTTCCCGGGAGCGCCGGAACGTGGAGCGTCCCTGGGCGGGCGACCACTCTCGGTGCTGGCCTCGCGGTGGGCGGTGGTCGATCGAATTTCGTCCGGTAGTGATCGTCTACACGCATCAGGCCCACCCGGATCCCTCTCTCTGCGAAGGGTTGTTCCGAGTCGGGTTGTTCCGAGTCTGTTACCCACGGTGTTGGAGTCGAGAGAATGCAGCCGACGGATTCGAGATCAAAGCGGTCGCTTGGTGTTGCAGTGGCGCTGGTCATCTGCGCAGTGACTGCGAGCAGCTCGTTTGCACAGACGTCCGCATCCAGCGCTTCACCTGGATCCGCAGCGGCCGTTGGAGTCGTCGACGTACAGCGTGCGCTCCGTGCGTCTGCTGCCTTCAAGCAGGCTCAGGAGAAGCTGGAATCGTTCTCGAGCAAGCAGCAGTCCGCGCTCGAGTCTCAACAGGCCGAGCTACGCAAGAAGGTCGAGGAGTTTCAGAGTCAGAGGAGCGTGCTCGAAGCGGCTGCCCTCCGCGAGCGCGAGATCGAGCTCGCGCAGCTCCGAAACAAGCTCGAACGCGAGGCGCAAACAGCGGCCGAGGCCGTGCAGGCGCAGGAGCAGAAGCTACTTGGGCCCATTCTCGGTGACGTCCAGAAGGCGATTCGTGTGGAGGGAGACGCGCAAGGAATCGGGATCATCCTGAACACGCAGACCCCGGGACTCCTGTACACGGGTAACGCACGGGATATCACCGATGCCGTGATCGCGCGGCTGAATCCGTAGTGCGCGGTTGCCCTCCGCAGCTCGTCACGAGCTACGGAGGGCGGGTCTCGGGAGATGAGACCGAGATTCTGCTAGCTCCTGCGCCGTGTCCCGTGGCGCATTGGGCGACAGATCGGTAGCGGCGATCCGTTCGAGGTGAGCGATCCCTGGCGGCGGCTGCCTTTCTGGCGCCTCCTGATCTCGACGGTGAGTCGACGCACGGCGCGAAGCGCACGAGACGTGTGATGTTCTGTTCGGAACATGTGACCTACTTCGGGTTCAGTCAGATCCATTAGACTCCTCACGCGCGGAGTAGGCTAGCCGCAATCAGTGAATCGTGCCTGAGTTTTCGCTTCGCAGATTTGGGGCAAGCCGGCTCTCTTCCAAGCGCGAGTGTTGTCGCCGAGTATCCGCTCTGGGTGACGCGTAGGGAGTCAGCTACGGGGGGGCGATCGACTGGATCGCGGGTGCGTGCCGTCCTAGGCGAGGCGGCTGCAGCGCGACGATGTGTAGGATAGTCTGATTGGAACCGATCGGTGCCGTTTCCATGAGCCTTCACGGAGGTCGAGTTCGGCATCGAGGCCGAGAGAGGGGTGGAGCTCGATGGCACGCTTCGTAGCGCTTCGGAAGGGCGACGGGTTTCGTGGGGCCACCCCTCAGCACATGGCTGAGGTGGAGCGCCTGCAGAGGGCGCTCGCGCGTGCCGGTATGAGCGTGGCCGTCGATGGTCTGTTTGGCGCTGCAACCGATGCAGCTGTGCGCCGTTTTCAGCGAGAGCATGGCTTGCCTGTGGACGGGATCGTAGGTCCGAAGACCTGGGCTCGGCTCGTGCCGCAACGTGCTGCGCCGCGTCATACGGCGATTCCGGGCATGGAGAGCTTTCGCGGTGACCTCGATTGGGTCCACGAACGGGAAGGACACGCAGGCAAGCCCTACTGGCCGGGAGGAAGCTCTGGCGTGACGCTCGATCCAGGCTATGACCTCGGCCATCACGATCTGCCCGAAACGCGCGGCCTCTACGGGCAGGTGTTCTCCCCAGTCGAGTACGGCGCGATCGAATCGGTAGTCGGGATGTGCGGGACGGCCGCGCGCGATGCGTTGCGCGACAACTCTGCACTCGCTCGGATCCGCATCTCGCGCTCCGTGGCTCGTCGGATCATGCCGCACGTGGCGGTGCCCTACTGGTCCGGTATCGCGCATCGCTTCGTGGTGTTGGATGACGCGGCAACTCCTCCCTCGGTACAGACTGCGCTCTTGTCGTTGGCCTACAATCGTGGTGTGCGCTCGCATGGGCTCGTCGTTCTGAAGGCACCCTTGGCCCAGCGGGAGTGGCTGAAGGTGGCCGACGAGATTGCGGGCATGCAGCAGGATCACCCGCTCGCTGGGATTCGGAGCCGGCGCCGCGCGGAAGCCGAGCTGATTCGCGTCGAGATCGGAGGGTAGGGCGCCCTGGCTATGCACAGCCGCTTGAATCGTCGCGCGGCACGAACCGTTCTTGGTGGGAGGAAGAGCGAATGAGTATCTGGGCTGGACTCTCCAGGTGCGCGCCGGTCCTTGCGGGGTTGGTGCTGCTCGGGTGTACGAATCCGTACACGCCGGTGGGGCACGAAGGGTATGTGTTCGAGCGGCCTCGTCTCTTCGGGAAGGGCGGCTTCCGCGGTGTCGTGGTCGGGCCGGGCAACTACGGAGTGTCGCCATTCCGGAACGAGGTGATCAATCTCGATCTCCGGCCGCAGACCTACAGTGAGGCCTTCCGAATCCTGGCGAAGGACGATCTCAACGTCAGCTTCCAGGTGCACGCCGTTCTCGCCATCGAGTCCGGCGGGGTCGAGGAGGTGGTGCTCGAGCGCGGCGGCAGCGAGTGGTACCCCCGCTTCGTCAAGGAGCCGTTCCGAACCTTCGTGCGGCGCGAGGTGCAGCGTCTGGACAGTCGCGACATCAAGTCCAGGCGGGGTGAGGTTGCCGAGGCGGTGCGCGAGGAGTTGACCGCCTATCTGCGAGAGACGCCGTTTCGGGTCGTGAGCCTCGTCGTGGGAAACATCGACTATCCGAGCATCGTGGCCCAAGCCGTGGAGCAGAAGCTGGCTGCGATGCAGCTCTTGGAGGAAAAGGAGACCCAGCGAGAGATTGCGAAGCGAGATGCCGAGATACGCGTCGAGGAAGCAAAGGGGATCGCTGAAGCCCAGAAGATCATCAACGCGACCCTGACTCCGAACTACCTGCAACACGAGGCGATTCAGGCACAGCTCAAGATGGCGGAGTCGCCCAACCACTCTACGGTGTATATCCCGGTCGGATCGAACGGGCTACCGCTCGTCTACGGGGCTAACTGAAGAAGCACAGCAGGTCGCTCAGTAGAGCAATCCAATGCTTCGGCGGTGGGGACTCCTCCGGCCAGGGGTGTCGATGGGACAGCCACACCGGCATCAGTCCGGCTGCTTCGGCTCCCAGTACGTCGTTTCTAGGATGATCACCGACGAACCAAGCGCCTTCACGCGGACAACCGATCTCAGCGAGTGCAGCATGGAAGATGCGCGGATCCGGTTTCTTGATGCCGATGGCGCCAGAGATCGCGATGGCCTTCATGTAGTGGCGGATGCCGAGCACATCGATCTTGGCGTCCTGCACCCGAGCGGCTCCGTTGGTCACGATTCCCATTGGAACGCCTCGCTCTCGGAAATGCTCGAGGACTTCGGCCGCGCCCTCGCGCGGAACGCTGCAAAGGGCGAAGTGATGACTCCAGAAGGCAGCCACGATCTCCTGGGGCGGCACGTCGGACCAGGGTAGAAGCTGGCAGACCGTGGCTGCGCGCGCTACGGCCGCGGCCGTCGAGAAGGCGCAGAATGCCGTCACTCCTCCGAACGTCCACAGCACTACGCGACTCGTTCGGGCGCGTCGTCGAAAGAGGACCAGCATGGCTGTGACGAGCAGGGGAATCGCGAGTTGGCCATCCACGAAGGTTCCCCACCAGTACCACTTCTCGCCGGTCGCCGGAGGTGGGTACCTCATGCTGTGGGCGAGATACCCAAATCCGATCGCGCCGAGGACGAATGCAACCGGGGCCAGGTTCTTCATATGGGCTGCTCCCGCGAACTCAGGGCTGATCGAGATCGAGCGGACATCCCTCAGGGGTGCCGACCTTCTGTGCCTCTCGAATCATGACGGACTGGTCGAGCAGGAACTCGCGTAGAGTCTGAGTGCTCATGATTCGCTCGAGCACACAGCGACAGGTGGACTCGAATGCTGGCTCCATACGAGCCAGCGCGGCCATCACCTCGTCTGGGATCGGGGCTTCGGGATCAAGCTTTGCTTGGATTCGAAAGGACTCGAGGGCGCGTTCCTTCACGCTCTCCGTACACCCCGACAGCATGTCGCGTTGATCCTTCTCGCTCCAGCTCTCTTCCGGGGGTGGCTTCTGGTCGTCGTCGGCGCGGACCCGTCCGGCGGGAGAGGCGAAGAGGATCGCGGCGATGGGTGCGGCGAGCAGCGCTCGGTGCCCTGCTCGGCGAGCTCTCGATACTGTGCGCACGTTCATGCTCCTTCCTCTCGAAGGTTCGGATTCGGGATCTCTGTGGTGGCGGACATCTGCCCGGGGCTACCGGTACGCTTCTACGAGCTGTTCGGCTTGCTTCTCGATGCTCGTCAGGCGCATTCGTCTCGCATCCAACTGCAGTTGCTCGAGCAGGCGCGCCGCTTCTGTGCGGCTCTGCGGGTCGGAGGACTGCATCCGGAGGCGAGCGATCTCCAGGCGCGTACGTGCTTCCTGGGGAAGGTGGCCTAGGCGCCGATTCGCCTCGAGTGCTACTTCGAGATCCTCGAAGGCTCCACGAGTGTCTCGCAACAAGCCTCGGAGGAGGCCGGCGTAGTAGGCGACCGAGCCGAGAGACAGAGAGGCTTCGTCGATGGCGACGAGGTCGCGATACGCGGCGAGCTGATCGAGCAGATCCTGGGCGTGCTCGGTCGTGCGAAGCGAGACGATCGTGAGGGCCAGCTCCGCGAGCGTGGCGAGGAGGACGCCATCCTCGGGGAGATCCTGGAACTTGGAACGGGCCAGACGTGCGAGGTGCGCCTTTGCCGCCGCGGGGTGGGGGCCCTCGGCGATCTCGCGTGCGCAGCGAGCTTGCTCGATGATCGGCCGGTGTGAGATGGGTCGGAGGTCGGGACTGAGTGAGATGGAGCGCGGGGCAGGATCGCTGTGCAAGCGGTCCACTGCAGAGACGAGCACGCGCATGAAGTGACTGGCGAATCGGATCTTCAGCTCTTGTCCGCGCGTGTAGAGCTCGGGGATGCCTTGTTCGAGGCGCTCCACGTCGGCCTCGTAGAAGCACGCTTGCAGGTCCAGCCGATCATGTGTCCAGATGAGCGCGTCCAGATGGAGCTCGCGGGCGACGCTTCCGAGCTGGCGGAGGTCGCGTGCGGCGACGTCGGTCTCGCCGAGGCGCAAGAAGGTGTGAACCGACAATAGATGCGCCTTGACGGCCTGTACCGAGACTGGAGTCGGTTGGACTTCGGCCAGCAGTTCCAGGGTCGTCTCTCTTGCGCGCTGCGAGTCGCGCGGGGCCGAGCAGGCGAGCTGCTTTGCGATCAGCGCGTCGAAGCGGCTGACCTTGCTGTTCGGTTTGGTCAGCGAAGCCGCTTCTTCGCTCAGCGAGAGCCGCAGGTCGCGATCTTGAGAGTAGGGCGGAATCCACGAGAGCCGGCTCAGGACGCGCGAACGCCGAGAGTGTTCGTCCTTTGGCAGGGTGTCTCGCGCGAGCTCGAGCGCGCGGCGTGCGAGCGGGTCGGGCTCGGTCATGTGCGCGATCGCGACCGGGCGCAGGATGTACCCGGCCCGAGCCAAGTGCACTCCGAGCTGGTAGCGGCTTCCCAGCTCGACCAGAACGCCCGCCAGCTCTCGCGCAGCTGCGGCATTGCCCGCGGCATGCTCGCTCGCCGCCGCGAGGCCCAACAGCTCGCATCGGCGACCCGGATCCAAGGTATCCAGGTAGTCCTGCGCTTCGAGTGCCCAGCGCGAGTAGCGCGCTGCATCACTGAAGGCGCCCATCCGGAGCATCGCCCCGGTCGCCTCGACGGCATATCGTAGTGCCTTGCGCGCGTTCGCCGTTGGAAGGGCCCGCAGGTAGTGATAGGCGAGGCTGCAGAGCTCCGCTGTGTCGGCTACGTGTCCTTCGAGGGATTCCGCGACTCGCAGATGGAGCTGTGCGGCTCGCTCCGTATCGAGCGAGCGATACAGAGCGTCGCGGAAGATTCCGTGCGCGAAGCGATACGTACGGGTCGAGGGGTCCAGCCGCAACAGCCCGGCGTTGACGCCACGATCGAGCGCCGCGAGGAGCTCGCTCCCCGCGAGTGGAGCGCAACGCTCCAGCGCGGGCATGCGGAACTCCTTGCCTACCACTGCGGCCGCCTCGAGCACGGCTGCCAGCTCGGCATCCATGTCCTGCAGGTGACGATCGACGAGCTCGTGCACGGCTGCGGGAAGCGGAAGCTCGCCGACAAGCTCTTCCGAAAGATGCTCGCGTTCGTACGTGGTGATCAGGTGACGCAGCAGCTCCCGCATGAACACCGGGCTGCCTTCCGTCTTGTCGAAGATGCGCTCGGTGAGGAGCGCTGGATCCTCGAGCTCGGTGACGCGCGAGATGTACTCGCTGACCTCGGCCTTGCTGAGTGGAGGAAGCAGGATCCGATGCATCGTGTCGGGGACTCGATCGAGCAGCAGCCGGCGCGCGGTCTTCGCATCGCTCTTGAGCGCGACCATGACGAAGAGGGGAACTCGATAGACGGCGGTCCCGAGTAGGTTCAGGATATGAAAGGAATCGAGGTTCTCCGGCGACAGATCATCGATCCACAAGACGTGAAAGCTGTGCGGAACGACGCAGCATGCGTCGAGTAGGAAGCTGCTCAGCTGATCGAAGAGTCGGAACTTGGCGGTTGCGGCGAGCTTGTCGGGTGGACCGATCTCTGTTGCCCCGGGGCGTTGGGGCGCGAGGGCCGCCGCGAGCTGGTGTCCTCGCTCGAGGAGTTCGGGGTGATCGGAGAGCTCGGCGAGGCAGCTGCGCAGGATCTGAATCCAGGGCCAAGCAGCGGGAGCTCCGGAGATGTCGGAGCCTTGCGCCTTCCATAGCCTTGCGCCGTGCCGCTCGGCTTCGCGCCAGACGCGTTCGGCGGTGCGAGTCTTGCCAATTCCCGCTTCTCCCATCAGCAGGAACATGGCCCCTTCACTGCGGCTCGCCTGGCGTAGGCCCTGTAGAAGAGGGCGGAGCACTTCGGTGCGACCGACGAATGGATCGACGGCCTCCGGATCGGCGAGGGGCGCATGCGTGCCCGTCGGCTGGGTAGCGCTAGAGGCAGGCTCGTGTGGTTCTTCTTGCTCGGTTACCTGAGCGCGAAAGCGATAGCCGCGGCCATAGATGGTCTCGAGGGGCGACGATTTCTCCGACTGCCGCAAGCTTCGTCGGAGCAGTGAGACCGCTCGGTGCACGGCGGACTCGACGACGGTCTCGTTGCGCCAGACTTCCTGGAGGAGCTCGTCCTTCCACACCACCCGATCGCGATGCGCGACCAGATATGCGAGCACATCGAACACCTTGCGCTGGATGGGGACCAACGTGTCACCTTCGCGCAGCTCTAGAGTTCTGGTGTCGAGCAGAAATGTGTCGAATCGATAGATCACTCGGGTACCCAGGTGCGGCGGCCGAACTCAGGGATCCTGAACCGGAGCAGCTCGCAGATGTCGAACCGGTACAGCTCGGGGCGCCAGTATACGCGAGGGCCAATTGGCAGGGAAAGCTTCGCTCTTCTCCTTCATGGACGAGCCGTGGCCTGTGCGGCCGCACCTCGAATCCCGAGCCCGTGGCGCCGAGGTGGTGCAGTGCGGCGGCGGTCAGTCTGAGCGAAGGATTGCGAAAGGATTTGAATGAGTTGCGACGTCGGCTAGTTTCCGGGCGACATGCCTCTGTCTACGTGGGGCGAGCGAGAGCGAGTTCGAGTGACTTCAACCGAGACCGACGACGGCGGCAGGTCTGGCGACCGATCGGTGCCGCCGAGGCGGCGCATCTTCGTCGGTGACGTTCAGGGCTGTGCGACGGAGCTTTCGGAGCTGCTGGGTCTGCTGCACCTCGATCCTTCTCGGGACGAGCTCTGGTTCGCCGGCGATCTGGTGAATCGGGGCCCCCGGTCGCTCGATGCGCTGCGGATGGCGCGTCGAGAGGGAACGGGCACGGTCCTCGGCAACCACGATTTGCACCTGCTCGCGGTCGCCAGTGGCGCCCGTAGCGCCAGGCCTGGGGATACGCTGGACGAGATTCTCGCAGCCCCCGATCGCCAGGACCTACTGATGTGGCTGCGCCGCCAGCCACTCTTGGTCTCGTGGCCCGATCTCTGGCTGGTCCACGCCGGTCTGAGCCCACGCTGGCCCGATCCCGTGTTCGTGGCGCGACGCCTCGAGCGAGAGATCCAGAACGGCGAGATTCCCTTTGGCGACGCGGACCTACAGTTCCTTACCACGGTGCGCAGCTGCAACTCGGCCGGTGAGCGGCCGAGCTCGGACCGCAACACCCCCGCGGGCTACCAGCCCTGGGACGAGCACTACCGCGGATCGCGCCGGGTCGTGTTCGGCCACTGGGCAGCGCGCGGCCTCGTACGCACGCCGCGCGTGCGGGGGATCGACACCGGCTGCGTCTGGGGAGGCCGCTTGAGTGCGTGGATCGCCGAAGAGGATCGCATCGTCTCCGTCCGCGCGAAGAAGACCTACCGCACTTTGAGCTGACGGGCGCGCCAGGCGGCGCGCCTGCATGACGCCGTCTAGAACTGGTAGGTCACCTTGAAGAAGATCGTGTCGCGATCTTCTTCGAGGTGGTCACCGAAGCTCGATGCACTGTAGAGCGGGCCCTCTGCGGTTCGCGCGAATCCCTGGTTGATGCTCTGGAAGTTTCCAGACTGGAAGTTCGCCGGGTCGCTGATGCAGGCGATCGTGAGATCACCCCCGCAGGTGTTGCGGAAGGTGGTCTTCTGCGGCTTGGACCAGACCAGCTGTGCACCCATCTCGACGAACACGGATTCGTTCAGGATCCACTTGAGCGAGGGGCCCCAGGCGATCGCCTGCGCGTTCCAATCCCAGGCGACGAAGTTGGTCAGAATAAGTGAGTCGTTGCGCCAGTAGTTCTGCATCAGGAACGTGCTGATGACCTGGGTTTCGTCCGGGATCATGCGGCGCCCCTGGCCCTGATCCTCGTAGTCGAGAATGTGCTCGACGAAGAGCTGCGCAGCTACGAGCGATGTACGCGATCGGTTGATCCAGGGGATGAATGGGCTCCAGTCGAGGCCGATCGCCGCGGAGACCACGTTGCTGTTGTCGACCAGGTCTACTTCGGCGCTGCTGATGATCGCGCGATCGAAGTCGAACGCCATCTCGAGATTGACGATCGCATCCGCGCCCGGGATCTGATAGTCGAGCGAGCCGCCGAGCGTGAGCGTTCGAGGATGCTCGAGCACGAGCTGTCCGCCCGAGAAGGGCAGTGAGAGCAGCTGCAGCTGACTCGCGCTGATGCAGTCTGCGTGGGCCTGCACGCTCGTGGCAGTGGCGGCGTTGCAGAGCGCACCCCCCGGACCGAAGAGCGCTAGGTGGAGGGTACGTAGCTCCGTTGCCACCGTGTTGATGGAGGTCACGCTGTAGGGATCGAAGCCCCCGATGAACGTCGGCGCAAAGGCCCCCAGAGCCGCGAGTGGGCCACCTGTGTCGAACTGGGAAGCGACGCCCAATCCCTGCAGGAACAGGATGGCTCCCGGGTTCGGGTTCGTGAACGAGTATCCGTTCTTGAGCTTCGTGACCGGGGTGTCCTGGAAGCCCCAGAAGCCGGAGAACGACCACGAGATCGCAGGATCGGCGAAGCGTCCTTCGAGCCGGAAGCCGGGCTCAGTGTTGCGAATCTGCCAGTCGCGCTCCTCGAACTCCGCCAGCGCCAGTCCGAAGAGTCCGTGGGCGGCCGCGTTCGTGCGCGCTGCACACGTGGCCAAGAAGGCTCGTGGCTCACCGCACTGGCCGAGCTGGGTGGGCAAGAAGCGGTCGACCACCCAGACCAGCTCGAGGGACAGATCCTGGAGCGGGCCGACGTCGCCAAAGCTGTGCACGACGTCTACGGACCACTGCGGGATGCGGCGTTCCTCGAGCGGAGTGAAGATGTTCGCATCGCTGATCTCGAGCGGATTGATGATGTCCTGCATGCGGAAGGCGTCCGTCTTTCCCCAGACGATCTGCTGCTTTCCGAGCCGTACGAACGTGTCTCCCTTCTCCACGTCTACGTAGAGCTCGCGCAGGAAGCACCACGGGTTCGCGTTGTCGAAGCAGTTCGTGCGTAGCTGCCCCTCGGTGCGGTTGATGCCGAACGACGAGTGATCCAGCGAGCCGCGGTCCCCGAGTGCGCGAGCGCCATTCGCGATCTGCAGTGGCGAGCGCAGGGGTGTTCCGGCTGGCTGGCTCGCCATGCCGAACGAGCCGAGCAGCGACGTCTGCGCGCGTGCTGGGCCCTGGAACAGACCGCTCAGGGTCGGGGCTCCTCCGAGCTTGACCTGATTCGAGCCGCGCGGACCCGCCGGCGCGACGGTCTGCCCGTAGAAGACCACGTCGTCGATGACGATCCCGGGATTGTTCTTTCCAGTGAACAGGAAGGCTATGTCCTGGTTGATGTAGCGGAACGCGCCGTCGATGCCGTCGCCCGCACCGGCCACTGCGTCTCCGTGGAGGAACCCGCTCGGATTACGCGCGAATCCGGCCTGTGCGAGCTGCGTTCCGAAGGCGCCCGACTGTGCGCGCTTTCCGTAGACCGTCGGATACAGGTCGTAGACCACGTCGTAGGACGGTTGCAGCACCATCCCACCCGAGATCGTCCAGTCGTCCTTCTCGTAGAGGTCCATGGTCGCTTCGAGGTTGAAGCGCTGCTGCCATGCACCGAGCTGTGTCGCTCCGGCGAGGTCGAGCTGGGGTGAGATGAAGCGCGCAGTCGAGTCGAAGAAGCCATGCAGCTCGATTCGTTCTGCCCAGCCATCGGCACTGGATTCGCTTGCGGGACCCAGTCCCACCAGCATCCCGAGGGCGATGGAACCGCCGATTATGCATCGCTCTCGAACACGGCGATCGAGCATGGTTTCCTCCTTCGATGACTCCGTGCGCGCGGAGCTTGCGCATCCGCCTCGGCTTTTCAGCGGCCGGAGCGCCGAGAAAGATGAGCCCTTTGTGCAGGTCGGACGCCGACGTGGAGCGAGCTTTCTGCGCCCGAGTGACCGCGCGGTGATGCGGCTGTCCATTCGTGACAGTGGCTTGGGAATCGGGCCCGCCAACCCGATAGGGGTATTGCGATGCGAGACACCCTGTTCAAGAGAATCTGTCGATGGCTTCCCCTGGAGCTGCGCAGAGCCGGCTACGAGGACCTGCGTCGCGCGCGGCTGACTCTGTGCGTCGCGATTCTGCACGTGCTGGCCTCTCTCGGTTGGGCTCTGATCGAAGGACTCGCGGGCCACGGCGACGTGCTTCCGTGGACGTTTCTCTCTGCAACGCTCGCCTGTGGGGTGATCCTGCTGGTTCGGAGTCCGGGCCGCGTCAACCAGGCCGCCCGAGCTCAGCTCGCGCTGGTCATGCTCGCGCTGTGTAGCTCCTTCTTCTGCGGCGTCGGCTTCGCGGGCGGTGAGAGCTACATCTTGATGGGTACGATTCCGATCCTGGCGACCTCGCTGCTAGGTTGCCGCGAAGGGGTGTCCTGGACCGTCGCTTCGGCCGCACTGATGACGGTGATGCTGCTCCTCGATCCGAGTCGAGAAGCCGTCGGCGCGACCTTCGCCCTGTCGCATGCTGCGGCGGTGACCGAGCTTCCAGCGGTCCCGGGAACGACTTCTCTGCGGCGCGTCGCGGATGTGCGCTTCGTCTGGGCGGCGTCGATCGGGCTCGGCTCGATGGTGCTGCTCTTGTCTCTGCTCCTCGAGACCTTGCGGAGCAACGCGGTCGAGGAGCTATCGGACGCGAACGCCGAGCTGGTCGCTGCGCAGAAGGCGGCCCTCGCGGCCAATGAGGCCAAGGTGCGCTTCCTGTCGAACATGAGCCATGAGATCCGCACGCCAATGAACAGCGTGATCAGCACCACGGACCTATTGGCGCGCAGCGAGCTACCCACCGAGGTACAGGATCTCGCGTCGACTGCTTGTCAGGGGGCGCTCAGCCTACTGAGTCTCTTCCATCAGCTGCTGAGCTCTACGCTCGAGGCAGGCGAGCAGGAGGCCGAACGTGTCCCCTGTGACCTGCCCGAGATCGTCTACGGGGTCGCGCGCTCCTTCAACTTACGCGCGAGTGAGACCCCGTGGGTGATGATCGTCGACTATGCTGCGAATGCTCCGAAGTGCTTCCTCGGGGATCCGCTGCGAATCCGGCAGGTACTGCTCAACCTGGTCGGGAACGCGGCCAAGTTCACCGAGCACGGCTTCGTGCGGATTCGCGCGCGAAATGCAGAGGCTCCGGGGCGAGTTCGGATCGAGGTGGAGGACACCGGCATCGGTGTCGCGCAGGACATGCACGAGCGCATCTTCCAGCGCTTCACGCAGGGGGATAGCTCGACGACGCGGCGCTACGGTGGAGCAGGACTCGGGCTCGCAATCTCGCGTGATCTGGTGCGGAGCATGGGTGGCGAGATCGGGGTCGTGAGCGCGCTCGGCGAGGGGGCGACGTTCTGGTTCGAGCTTCCCTGCGATGGCAGCCTGGGTCCGATCCACACGCACATCCCGCGGGAGTCTGCGCACGTGCTGATCGTCGAGCCCCATACCGCGGTGCGGGAGGCCCTCGAGGCGCAGCTCCAGGGCGCCGGTGTTGGATTTCGCAGCTTCGCCGATCCTCGGCAGGCGCTCGAGGTATCGGGTACTCCACCCCAGAATGGTGCGGAGGCTCCGATCGCAGTGTTGGTGGCGCACGATCCACCACGCATGAATGCCATCGAGTGGTTGGAGGAGCGCCGTTCGCGCGAGCTTCCCGCCATCGTCTTGAGTCCGCACGCGTGCCCACTGGACGAGCAAGGGCGTCGCCGCCTCGGCGTAGAGAGCTGGCTCTTGGCTCCTGCACCGGCTGAGCTCGTGACCCAGGCGATTCGTCGGCCCGCGGCGGCACGCCCCGCGCGCTCCGAGCACGACGACATCGTGCTGGACGGCGTGCGCGTGCTCTTGGTCGAGGACTTCGTGCCCAACCAGAAGGTTGCCCGACACATCTTGAGCCGGCTCGGATGCATCGTGGACATCGCGGCCAACGGCTGCGAAGCCCTCGAGTACCTAGAGAAGCACGACTACGATGCGGTGCTCATGGATTGTCAGATGCCCGAAATGGACGGCTATGAAGCCACGCGGCGCTTCCGCGCGAGCGAGGAGCAACGCGGCGGCCATCTCCCGATCATCGCGGTGACGGCCAACGCGCTGCCTGGCGATCGAGAGCAGTGTCTGGACGCTGGCATGGACGACTACGTCGCCAAGCCGATCAAGCTCGACACCTTGCGCGCCGCTCTCCTGCGCTTTCTGTAGTCGTCCGCGCAGGCGACGGATTGCGATCCCGCGCCGGGCTGCGGAATACTGCAGCGGGTGGTGCTTCTGGGCACCCGCACTCACTGCGTGTAGGAGCAGTCATGTTGGTAGCGATTCCGGACCTGGCGACAGCCGAACGTGTTCTGTGTATCCAGCCGCACTATGACGACAACGATATCGGCGCGGGCGGATCGCTTGCGGCGCTTGCGGAGCGCGGCGCAGAGATCGTCTATGTCACGGTGACCGACGACCAGTTGGGTGTGCGGGAGGAGCTGTCCGAGGGCGAGGCCCGAGAGGTGCTCAAGCGCGAGCAGCTGGCTGCAGGGGAGCAGGTGGGTGTATCCGACCAGCGATGGCTCGAGTTCCCCGACGGGGGCGAGTACGACTACTTCGAGCTTCGGCGCGCGCTGGTTGCCGAGGTGCGCCGCTTTCGACCCGATTTCATCTTCACGTGCGATCCGTGGGCCGCGTACGAGGCGCACTCGGATCACACTCGGGTCGGACGCGCAGCGGCGGAAGCAGCGATCTTCCAGCGCCTTCCCCGCTTTCGTAGCGGTGTCGAGGTCGACCGCGACTACACACCGCACGACGTTCGTGGGATCGCGTTCTACTTCAGTACGGCACCCAATGTGGTCGTTCCGATCGACGCGGTGCGCGACCGCAAGCACAAAGCCTTGGACGCCTACCAGGCGCAGTTCTCACCGGTCGAGCTTCAGCTCCTGCACGGTGCGCTCGAGCTGAAGGAGCGAAGTTGGGCTGCGGGGCAGAGCTTCGACTACGCAGAGGCGCTCAAGGTACTCAGTCCCGTGCATCTGCACGTGAGTCCCGACGCGGAGGAAGTCGTGCGAAACCAGGACCGGGTGGTGGTCGCCTGGACCTGAGCTGCGCGCGACGGGTTCGTCCCCGATCTGCGCGGTTAGACCTGCTTTCGGCTCGATCCGTTTCCGTTTCCGGTCGATCTGTCTCGATGCAGCTCGACTCGGTTCAGCCTGCGTTCGACTCGGCCTCGGGCCGCTTCGGGTCGAGGCCGCGCTTCTTGATCATCTCGAGCAGGGTCGTGCGATTCAGCCCGAGAAGACTCGCCGCCTTCGTCTTGTTGCCGCCGGTGCGCTCCAGCGCCTGTGAGATCAGCTCGTCCTGATAGCGTCCGACCGCATCTTGGAAGCGGATCCCGTCCGGGCCGAGCCGCGCGCTGGTGCTCGGACTCGCGGCCGCTACGGCTTCGGGGTAGATCGCGCGGAAGTCTGCTGCGTCGATCTCATCCTTGTCGCAGAGGATGACGACGCGCTCCATGAGGTTCTCGAGCTCGCGCACGTTGCCGGGCCAGTTGAATGCGATCAGGTACTCCATGGCCTTGGGAGTGAGCTGCGGAACCTTGCGATCCTGGGCTTCGGATTCTCGTTCGAGGAAGAATTCGGCTAGTAGGGGAATGTCTTCGACGCGATCGCGGAGAGGCGGCATTTGGATGGGTACGACGTTCAGGCGGTAGTAGAGGTCTTCGCGGAAGCGTTGCTCTTGAATGCGTTGCAGCAGATGTTGGTTGGTAGCGGCAATCACTCGTACGTCGACATGAGTGGTGACCGACGTACCGACCGCCTCGAAGGTCCCGTGCTGCAAGACGCGCAACAGCTTGGGTTGCAGCGCGATGCTCATGTCTCCGATCTCGTCGAGAAAGATCGTACCGGTATCTGCGCGCGTGAAGCGACCCTCGCGACTCTGGTGGGCGCTCGTGAACGCACCGCGTAGGTGCCCGAAGAGCTCGGACTCGAGCAGCTCCTCGGGGATCGCGCCACAGTTCACGGCGACGAACGGCTTGTCTCTGCGCGGGCTCTCCCGATGGATGACCGAGGCGATGACCTCCTTGCCGGTGCCGCTCTCGCCAGTGATCAGGACCGTGGCGCGCGTGCGCGCGACCCGCTGGGCGGCCCGCAGCACCTCGCGCAGCGCGCGGCTGCGTCCGATGATCACCGGCTCGGAGTTGTCTGCGCTGCGGCGGCGGGAGGCCTTGGGCTCGGACAGGCTGGCGCGACGTGTGTCGAGCGCTTGGCCCAGCAGACCGATCAGGGTCCCGAAGTTCTTCTCGAAGGGCTTCTCGAGATACCAGAAGGCTCCCGCGCGTAGCGCCTCCACGGAGCGGTCCATGCTGCCGTACCCCGTCATGATGATGCACGGAAGCTTCGGATCCATCTCGAGCGAGCTTCGCACCAGTTCGAGTCCGTTGCGTCCCGGCATTTCGAAGTCGGTCAGCACGATGTCGATCTTGTCGGAGCGCAGCACGTCGAGCGCCTGGTTCGTGTCACACGCTTCCAGCACCTCGTAGCCGTGTCGTGTCAATACACGAGTGAGCAGTCGGCGACAGAGCGCCTCGTCGTCGACCACGAGTACCTTTGCGGTGTTTGTGCCCGTGACCACTGCACTATCCATCGAACGCCCAGTTTATGCTGAAGCTCCGGGATCTTCAACTGAGGGTCTAAAAGTTCACTCAGGGTGACAGAGGCCGCGACCCGCACGGAATCTTTTGGACACTGGCCAGGTTACGTGGAATCCAAGGAGAATTGAGGGGGATTGTCTACGACGAGTGCTCTCCGGCAGATTGTGTAGACTGCGCAGCCTGGAGACCTCGAGCCGCGCTGATTCTCGACGCTTCCGGGGACGAGTGGCTGGCGCAGGCAACGCGTCTGGCCGCGTGCGGCTCTCCCGGGGCTCTCCCGGTTGGAGATGACTGGAGCGACGAGGACGGATCGATTTTGTTTGCTGCTGCCGCGCGCCAACGGGTGGGAATGAATGGCGGGGTTCTGATCGGCCGCCGGATTCGGATAGGCCGAGGCTCCTGCGCCATCCGAGGATCCTGCGGATGAGAGAGCTGGCCCAACGCCTGTTCCGCGCGCTGAACGAGAGTCCGACTCGCTGGCTTGCCTTCGGTGTCGCGACCGGTATCGCATCGGGACTGGTCTCGGTCCTGTTCTTTGTCGGGCTCGAGTTCGCGGGGCATCAGGTGTTCGGCTCGATCGGGCGCTCGTTGCCCAGTCCGCCTGGCGAGATCCTGTTCGAAGCCGCCGAAGAGGACCCCAGCCAGGGACCTGTGTACGACTGGCTCTTCTTCGCGCTGCCTGCGATCGGCGGATTGATCTCGGGAGTCCTGGTGACCCGCTACGCGCCCGAGGCCGCAGGCCACGGGACCGACGAGATGATCCGCGCGTTCCACCGCGAGCGTGGGGTCATCCGGCCGCGCATTCCGCTCGTGAAGGGGTTGGCCACGATCGCGACGTTGGCGACGGGCGGCAGTGCGGGGAAGGAAGGGCCCATCGCGCAGATCGGCGCCGGAATCGGGTCGGTCCTGGCGACCCGACTCGGGCTCTCCGCGCGCGATCGGCGGATTCTGCTGTTGGCGGGTGCCGCGGGCGGACTTGGCGCGATCTTTCGGGCGCCGCTCGGCAGCGCGATCACTGCTATCGAGGTTCTGTACCAGGAAGACTTCGAGTCGGACGCGCTGATTCCATGCGTGATCTCTTCGGTGACGGCTTACGCGGTCTTCGTGAGCTTGCTGGGCAGCGCCCGTATCTTCGACGTGCCGGCGATCCCCCTGCCACGGGTGCAGGAGCTCGCCGGCTATCTGTTGCTCTCTTTGCTCACGGTTCCCATCGGGGGCGCCTATATCCGGCTCTTCTACGGCGCGCGGGACCACGTCTTTGCGAAGCTGCCGATCCCGCGCTGGCTTTCTCCAGCTCTTGGCGGGCTCGGGGTCGGCATCATCGGCCTCTGGGTGAGCCAGTGCTACGGATCGGGTTGGGGATACATCCAACAGATTCTGAACGGGGGCTTGATCGTCGACGGAGAGCGCTTGACCGACCCCATGGTTCTGGTCACCACCTTGTCGGTCATCGCCCTGGCAAAGATCCTGGCTACGTGTCTAACGATCGGCTCGGGGGGCAGCGGCGGCGTGTTCGGGCCGACCTTGTTCATCGGTGGAATGCTGGGCGGCGTGGTCGGCTACGGCGGGAACCTGCTCTCGCCCACGATCTTTCCGGTTCCCGAGGCGTACGTTCTGGTCGGCATGGCGAGCTTCTTCGCGGGTGTCGCCAGTGCGCCGATCGGAGCCATGCTGATGGTCACCGAGATGACGGGCGGCTACACCCTGCTTCCTCCGCTGATGCTGTCGTCCGTCGTGGCAATCCTCTTCATGCGACACACTTCGATCTATCAGAATCAGGTGCGCGACCGCTTTCGCTCTCCCGCGCACGTCGGAGATCTCACACTCAACGTGCTCGAGGAGATGAAGGTCTCGGACGTGTATTCGCGCCGCGAGAAGGTGTCCCATGTGATTCCCGAGGCACGCTTCGGGGTCCTACGCGATGCGATCCTGGTCAACGAGGAGGCGACCCTTCCCGTCGTCTCGGAGTCGGGGGAGCTGGTCGGAATCATCACTGCGGAGCAGCTGCGGCCGGTGATGGACGACGTCCAGCTCGATCAGTTCGTGGTTGCGCGCGACATCTGTGCTCCCCCGATCTTCGTGCGACCCGACGACGATCTGTATCGGGCCCACGAGCTCTTCAGGCAGTCCGGCTGTCCACAGCTCCCGGTCCTCGGCAGCGAGACCGAGAACCTGCCGGCTCCGATCATCGGGATGCTGGACTACCGCGACATGATGGTCGCCTATGGACGCGAGCTCGTACGTCGGAAGTCGGGCTGAGCGCGCTCCCGCTCCCGCGGGGCTCAGTCGAAGTGGGTGGCCAGCCCGGGGTTCCGGACGCGCTCCCAAGCGCTTCGCACGTGGATCGGCAAGGTGCGGCCGGGCGACAGTTCGGGCAGCGCATCGACCGGGAAGAAGCGCGCGTCGAGCACCTCGGGGCCGGCACACGGATTGGGATCTGCCTCGGGATCGAGCGGCTCGCCGATGAAGATGAGCTTGTGGATATGGAACAGCACGGGAGGGGCTTCCGGCTGCAGTCGATAGTCGAAGATGCCCGCCATGCGGACTGCCCGCACTTCGATCCCCGCCTCTTCGCTGGTCTCGCGCTCCGCGGCGCCCGAAGGGCTATCGCCGATGTCCACGTAGCCGCCGGGTAGCGACCAGCAGGAGTCTGCGCGCTCCTGGACCAGCAGCACGTGATCGCGCTGGAAGATGGCCATGCGCGCGTCGAGCTTGGGGGTGACATAGCCTTCATCCGAGGACAGATAGATCTTGCGGATGCGCGACTCCGTCTTGGGATCGTCTGCATCCTCTGCGAGAGCGGCCAGGCGAACCGCGGTCTCGAACAGCTTCTGATAGCGCTCGCGATCGAAGTGTCCTTCGGTGAAGTGGAGACCGGTTGCTGCGATCGCTCGCAGTTCGTCGGCGAGTTCGAGCAGGGGGCGCTTCATGGGCTTTCGTTCGACCTCCGTCACTCATGTTGCGCTCGCACCCAGGAGGGAGTGGAAGCGACGCTCAACTTCGCTTGCGTCGGCGCTTCTGGCTGCGGCCGAACCAGGTGACGACGGCGCTGCCGAAGACGAAGCCTCCGAGGTGCGCCCACCAGGCGACACCCGCCGTACCTTGTGGGTCGGAGAGTCCGGACAATAACTGCAGTCCGAACCAGCCGACCAGGATGATCGCGGCCGGGACGTGAATGGGCACCCATGGCACGATCGGGATGCGGAACGTGATCCACGCCCTCGGGTACAGGATCAAGTAGGCGCCCATTACCGCCGCGATTCCGCCGCTGGCTCCGACGGCGGGAACCACGCTGTGCGGGTTCATCCCAATGTGAGCGAACTCGGCCACGATCGAGCCCAGGGTGAAGAAGAGCGCATAGCCCACGTGGCCGAAGCGCTCCTCGACGTTGTCTCCGAGCACGAAGAGGAAGTACATGTTCACGAGGATGTGCAGGAGACCGCTGTGAACCAGTGGGGCGGTGAACAGCGGCTTGTAGAGTGCCGGGGACAAGAACTCGTGGCGCGCGATCCTGGCCAGGAAGCGTGCGGGCACGAGTCCGTAGCGATCCATGATCTCGCTCAGGGCACCCTGCGAATCGGACGTCCAGTGCAGGTAGAGCATGATCAGGTAGGTCGCGGTGCAGGCGGCGACGATCGCCAGGTTCACCAGAGGGAAGCGCCGCACGGGCGCCGAATCCTGAACCGGGATCGGGATCACGCCGGCGCGTCTGGGCTCTCGGTCGAGCTCGGGGCAGACTGCACGGGCACGCCGGCATCGCTGCCCCACTCCGCCCAGGACCCGTCGTAGACGGCGACCTCGGGATAGCCGAGCCTCGTGAGAACGAAGGCGGTCAGCGATGCGGTGACGCCCGAGCCGCACATGGTGATCACGCGATGCTCCGGCTCGATCCCTGCACCGCGATAGAGTGCAGCCAACTCCTCGAGTGGCCGGAAGCGAACCGGGTCGCGAGTCAGGTTGCGGTCGTAGGGAACGTTGCATGCTCCCGGGATGTGGCCGCGCCGTGGAGTGCTCTCGGGCTCCAAGCCCAGGAAGCGGCGCTCCGCGCGGGCGTCGACGATCCGCACCGTGGGATCCTCGAGCGCAGCCAGGACTTCTGCCTTGGCCACGAAGGCGCTCGGGTCCGGGCGCGGCACGAAGCTGGCAGGAGCGGGCGACTCGAGGTCACTCGACAGCTCTCCGGGGTGGGCCTCCCAGGCGCCGAGGCCCCCGTCGAGGATCGCAGCCGACCGATGTCCCAGATAGCGCAGGGTCCACCAGATGCGACCGGCTGAGTAGCCGCCCAGGTGGTCGTATACGACGATCGTATGACGATTTCCCAGGCCGTGTTCGCCCAAGACGCGCGCCAGCTCTTCTGGGCGCGCGATCGTGTTGCGGAACGGGGCCTCGAGATCGGCGAGGTCGCTCCCGAGGTCCAGGTGCACGGCGCCCGGAATGTGGCCCCGCTCGAACTCCGCCCGCGCGTCTCGCCCGGCAGCCGGCAGGTACCAGCTGGCGTCCACCAGGCGCAGGGAGGCATCGCCGAGACGTTCGGCGACCCACTCGGCACTGACGAGAGTTGGGCATGGGGCTTGGACTTCGGGGCGAGTTCCAGACATCGGGCCTCCGCCGGCAGTCTAACGGATCCGAGACTTGCCGCCGGACTTGCCGCCGCGGTTGCAGCAGGTGGCCCTGTGCTGGGAGCTCGACCGGGGTCGCTGCTAGGCGAGTGCCCAGGCGAGCGCGAGCAGGCCGAGGCCCCCCGCGGCGAGCCGCAGCAGGACGGCACTCAGGATGCGCCGGCGGGCCGCTTGGGTCAGGCGGATCGTGGGAGTCCTGGCGATGGGAATTCGCTCGCTCATCCGAGAGGAGTGGCGACTGGGGCGCTCCAGGTGACGCCGCCGGCGGCTGACGCGCATGCGGATTCGCACTACCATGCGCGCATGCCGTACGAGCCACGCAAGATCGAGCCCAAGTGGCAGCAGTTCTGGATTCGAGAGCGAACCTTCCGCGCCGAGATCGACCCTTCGCGCCCAAAGGCGTACATCCTCGACATGTTCCCGTACCCCTCGGGCGACGGGCTGCATGTTGGCCATCCGAAGGGCTATGTGGCGACGGATGTCTATGCGCGCTACAAGCGTCTGCGCGGCTTCAACGTGCTTCACCCCATGGGCTGGGATGCGTTCGGACTGCCGGCCGAGCAGCACGCGGTGCGCACCGGGCAGCACCCACGTGAGACGACGCGCCGCAACATCGCGCGCTTTCGCGAGCAGCTCCAAGCGCTGGGGCTCAGCTACGACTGGGAGCGCGAGGTCGATACCACCGATCCGAGCTATGTGCGCTGGACGCAGTGGATCTTCGAGCGCCTCTACGATCGCGGGCTCGCCTACCAGGCGGAGGTGCCGGTCAACTGGTGCCCCGAACTCGGTACCGTCCTCGCCAACGAGGAGGTCAGCGACGGGAAGAGCGAGATCGGGGGGCACCCCGTGGAGCGTATTCCGATGGTGCAGTGGATGCTCCGCATCACGGCCTACGCGGATCGGCTGCTCGAGGATCTCGACGAGCTAGATTGGCCCGAGCACATCAAGAAGATGCAGCGCGACTGGATCGGACGCTCCGAGGGGGCGCGTGTGCGCTTCGGCGTCCACGGATCCGACGCTTCGATCGAGGTCTTCACGACGCGTCCCGATACCTTGTTCGGCGCCACCTACATGGTGCTCGCGCCGGAGCATCCGCTCGTCTCCGAGATCGTGACCGAGGCGCAGGCGGACGCCGTTCGCAGCTATCGAGAATCGGCTGGCCGCAAGAGTGAGCGCGCGCGCATCGCGGATACAGAATCCAAAACGGGAGCGTTCACGGGCGCCTATGCGATCAATCCGGTCAATGGCGCGGAGCTGCCGATCTGGATCGCGGACTACGTGCTCATCTCCTATGGGACCGGAGCGATCATGGCTGTGCCCGCGCACGACGAACGGGACTACGCCTTCGCGACGCGCTTCGAGCTGCCGATCATCGAGGTCGTTGCGGCTGGGGACATCACCGCCGCTCCGTTTTCGGGGGAAGGTACGTCCGTGAACTCGGACTTTCTCGACGGTTTGCCGAGCGCTCAGGCGAAGTCGCGCATCCTCGATTGGCTCGAGGCCGAGGGAAAGGGCGAGCGCGCGGTCAGCTACAAGCTGCGCGACTGGCTGTTCAGCCGGCAGCGCTACTGGGGTGAGCCGTTTCCCGTGTTGCGCCACCCGGACGGGAGTCTCGAGCTGGTGCCGGAGTCCGACTTGCCGGTCTGTCTGCCGGAGCTCGACGACTTCAAGCCGACCGGTACGTTCGAGGCGCCGCTCGAGCGCTGCGGCGATTGGATGGAGGCGACATCGCCCACGACTGGGACTCCGGTGCGCCGCGATGCGAATACGATGCCGCAGTGGGCGGGGAGCTGTTGGTACTACCTACGCTTCTGCGATCCACGCAATACCGAGCAGGCGTTCAGCAAGGAGGCCGAGCGCTACTGGATGCCCGTCGACCTCTACGTGGGCGGGGCAGAGCACGCGGTGCTGCACCTCTTGTATGCGCGCTTCTGGCACAAGGTGCTCTTCGATCTCGGGCTGGTGTCCACGCGCGAGCCGTTTGCGAAGCTCCTCAATCAGGGGATGATTCAGGGCAAGAGCTACCGCTACTTCGCGCCGGTCGAGGGCGAGCCCGCTGGCGGGGGCTTCTCTGCGCGCGAGGTGCGTGCCGATGGAGAGGGATTCGTGCACGCACGCAGCGGCGCTCCGATGAAGGAGTGCTGGGTGGCTCCGAGCGAGGTTCGCTTCGTGAACGATCGACCGTTCGCTCCGGACTGCGATATCGAGCTCGAGGAAGTGATCGAGAAGATGTCGAAGAGCCGCGGCAACGTCGTCAACCCCGATGACGTGATCCGGGAGTTCGGCGCGGACTCGATGCGGCTCTACGAGATGTTCATCGGGCCGCTTCAAAAGGCCGCACCCTGGTCGACCGACGGGATCCCCGGTGTCTATCGCTTTCTTCAGCGCGCGTACCGCTTGTTCGTCGACGAGGCCTCCGATGGTGACCGCGTGCGGGAGCTCTTTCCAGAGCAGGGGACCTTGGGCCAGCGGCGTCTCCTGGCTCAGACGATCGACAAGGCCACGCGCGACTTCGAGGCGCTCGAGTTCAACACGGCGATCTCACAGCTGATGGTGTTCGTACGCGAGATCGAGAAGGACGGTCCGCTGCCGCGCTCGATCGGTGAGTCGTTTCTCTGCCTGCTCTCGCCGTTGGCTCCGCATCTCGCCGAGGAGCTCTGGCAGCTCCTCGGTCATCGCACATCCATCGCGCACGCCCGCTGGCCGGAGCTCGACGAGAGCCTGCTGGTCGAGGACGAGGTCGAGATCGCAGTCCAGGTCAAGGGGAAGATGCGTGCGCGCGTCAGCCTGGCGCCCGATGCCTCGCAGGCTGCTGCGCTCGCCGCGGCCCTTGCGCTTCCCAACGTGAAGCGACATGTCGGAGACGGGGAGCCGCGTCGGGTGATCTACGTGCCAGGGCGCTTGCTCAACATCGTGCCATAGGCTGAACGGATGGGTGCAGTTTCATGAGTGTCGAGTCTACGAGTGCAGAATCTGCAAAGGTTGCGGGGCAGCCCAGCGCGGGGGTCGGTCCGTGGGACGTGGTGATCGGTCTCGAGGTGCACGCGCAGCTCAAGACGGACGCGAAGCTCTTCAGCCCGGCGCCCAATGCCTTCGGCGCCGAGCCCAATACCGTCACTTGCGAGATCGATCTCGGCATGCCCGGCGTTCTGCCGGTGCTGAATCGGCGCGCGGTCGAGCTGGCCCTGCGCGCGGGCGTGGCGCTCGGATGCAAGATTCGGCCGGTTTCTCAGTTTGCGCGCAAGCACTACTTCTATCCAGATCTACCGAAGGGGTATCAGATCTCACAGTACGAGGAGCCGTACGCGGAGGGAGGCGCGGTTCCGGTTGCATTCGGCGACGCTGTGCGCAAGATCCCCCTCACGCGCATCCACATGGAAGAGGATGCGGGCAAGTCGATCCACGATGATGCGATCACCGGAAGTGGCGTGTCGCACGTCGATCTGAACCGTGCCGGTGTTCCGCTGATCGAAATCGTATCCGAGCCCGCCCTGCGTTCTGCCGAGGAGGCCAGCGCCTACCTGCGAAGTCTCAGGAGCATTCTGCGTTATCTCGGGGTGTCGGATGCCGACATGGAGAAGGGGCAGTTCCGCTGCGATGTGAACGTATCCATTCGTCCCGCGGGCAGCGCCCAGCTCGGCGTGAAGGTGGAGCTCAAGAACCTGAATTCGTTCCGCTCGGTCGAGCGCGCGCTCGAGCACGAGATTGCGCGCCAGGTCGCGTGCCAGGAGTGCGGCGAGCGCATCGTTCAGGAGACTCGGCACTGGGACGAGCGAGGAAACCGCACGCGACCCAGTCGAGAAAAGGAAGATGCGGATGACTACCGCTACTTTCCGGACCCGGATCTCGTGCCGCTGCGCATCGCCGAGGCGGAGCTGGACGAGATTCGCCGGTCGCTCCCCGA
This sequence comes from Pseudomonadota bacterium, assembly GCA_003247575.1. Classification (GTDB taxonomy): domain Bacteria; phylum Myxococcota_A; class UBA9160; order SZUA-336; family SZUA-336; genus SZUA-336. The sequence goes on from QJZC01000027.1 coordinate 157,576, forward strand.
GCTCCCCCTCGACAAGCGTGCGCGTTATCAGAGCGAGCTCGGCCTGCCGGAAGCGGCAGCACAGGTGATCAGCGAGGACCGCGAGCTGGCCGAGTTCTACGAGCGAACCGTGCAGCTGGGTGCCTCGCCGACCACCGCGGCCAACTGGACGACGCGCGAGCTGCTCGAGCTACTGAGCGAGGGGGGGATCGGAGTGGCTGAGCTTCCCTTCGGGCCCGAGGGCTTTGCGGCCTTGCTGTCGCTGGCCGAATCCCGTCGCGTGACTCCGGCCGGAGCGCGCACGATCCTGGGTGAGATGGCCAAGGCGAGCGAGGAGCCCGAGGCGATCATGCAGAGACTCGGTCTGGAGTCGCTCTCGGATCGCGGCGAGCTCGAGTCGTTGGTGCAGGCCGTGATCGACGACCACCCGAAGCAGCTCGAGCAGTACCGCGCCGGTGAGGGCAAGGTCATGAATTTTCTGCTCGGACAAGTCATGCGCCGGACCCGAGGCAAGGCGGATCCGGCGATCGCGCGTGAGGTACTGCTTCGCCTACTGCAGGAGTAGCGCTAGACTGACCGCGTGCGTGAAACTCAATCGGTGCAGAGGGACGCATGACCGGGGTAGAGACCGGCTCCGTGCGTGGGACGAGGAAGCGCCTTGCGGCCGTCGTGCTCATTGCCGCGCTAGCCGTCGCCTGTGGGGGCTCGGAATCGGGCTCGAAATCGGAATCGGAATCGGAATCGGGCTCGGAATCGGGCTCGAGCACTTCGGCCGGGACCGCACGGGTTCCCGAGCGTACCGCGGCTGCCGAGCCCGTGACCGATGCGGTCGAGGCTGCCACCGAAGCGATGGTCACCCCGAGCGAGCCAGCGGCGAGCGCCGTAGGATCCGGCGAGACCTGGGAGCAGCACGGTGGCGATGCGGCCGAGGTTCGCTTCAGCCGCCTCGACCAGATCGACGAATCCAATGTCGACCAGCTCACGCTCGCTTGGGAGTTTGCTACCGGGCTGGATCGCGGGCACGAGGCAACGCCGCTCGTGGTGAACGGGCGACTCTACGTGACTGGATCCTGGAGTGTGTTGTTCGTGCTGGACGCACGCACGGGGCGCGAGCTGTGGCGCTACGATCCCAAGGTACCGCGATCGTACGGGCAGCGCGCCTGTTGTGACGTCGTCAACCGCGGAGTGGCGTACGCGGACGGGAAGATCTTCCTCGGTAGCCTCGACGGGCGTCTCATCGCGCTCGATGCAACGGACGGGGCGCTGCAATGGGAGGTTCGCACGGTAGATCCCGAGCGCCCCTACACGATCACGGGTGCGCCGCGTGTGGTCGGGAAGCGCGTCATCATCGGAAACGGAGGCGCGGAGTTCGGCGTCCGGGGTTACGTATCCGCCTACTCGACCGCCGACGGCTCGCTCCTCTGGCGCACGTATACCGTGCCCGGAGATCCTTCGAAGCCCTTCGAATCGGAGGCGCTCGAGCGGGCCGCCGAGACATGGAAGGGCGGGGAGTGGTGGAAGGTCGGCGGTGGTGGCACGGTCTGGGATTCGATGGCCTATGACGAGTCGCTCGACTTGCTGTACGTGGGCACCGGCAACGGCTCTCCGTGGACGCGGCAGCTGCGCAGCCCGGGCGGTGGCGACAATCTCTTCCTGTCTTCGATCCTGGCTCTGCGTCCCGAGACGGGTGAGCTCGTCTGGCATTATCAAACGACTCCGGGAGATAGCTGGGACTTCACCGCCACGCAGCACATGATCCTGACGACGCTCGAGATCGATGGGCGCTCGCGGCGCGTGATCATGCAGGCACCGAAGAATGGCTTCTTCTACGTGCTCGATCGCGAGACCGGCGAGCTGATCTCTGCGGACAAGTATGTCGAAGTCACGTGGGCTTCGGAGGTCGATCTCGCGACGGGCAGGCCCGTTGAGGTTCCGGGGCAGGACTACTCGAGCGGGTCTGCGATCGTGAAGCCGACACCGTTCGGCGGCCACAACTGGCAGCCCATGTCCTTCAATCCGACGACGGGTCTGGTCTACATCCCAGCGCAGGAGATCATGGGCGCGTATCGCCTGGATCCCGGCTATCGATACGAGCCGGAACAGTTCAACACCGGGACCGATCTGAACGTGTTCTCGGTGGCGAGCCCCGCGGATGTCTCCGGCCACCTCCTGGCCTGGGATCCCGTGGCAAAGCGCGAGGTATGGCGCCAGCGACATGCGCTCCCGTGGAATGGAGGCACTCTCACGACCGCAGGGAACCTCGTATTCCAAGGCACGGCCGACGGACGCTTCGCCAGTTATCGCGCCAGTGATGGTGAGAAGCTGTGGGAGGTGATCGTTCCGAGCGGAGTGATCGCCGCTCCTATGACGTATTCCATCGAAGGGCGCCAGCACGTTGCGATCATGACGGGATTCGGCGGTGCCTATGCGCTCGCAGGAGGACCGGCGGCTCAGGGGGCCAAAATCTCGAAGTCGGGCGTACTGCGGGTCTACACGCTGAATCGGCCAGATGTCTCTCTCGAGCTGCTCGCGGAGCGGCTAGAGCGAACGGATCCAGTGAGCCGTGGGGAGCGCGTGTTCCATCACTACTGCGCGCGCTGTCACGGCGCAGGAGCGGTCAGCAACGACCTGCTGCCCGACCTGCGCAAGATGACCCCGGGAACGCGCAACAACTTCGACGCGATCGTGCGCGACGGCATATATGCGAGCCGAGGTATGCCGTCGTTCGGTGAGGTGCTCGGCGACGAGCAGATTAAGGATCTGCAGCTGTACCTCGAGCGGCGTTCAACCGAGCTCGACTGAGGTCGGGCGGTTCGCGAGTTCGTGCCGCTCGCGATCCGGGGCGGAGCGGGACAGGGACTCGATCACGTCTACGATCGCGCGTGTGTGTCGGTGGTGCGGAGCGTGTCCTGCCCCCTCGAGTACGACGAGGTCGGACCCGGGCACCTGCTCGTGCAGGCTGTGCGAGTGGATCCGCGGGCTCACGACCTTGTCGATCGTGCCGGTGATGATGCGCAGCGGCACGCGCAGCTCCGGATAGCGCGCACTCTGCTCGCGCACGAATTCGCATAACCCGACTACGTCTTGCGCGTCGCACACGAACTGCTTCGGCCTGAACAGGAGATCGATCCCGGCCTGCTCCCGGTACGCGGGAGGGGCCGGGTCGGGTGCCAACGTGAACTCGACGGCGCGGTCGGCCATGCGGCTCCCGAGCGGCCAGAGCAAGGTCGAAGCGAGCAGCGGACCGATCCAGGGCGTGGCGCCCAGGGAGCGGTAGAGAGCCACCCCCCCGGGCCAGGGATGGGTTGCGCCAGAGATAGTGACGACACCGGCCACCTCGTCCGGGAACTCCAGTGCATAGGCCAACACGAGCGAAGCGGCCCAGGAGTGTCCGACCAGGATCGGGCGCTCGACGCCGAGAAGCTGCAGGCCTTCACGGATGTAGCGCGCTTGCCGGGCAGGATTCATCCAGCGTCCTGCTGGCCGCGTGCTGTACCCGTACCCCGGTCGATCGAAGACCAGCACCCGATGCGAAGCGGCGAGGGGCTCGAGGAGCGGGAGACTGAGATCGCGCAGATTGACGCTCGCCCCATGCAACAGCACGACTGCTGGGCCGCTGCCGCGTTCCACGTAGTGCAGACGGCCTGTCGGTGTGTCGACGAAGCTGCCGATGGGCGGGCTCTCGGCCTCGATGCGCCGGCGAGCACGCGCGCTCACCCACGCGGACCAAGCGAGGCCAGCCGCGCCCAAGCTCAGCAGGGGCAGCGAGGAGGCGGCGAGGAGGGTCGGGAGTATCGGCATGGATGTGGATTCTCGCAGCTGCGAGGGTACCGCAAGTGGAGAGGATCCTCTGCTCGTTCGGCCGTGTGCAACTTCGCTGCAGTCGACGCGCGTCCGGCGTGGTGCGAGCTCTTGTGGTTCGCTCCTACGTCCAGGGCGATTCGCGGGGGGAGAGGCGTGCTAGCCTGATGCACATGCTGTCGAGCTTGCGCCGATTGGGCTTCCTGGCGGTTGCGGCGGGAAGCCTGTTCCTCGTCCTCTACGTGCTCGAGACCTTCTGGGCGACCGGCGAGCTGAGCGCACTCGAGCCCGGCTTCCTGGGTCGTTGTCAGCAGGTCGGGGGTCTGCTCGGGCCCGAAGATCTGACGATCCACCCTACGACAGGGGTCGCCTTCATCTCGGCCTACGACCGACGTGCCGAGGCCCTGGGCCAGCCGGTGCGAGGTGCGATCTACAGCTACTCGCCCGGCAGCACGGGATCCCTGCGCGAGCTGACCGGCGACTTCGAGGGTGAACTGCGTCCGCATGGGATCAGCCTGTACCTGAATCCGAAGCGGGCAGGGTGGTTGCGGTCGCGCAGCGGCCCCGAGCCCAAGGATCGGCTCTTCGTCGTCAATCATGCGGAGGGCCGACACAGTATCGAGATCTTTGCCATCGATCGCCGCCGGCTCGAGCACCTGGAGACGGTTCGCGATCCAGCCTTCGTTTCGCCGAGCGATATCGTTGCCGTCGGCCCGCGTAGCTTCTACGTGGCCAACGACTCCGGTACTCAACCCGACGAGTGGGCCTGGTATCTCGAGAACCTCTGGCGCTTTCCCTTCTCGAACGTGGTGTACTTCGACGGCGAGAGTGCGCGCGAGGTGGCTTCGCGTATCGCCAAGGCGAGCGGGATCGCAAAGAGTGCAGACGGAAAGCGCATCTATGTGACGGCGCTGATGGGTCGCAAGATCCACGCCTACGAGCGCGATCCCGATACCGGAGACTTCGTCGCGAGCGATATCATTCCCTTGCCCACGAATCCGGACAACATCGAGCTGGACGATCGCGGAGATCTCTGGGTCGGCGCGCATCCGAAGCTGGTGAGCCTGGTGCGCCACGTCGTCTTCGGAGAGGATCCGATGCCCATTCGCATCGGCGGTGTGAACCTCCTGGATCCCGCGAGTCTCGCGCCGTCCCAGGTCGTGCGCGTCCAGCGCGATCCCAAGGGCGCGTACGAGATCACGGAGATCTACGTCGATGACGGTCGCGAGATCAGCGCAGCCTCCGTGGCGGGTCGTCGGCTCCGCCGGCTGCTCATCGGCTCCCTGACGGACTCCCACTTCCTGGACTGCGATTTCGATCCGTTTCCGCGACGCAACTACCGCGAAGGCCGTTGATCGGATGCATCCGCCGCGGAGCGGCGTCGTCCTGGCTCGGTAGGCTTGGGCTGGTATAGGATGAGCCAGCAGAGGCCTGGGGCCGAGGAGGACGCACGATGGGATCGACGCCGGGATCTTACGATGAGCTCTATCGCCGCTCGCTCGAGCACCCACAGGAGTTCTGGGCCGAGGCCGCAGAAGCCATCCGCTGGACGAAGCCATACTCGCGCGTGCTCTCGAGTGAACGCGCTCCCTTGTACCGTTGGTTCGAGGGCGGGCAGCTCAACACCTGCGACAACGCCCTCGACCGACACGTCGAAGCCGGTGCAGGGGATCGGCTCGCACTGATCTATGACAGCCCGGTTACGGGTCGCAAGGCGAGCTACAGCTATGTCCAGCTGCGTGACCTGGTGGCGCGCTTCGCTGGCGGGCTCGCGCGGCTCGGTGTCGAGAGAGGAGACCGCGTCCTGATCTACATGCCGATGGTACCCGAGGCGGTGATCGGCATGCTGGCCTGCGCTCGGCTCGGTGCGATTCACTCGGTCGTCTTCGGAGGCTTTGCCCCGAAGCAGCTCGCGCATCGCATCGACGACGCCACGCCCAAGGTGGTGCTCACGGCGTCGTGCGGAATCGAGGGAGAGCGCATCATCGACTACAAGCCGCTGCTCGATCGTGCGATCGAGCTCGCTCGAGCGAAGCCGCTGCGGTGTGTCATTCTGCAACGCCCCGAGCATCCCGCCACGCTTGGCCCGGATGATCTCGAGTGGGCGCAGGTCGCGCACGCAGAAGCGGTGCCGTGTCAGCCCGTCCTCGCAACCGACCCGCTCTACATCCTGTATACGTCCGGGACGACAGGCGTTCCCAAGGGGGTGGTGCGTGACAATGGCGGTCACGCCGTCGCCCTACAGTGGAGTCTGCGCCACGTATACGGAATGCACACGGGGGACGTCTTTTGGGCTGCGAGCGACATCGGCTGGGTCGTGGGCCACTCGTACATCGTCTACGCGCCACTCTTGACTGGGTGCACCAGTGTGCTCTATGAAGGCAAGCCAGTTGGAACCCCCGATGCCGGAGCCTACTGGAGAGTCTGCGCAGAGCATGGGGTCAACGCGCTGTTCACCGCGCCCACGGCGTTTCGTGCGATCAAGGGGCAGGACCCGCTGGGTCAGGAGATCGCGCGCTATGACCTATCGCGGCTGCGCACTCTATTCCTGGCCGGCGAGCGCGCGGATCCCGCAACCGTAGCCTGGGCCGGCGAAAAGCTCGGCATCCCGGTCGTCGACCACTGGTGGCAAACCGAGACCGGCTGGCCGGTCGCGAGCAACTGCATGGGGATCGAGGTGCTGCCGATCAAGCCGGGCTCTCCGACCAAGCCCGTCCCAGGGTATGACGTTCGGGTCGTCGACGCAGCCGGCGAAGAGGTCCCGCACGGGACGATCGGCTCGATCGTCATACGATTGCCTCTCCCACCCGGATGCCTTCCCACCTTGTGGGAACGCGAAGCGGGCTACGTCGAGAGCTATCTGACGACCTATCCCGGCTATTACGAGACCTCCGATGCCGGCTACTTCGACGATGATGGCTATCTGTTCGTCATGGCGCGCACGGACGATATCATCAATGTCGCCGGGCACCGCTTGTCTACGGGCGAGATGGAAGAGATTCTGGCCGCGCACCCGGACGTAGCCGAGTGTGCGGTGATCGGGGTGGCGGACGCGCTCAAGGGCCAGCTCCCC
>QJZC01000040.1 GCA_003247575.1 Pseudomonadota bacterium
CATGTTCTGGCGCGGCGACATCACGAATCAGCGTGACCCGTTCGATGAGCGCGAGAACTTCCAAGGCATCAACGTCGTGTTCCAGGCGCTTCTGGGCCGTGAGGCGCCGCTCCCGCAGCGGGACTTCGATCAGCTCACGGACTGGGCGCTGTCCCTGGTGCCCCCGCCGAATCCGCACCGGGCACTGGACCAACGCCTGAATGCAAACCAGCAAGAGGGCATGGCAGTCTTCACGGGTGCGCGCGGCCCGAACGACGGTCCGTTCAACTGCAACACATGCCACAACCTCAACCCCGGCCAGGGATTCTTCGGCACTCGAGGCGAGAACAGCGTCGAAGGTGAGCCGCAGGACTTCAAGGTCACGCAGCTGCGCACGACCTACGACAAGATCGGAATGTTCTCGCAGAACAGCGGGACGAACGGGGATCCCCGCACCTTCGGTGGGGCACGCGGGCGCGGGCTCGGCCCACAGATCCGAGGCACGGGCACCCTGCACGACGGCTCGCAGGGAGGCGCAGAGGACTTCCTGACCGATCCGCAGTTCCAGCTTACGGCTGCCGAGCTGCGCCAGGTCGTCGACTTCGTCTATGCCTTCCCGTCCAACGTGGCGCCGGTCGTCGGCCAGCAGGTCACCCTGCGCGCGGATAGCGGCCAGGATGTGCTGGCGCGCGTCGATCTGCTGCAGCAGCGTGCGGGCACTCCCTTCACTTTGCCCGGGAACCAGCGCACGACCGAGTGTGACCTGGTTGCCAAGGGCAACGTCGGCGGGGTCGAGCGCGGGTTCCTGTTCCAGCCCGAGGCGAGAAACTTCCTCGACGATCAGGGGCAGACGATCTCCGGCGCGGATCTGCGCGCGCTAGCTCGTGTCGCGGGCCAGGAGATCACCTTCACCTGTATCTATCCTGGTGGGGGACGCCGCTTCGGTATCGATCGAGATCTGGATGGCCGTCTCGACGGCGTGGGACGACGTCCGCAGCCACCCGTGGCGCAGCCGCCTGCGCCTCGGCCTCCGGTCGTGCAGCCTCCCGCGCCGCAGCCTCCGGTCGTGCGACCGCCGGCCCCGCAACCTCCGGTCGTGCAGCCTCCCGCGCCGCAGCCTCCGGTCGTGCGACCGCCGGTCGTGCAGCCACCGGCACCGGCTCCGGCGCCTCAGTTGAACTTCTTCGAGCGTCTCGTGAGGTTCTTCCAGTCGCTGTTCGGAGGATTCGGGCTGTAGTCGGGCTGCCCACGAGGCAGGCCGCACCAATACGTCCATAGGACATCGAGGGCGATCAGTTCGGGAGCCGTGGCTCCCAGGGCTGGTCGCCCTTCGATTTTTAACAGCCCGTTGAACAAGTCCGGACCGAGCCAGAGGGTCCCTGCGGCCCGAGATCAAGGCGCGAAAGCGCAGCCATATCTGCGGATAAGGCGAGCTTTCGCAACGCTGAGATCGGGTCGCAGGGGCTCTCTGGCGACGGGAGTGACTTGTTCAACGGGCTGTTAACTCGCGCCTGCTCAATCGTGGACCCCAGTTGCCGATAGGCAGCGTGGTCTCGAAGCGGGAAGTGCGCCACGGCATGAACTGCGAGGACAGGGATGAGCGAGTCGCGATCGCTAGCGCCCTACGAGGAGATGCTCGACGAGTCATTCCTTGCAGGTGTGCTCCAGGAGCTCCCGGCAGCACCGCTGGTGATCGATGGGTGCGAGCGCGGCTCGCGGATCGCGGCGAAACCTTCGTCGTGGATGTGGAAGTCACGAGCATTGAGTGAGTTCAGTATGCGAAGGAGAAGTGCATGAGCTCGCGGACGGACCAGCTGAATACGATCCTCAGCTCTTTGCAGTCGGGGAGCCCAGAGATCGAAGCCAGTGCGCTCGTATCCGAGGACGGGTTGATGATCGCCAGCGCACTTCCTCAGCACATCGACGAGGTCCGGGTTGCCGGGATCTGCGCCACCCTTATCAGTCTCGGGATGCGCGCCGTGTCCGAGCTCGACATGGGCGCTATGGAACAAGTGATGATCAAGGGAGACAAGGGGTATGCGGTCATGGTGAAGGCCGTAGAGGGGACGGATTTGATCGTGCTCACGACCGCGAGTGCAAAGCTCGGGATGATCTTCCTCGATATGAACCGCACGGTGAGCGAGATCAAGAAGGTGCTCTAGTGCTGGAGGACTTCAGCGACGGCCTTGCCGTCCAGGCGAATCAGCACGTGATCATCCATGGGGACCAGGCCATGATCTTGGACCCAGGTGGGCACAAGATCTACGAAAAGGTCATGGCTCTTGGAGATGGGTGTGGGCGGTACCGGGGGAGGGAGTACGTGTCGATGAATGCGCGCATTGCGATTACGAGTCAGAAGGGAGGTGTGGGTAAGACCACCGTCGCGCTCAACCTGGCCGCGGCGCTCGCAGACCGAGGGCTGAAGACGCTCCTGGTGGACCTGGATCCTCAGGGGGGCGTGGTCCTGTCGTTGGATCGGGCAGACGCGAGCCTGCCGGGTGTCGCCGACGTTCTCGCCGGGTACAGCTCCCTCGAGCAGGCCCTGCTGCATACGAAGCTCCGTGGACTGAGCCTGTTGCCTCGTGGGCGACTCGCCGCTACGGATGCCGCGGAGTTCGAGCAAGCGCTCCATCGTCCGAGCGTCCTCGAACGCCTGCTTGCGGGCGCGAGAGATCAGTACGAGCGCATCTTGATCGATACGCCGGCCGGCATGGGGCTCGTGACGCGAGGGGTGTTGTCGGTCGTGAACTTCGCGCTCGTGCCGTTTCAAGTCGAGCCGCTGGCGCTGCGCTCGGTGGGGCAGGTTCTCGAGGTGATCGAGCACGTTCGAAGTGGCGAGAATCCCGAGCTCGAGCTGCTCGGGATCCTTCCCACGATGTACGACTTCGGAAACGAGGACTCGCTCGCGGTCTTGAGCGAGATCTCGGATGGGTTCGACGGTGTATTGCAGTCGGCGATTCCACGCTCTCCAGTCTTTACCCACGCGAGTCGACGCGGGTTGCCACTCGCCTGCCTCGGTGGTGTCAAAGCCCCCGAGGCGTGTCGATTCGAGCATCTGGCCGATGAAGTCGAGGCAACCTTGAGCCTGCTCGAGGCAAAGGATGATCCTCATGCGGGGCGACCGGAACGTGCGATCCTCTGATCTCGACCGCGCACGAGCGCTGTCGCGCCAGCTTCGGGGCAAGCGCACGACCGTTTCCGACTCCCCGCACTCCACTGCTGCGCACGCTCCACCGAGCGAGCAAGCCGCATTTTCGGGCTATTTGAGCGACGACGGCGTACCGGTCACCGAGGCATCGGTACGAGAGGACTCGAACCCAGCAGCGAACTTCTCGACGGATACGCTCGGATCGAGACTATGGAATGACATCCTGGGCGAGTGTATCGAGCTGGCCGGTGATGCAGGCGCCGTGGCTGCATTTGCCGTAGACATGCAAGGGCTGGCGATTGCGCAAGTGGGCGAGGTTGCAGCAGGCGAGATCGAGGCCACCGGGTCCAGACTCGTGATCGCCATCGAGCAGGCGGCACGTATGGAATCGTTCGCGCAGCAGCGACCGCAGTCGATTCAGATCGACTTCGGTGCGAGCTGGCTCACGGGAATTCCCGTGGCAGGCACCAACGATATGGAGATCATCGTCGGCATCGTGAGTCGTGACACCACCTCGGGGCGTGCACGCGCGTTGATCTCGAATCTGGTCGGAGAGGTACTCACGCGTTGAGCGCCGAGGCTCACGGATGCAGGATGCGCCCCATCTGCTGCGTCGGGTAGCGCTCCATGGCTAGGCGTTCCTCGTGTTGGGGGTCGCTCGGCACCGTAGCCTGGCTGTCGAACAGCATGACCGGACGCCGATCGAGATCGTAGGGCGCCCAGCTTGGAATCGACGAGTTGTTCGGGTCTCCGGTGCGTGCGAACGCCAGCCAGGACTCGCTCATCATCTGGGCGAGTGTGCGAGTTTCGGAGGTCTCGGGTCCTACCATCTGCGGCGCCTTGCTCACGTTGTCGAAGACGAAGGGGAGGTCGAGTGAGTGAGGAGTGATGCGGCGGCCGCCTTCCACCGGGGTCCGCCACATCAAGCGGTATGCATACACCGGTGCGCTGGCTTGGCGTGCCTTCGCCTCGGTCTGCAGGATGCTGTCACGCCAATAGCCGCGTGCGGTGGTGATCTTGAAGAAAATCTCGGAAGCGGATGCGCCCGGACTCTCACGCTCGAAGATGGCAATCAGCTCGGGGACGTCTTTCGCCGGGACGAAGCGTGCGAGCCGCGTGGAGAGCGAACTGTGATCGAGCTCGAAGGTTCCGGGGTCTGCGCTTCCCAGCTGGTTCGACAGCTCCGTGCGGCAGGTGCCGATGATCATCGGGATCGTTGCTGCGGTGGCGGGGGCCGCGATGTCCCATGGATGCGCGTGGAAGACGGACCCGTCGATGGCGGGTGAGTACCGGAGCCGCGTCGCACGAGTGATGTCTCGGTTCGCGCGCCGGATGTCCCGCCAGGGGAACCCTTGCAGCTTCTTGACGTCGGACGGCTGTAGATCGAAGTAGGCCAACAGGCGTTCCGCCAGCTCGTGCGAGCTCTCACGCGACAGGATGCGCAGATGGGATCCACTCTGCACGATCGCCCGATGCAGAAGTCCTTGCGCGAGCGGGGAGGCCGTCAGCAGGCTGACCTTGCGTCCTCCACCCGATTGACCGAATACCGTGATGTTGTTCGAGTCACCGCCGAACTGTCCGACGTTCGTCGCCACGAAGCGCAGGGCGGCCACGATGTCGAGATAGCCGGCATTGGCGGAGCCGGCGAAGGCTTCGCCCGCTAGGTCTTCGAGAGCGCAGTGTCCGAAGATCCCGAGGCGATGATTGATCGTGACGATGACCACGTTTCCTCGGCGGCTCAGATTGGTGCCTTCGTATAAAAGGTTGGAGCCGCTGCCGGCCTCGAAGCCACCGCCGTGGAGCCACACCATCACGGGCCGTCGCCCGGAATCTGCCGAGGGCGTCCAGACGTTGAGGCACAGGCAGTCCTCTCCCATCTCGGGCCGGTGGCCCTTCCAGCCGCCTTCCGCCAGTGGCCCCGGCGCCTGTGGCGCGGTCTCTCCATAGGAGGCGCAGCTCCGTATTCCCGTCCAGGGCTCCACCGGGCGTGGCGCGCGGAAGCGATGCGCGCCGCTCGTCGATGCCGCATACGGAATGCCACGAAAGATCGAGATGCCTCGGAAGATCTCGCCCTGCACACGGCCATGCGAGGTCTCGACGACCTGCGAAGCTGTCGGAGTTCTCTGGATCGCGGGGGGAGGGGAGGGAGTGGCGTGGGCCATGTGGGTCCTCCAGGGGCTCTGGCCCATGGTTGGGCGTAGACTTCGCCCAACCTACGGGGATGCGTCGCGCCGTGTCAAACGGGATTCATCCAGGGAAGGCTGTCCCGGCGCGTCAGGACGATTGCCGCAACCGCCAAGCGGCCGCCTATACTGGTGTCCAGGTCTGGTGTCCAGGTCTGGTGTCCAGGCTTTCGTTTGATGGACTGCACGCGATTCTGCAGAGAGTGGCCGCGGTGCTGGCGCAGGTCGCACGGTGCGCGTGGACGATGGGGTGACTGCGCATGAGCGGGCAGATCGAGAGGCTCGAGCCGCGAGAGCTCAGACTCGGCGACATTCTCATGTGCCGAGGGAGTGCGCGCCTGGGCTCCACGATCTCCGAGTGGATCTGTGCACTCGATGGGGGCCGCTACTCCCATGCGGCGCTCTGGGACGGCGAAGCCGTACTGGAAGCCTCAGGAAGCGGGGGGAAGGTCCGGGCTGCCGACCTCGGTGAGCTGATTGCGGAGCACGAGTACACGCATGTCCATCGGTTCCGGACGGGGGCGACGGGCGGCGAGCCACCTCTCGACCTCGCCCCTGTGATCGAGGTCGCGCGCGCGCGTATCGGTGCGGGCTATCCCTACGCGGAGCTCTGTCTGCTGGGAGTTCTCATCGGGCTCGGGCGTACGACCGGCCTTCCCTGTCTACAGGAGTTGTTGCGCACGCGCGGAGCCACCCTCGCGCAGGCGCTGCGAGAGCTGAAGCAACATGTGCGCTCCGAGTTGCCGATGACCTGCTCGCAGCTGATCGGCATGGCGTTCTGGGAGGCGGATCCGAGCCCTGCACGCCGCTATGCCCTCGAGGTTCCGTACCGAGCGTTTCCGGTCTGGCGCAGTGCGCATGCGCTCGAGCTGTCGAGCTCCGACCGCGAGCAACTTCGCGCGCTGCGAGAGTTGGCTCGCGATGTCCTCATCCCCGAGCCAGCACGCACGCGGCCCGGCTGGAGTCGGGAGCTCGCTCGGGGGGCTCGGACGGTGCGGTCGCTGGGAATCGAAACGGAGCTCGTGCGAGCGGGCGATGGGAAGCTCCCGAATATCTGTGTCACTCCCCGCGATCTCGAGTGTAGCCCGAGCCTGACGTGCGTAGGTGAACTCCGAGCCTAGCCAGCGGCAAGTTCTGGAGCCCGAAGGTCTGGGATTCGTGCGGCGAGCTAGGCGAGGTCCGATCCTGGAGACGCCGGCCGGGCGCCCCGCGCGCCGTCCCTCCGCTCCATGATAACTTCGGCTCTAGCTATCCCCGGTGTGTGAGTTCTGCGAGTGAGTTCTGGGGAGGGAGGGCGCTTGAAGTTCGATGGGGAGAAGTGTCGCCGCTTGCGCGAGCAGCTGGGGCTGACGCGCGAGGAGCTTGGGGCTCGCTCGCGCTGCCATGCGCGGACGATCTACAACGCGGAGAAGGGACTGCGGCAGCCGCGTGGCTTCATTCTCAAGAATCTGGCCCTGGCCCTGGGCTGTGCGCCCCACGATCTGATGGTGGCCGATTCGGCCGCCGCATCTGCCCCCGGCCCGGTCCCCTCGGTGCAGGACCCCGAGGGCGCGGCCGATCTGGCCTCCCCCTCGGACGACGACATCCGCCGCACCCTGGCCGAAGCCGTAGAGTTCCGTCAGCTCATCGAAATGGAGGAGCTGGGAGAGCTCTACAAGGATCGCGGCCTGTTGAAGCGCGCCGTCGAGTGCTGTGAGCTCGTGCGGCAGCGCACGCGTACCTTGCGAGGTGCCGAGGATCGGCACCTCCGTGTGGCCGCATCGTTGCGCCTGGCGGTCGTCATCTCTTATCGAGCAGAGCTCTCTCGGGCCGTCGAGCTGCTCCAGGAAGCACTGGCTGACGCCAGAGAGTTGGAAGACCGATCGGCGGAGTGCTTTGCTCTCCGCCAGCTCGGGGTGACCTTGAATCTGGCCGGCGAGTTGCGTGCGTCGAGTAGGTATGTGGCCGAGAGCTTGGCACTCGCCCGCCGGCTCGGAGATCGGTCGAGCGAGGCTCGCGCGCTGGTGGCGCTCGCCGGTGTGACTCGCGCTCTCGGTGACCCCAAGCGATCTCGCGACCTGGCGGAGAGCGCGCGAGACTTGGCCGGTCGCATGGAAGCCGTCCGAGATGTACTGCATGCGGAGATCACGCTCGTCTTCACCTACACCGATCTGGGTGAGCTCGATTCTGCCGCTGACTACTTTGCCAGCGCACTCGAGCGGGCGAGAGAGCTGCGCGACCGTCGCGGAGAGGGGCAGGCGTTCGGGGGAGGCGCCGTCGTTGCCTACGCGCGCGGCGACCTCGATTCCGCCGAGGAGCGCTCGGCTCAGGCGCTCACGATCGGACGCGACATCGGCGACCGGTATCTCGAGTCGTGGGCGCTGGGTACGGCGGCGGCGGTCCGACGGCGCAGAGGCGACGACGCGGGCGCTCAGACGCTGTATGAGAGCTGGCTCGAGCATGCGCGCAGCATCGGCGATCGGAGAGGCGAAGCTGCCGCTAGCTGGCTAATCGGGTCGTTGCATGCCGCATCTGGCCGGTCGTCCGACGCGGCTGCGGCACTGCGCTTCTGCGTGCTCTACGAGGAGGAGATGGGGCACCCTCGCGCCGCGTCACATCGAGCACGGCTCCACTCCCTCGAGGTGAGGTAGTCCTCCCCCTGCGGGCGATTCTTCTTTTTTGGTGATTCCCTGCGTGCAGAGGGAGTCTCTTGTCATTTTTCGAGTCAAGTCTCTCAAGTTGTCATGATCTTTCAGTTGACTTGTCACTCTGGAATTCTGGTTCTGTAAAGGTGTCCAGGCTGGGTGACTCCTGGGAGTGTCCCGCCTCCGCGAGCATGCGGGCGGACATTTCGTACGAGGAAGGCTCGTGCTGCGGGGTGCGTCGTTTCATCTCCGAATTGCTAGCACCCCACCTGCTTCATTGGCGCCATCCATGCAAAGACATTTGGGGGGGCGACCGGTAGAATCGACTTGGGGGCCGATCCAGGGCGACACAGATCGGCTGTCAGTGGTTTGCGAGTCTGGGGAGCGGATCAGCGTGAGGGGACACAATGTTGTGGACTCACGTCGGGGAACACCCAGCGGGATACGGTGCGATGCAATCGAAGCTGGTTTGCCCTACAAGGCCGATCGGGCGAGGTGAGCGTCTTCGCGTCCTGCACATTTGGGCGGACCCCCCTACGCTTCAGTGTACAGCTGCTGCGGTCGAAGTGGCTGCGCTCAAGTTTGCACTCGATCCCTATGTTCACGCAATCGAGTATCGCGACATACCCGCCTGTACGCGCGAGGATCTGCTTCGCGCGCTGAACGCCTTTCACCCACACGTCCTGCACTTCAGTGGTCACGGCGACGTCAATGGCGGGATCACCTTGGTGAACCCGCAGACGGGTGATCCGTCGATCCTGTCCAAAGGTGATCTATCGCGTCTTCTGAGGCATCGAGGCTACCCCTTTCTTCTGGTGCTCAATTGCTGTCACGGCCTGGTGGAAGCTGACGAACTGGCTGGAGTAATCGAAGCGGTCATAGGTGTGTCCTCTTCGGTCGCCGAGCCCTATCCCATCGCCTTTTCCTGTGCCCTCTATGATTCGATTGCCGGCGGGCTCTCACTCGTGTCCGCGCTGGACTGTGCGGTGACGGCTGCGAATGAACGCCGCTCCGGTGACGAGTGTGCGGCCTTCGAGCTATGGGTCAGTCCGATTCCGATGCAGTCTGTGGATGAAGGTCTGGTCGGAAACCGTCGGGGAACAGGCCGAGATCGGGCATCGCTCGCATTCTGTGTCGCGGTCGCGCTCTCTGCCTTGGTGTTTGTTTGCGGAGTTCCGTTCGTCTATCAGAGTGCTCCGCCGCTGTTCAAGCCGGGAGCGCTGATCGCGTGGTTTGCCGCAGTCACGATTGCGGTCGCAGTCGGAATCACTGCATATGCGCGCGGAGTGAAATTTGCGTTGGCCCTCGTCTGTCTTGCGGGGGCTTGTGCGAGCATGTCGGTGTACTCCTCATTGTGGCGTGAGACGACGGTTCCTGTACCTGATTATCCTGGATCGGTGCTTCAAGTCGGGTTTGGTCTGTATCGTTGGTCGCTCACGCCCGAGGCTATCCGCTACGCGCAGTCTGGGAGGATCTGTACGGCGAGGGAGCTGGTCGAATGGACGACGTACGATCAATCAGCGATCGAGCGTGGCTGGAGACCCTGGACGATTCATGCGGCATCGCTCTGTCTTCTCGGTGCTTTGACCTTGGGTCTGACTCTCGCCTGCTGCGGTATTGCGCTCGCGATTGCGGTCCTGGCGTCGCGTGGCTGGGCAATCCGGCAGCATGACTTCGTCGGGAGTGGAATGCAGGCCGATCCGCCGCGGCTCCGGTGCTCATGAAGAGCAGGTGGGCACTGCTGCTCCGGCTCGTGGGGGGCGGTACGATCGGAGCGATCCTTGGGGCATTCGCCTGTGCCACGGTACCCGCGCTCCCTGCGAGGATGGCGAACGACTCCGAAGCGCGCGCGATCCGTACGGATATGGCCCACGAGGGTGCCCCAGGTTTTACGGCCCAGGTTTGCTTTCGAACGCCCGAGCCTGGCGCAAAGGTCACGGTTCGCTCTGTATCTGCAGAGCGTGCCATCGTGCTCGGCTATACAAACAGTCCGGAGGCTGCTGTGCTCACCTTGGGCTTGTACGATGTCTGGACCGAGCGCGATGGTCGTGTCACGGACTTGCGCGAGTCTTACCCGGTGACGCAGCGTTCCCTGGTGATCGATCTCGAAGGGGACACGAGTCGCATCGCTCGATGCAACTGACCCAGGTGCATCCCCGAAGGTGCTCGAGTCTCATCCCCCGGCCGCTGGCTAAAGCTCGACCCCACGCAGCGCTTGAGCTTCCTGGCGGTGCCGTGCGAGACTCGCTGCCGCCGGCGTGTCAGGTTCGGGCGGATGGGGAGGTAGGATCGTGCGAGACCGGGCGTCCTCTGAGGGCAGGTTCAACTACCTTGCGGACTCCGTCGCGCACTCGCTCGTTCGCAATGGCCGCGTGCTGACGAGGCGAGATCACGATGGTCGCGATGCCGGGACCGAGGGGGTCGTGATCGATCGACGCGAGCTCTGCGTCCTCGACGCACGCGCTTGCGATGCTGCGTCGCTTCCGACCTTGGCGCAGCACGGCTTCGAGCAGCACACCCACCGCCTGGTTCGAAGAGACCTGGATTTTCTCCGTCATGAGCCCGTCGTGCGCGAGTACTATCCTGAGTGCGCCGCGTTCCTGCGCGAAGTTACCGGTGCGGCACACGTGTACGCGTTCGACCACAATGTGCGCTCAGCGCAGGGGACGCGGAGCGAGACCCGGATCATCGGAGGCCAGCAGGTCCAGCCGCCAGCGCACATCGTGCATGGTGACTACACGTTGACCAGCGCCCCACAGCGCCTGCGCGACCTCGGTGCTCCGCCTGGGGCGAACGACACGCTGCGCTCCTTTCTGGGAGATGGTGAGACGGTCGTTCCGCGCGAGCTCGTCGAGCAGGCGTGCGGGGCGTCCGGGCGGTTTGCGTTGATCAATGTCTGGCGCAACATCGCGCCGGAACCCGTGATGACCCATCCCCTCGCTCTCTGCGACGCTCAGAGCGTATGCCCACGTGATCTCGTCGTCTTCGAGATCCACTACGCAGACCGAGTCGGTGAGAATTACTTCGCAAAGTATGCCCCGGAGCATCGCTGGTACTTCTATCCGGAGCTGACACGGGACGAAGTGCTATTGATCAAGCAGTGGGACTCGGCTGGAATGCTGGCGCAATCGGCGGGCGAGCTCGCGGACGCCAGTTCCCCCGGGGCGCCCTGCACTTTCAGCTTCCACAGCGCCTTCCGAGATCCAGCGACACCGCCTTCGGCTCCGGATCGGTGGAGTATCGAGGTGCGCTGCCTGCTGATCTACGCCTGAACGACAACCTTTCGAGCCTCGGCCCTTCGAGCCCCTGAGAGTCGGGCTCGAGAGGGCAGAGGCCGATGGCCGATGCGAGAGGCGGAGGATCCGGAAGTGCTAGAACTTCCAGCTGATGTCGGTTTGGAGGCGCTTTCGGTCTCGGTTGGGTAGAGACGCTGCAAACGGTCCAGTCGCCCGACCGCGCGAGCGCAGAGAATCGCTATCGTAGAGAGTGATCTTGAGGTTCGCCCTCCCTGGAAGGGAGCGCTGTACGTATAGGACGAACCCTTCTCCATTGGTCAGCCCATCCGTGGGGTCGGACTCCGTGAACTGAGCGATGACTGCATTGGCCTCGTAGCGGAAGTAGCTCGCACCGAACTCGAAGTACTTGCTTGGATCACCTACCTCGAATCCGATGGCGAATGCGTCGTTCTCCTTGCCTGCTCGGATTCCGGACGGTGCGGTGGTCGAGTCGGCCGTCAGATTCGATGCAACCGACGCGTGTAGCAGCAGGGGCCAGGCCTCGGAGCCGTCGAGTCGAAGGTAGGCGCTGCTCTCTGCGATGCGCGCCTTGCCATCGAAGGCCCCATCCAGATTTCCTAGCGCCTTCGCTCGTGTGATGAAGCTGTCGTCGAGCGAGCGCCACTCGTAGCCCGAGACGCGAAGGCCGAGTTCTGTCGTCTCGTTCAGTCGAGTCCCGCCGCCGAACTGCAGGCCGAAGACCTTTGGATCTGCATCGGTAGACCGCTCTTCGACGATGTACCCACCTGCGTTCCCGAATAGCCATGCGGTCTCTGATAGCTTCCAATTGCTACGTACAGAGGCGCCTTCTAGAGTCAGGTCGGCGTCCCAAATCAGCAAGTCGGGTACGCCGCTCCAGCGAAATGGGTTCACGACCTTGCCGAAATCGAGCGACGTCTTCATTCCGTATCCCGTATCGGGGAGGCGGAAAGAGACGAAGGCCTGATCCAGCATCAGCGGATCGGTATCGAAGTCTGGCCCGCTTCCAAAGGTCTGATTCGTGCTCCGGGCAGACGCATCTCCACTCACGATTCGAAATCCGAGGGTGACCGAGTCGTTGAGCTTCTTCTTTGCACCGATTCGGAGTCGATAGCGAAAGCGTCCGCGGTTCGTTCGCTCGTTGCCCAACGCGTCTCGGTCGAAATAGAAGGACTCGAAGCGTCCGCGGAAGTCGCCCGATAGCTCGAGCCCGAACGGGGGAGCATCAGAGCTTCCCGATGCGCCGACTCCCGGTGTCGCGGATGCCACGGGCTGTGCCATTGCGTTCTTCGCCAGAATCTTGGTGCGCTGCGCCTCGTCGATCAGTCCCTGCTCGAACAACACACCCACGATCTGTTCTACCGCAGTCTCCTCGGCGAAGACGCGAGCAGGCGAGCCGACTCCCATCATTGCCAAGAGAATCAGGCTCGTTCCCGCCCACCCAGCTGCAGCCCTTTGGGCTCGCCTGCGACACACTCTAGCTACAAACATCATCCCGCTCCTGTCCTGATTGGTCTTTCGTCATCTTGCTCGATGCAGCTCTGATTGTATTGCGGAGCGCGCCGAACTCGCACGAGCGATTCCCATCCCGGTCGATGGTCTTCACGCTCCTTCACGACCCGTGACCGAGCCTCGGTCCATTGCAGGAAGCAAGCCACCGCAGCGTTTCGGCCTCGAGTCGCGTGGGCAGTACCCACTTCCAGGGAAGAGCACGAGGACTTTCCGGGCAGATGGACGGGCCCCTTGCTCGGGGATAGAGACTGAGACTTGCGGCCAAGAATTGAGACCCAGTTGGTAGGTCTAGCGCTTTCCGCGATCGGGGAGCATCGGAGAGCATGTGCCGCTCTCTCCGCGCTGGCGCCGGGAACGTTCGCGGTAGCGGCAGGGCTGAGATCCTCGGGAAGTGGGTTCACGGACAGAGGATGGTTGACTGCAAACAAATGTCGGTTGAGATCGTTCTGGTTCTCGTTGAAAAAAGGGACTAAATCTAGAATTGCGCAGCTCGTCGAACAGGCGTGTCGCCTGGCCTCCAAATCCCAGCGTTTCTGCGCCTGGATGAAGCTACTGGAACTTCCCATTTGCGACTTTCCGTCCCGAATATTTATGAAATGTCACACTGAACTGTTTCGAGCTTCGAGAGAACGAGACATTCGGAGCCTGTAGCAGTGCGCGTTGGGAGTCGAGCTGCACGCAGGAGGGTCTTCGTGGAGTAGGCATCTGTCTTGCTGATGTTGAGCGAGTGCCGCGTCGTCGGCCGCTATGGATGTAGTACGGGAAGGAGTTGGAGCTCTAGGGGGCTTGAGCAAAGGGCTGCGGGCCGGAGCTTGGAGCACGCGCCACTGTGTCGCCTACAAGCTCGGCCAGAGGCATTGGGCCCGACCACTGGGCGATGCGAATGAGGAAACCTGAGGTTCATTCAGACGCCGGGGCGCGGGGGCGAGTGGGATGGGAATCTGCATTCTTGGCAGTCGTAAGGTGCTGCTTCCTCTTCGCTTTGCTGGTGGTGGGGATGGCAACCCGCGTTACCCGAGCCGAAGACTCCCGAGCCGAAGGGGGAGCGCTCAGCCCGGAGATGCTCGCCGAGATCTCTCGTGCGAACGCGATCTGCCTCGACTGCCATTCCCTCGTGGGCCTGGAGCTGCGGCTCCAGGAGCTCCGTACATTGGAGTTCTCTCTCGAGCGAGCTGAGGAGCTCCTGGTGGAGCCTGGTGCTTTCGAGCTGTCCAGTCATGGTGAGATGAAGTGTGTCAGCTGCCACGTGAAGGGGTTCGATGAGCACCCGCACGACTCGGAAGCTCGCGAGGAGATCAAGTGGTGCGACGATTGCCACACGCGCGCGTTTCTGGTCATCGAGGAGCAGTTCTTCGATAGTGTGCACGCTCGGCAGTTCGAGAAAGGGTTCAGCTGCTCGACATGCCATGATCCTCATAGGTTTCTATCACGTGACCAGCAGCCTAGCGCGCGTGCTGCGGTGAACCAGGACAATGCAATGTGCCTGACGTGCCACGAGGATTCGGGCGCGAGTCATGAGCTCGCGCCTCAGTCGCGGCAGCCCTTGAGGTCGGTTTCGCATGCGTGGCTGCCCAATCCCGATCTTCATTGGGAAGCAGCGCGCTGTGTCGAATGTCACGTGAATGCCGAAGGAAAGCTGTTGTCTCACGAAATCGTGGATTCCGAACGTGCGAAGCGGGAATGCGTAGCATGCCACAGTTCCGAAGCGGATCTGCTCGTGCGATTGTACAAGCATCGAGTGGGCGAAGAGCGTGAGAGCGCCGGATTCATGAATAGCATCATATTGAATGAAAGCTACATCGTCGGTGCGACGCGAAACCAAGTTTTGGACGAGCTCAGTGTCCTGTTCGCCGTCCTCGTCTTGTCGATGTTCTCTTCGCACGCGCTCGTTCGCGTCGCTCGATGGGGGTGGAGGCAGCGATGAGTCACGGGGCATACCTGTATCCGATCTGGCTTCGGATCTGGCATCTAGTGAACGCACTGCTGATGCTGGCCTTGATCGGGACTGGGATCAGTCTGCACTTCGCTAGCTCGAGCTTTGCGCTCCTTCGTTTCGAGCATGCGGTGACTGTGCACAATGTCGCCGGCCTGGGGCTGGCTCTGAGCTACGCATACTTCCTTGTCGGTAGCCTCGTGTCTGGGAATCTCCGACACTATATTCCGAAGCGCGCGGCGTTGTTCGGGAAGCTTCGCTCTCAGGTGTGGTTCTTCTGTGTCGGATCGCTTCTCGGCGAAGGGCCTCCGCATGTCCCTTCGATGGAGAGTAAGTTCAACGTCCTCCAGCAGGTCACGTATCTACTCGTGATGTTCCTTGCGATGCCGCTCTTGATAGGTTCCGGGATCCTATTTCTGTTTCCAGAGCTTGCGCCGGAGAAGGTGATGGGCATGTCTGGACTGCTTCCCGTTGCGGTTCTGCACTGTGTAATCGGATATCTGCTTACGTTGTTTCTTGTAGGCCACATCTATCTGGCCACGTTTGGAGCTTCGCTCGCGGAGCACTTTCGAGCAATTTCCACGGGATGGCACGTGAGCCCGCCAGAGCGCGAGTGGGCGCTGGCTTCATCGCGGGCGACAGCATCGAAAATGAGGCCGAATTCGGCTGAGGAGGTAGCAGATGAAGGGGTTGGAGGTGCGACGGAGTAGAGTCGTTTGGGCCGTCGCTTGTGGGGCTTGGGCGGCGGTTCTACTCGGGAACGAGGTGCACGCAGAATCTCTGGTTACGGCCAAGAAGGCGACCGCGGCGCCCAAGCTCGATGGAGTCGCTGATGACGCGGTCTGGAAGAGTGCTACGGGAGCAGAGGTGAGTGCCGTCGACGGTGCGAACTTCGGTGGCACTGGGAAGACGACTGGAAGTGTGAAGGCTGCCTATATGGGCGACATGCTATATCTGCTGATTCAGTGGAAGGATGCCACCCTGAGCCTTCAGCGAAGTCCCTGGGCCAAGCAGGCGGATGGATCCTGGACGCAGC
This sequence comes from Pseudomonadota bacterium, assembly GCA_003247575.1. Classification (GTDB taxonomy): domain Bacteria; phylum Myxococcota_A; class UBA9160; order SZUA-336; family SZUA-336; genus SZUA-336. The sequence goes on from QJZC01000040.1 coordinate 15,670, forward strand.
TGAAGGATGCCGAGGATAAGGGTGGTGACAACAACAAGTACTACGAAGACAAAGCAGCCCTGATCTGGTCGATCGATGACTCGATCTTCGGATTCGAGCGGAGAGGTTGCCAGATGAGTTGCCACTCAGGCCAGCCTGGAAAGCCGTTCGGGAACAAGTACAGCGAGGAAGAATCGGAGCTGGGGGATATCTGGCATATCAAGAACGTTCGCACGAGTCCCGTGGGCATGGTTGACGATCAATATCTCGACAATACTCGCTACGACCCCAAGAAGTCGCCGTCGGCTGGGCGGCACACCGACCCAGGGGGGGGTGGGTATTCCGACATCGTGCTGAAGGACGGGGTGCCCGAGCTCATGCACAAAGATGCCACTGCTGCCAATCGGGGCGGTACCTATTGGCTGGCGAAGCAAGATGCTGTTCCCTTCGATGATTCCAAGTTCAAGCCGGGTGACGAGGTTGCTGCGATCGCCATCGCGCCACTCGAGGGGGATCGGGGCGATATTCGGGCCGGAGCCCGCTGGAACGAGGGGACGTGGACGGTCGAGATCGCACGCAAGCTCGAGACGGGCAGCGACAAGGACGTGCAATTCAGCGATTTGACGAAGGCGTATCCTTTCGGAGTCGCGTTCTTCGACAACGCACAGGTGCGGCACGCCGTCGTCGAGGATCCACTCAAACTGGTCTTCGAGAAGTAGGCAGGATGGAGGGCGGGTCGAGCTGGACTGCGTGTTTTCTTCGTTGCAGTGGGCTCGGCCTGCAATCCTCCTGGTTACTCGCCCGTCGGCTGGTCGGAATGGCGCTCCGAGCGCTGGTAGAACTCACACGTTCCGGCCGTTGCAGCCGGGGATGTCTCGAAGCGAAGAGACTCGAGCCGTTGACGTAGGCCTTCCGGATCGCGCTGCCGGACTCCGCAGCTCACGACTCCCGCGAGAGGTGTGTCGCCGAGAGATGCGAGTGCTGCCTGAATCTTGGGGTGGCCGGGCTCGCGGTAGCGAGGATCCATGATCGCGCGTCGCTCGGCGTAGTAGGGAATCGCAGAGGACCAGCCGCGCCCATAGATCAAGATGATGCCATCCTGCGGGACGCGCTTCCGAATCTCGGCGACGATGGGTTCGGGAGGCGTATCGTGGCGCGCGACGCGGCGGAGCCCTTGATTGTGTCCGTAGCATCCGATGACCGTAAGAAGCGCGAAACCTGCGATGCCGCAGTAGCTCCACCTCGGCTGCTGGCTCTCGAGCATGCTCACGAGTGCGAAACCGACGCCGACGAGTAGGAAGATCGCGTTCGCATACTGATAGTAATCATGCACGTAGTGTAGGTTCGTGAAGGTCGAGAGCGCTGCCAGGAACAATCCGGCCGACACCATGATGCGAGAGCGATACGCGGGCGCGATGCTGGCGCCGATTGCGATCAGGGAGAGGGCCGCGAGGGTTCCGATTCTTGCTCCGAAGATATCGCTACCCATGCGTCCCAGGACCGTGCTGTACCAGAACTTGCTCGAGAGGCGCTGCTCGAGAGAGCCGAAGTTCCAGTCGCGAAGCGCAGTCGAGGTGATGTAGTCAGCAGCCAGCGGAACCGTCTCCTTCACGCCGTCGGCGTAGGCTGTCCACGCTAGTGTTGCGGCAAGAGGGATCAGTGCTCCGCCCACGAGCAGGCCCAGCGCCAGCGGAATCTGTCGCAGCAGCGCTGCTGGCTCTCCACGTAAGGTCATGCGCAGGCTCGGATAGAGTTTGCCTAGCAGGAGGGCTGCTGCGGCGAGGGTGAACGTGTAGAACGTGGTGATCTTGGTGAGGCCCGCGAGGCATCCGCACAGGCACGCGGTTGCCAATGTTCCCAGGCCCCCGGAGCGCAGGTAGCGTGCGACCAGAACGAGAAATGCGAGGCCGAGTAGGAGCGCGAGCGATTCGATCATGAAGGTTCGCGACCAGAAGAGGTACAGCGGGCTCGTCAGTAGCAGGGTCAGGATTACGAGCCTGCGCGACCAATCGAGTCCCCAGTGCCGGAGGCCGGCATACACGAGGACCAGGGACCCGAGAAAGCAGCCCACGCTGACGAGGCGCCCCGAAGAGTCGAGCGGCATTCCCGTGAGTCGGACCCAGGCTGCGACCAGCCACTGATACGTCGGGAACTCCATCGGAATCGACCAGTTAGGCCCGAGCACGGGAGTCTCGTACGCGAGCCAGCTGCTGCCGCGCAAGAGGTAGTACGTGCTGATCGCGGTCTGACTCTGTCGAAAGCCGTGTCGATCGAGCACGCTGTTCTCCCACCCTTGTCCGAGCTGGACCAGCGCATGCACGAGCGCGGCGCAGAAGATCAGCGCGATCACCGTCTGCCAGCGTACGGGGGAGACGGCTGCCGCCGGGTATTCCCGGCCAGCCGGACGCGAGGCCTCCTCGGCGCCGCCAGTTGCGACGCGAGATTCATGGGCACTGTGGAGACTCATGGGCGGAGAGTATATCTTATGGACTTCTACGCGCGTCTGCGCCGGTGAGCGGAGAGGCTCGGCGCGGCCCTACCACGTTCTCCAAGGCTTTCCTGTATGCACCTGCTCGTCCTGTCGATCATCATTCCAGCCTTCAACGAGGGAGAGAATCTCGAGGCCACCTTGACGGGTCTCCGAACGGCCTTATGCGAGGAGAAGATTCCGTACGAGATATTGGTGGTAGACGACAACAGCCGCGACAGCACCCCGTCCGTTCTGGCCCGGATGCATGCACTCGATGCTCGGATCTCTCTGGTTCAGCGGCGTCCACCTGGTGGCTTCGGCCGCGCCATTCGTACCGGCGTCGAGCTCGCCAAGGGCGACGTCATCGCCATCTTCATGGCAGATCAGTCCGATCACCCCAGGGATCTCATCCGCTGCTACTCGAAGATCGAAGAGGGGTACGACTGCGTATTTGGAACCCGCTTCTCACGCAAGTCGACGGTGAATGGATACCCGCGCGTCAAGCTGATCGTGAACCGTATCGTGAATCGTACGATCCAGCTCATGTTCTGGACTCGCCACAATGATCTCACCAACGCGTTCAAGGTGTATCGTTCGCACGTCGTGCGTGACTGCGGCCCGTACTCTTCCAGCCACTTCAACATCACGATCGAGATGTCGTTGAGTGCGCTGATTCGAGGATACTCCATTGCGTCCATTCCCATCGACTGGGAAGGGCGAACCTGGGGAACCTCGAACCTTCGCATCTCGGAAATGGGGCGCCGGTACCTGAATGTGTTGCTCAAGATCTTCCTCGAGCGGCTTTTGATCGGAGATGATCTGGTCGCAGATCGGCTCGCACGGCAGCTGCGGGACAACTCCGACCGCGGTGACCTCGAGCGTCGTTTGTCGCGTCTCGAGGACGACGTGCGCGAGCTGAGAATCGAGATCGAGGAGACGCCTCGCATGGCCTCTGCGGCCGCCGGCTCGGATTCCGCCGATCGATCGAATTCCGAGAATCGATCGGAATCGGCTGCATGACACCGCCCCTCGGTGAGGGCTCTCAGTCTCAGCGGTAGTGAAACTCCGGGCCCTCGAGGTCGATGGTGGGTAGCTCGTCTCTCTCGTGCCAGTAGTCCTGTGTGTGTTGCCACTCCGGCTTGTCGCCTCGTTTGGGGAGCAGATGCATGCTGCGCAGCAGGTAGTTGGGGCTGAAGTCCTCTGTGTCGACCCACGGTAAGAGTGGCATGGTGCCATCTTGCGAACGCAGGGCGACTTCGACCTTGCGGTGTCCGTGCGCGCGCATGTGATTGAGTAGTCTGCACGTGAAGTCACATAGCAGGTCTACGCGCAGAGTCCAGCTGGCTCGAAAATAGCCGAAGATCCACAGGAGATTCGGGATCTGCGTGAACATCATGCCGCGGTAGGTCACTTGGTCCGCCAGGTTGGCAGGAGCGCCGTCGATCGTGAGTGCGATGTCGCCGAGAATGCTCAGGTCGAATCCAGTCGCGGTGATGATCAGGTCCGCTTCGAGCTCGGTGCCGGATGCGAGCAATAGGCCCTTCTTGGTGAAGCGGGCGATCTCGTCGGTAACTACCGATGCGTCGCCGGAGGCGACGGCTCGAAACAAGTCTCCGTTCGGTACGAAGGCAATCCGTTGCTGCCAGGGGCGATAGCGCGGGGTGAAGTGCTTCCCGACGTCGAACTCCTGCGGCAGGTAGGGCGTGATTCCCGCGATCAGAAGCTTCTTCATGTTGTCTGGTTGATCGACACATGCTCTTGCGACTGCGGCTTGATTCTTGAGAATGCGACGGCGCGCGATCTCGTGAATCCACGCCTCGTCGATCTCTAGCTCGCGTAGCTCGTCGGCGAGCTCATTGCGGTTGGGGCCGGCATAGAAGTAGGTCGGCGAACGCTGGAGCATGGTGACCTTCTCGGTCTTCGATGCGATGGCAGGCACGAGGGTGGCGGCTGTGGCACCAGAGCCGATCACGATGACCCGCTTTCCAGCGAATTCGAGATCTTCGGGCCACGTTTGCGGATGGACGATCTGACCTTCGAAGGAGTCCATTCCCTCCCAATCAGGAGTATACCCTTCTGCGTGTCGGTAGTATCCCTGGCACATCCATAGGAAGTTGCAGCTCAGCCGAACGACTTTTCCTGTATGTTGCTGGCGCGCCTCGAGGGTCCAAACTCCTTCCTCGCTCGACCAGTGAGCGCGCTCTACTCGGTGACGGTACCGGATATGCGAGGCGAGGTCGTTTTCTTCGATGACCTCTCCGAGGTATTGGAGGATCTGTTCTCCGCTAGCGATGGGGTTGCCGGTCCATGGCTTGAATCGATAGCCAAAGGTGTAGAGATCGCTGTCCGAGCGAATTCCCGGATACTTGTGGATGTGCCACGTGCCGCCGAAGGACTCGTAGCCCTCGAGTACGACGAAGCTGTGCTTGGGACACTGAGAGGTCAGGTGATATGCAGCGCCGATTCCAGAGATTCCCGCGCCGACGATGACAACGTCGAAGTGTTCCCGATGGGCGGTCTGCGGTGTGTTGGGCTTGCTCACGAGCGGGCCCCCTATGCCCGCATATTGCAGCAGGCAAAGCGTGGTTCCGGTGGTCTCGGGTAGTCAGCGAGCGAGCGCTCACCGCCCCTTGACTCCGGTTGTAGGCCAAGCTGTAGGGGGTTGCAACCAGCAGCCGGCATGTGTCTTTCGGGGGCGCAAGATTTGGCTGACTCGGTCACTTGGCGTTTGCTGGAGGAGCCGATCGGGATGGGACGAATCGTGAGAGCTTCTGGCATGCGAGGTCGAGGACTCGATCCTGTTTTGCGTAACATACGCGCACGAAGCGCTCTCCTTCTGCCCCGCGCATGAAGGCGGTGCCCGGAACCGTAGCGACGCCGCAGCCGTCGAGAATGCTCATCGCCGCCGTTCGCGCGGACTCGAATGCGCTGGCGTCCGCCATTACGTAGTAGGAGCCCTCGGGAATCGCGACTGGAGGCAGTCCCCCGCGTTCGAGCGCGTCACATACACGATCACGCCTGGCTTCGAATTGGGTAGCGAGCTCCCGGTACCACGCCTGCGGGAGAGTATCGATGGCAGCGGCAACGGCATGCTGGAGGGGGCGAGGCGCGCAGATGAAGGTCAGATCGTTGGCCAGCAGGATGCGCTCCGCGAGCGGCGCGGGTGCGACCGCGCATCCGATGCGCCAGCCGGTGATGGCGAACGTCTTGGAGTATCCGAGCAGGCTCACTGTGCGCGGCCACAGCTCTGGCAAGCGGGCAGGTGAGATGTGCGCGCGTCCATCATAGGCGAAGTACTCGTAGATCTCGTCCGTGATGACCAACAGATCCCGTTCCGTTGCGACCCGGGCGAGTCCCTCGAGCTCGCGTAGCGACCAGACCTTTCCGGCTGGGTTCGATGGGGTACAGACTACGATCGCGCGTGTGTGGGGAAGCAGTGCATTTCGCAGCAGGTTCTCGTCGATCGTCGCGTGTGGATGTGCGGGCCGTGCGAAGTGAGGGTCGAGTCCTGCGACTCGGGCCATGTTCAAGTGGTAGCCGTAGTAGGGCTCGATGAGCAGGATTCCGTCCCCGGGGTTCAGCAATCCATCGAGAGTGCAATGGTATGCGCCCGTCACGCCCGAGGTGACCACGATCTCGCGCTCTGGATCTGGGTGAAGCCCGTTGTCGCGTTCAAGCCGGCGAGCGAGCGCATGGCGCAGCTCGGGGATGCCCGCGGCGCTGGAGTAGGGTTGGGTCTCTCGCTGCATCGCGGCCACGCCCGCATCCCGCACGCAGTCAGGAATGGGAATGTCACACAGGCCCTGCGCCATGTTGATCCCGCCCACCCGCTCGCATTCGAGCGTCATGCGTCGAATCTCGGATTGGCGAAGTTCACCGTAGCGATGTGCTGCAAAGGTCCGCATACCGACTTTCTCCTGCAAGGTTCTCGCCGTTTCTTCTTCGGGCGGAGGCCGGCGCTGGCCTGGTGATTGGCGGGCTCGCCAAGGTGCCGTGCAGGCAGAAGGCGGCAGCTGTGGTGCAGCTCCGGCTACTCGCCCTCGGATGCGGGCGGAGTCTCCGGAGAGCAGCCCACCCGGGCGTAGTGCTGCCGATTCCACTCCACGCCATTGGTCAACTCGGCGAAGCGCATGAGCTCGCAGCGTTCGTCCCGAGTCGAGAAGATCCCATCCTCGGCGAGTTCGGCTGCGACACGGGATCGCGTAGTGGCGACGTTCTCCATGCGCAACCCGCCATCTTGCGGGGTATCGAGAATCATGAAACGAGGGGCATCTTGGCGTGCTTCGCTCCAGGCTTTCCATGGAGGGAGGTCGTTTGCGCGACCGCGTCCCGGATTTCCGGTGTCCGCGAACTGCGCCCAGTAGGACATCATTGCACGTGACAGGGTCCGCCGGCCGGGCTCGTTCTCGTCGGTGAAGACCATGTTCGTGATCGATCCGTACTCGAAGGAGCCGAAGAGAAACGGAACTTCGATCGCGTGGGCTGCGCCGAGGAGCAGCTGCATGTTGCCCACGAAGCTCTCGGGCTCCTCGTCCCAATCGAAGCGATAGACCCATACGGACTCAGCGCCGGATCGCGCCCAGCTGGCGGCGACCTCATCCGCTCCGGTGGCCTTCCAGATCGCACTTCCGTAATAGGCAGAGCGCACATAGCGCTCGGGATCCTCCGCGCGCGGGAACAATCCGAGGAGATTCTTGATGCCAATGCCAGCTCCCAGCTGGAACGCGCGAATCTCATCTCGATTCGTGCCGAGCATGACCGGAATGGTGGGGACTCCACTGGGCTGGGTGAGGTGCTCGCCCAGAGGATCCCGCGGCAGGACGTGGCCGTCTCTGAAGTTGAGGGGGAACTGGAGGAAGCCTCCGCTCGCACCCGGGTCATAGACTGCGATCAGCTCCGCCGGCGAGACCGAGCGCAGAAAGGCGGCTAGCTCTCCCGCCGGCATCGAGTCTGCGAGAGCGAGTGCTTGGCTGCGGGTGGTCGCTCGTTCCCGCGCAATCAGAAGTCGAAGTGCGACCTCGCGTCCACTGAGCGCGTTGCCCGGAACCGCGGCGTCGCTCAAGTTCTCGCCTCGCTCCACCGGCTCGGACGCGGGGATTGCGCTCTGGACGATGGCGCGCTGGAAGAGACCCTGCGCGAGCGGTGAAGCGAGCAGACAGAACACGTTCACACCGCCGGCCGACTCTCCGAACACACTGATGCGATCGGGGTCGCCGCCGAAGGCGGCGGCATTCTCTCGGATCCACGCGAGTGCGCGAATCAGGTCGAGGATCCCATAGTTGCCGGAGTCGTCCGAGGGGCTCGTGTCGTGTCCGCGCAGCGCCGGGTGGCGGAACCAGCCGAGAGGCCCGAGGCGATAGTTCAGGGTGATCACGATGACGTTCTGTGTGCCGGAGAGCAGGGCTCCGTCGAAGCTCGAGCCCGTTCCGATGGCATTGGCGCCTCCATGCACCCAGACCATGACAGGCAGTTTCCGGTCCCCCTGCGGCAGGTCGTTCGGAGAGACGCCCGGAGCCCAGACGTTCAGGTACAGGCAGTCCTCGCTTCCGACCACCGTACCCTCCGGGCCTGGAACCCCACCGAAGGAGCTTGCGATCTGGGGACATGCGGATCCGGCTTGCGTCGCCTCGAGGCGCGACATGCGGTCGCTCGGGGGGAGCGGAGCTCGCCAGCGTAGCTTCCCGGTGGGCGGCTCTGCGAACGGGATTCCGAGCCAGGCGTGCGTGCCTTCGGAACCCCGGAAGCCGATCACCGGTCCCTCGGTCGTCGAGCGCACCGACTCGGGCTCTGGAGTGGGTCGAGTGGCACGCTCGGGCTCCGTCGCCTCGGAGCCGCAGGCGATCAGGAGCACGAGCAAGCCAGCCAGAGCGAGGCGACTCCGAACATGGCGAGTCTTCCCGAGGCCGCGCACTAGGAGGACGGCTCCAGCAGGCTCGCAGCGGGCGCGTCCGCTCTGGTGACGCGAGCATAGAGCGCTGCGCGATCCTGAGCGAAGCGCCTCCCCGCGACCCAGAAGCAAGGGATCGCGGTTGCCGAGAGAGCTGTGAAGCAGACCAGGGTGACCGTATAGGGCTGCTCGACCCCGCTCGCGCTCAATGCGTCGATCATGTAGCCGCCCCCGGTGATGCCCACGCCCAGTCCGATGAAGTTGAGTGCCAGGATGTAGAAGGCGACGATCGTGGCGCGAATCTGTGCTGGGACGAGCTCCTGGACCGTCGAGAAGGTCGGTCCATAGAACACTCCGAGCTGGAAGAATCCGAGCGCGACCCCCACCCAGAACAGTGGAGATCCTCCCTCGGCGAGCCGATAGGCGATGCCCATCGGGGTCAATAGCAGTCCTGCCCAGAAGAGAAAGAGTGGCCGGCCGGTGCCGGTGAGCTGTTGCCAGCGGTCCCCCGCCCAGCCACCGAAGATCGTGCCCACCAGGCCGGACAACATGCCGACCCAGCCGCTCAGACGAGCGATCTCGGCTCGCTCGAATCCGCGCTCCTCTACGAACCAGAGCTGATCGAATGCGGCCGCACCGAGAATGAAGTGGAATGCGACCCCGCCACAGATCGTGGCAACCAAGGCGGGAGAGGAGCGGAGCACGTCGAAGAGCGTTCCCAGGATGTCTCCGAATGAGGGACGGGCGGTCGGGCTGGATGCGTGCACGTCGCTGGTAGCGCTTCGTGGCTCGGCGACGCGCAGCATGAACAGCGCGAGTAGCATCCCGAGGACGCCGAGCAGGTAGAAGCAGTTCCGCCAACCGATCGCGGGTCCCAGGTAGCCCACGATGAGCAGGCTCGCTCCCACTCCCACCGGAACGCCCATGTAGTAGAAGCCGGACGCGAAGCCCATTCGAGAAGACGGGAAGCGATCCGAGATCATGGACATCGAAGCCGGAGTCAGGACCGACTCGCCCACGCCGATGAACATGCGTGGGATCAGGAGCGAGACGAAGCCTCCTGCCGCACCCGACGCGGCGGTGAGCGCACTCCAGAGGGTCAGCGCGGCGGCCACGAGCCGCGGTCGGTGAACCATGTCGGCCAGTGCACCGGCGAACAAGCCCATGAGCGAGTAGAAGACAATGAATGCGAAGCCGGTCAGCCAGCCGAACTGCGCATTGCTGAGCTCGAGCTCCGGCACGATGAAGTTGGCGAAGCTGGCAAGGAGCTGGCGGTCCACGAAGTTCATCACGTTGAGTAACGTGATGAATCCGAGAAAGCCGTAGTGGCGGGCTTGGATGGGCTGTGGTGGGCGAGTCGCGGTCACGCAGATCCTCCAGGGATCAGTCTATACGGGTTCGCGATCGCACGTGACTCCCAAGTGATGAGCGCTCATCGAACGAGCGCTCACCCAACGCAAAGAGGCGGGGCCGCATCGCGACCCCGCCTCGGAGCGGTTCCGGCTAGACCGGTGAGAAGGGTCTAGAACCGGGTTCGGATGTTGGCGAAGACCCGGCGCCCGAACGGGCTGTGGGTTCGCGTGTCGTAGTTGAAGTCGGTCGTTGCGAACGGCGGATCAGTGTTCAGCACGTCGATGACCCCCACCTGGAGCCGCGTGTCGAAGCGACGGAAGGGCAGCTCGTAGGAGTAGGCCAGATCGATCGTGCCGTGCTGGCTGATCTTGTTGTTCTCGTTGTTGTCGTCGTCATAGGACGAGATGTAGCGGAACGTGAGCGACGCAGCGTGCGCACCAGAGTAGAAGCTCATGGTCGCGTTTCCGCGCCACTTCGGGAGTGCGCGCGAGAACGTGCGCGTGTTGATGTTCCCGGCCGCCTTGCACGACTCCGGCTGCGAGCCACCGCGGAGCGGGCAGAAGCCCTGTCCACGGATGTCATACTGGATGAGGTGGCTCACGTTCAGATTGAACGCCATCGTCCCGAAGGCCCCGACGTCGCGCGAGTAGTTCAGCGCGAGATCGATGCCGTCGGTGATGATGCTCGGTGCGTTGCGGAAGTTCGCGTTGATGCGCGAGATGTTGCAGTCCGGCGTGCGCTGGATGACCGGGTTGCCGTCGGCTCCGAGCAGCGGCTGGAACCCCGGATTGTTGCAGTCGAGCCGCTGATCGATGCCCGTGGGTCCGCCGTTCGTGCTCGCGAACGGAACCCCGTTCGTGAGATTGAGCACGGACTCGTTGTCGACCAGCGTCTGTGCCGTCTCCTGCACGATGACGTCCGAGAAGTCGATCCGATAGTAGTCCAGGGTCAGGTCCAGCCCTTCGAACGGCTCCAGGATCAGGCCGAGGTTGTAGACGTCGGCTTCCTCCGGAGCGAGCTGGTTGTTGCCGCGCGTGGTCACTGCGACGAAGCCGAAGGGGCGATCGTCGTCCACGTTGCCCGGATTGCCGTCGCGGATCGGATCCTGCGAGGTCCGGAAGCTGGCGATCTGACTGAGCGTCGGAGCCCGGAACGTCGTGCTGAAGCTGCCGCGCAGCGCCAGCCAGTCCGTGGCCTGCCAGCGGAGCGCCAGCTTGGGATCGACGCTCGAGCCGATGGCCCCATTGTACTCCTCGAAGCGCAGGGCCAACTGAGCCTCGAGACGGTCGGTCAGCGGAACCGCCGACTCGACGAACAGCGCGGTGGTGCTGCGCACCTTGTCGAACTCGGGCGGCGCCGTCAGGAAGATGAAGCGGTTGAAGTCTGGCTCCATCCCGGTGCCACCGTTGCTGCGAAGCTGGTAGCTGTCGCGGCGGTACTGGTAGCCGAAGGCCACGCCGACCGGTCCTGCAGGCAGATCGAAGAGATCCCCACTCATGACGAAGTCGATCACCTGCAGCTCGGTATCCGTGTCGGTCTTGATACGACCCGTGAAGAAGTCGATCACGTCCTCGCGGTTGCCGAGCGGCAGGCCGCCGATGCCGGTTCCGGTCGGATTGAGGTCCGCGCTCGCGAACGGATTGAAGAAGAAGCAGCCGTCGGCGGCGGAACCCGCCAGGGCCGTGTTGCTCGAGTCACAGTTCGGGCCGCCCAGGCCGTTCAGTGCGGCCTGGAAGCGATCGAAGATCGTGTCCGGCACGTTCGCGTAGCGGCGCTGCTTCTGGAATGTGTAGTGAAGATCCCACTCCCAGTCGCCCACGGCGCCATTCAGTCCGGCTTCGTAGTTGCTGGCCTTGCTGTAGTAGAAGCCGCGCTCGCTCGTGCGCGCCTCGGCGAGAGGTCGGCCGAAGAAGACGGCCGTCGTGCCGAAGATGTTCCCCGGATTGTTCTCCGGCACGCGCGGGAAGGTCAGCAGCGGGAACGACGGGGAGAGCCCGATGTCGTCCTGCTTGTTGTACGCGAAGTTCCACTTGAAGCTTGCGCTCAGGTTCTCGGAGAAGTCGTGGCGCAGCTGAAGCGCGTAGTTCGCTCGCTTCTCGTGCTCCTGCAGATTGAAGTTGTCCACGAACTCGAACGAGCAGCGCCCAAGGATTGGGGCGGGGCCGGGATTGGGCGCCCCGCCGTCTGCGAGGCAGTCCGGATCCGTCACGGGTGTGTCCCCGTTGATGAAGCCTGCGGCCCGCGCAGCGTTCACGGCTGCCGTGAACGATGGGTCGACCAACGGAGTCGGAACGGCATCGGTGAGCGGCAGGAACGCGCCCTTGCCCAGCGTGCTGTTTCCTCGGGTCGTGATCAGCGTGCCGTTCGCATCGCGCGCCGAGCGGGTGAATTTTCGCTCGGAGGAGTTCAGCTGGTTCAGGTCGCTACCGCTCGCGAACAGGGTCAGGTGAGTCTTGTCGTTCCCCCAGCCCCAGAGCGCGGAGAGGTCCTGGTTACGCTGGCCACCCGAGGTGGTGGTGTTGTAGCCCGTGCGGAGCTCGAAACCCTCGAAGTCCTTCCGCGTGATGAAGTTGACTACGCCGGCTACTGCGTCCGAGCCGTAGGTCGCCGCGGCGCCTTCCTTGAGCACCTCGACCCGCTCGACCAGGCCGAGCGGGATCGTGTTGATGTCCACGAAGCTCGAGCCGTCGTTCGCCGTCGTGCCGCTGATCACCTGGCGGCGACCGTCGACGAGCACCAGGGTGGTGCCGAGGCCGAGGCCGCGCAGATTCACGTTGGCGGTTCCGTAGGTGCCGCCGCTCTGGAAGGCGTCGGACTGGAACTCGGAGCCGGTATTGATCGACAGGTTCTTGATGATGTCGATCGGCGCCTGAACGCCCAGATCTTCGATCTGCGCTGCGTCGATGACCTGGACGGCCTGCGGTCCCTTCGGATCCGTCCGCTTGATGTAGGTGCCGGTGACCGTGATCTCTTCGACGGCCGGCGGAGTGCCTCTCTCGGCCGACTCGGCCTGCCCGTCGATGTCTTCCGACTCGGACTGTGCCGCGGCTGGCGGCGCGCTCGATAGTGCGAAGCCGAGCGCGAGCACACTCGCAGATGTAGCTAGTTCACGAAATCTCATGGGTCCCTCCATAGATCGTAGGTGGGGGCGACCGATCGGGATCTCACGATCGCGCTCCTATCCATCCCCTCGAGCGCTGCGGAGTTCATCAACGAACACCCGGGCTGCCCCTACTACATATGAAAGTGTCCTCAGAAGCTGGTGCAGGGTCAACTGGAAAGCCGCAACCAACTCACGATTCACTTCAGGCGAGATATCTGTTAGCCGCCGTTCACGGGGATCGATGACGGACGGACGTACGACCGAACCCGTTCCGTGCGACCGGATACGCCAATACGGGAGTCTCACGAGCACACATGGGAGTGATCGGCGTGCGAATGTTCGCTCCAGCTTGTCAGACCACGACGGGCGAGATGCCGAATGAAGTCACACCTTCGTGGTCCGGGCGAACTCTCGCCGCCCGACCGCTCGTACTGAGAAGAACGATCGAGCGTGGGTAGTGGGGTGCGGTCACCGGTTGCAGTCGTAGCGTGAGGTCGATGCTCGAGAAACTCTCGATCGCGTCTCCAGGCGAACGCAGATCGAGAAGAGAGCGCGCAGAGGTCGAGATCAGAGTTCATCGAAGGAAGGCGTGCGATCTGCGCCTGAGTCAGTGTCCCGGATCTGCACCCATCGGTTCAGAAGAGGTGGAGCACTGTGGCGCCTGCACGCCGGGGCCGAGGTCCCTCTGGATCCGACTCTGGGGCAAGGTGGCGAGCGGGGACCCTGCGGGCTGCGGCACGCGGACCATCCGGTCGCCATCGGCCTCGCGTCGCTCGAGAGTCGACACGCACACATCCACCGGGTAAAACCGAAGCTAGGGTCGAAGCTCCGCCTCCTTGCGACGGCCGCTCTGGGACTCGGGGACTCTGGGACTCGGGAACTCTGGGACTCGGGAAGGCTGGGCGTCGGACCGGCGGATCTCCCGAGATCAGCGGAGATTCGCAGAACGCAGATCAGCGGATCAACGCATCGCGGAGACGGGACATCTGGCGAAGAATCGACATGAGCAGGTGTAGGGTCGCTCCGAGCCGAGGTCGCGGCCCGAGCTGGCGCGCGCCTGGAGCGCTCACCGAACTGGCTCTGCTCGCCAGCGTGCTGGCGTGTAGCACGCCACGTACGCTCGAGTACGCTCCGGACGCGTTCCGCCGCGCGGTGGCGGAGAAGCTCGGTGTCGAGACCGCGACCGTCGAAGTCCCCTTCGAAGTGGATTCCGATGCCGTGGAGGCGATGCGCCGGCTGCTGCGACCCGTCTCGGATCCGAGGGAGCGCGCCAGCCGGCTCGCGGATGCACTGGTCTCGGAGCGTGCCTTCGGCATCACCTACGACCCTCTGGCAACCTCGAACGCAAACGATGTCCTGCGCGAGAAGCGGGGAAACTGCCTCGGGATGAGCTCGCTCTTCATCGGGCTCGCGCGCGAGCTGGGGCTGCGTGCGTACTATCTCGATGCCTCCGATCGAGTTCGTTCCGTCGAGGAGGACGACGCCTTCATCGTGTCCTCGGGCCACGTGAGCGCCGTCGTCCGGACCGTGGAGGGAGATCGGATCGTCGACTTCGACCGCTCCGTGGGGAGCTATCGCAGGTTGCGGGTGATGGACGATCTACAAGCCTTCGCCCACTACTACAACAACTACGGCTACGATCTGCTGCGTGGCTATGCCACGCCGGACGAGATTCCGGCGGATGTCTGGGCCGCTGCGCAGGAGACGTTCGAAGCGGCCATCGAGCTCAACCCCAGTCTGGCGCGGGCTTGGAACAACCGGGGGATCGCCCATGGACGCCTCGGCCGCGTAGACGAGGCCGTGTTGGACTACCGCGTGGCCATCAGCCAGGATCCCGACTTCGCCGAGCCCTACAACAACCTGGGTGTGCTCTACCTGCGACTCGATCGTCCGGCAGAGGCGCTCGAGCCGCTGCGCAAGGCCGTCGAGCTCGCGCCGCGCAATCCTCACCACCTCTACCACTTGGGGCTGGCCCTCGAAGAGAGCGGGCAGAACGGGGCCGCGGCGGCGGAGTATCAGCGCGCGCTCGAAGTGAGTCCGGAGCACGCACCCGCGCGAGTCGCATTGGAAGCGCTGGCCGGCGAGGGCGATCCGCAATCCCCCGCCCCCTGAGTCGAGAGCGAGTGAGTGCATCCCGCGATCACGAGTGAAGCGGGCGTCTGAGTCGAAGTGTGCGGCGAATTGGCCCCCTTTTGAACCAGAGCTGCTCTCCCGGTTTGATCCGACCTGCGGCGTTCCTGACGGCTGCGCGTTCGGAGCGCCGGAGCTGCACGGTCTCAGGTTTCGGAATCAGGCTTCCGAAGGGCTGTCCGGTCACGCGACGGGAGCCTGGTGTGCGATCCGCTCGTGGTGCATCAGAGAAGGAGCCCGTATGCGCAGTCGTCCAGTCTCCAAGTGGTGCGTACCGCTTACTCTCGGCCTGCTCGTGGGCGGGGGGACAGCGATGGCGAAGGAAATCCCCGTTGCGCCCGGCCTTTCCGAGGTTCCCCCGGACCCGACGTCGGTGGAATCCGAGGCCCCGCTGGGCCGAGACCCGTTCAAGCGCCTCTCCTTCGACGAGCCAGGAAAGACCGTGCTCGAGCTGGTCCCGCTCTCGAGCCTGCGACTCCGGGCCATGCTCTGGTCGGTGGGCGAGCCCCGAGCGATCGTCTCGACGCGAGAGGGTGCAGGGTCGGAGCACGTATTGAGCGTTGGCACTCGCGTCGGTCGCCAGGGCGGCATCGTCACCGAGATCGACGGACGTTGCGTGCGGATCGAAGAAGAGCAGGGGAAGGACGCAACGCGCGAGATGCGCCGGCTGTGTCTGCACTTTGCTCAGCAGGAAAGCACGCGGGCGGGGAGACCTGGCGAGCGCTGAGCGCCTGCGGCCTCGTTTCGATTCCTCAGCCGCGCTCGCCTGTCGAAATCAGTGGGCTCCGCGGTTCCGTCGGGATCGGCTGGATCGGACCTTCGATCTCGGGGGTTCGGTCGTCGTCTGCGAGCATGCGGGCGGACGGGGCTTCGAGATCATCGAAGTCGCCGGCGCGAACCGCCGCCAGGACCAGGCTGAGCAAGACGCCTGCCAGGAAGAGGGTTACGGGAATCGTGACGACCAGGAAGCTCACTCTCGAGGCTTCCAGCCGAGCAGGCGCGCGGCGTTGCCGGTGACCACCAGCGACGACGCGCTCATGGCCAGGGCTGCGGTCAGCGGATCCAGCACACCCGCGAGGGCCAGCGGGATCGCAGTAGCGTTGTAGCAGAGCGCGACCCCGAAGTTCTCGCGAATGCGGCGGACGCACGCTCGCGCGAGCTCGATGCTGTCGGTCAGTGCACCGAGTCTTGGGGAGAGGATCACCAGATCGGCGGCGTGCAGGGTGACGTCCGCCCCGCGCGCCAGCGCGATTCCCACGTCCGAGGCGCCCAATGCCGCGGCGTCGTTGATCCCATCTCCTACGGAGGCAATGCGCGCGCCGCGTCCGCGTGCACCCTGGACGTGTTCGAGCTTGGCTTCCGGCGAGACCCGGTAGAAGGATTCCGCGGCCCGGATTCCGGCTCGCTTCCGTGCGAGTTCGACCGCGGGTCGGTCGTCGCCGCTCACGAGCTCGATGCGCGCGCCGAGAGTTCGCAGCCGCGCGATCGTGCGCTGCGCGTCCGCGCGTGGCCGGTCCGAGAGACCGATGACGCCCACTGCCTCGAGACCGTCGGCCACCCAGGTCGAGGTGAGGCCGCGCAGGTCGAGAGCTCCGCAGCCTTCGTATAGCTTGTCGCAGATGCGGACGTTGGCGCATCGAAGGTGCGCCAGGGTGCCGACGAGGATGCGCCGATCGCCGGCGCGAGCCTCGACTCCGCGGCCCGCAAAGGTCTGGCGCTCGACGCGTGTGTGCGAGGCGTGGTTCACGCGATCCGCCAGGCGACGTTCGCTGAACTCGCGCTCGATGGCTTCGGCAATCGGGTGGGTCGAGTGACCCTCGGCCGTGTGAGCGAGCGCGAGCACGTGATCCTCGTCGTATCCGGGAGCGACTCGCACGGTGTCGACGTGAAAGCGGCCTTCCGTGAGCGTCCCGGTCTTGTCCAAGAGGACGTGGTCTATGCGAGCGAGTCGTTCGAGTGCGTCTCCACGCTTGACCAGGATCCCGAGCTGCGCGGCGCGGCCGATCGCGGCCGTGATGGCCGTGGGAGTGGCGAGGCCCAGCGCGCAGGGGCACGCTACGATGAGCACGGCTGCGGCGCGGAGCGCGATCTCGAGCGCCGGAGTCTCGGTGGTTGCGAGGTATGCCACACTTAGGGCGGCGACCGCGAGCAGAGCCGGTGCGAACACCGTGGCCACGCGATCCGCGAACCGCTGGACGTCGGGGCGGTCTGCTTGCGCACGTTCGAGAAGTGCGGCCAAGCGGGACAAGGTCCCCGCTGCAACCGTCGCGGATACCTCGACCTCGATCTCCGCGAGGCGGTTGTGACTGCCTCCGACGACAGGGTCGTCGAGCCGGCGTGCAACGGGCTGTGACTCGCCCGTCAGCAGGGATTCGTCGAGCTCGGTCGCACCCGCCCGAATCGTTCCGTCTGCCGGCACGACCTGGCCCGGTGGGACGAGGATTCGGTCGCCGACGCGCAGCTCGCGCGGATCGACCGGCTCGAAGTCGCCGCTCGGGGATCTGCGTAGGACGTGCCGCGGCGTGAGTGCCGTCAGCTGATCGATGGCACTGGCCGCTCGCGCGCGGGCACCGCGTTCGAGCGTGCGCCCCAGCAGAATCAAGAACACGATGGTTGCGGCGGAGTCGACGAAGAGCTCGGCGCTCTCGGCCCAGGTGCCGACGACGTGTACACCGAAGGCCACGCTGATCGCCAATACGATTGGGAGATCCATGGTGATCGTGCGCTGCTGGACTCCCGACCACGCTCCCCGCCAGAACGGGAGCGCGCACCAGCCGATCGACGGCGCCGTCAGGGCCACCGCAAGCCAGCGCAGCGCGCGCCGGGTCTGCGCGTCGATGCCGGAGTCCGCCCCGAAGTAGAGCGCGAACGCGATGAGCATGACGTTGCCCGCCAGGAAGCCGGCAACGAGAACCCTTACGAGGGCGGCCCGAGCGCCCTGGCGCTCTGCACGCGAACGATCGAGTGCGCGGGGATCGAATGGGGTGGCGGCGTAGCCGAGCTCGGAGACTCGCGCCACGAGTGTCTGCGTCGGGCAGTGCTCGGGGATGTGCCGCACCAGCGCTCGCCGCGTCGTGTAGTTGACCGTGGCCTCGACCACACCCGGGAGCTCCTGCAGGGACCGCTCGATGCGACGTACGCATCCCGAGCAGCGTGTGCCATCGAGGAAGAGTCCGGTCTCGATCGGCTCTCGACTCGCGTGTGTCGTCATCGCTCGGACTCCAATCGGAAGGTATCGAGCGCGACCACGGGATCCGGATGTGCGACTGCAATCCACCAGAAGCCGATGCAGGTGGAGATCATTGCGCAGAGCAGCCCCGCGACGGCGAAGGGCCACGGCTCGAATCGTCCGACGTGGTGTCTCATGGCTCGTGTCTCATGGCTCGCGTCTGGTGCTGGGCGCGATGAAGCGGGCGCGCCTCGTTACCCGCTCACTGGGCGCGTCGAGCGCCTGCAGCACGAAGTGAATCTCGCGGTTTTCGTTGCTCGAAGCCGCACTGGCCGATGGCGTCTGGCTGTGGCCTGCCGTCCGCGTGTCCAGGACGAAGACCTTCGTCTCAATGTGTGCCGTGGCTGGGACCTGGATGGGATTGAGCCCCGCGACCAATCGGTAGCGGGACTCCTCCAGTGCCAGCTGGAAGCGCCTGGCCCGTCGGCTACGGTTCTCGATCTCGAGTGTATAGGCATTGCCGATCTCGCCCGACGCCGTCTGGGAATAGAGCGCGCTGCGGTTGCGACGGACGGACAGCTCTAGCGGCTCACGCCTGGCGAGAGCGATGGCGAAGCTGCTTGCCGCGACCAGTAGCAGGCCTCCATAGGCGACCACGCGCGGTCTGAAGCCGCGGGATTCGCCGCGTTTCTCGGACGCACGGCTCATCTCCGACGGAAGCCGTGTTTTCGAGGAATGGTCTCCGTCCGACTGACCCTGGTTTCCGTCCGACTGAGACAGGGAGCGGTAGCCGATCAGGTTCTCCTGGCGGCCGATTTGGCGCATGACCTGGTTGCAGGCGTCGATGCACTGAGTGCAAGCGATACACTCGAGCTGCAGACCGTCGCGAATGTCGATCTCGCTCGGACACACCGCGACGCAGAGGCCGCAGTTCACGCAGTCTCCTTCGACCCGTCCGCGCTTCCCGCGCGGCTCCCCGCGATTGCGGTCGTAGGCGATCACCAAGGTGTCCCGATCGAAGAGAACGCTCTGGAGGCGCGCATAGGGACACAGGAACTTGCAGAATCGCTGTCGCAAGAATGCGAAGTCGAGATATGCGATCACTCCGAGTACGAGCACGAAGCTCGAAGCGATACGGGGCAGCTCGCCCCGCGCGAGCGACTCCTTCCACGAGTAGGGCGACACGAAGTAACCGACGAGATGGAACGCGACCAGAAACGAGATGGAGAGCCACACGCCGTGGACGACGAGTCTGCGCGACAGAGGGACCTGCTTGCGGTGCGGCGAGAGCCTGGTTGTTGCGAGCGCGCGCCCGATCCCTGCGAACAGGTCCGTGAACACGGTCTGGGGGCACGCGTAGCCGCACCAGAGTCGCCCGCCGATCGCGGTGAAGAAGAACAGGCTGAGCACGAGCACGGCGATCAGCAGCCACAGGAAGTAGAGCTCTTGCGGGAAGATGATCAAGCCGAACGTGTGAAACTGACGCTTCGGGATGTCGAGGAGCACGAGCGGCTCGGAGCCGATCCGGACCCACGGCACAGAGAACAGGATCAGCACCAACACTGTGTTGGTCGCATTGCGCAAGCTGCGCCAGTACCCTCGCACCGGCTTGGCGGCGCGCACGAAGGCTAGCTACCGCTCGCCGTCCCCTCGGGTGCGCCCAGTCCGGGTTCCGAGGAGGTCGGAAGTGTTTCGAGGTAGGCGAGGGCCTTCCATATCTTGTCTGCCCCGAGCTGGGTTTGCCAAGCGGGCATGCCTCCGGGCCGACCTGCGGAGACGGATTCGAACAAGGTCGGGTCGTCGTGGCCGTACTTCCAGTACGGATCGACGAGACTCGGTCCGATGAGACCGCTCCCGTCTGCCTTGTGGCACACGGCGCAGACCGTTGCGAAGACCTGCTGCCCCTCGCCGATGGCGGCGGCATCGGCGCGATAGGGATTGGTTTCCGGGAGAGATGCTCGAGCCTGGGAGGCGAGGGCGTCCGCTCGAGCGACCTGCGTCTGGTACTGCGCTGCCTGGCTCCAGTCCGACAACAGGTAGTACGCGGCGTAGAATGCGGCGAATACGATCGTGGCGCAGAAGCTCACGTTGAACCATGTGGGGATCGGGTTGTCGTCTTCGCCGATCCCGTCGCGAACTGCGGCATCTTCGCGAGGTAGCTCCGCGATCTCGGCTGGCGTTTCGTCCTGGTACGGTTCTCTCGGTTCCGTCATGCATCATCCTCCAGCATTCGGTGTGCGGGAGCTTCCAGTCGATCCTTCCGCTTGCTCGAGAAGGTCCAGAGACTGATTCCTGCGAGGGCGAGCGCGAGAGTCGCGAGGCGTGCGAACTTGTAGAGCCCAGCCCAATCCTCAATCTCCATGTGAGGACCCCTGATGGGCTGTGGCCTCGAGCAACCCCGCCCCGCGACCGAGACTCTGCAGGTAGGCGATCAGTGCGAGTGCTTCGCTCCGGCTCTGGGATTCGGAGAGCTCAATACCGTCGGCGCGCAGCGACTCTACGATCGTACGCATCGCATTGCGTGCGTCCTCCGGAGCATTCTCTACCTCGGATGGTGTGTAGGGATGTCCTAGGCTGCGAAGGACATCGAGCCGACGACGGGTCAGGCTCAGATCGAGGGGCTGCTCCGCCAGGAACGCGAAGCTCGGCATGTTGCTATCAGGCTCGAACGAGCGCGGATCGAGTAGGTGAAGCCAGTGCCAGGAGTCCGGATACTTTCCACCCACGCGGTGAAGGTCTGGTCCCGTGCGCCGCGAACCCCACAGGAAGGGGCGATCATAGATGCCCTCACCCGCGACCGAATAGCGACCATAGCGATCGGTCTCTGTCCTGAAGGGGCGCACCTGCTGGCTATGGCAGACGTTGCATCCTTCACGGATGTACAGATCGCGGCCCTCCTGTTCGAGAGCCGAGTACGGGCGGAAGCCTGGAATCGGATCGATCGTACCCTGCAAGAAGAAGGGCGGGATGAGCAGGACCAGTCCGCCGATCACGACCGCAGCGAGCGTGTAGAGCGTGAAGGGAAGCCAGCGTCCTTCGAGCTCGCGGTGCCACGAGGGGCCGCTCATGCTTGGCCTCCGATCGCGCTTGGCGAGATCGTGTCGGGCGGGAGCGGAGCGTAGGCGACCGTGCCGCTGCGCACCGTCTTGAAGACGTTCCAGCACATGACGCCGCTCCCCGAGAGGAACACGCAGCCGCCGAGGAAGCGCAACACGTCGTAGACCCGGATCGCCGTCACGGTCTCCATGAAGGTATAGGTCAGGCTTCCGTCTGCGTTCGTAGCCCGCCACATCAAGCCCTGCGTCACTCCAGAGATCCACATGGGCGTGACGTACAGCACGAGCCCCAGCGTGGCGAGCCAGAAGTGAACCTCGACGAGCCGCTGGCTATGGATGCGTGTGTGCCACAGCCTCGGAATCAGATAGTAGAGTGTGGCGAAGCAGGTCAGCGCGACCCATCCGAGGGCTCCCGAGTGGACGTGGCCGATCGTCCAGTTGGTGAAATGGGATAGCGAGTTGACGGTCTTGATCGACATCATCGGACCCTCGAACGTGCTCATGCCGTAGAAGGTGAGGCCGACTACGAACATCTTGAGCAGCGGGTCCGTGCGTACCCTGTCCCATGCCCCACGTAGTGTGAGCAAGCCGTTCAGCATCCCGCCCCAGGATGGCAGAATCAACATGATCGAGAACGCGGTGCCGAGGGTTTGTGCCCAATCGGGAAGTGGCGAATAGATCAGGTGGTGCGGGCCTGCCCAGATGTAGATGAAGACCAGCGACCAGAAGTGAACGATCGACAGACGGTGCGAGAAGATGGGTCTCCCCGCGGCCTTGGGTAGGTAGTAGTACATCAGGCCGAGGATCGGAGTCGTGAGCAGGAATCCGACCGCGTTGTGCCCGTACCACCATTGGATATTCGCGTCGAATACGCCTGCATAGATGGAGTACGATTTCATCCAGGAGACAGGCGCGGCGAGGCTGTTCGCGATGTGCAGCATCGCGATCGTGAGAACGGTCGCGATCCAGAACCAGATCGCGGCGTACATCCCCTTCTCCCGTCGGCGTGCAATGGTTCCGAGCAAGTTGATGCCGTAGACGACCCAGACTGCTGCGATTGCGATGTCGAGTGGCCACTCGAGCTCTGCATACTCTTTGGAGCTGGTCTTTCCGAGGAGCAGCGAGACGGCAGCAGCCACGATGATGGCGTTCCATCCCCAGAGATTGATGCGAGACAAGGTGTCCGAGAACATGCGTACGCGGCAAAGGCGCTGAATTGCGTAGTAGCTCCCTGCAAAGACGACACCCAGCGTGAAGCCGAAGATGATCGCGTTCGTGTGCACGGGGCGAATCCGCCCGAAATGAAGGTAGGGCCCGAGATTGAGCTCGGGCCACGCGAGCTGGGCGGCTGCCAGCAAACCCACCGCCATTCCTACGATTCCCCACACGAGTGCAGAGATCGCGAATCCTCGAACCACGCGCATGTCGTAGGTGGGTGTCGATGTCGCTGCTTGCACGAGCAGACCCCTCGAAGTAGAGAGTTTGTATTCGTTGTCCGAATGGCGGACGTTCGAAGCTCGGAGGGGCCTTGCGCTTGGACGGTAGCCATAGTTTCAGAGAGAGCGCAACGAAACTCACCCGTAGCTGCGTGGTGCGTTCGCAGGGAGCCGGGGATATGCTGCGTCGTCCGATTCGCGAAGGATCCGCGAAGGGAGTCGTGTGAGGCGCCTCTGTGCGCGTGCGGGCTCGCGTGTCAGCTGGTGGGCGCGGCGTCCGGATCCGTAGCCCTGAGCGGATTCGTAGCTCCGAGGGTTGGGCTCGAGCAACCCATACGCGCAGCAGTTTGCGCTGCGAGCGATACGCTTCCCTCGATCAATGCCATCTGCAACACTGTTCGCTGACCGCGGAGCAAGCTGCGCGCAGGACCAGGGAATCCGGCGGCAAAGCGCACGGGATCATCGAGGTCCCGCTCGCGATGCATCCGGATGAGAGTGCGTGCAGAGATCTCGGGTGTTTCGTGCGCGATGTCCGCTTCCAGCGCCGAGATCTTGGCGGCGCCCGCCGCGGAGAGCTCGATCTCCACGTGCTCGAGGGATTCGAGGCCACCCCGCTTGTCTGGCAGCTCGCCGTTGCTCGAGATGAAACGGACTCCGACGAGATCCGAATCTGCGAGTCGGACGCGCCGATCTTTGGAAGGGCCGGTGGGAGTATCCTCTGCCTGGGAATACGCGACGTACTCCACTTCGAGCACGCAGCGGGGACCGGGCGGAGCAGGCCCGGCGTCCGGAGGCTCCGTCTCCGGGTGACACGCGCTCAGGATCAGCAAGGCGAGGCATGCGAGACATCGCATATCGAGGTGAGACGCAGCGACGCAGGCGGTTCTTCGAAGCATGGCGATTGCAGCAGTGTACCTCGAATCAGGGCGGGATGAGGGGTGTTCGGCCTCGTGCTGTGCCCCGCGCCTGCGCATGGGACGAGATGAGCGCTATCGTCTGGGAGTGAACCCTTCATCTGCATATCGTCGAGCGCTGGGCTGCGTAGGCGTCTACTGTCTCCTCGTGGTTCCTGGGTGCTGGCAGGATGTGGAGGATCGCGTCGTCCTCATGGGCACCGTGGAGCGAACGTTGATCGAGCTCATTGCCCCAGCAACCGAGGTCATCGAGGGGGTGCCCGTTCAGCTGGGGCAGAGGGTCGAACGGGGTGCATCCATCGTGGAGCTCGATTCCACCTTGGCGCGGGCAGATGTTGCCAGTGCGGATGCCAATCTTGCGCGCGCCCGCTCCGAGCTATCCGTCGCGGAAGAGGAGTACGCGCGGGCTGGCAAGCTCCATAAAGATCGCGTCATCCCGCAGCAGAAGCTCGACCGCGCACGGCTCGCCTTCGATGAGGCGAACGCCCTGCTCAGAGAGGCCGAGGTACGTCGAGAGGCGTCCCTCAAGCGGCGGGACGACTTGAGCCTGCGGGCTCCCGTTGCAGGGATCGTGGACCAGTTGCCGTTCAACGTAGGGGAACGCGTGCCCGTGGGAGCTGTGCTGGCGGTCCTCGCGCCAGACGCTGCCCCGTGGGTGCGCGTGTGGCTGCCCGAGCGTGCGCTCGCGCGAATTCCGGAGAACGCAGAGGTGTCGATCTCTGTCGACGGGTTGGCTCCGCTTTCGGGACACCTGATCGAGATCGCGCGCGAGCCCCAGTATACGCCTCATTTCGCCCTCACGGAGAGGGAGCGCGCGCTGCTCGTCTTCGAGGCGCGGATCGCGATCGAAGATCCACCTGCGACGTTGCGGGCGGGACTTCCCGCCGAGGTGGAGATCTCGCTCGAGGGCCCGCGCGCCCCCTCATGACCGCTTCAGTCGAGCCTGTAATCTGCGCACGAAGCCTGAGTCGCAGCTTCGGTGCGCGTCGGGCAGTAGACTCGCTGGATCTAGCGATCGCACCCGGAGAGATCTTCGGGCTGCTGGGGCCGAACGGATCGGGCAAGTCCACGTTGATGCGTATGCTGCTCGGTCTGCTCGCTCCGACCGCGGGGACCGCGCGCGTGCTCGGCTACGAGATCCCTGCGGAGGCGGAGCGCTTGCGCCCGCGAGTTGGGTACATGACCCAGCACTTCTCGCTGTATACGGAGCTCTCGGTGGAGGAGAATCTGCAGTTCTCTGCTGCCATCTTCGGGCTCGGGCGTGCGGAGCGGGCGCGGCGAATCGAGGAGGCGCTGCACGCGACTGGGCTCGATGCTTACCGCTCCGCGCGCGCAGCGGAGCTCTCCGGGGGGTGGCAGCAGCGCCTGGCGCTGACGGCGGCCAGCTTGCACGAGCCGAAGCTGTTGGTGCTCGACGAGCCGACGGCGGGAGTGGATCCGCAGAGCCGACGTATGTTCTGGGAGAGGCTCTTCGAACTCGCTGCGCAGGGCACGACCATCTTGGTTTCCACGCACTACATGGACGAGGCGGTGCGCTGCCATCGCCTGTGCATCCTGCGGGAAGGCCGTCGTGTCGCGCTCGGGACGCCGACCGCGCTGACACACGATCTGCACGGACGGGTGGTCGAGGTCGAGGTCTCGAATCCCGAAAGTGCGTTGATGGCGCTGCGCGATCATCCGCTGATCGCGAGCGTCGCGCAGTTCGGAAAGGTACTGCACGTGCTCTTGGCGGAGGGGCAGACGGGGACGGAGGCTACCCTCCGGGAACTCGCGCGAGTGCTCGAGGCTCTGGGCTTCGAGCAGCCCGCGGTCGTGCCGTGCCCCGCCAACCTCGAGGATGTCTTCGTGGCGCTGCTGCTTGGACAGCAGTCTCGTCCCACGAGTACCCTGGTGGTCGATGCATAGCGCAGGCGCTATCTCTGCTTCGCTGGGCCGGCTGCTGGCCATCGCTCGAAAGGAGGTCCGACAGCTCGCGCGCGATCGCCTGACGTTGGCGATGATGGTGGGAATCCCGGCGCTACAGCTCCTGCTCTTCGGCTATGCGATCGACTTGGATGTGCGTCGGATGCACACTGCGCTGCTCGACCGCAGCCGTTCGACCCTATCGAGAGAACTCGTCGGACAGCTGGAAGCGACGCAGGCCTTCGAGTTCACGCACGAAGTGTTCAGCGAGCGAGAAGCCGATCGCCTGATGGAGCGCGGTGACGTGAAGTGCGTGGTCGTGATTCCCCCGGATCTGGACCGGTATCTGTACCGCGGGCGCGGAGCCGAGATCTCGCTTTGGATCGATGCCAGCAACCCGACCGTCGCCAGCGCTGCAACGCAGGCTGCACGAGGTCTCGAGCGTACGCTGGAGGGACGTGAGGTACCGGGTTCGGGCGGCAGTCGGATGGCGCTAGGGCGGCGTCTCGCCCGCCCACTCGCGACGCTCGATCCAACTCCCGACCTGGTACGCCGGCAGCCCCTGCGGATCTCGCTATTGCCGCTCTACAATCCCGAGCGGCGAACCGCCGTCTTCATCGTCCCAGGCCTCATCGGCACGATCCTCACGATGACCATGATGCTGATGACGGCGGTTGCCGTCGTGCGCGAGCGAGAGCGCGGTACGCTCGAGTTTCTCATCGCCACCCCGGTGCGGCGCAGTGAGCTCATGGTGGGCAAACTGGCACCCTATGTGGCGGTGGGCCACCTGCAGATCGCATTGGTGTTGCTGCTCGGTGTGGGCTTGTTCGGCATGCCGATCCACGGCAGTCTGGTGCACCTACTCGCGGCCTCTGCGCTCTTCATCGCGGCCATGCTCGCACTCGGTCTCGTCATCTCGGCGCGGGCGCAGACCCAGTTTCAGGCTATGCAGATGTCTTTCTTCGTGTTTCTTCCCTCGATTCTCTTGTCGGGCTTCATGTTCCCGTTCGAAGCGATGCCGCCCGCCGCTCAGTGGATCGGAGAGATCCTGCCGCTGACGCAGTATCTCCGGATCGTGCGTGGCGTTCTGCTGCGCGGCGCGTCGCTCGAATCCTTCGGGTCCGAGCTCGTAGCGCTCGCGGGCTTCTTCGCGGGGGTCCTCCTGCTGGCTGCGGTCTCGTTTCGAAAGCGGCTCGGCTGACGCGCGATCGCGCGGGTGCGCGCTCTGGGCGTCGCGGAGGCGGCCGGCGACGGGCTGCTTCGACGAGCTCGTTCGCGCGTCCCCGGAACTCCGCGCATGTAGATCCCAGGTAGAGAGCAGGCTCGGCTTGCGGCGATCTGTGCGAGACGAGGTAACCTAGACGTCCCCTGAACAGCTGCAAGCGTTCCAGGATGCCGAGCGGGGAGAGCGCAAGGGGGCGGAGTGCGCCACCTCGGGGCATCGTTCCTTCTAGGAGGTAGCATATGAAGACGTGGAGGACGCAGAGTACCGGCCTGCGGCAACTCGTGCTGGCGCTGCTCGTGTGTGTGGCGAGCGATACTGCGCAGGCCCAGGAGTTCGTGATCAACAATCCGCTTGCTGCGGATCGCTTCGCGACCTTGCCCGCCGATGCGAACTTTCCCGAAGGAATCGCCGCGAATCCTGCGACCGGAGACCTGTTCGTCGGGACCTTCGACGTTCCACCCGATGGAACCGGGACCAACTTCATCCTGCGCTTCGATCGCAGAGGGCAGGTGCGTGCGAAGCTGCCGCTCGGCCCGGTTCCCGTCACCGGCCTGGCGTTCAATCCGATCGACGAGAAGGTGTACTTTGCGCGGCCGGCGGCGCTCTTCGGGCTTCCTTCGATGGTGCAGCGAGTGCCGATGGACTTCGATGCCACGACGCCTGTCGAAGACGTGGTGGCGATCACGGAGGTGGGGGCCCCACCCCCGCGCACGGAGGTGACGCTCGACGGACAACAGATCGTCACGATGTTCCCCGACAGTGTGCCAGCGCCGAACGGCCTTGCCTTCGGCCGTTTTCGAGGGGAGAGCATCCTGGCCGTGACCGACTCGCTGCAGGGTGCGCTCTACATCTTTCAGAATCCGGAGCTGGCGGGCCCGGACTGCGAGCAGACGACGGGATGTCCGCAGCTGATCGAACTCATGCAGGTGACGGAGTTCGCATCCGCGGCTTTCCCTCAGCTCGGTATCAACGGAGTCGCAATCTTGGAGGGGCCGGAGGGCGAACTTCCACAGATCTTCGTCACGAATACGGGCGACGATCGCTTGCTGCGACTCACTGCCGACCCCACCAACCCCGTAGTCGTGGTTGCCGATTCGCTGGAGGGTGCGGATGGGATCGTCCCTGGACCGGGCAATACGCTGATCGTCTCGATGGCGCTCGGCGACGAGCTGGCGGTGATCGATGCGGGCACGGGTCGAATCCTTGCAGAGCTCGGCGAGTTTCGCGGCATTCGGCGCGACGGGTCTCCGCGCGGGCTCTTGTTTCCAGGCAGCATCGTACGCGTTGGGAACTCGATCTTCGCAAACAACCTCGCGCTGCCACTGAGCGGGAATGCGTCGGAGCCGGAGCTCGATGTCACGACCTTTACGATCTCGCGGGTGCGGCTTCCCGTGCGCTTGCCGAGGCTGAAGGCCGCCCCATAGGGGGTGCTCGATTCCCCACGCAGCGGCGGAGCCGCGGCCATTGAGATCCGCTCCATCCCGAACGGGCGCTATTGGAACGAGTCGGAGACGGCGAGATCTCTTCGGGCTGACACGGTGGTCACCACGAAGCCCGCGAGAAAATCGATCAGGGTCATCGTAGTGAAGATGAAGAAGGTCGAGTTCCCGAAGCCGGGGGCGAGCACGAACAGCAGGAGTGCCGCTACGAACACCACCACCGAGAAGATATGATTCAGAAGCGCGGCGCGATCGGTCTGGGTGGCCCGCAGGAGCTCTAGGAAGAGCAGAACCAGGCTGAACACGATGAACAGGTCGCCAAACGTGAGTTTCCAGACGTCGCCCGAGGTCAGCGAGAGGCTGGCCACAGAGCGCCCAATCCAGTCAGCGCTTCCGAGCGCCCCGCGTTCGAGCAACGTGGGGACGAGGTAGGCTACCAGGCTGAGCGCGAGCAACGGGAAGATCTGAAACACGTGGGCCTCCTTTGGTTCGCCGGTTCGAGACCAGAGCGGGTTCGAGACCAGAGCGGGTTCGACACCAGACGCCTGTCCAGGATGGAACGTCTTGATACCCGAGGGACAGCCGTCACGTCCACCCAGCAGCGAGCGCATCGACTCGGGGGATGGCGCCGGCAGGGGCGGGGGTCTGGTCGTCGTCCCCCGCTAGCGCGAAACCGCTACACTCGGAGGAGCATGCTTCAGCACAGGCTCCTTGGCGAACGGACCGCCCCGGCGTGGTACACCGGATCGCGGACCGCGATCCGGATCATCGTTGCGATCTGGGTCGTCCTGGCGTGTGCGGCGACGCTCGCCGAGGCGCAGACGCTCGAGGTGTATTCCCTGCGCGCTCGATCCGCAGAGGAGCTCCTGCCGATTGCCGAACGGATTCTCGGTAGTGACGGCAAGGCGGTGGTCGACCGCGCGACGAATGCGATCGTACTGTCCGGCTCGGCGGAGGCGGTCGCACGCGCGGTCGAGACGCTCAGCCTGCTCGATCAACCACGTCAGAACGTGCGCATACGGTGGAAGCGCGTAGACATGGCGGATCTCGAAGCACGAGACTTCGAGCTCCGCTGGCGCGTGCGAGCGGGTGCCCTGCGCGTGGGAAGCCTGTACCGTC
Source organism: Pseudomonadota bacterium (assembly GCA_003247575.1). Classification (GTDB taxonomy): domain Bacteria; phylum Myxococcota_A; class UBA9160; order SZUA-336; family SZUA-336; genus SZUA-336. The sequence continues at coordinate 44,852 of QJZC01000040.1, forward strand.
GCGGCGTTGCGGTGAGTCTCACCCTGCAGTTCGAGGAGCTCGCGCAGCGTTTGGCCGGGAATGCGAGCGGCGAGGTCAGGGTCATCGATGGGGAGTTCGCCCGGATCTCGATGGGTGCGAGCATTCCGGTAACGACTCGCAGCCGCGTCTCGGGTCGCTTCGGTTCCGTGATTCGTGAGACCACGCGCCTGGCCTCCGCGGAGTCGGGGCTCGAAGCCCGCCCACGCGTGCTCGGCGATGGCAACATCGAGCTGCTCCTGCGTCCCTTCCAGTCGGATCTGCGCGCAGATGGGAGCGTTCGGACGTCGGAGCTCGAGACGCGCGTACAGGTACGGCCCGGAGAGATGGTCGCGATCGGCGAGCTCGAGGAATCCGTCGCGGTGCGCTCCGGTGACGGCCTGACGAGTCGTGGCCAGGTCGAGGTGGAGCGACGGCAGGTGTTCTTCATTGCGGCTGAGCTTCCCTGAGCTTGCCCCACTCTACGCGTGCGACCACTCGGGTCTACGCGGGGACGAGTGGAAGGAACCTGTCCAGGTTGCTCTTGACGCATGACCAGCCCACGCCGAGGTTACACGAGGACTTCGTCACGAGGCAGAGGATGGACTCTCGGCCGGGGATCTTCTTGATGAAGTGATGGTGCTGGGACGTCGTCAGCTGGACTTCCTCCAGATAGTGTTCGCCAGGATCATCGATTCCGCGCTGAGATTTTACCAGGTTTTCGACCCGTACCGTCTCCTTGCCGCGATAGAGCGACGTGGCTGCTGCGGACACGGCCTCGAAGTGGTCCTCGGTGAAGCTCGAATGGAAATGACCTCCGAGCATCATTCCGGAAGAGAGATCGACGACATTGGCCGCAACTGCGTCGCGTGTTTCGGCGACCATGGCCTCGCACAACTCATTGATCGATGCCATGCCTCTTGCCTCCCTGCGCGGCTCTCGGACTCGGTGCTCGGGATTGGTGCTCGGGATTCCGGCGCGCGTGATCCGAATCGGGGAGGTGAACCAGGGATAGTAGGGCAGAGACTCGGGGCACGAAAGACGGTCGGATCCACGCCTGCTCGGCTGGCACTTTGTCTAGTGCGAGTTCTGGCTCAGCCCTTGATCTCGACCAGGCTCTCTCGCTCGAATACCTGCAGAGCCGCGAGGATCTCAGGGTCGGGCTGCGGAAGCGCATCGAGAAGCGCGGCCAGGGTGAGGTCTTGTTCCAGGCAGCTCAGAATGCCGAGCTCGACCTCCGAGTCCGCGTCCCGAACCTCTGCGAGGTTCGGAAGTGCGTGCACGATGGCATCGAGTGGCCAGGGGGTGCCGCTATGCGCACCTTCGTCAATCCAGCGCATTGAGGTCAATAGTGCTCTCTCGAGGGAGATCGCAGTGCCTTCTGGTGCTTTGCTCTCCGCCCGTGCGCGGAAGTGGAACGTGCCATCGGGCCACTGGAGCAAGCGGACCAGCGCCTTCAGGCCCGATGCACCTTCCAAGCGGATCGATGTGAGGAGACCGTCGCGGAAGGAGATCGAGCCCTCCATGTCTTCACGCGCCAAGGTCAGTGAGCCTTGTGGGGAAGACAGCCCGAATGCTTGCAGTAGGCTTGGGAGTCCCACCTCTTCGATCGGGCCGGAGATGCCACCGAGCCGCCAGCCATGCTCTGGCCCACAGAGAGCACCGAGCTTGCGGTCGTCGTCGTGCGAGCGCGTCCCCGGTGGATCGAAGTGAATTCCCAACGTCGGAGGATCTGGAGTGCGAGGGTCCCGACGTGCGATGCGCCCCCTCACGATGACGCGTTCCTCGCTCCCCGGTGCGACGATGGAAAGGCTGACCTCGCTGCCCACCGGAATCGTCTCGCCGAGAATCTGCACCAGCGCGCCCGTACGGCTCAGATTCTTGATGCTGGCCGTTCGCGTCGGGGAGCCATCGGTGGTGGTCACGGTCGCGCTGAGCTCCGATGGAGCGCGCAGTGCTGCGTGGTGTTCGATCCGGTCCGACTCCAGGCAGCTCTTCCCAACGAGGTCGGAGAACACCTCCCGTAGCTCCGTCGTGCTCGGACTCAGCTGAACCGATACGCCCGAGGGTTTCCGCGGGCTCGAGACGTCGGGCGCGCTTGGGTTCAGCACGCGTCCGCCGACGACGATCGTCTGGCCGCAGTACGGGAGGTGGATCGACACGACGACGGGTGTATCGCATTGAAGCGGCTCGTCGCACTCTACGAGGAGGCTGCCGCCAGCCAGATTGCTCGTGTACTCGGAATCGAACTCTGCTTGGTCCGCGAACGTCATGCTCAGCCGGTGCGCACTCGGTTCGATGCGTCCGATGACGCGGTAGGAGCGCGTGCCTGGTCCGGAACTCTCAGAAGCCACGCCGCTCCTCCCCGTCGCATGCTGCGCGGCTGCAGAGCAAGTAGCGGCGAAAGAGCACCCGCGCGCGGACCGTTCGGGACTCTCAATCGGCTGGAATCGGCGCGCGCTTGACTCGGACGGTGCGTTTGACGGCCTGCTCGCGTCGAGCTCGACTCGGACCTCTCGCTCTTGCTAGCCGTCGATGACCCGACGAATGCACTCGAGCAGCGATGAACTTGCAGGTGCATCGGCTCTTCCCTGCAGGGCCGTGTAGCATTTTCGTAGCCAGCTCCGCAGCTCTGCACATTCGGTGGTGGCGTGGTCTCGATCGCGGATGAGCCTCGAGATCCGATCCGCGAGATTCTCCAGCGGCATTGCACTCGAGAGGAGCCCTGCGGCTCGGCGTGCTTCGGCGAGCGAACGTGCAGCGTCGTCTCGCGCCTCTCCGAGACTGGTCATGGCCACCTCGACCACTCGCAGATGATCCAGCATCTGGTCCAGCTGGGCCTCGGCGCGATTGGCGCGGCTGGTTGCGCATTCGAGCTCGTCGTGGACCTGCTCGAGGCGTGGAAGGAGAGCCGTCAGAGGGCGTAGCTCCATGGGGATGGAGTCCGGAGGGATTACCGCCGCAGCTGCGATCGCGGCTGCGAGTTCTACGACAAAGGATCCTGGCTCTCGGGTTCCCATCTTCCCGTGAAGCAAGAACGGGCGATGCCTGCGAGGTCTTGAATTGCCGAAAGATGCAAGCAAGCTGCGTCATTGGTGGATCGACACCACTCGGGGGCGCTCCGGCCGGGACGAGGCGGTGGCCCAGTTACGCACGCGCAACTGGATCTGGCCGGGGGTCAATGACTCGCTCCGAGTCCTAGACTTGCGCGCGAGATGCACATCGCCGTGTGCTTCCGAGATGCATCCAGAGGTAGGGTGCGCCAGGCTCGGTCCCGCTCAGTAGTAGGAGTGTGCCAGCCCATTCGTGCTGAGCCAGCGCTCCCAGTCGCGAATGAAGCCTCCGAGCCCCTGGGGGTAGATGCGTTCGATCGACTCGATGCTCGAGCCCGAGCCGGCCTCGAGCAGCTGACGAAGAGTCTCGCGCGAGCGCGAGGTCTCCATGAGCATGTAGACGATGCTCCACGCCTGGTCGTACGAGAAGCGGAAGTCCGTCTCGGCCTGGTCGTTCCATGCCTGCGACTCGAGCGCGAGCAAGCGCTCGAGCTGACTGCGCACCCCTCCGCGAAGCTCCCCTTGGACGAAGCGGCGGCGATCCTCCTGTCGTGGGATGAGGATGCGTCCACCGCGGAGCTCCATGCCTTCGAAGTACTCGGCCATGCCTTCGTTCAGCCAGCGAGGCGCATTCGGAAATCCGTCGGCCAGGATCGCGTGGCTGCTCTCGTGCAGCATGGTGCGGCGCGTGAAGCTGCGATCCGTATCCCCCGAGACGACCGTCTCGCCGGTACTCTGCCGGTAGAAGCCCCCCGTGTTCTGAGGCGTGCCCTGGCGCTCCTGGTAGGTGCGTCGATTGCCGAGGACGTCGAGCTGGACATCGAACTCGGGACTCACTCGAATCCCCAGGTACTCGTCGTACAGTCCGATGAGCTTCCGAATCTCGCGGCGGATCTCCGCGCGTTCGTTCCCGTCGATCGTGTACCGGTCCGTGTCGATGTCGATGTCTACCGTTTCGATGTCGAGCTCCGGCGGCGCGGACTCCTGCGACTCGCTCATGGCTGCAGCCGTCTGACCCGAGCGGTGCGAGATGCTCTGCTTCTGCGTGCCTCGGATGACCTCGATCTGGCCCGAACCCTGTTCCGCTCTGGCCAAAGTCACGGCCAGAGAGGCCACGCTGATCGTGAGAACAACGAGATCGCGCGTCCGGGACGGGCTCCGCTGCATGGTGAGTCGCTCCTCCTTCCTCGATTCCAGGCAGCGATGATACCGCAGAGGTCGGGACGCGTGTGCGCTGTCCGAAACCGTGGGATCGATGTCATGGCGGAGTGTCTCCCATGGGATCACCCTGTAGCGATGACGCGCAGTCGGCAGTCTGGATGCATCCGATCGAGGCGCGTGAATCACGTCTGCTCGGCAGGTCTCATGCCGACAGCAGGGGAGGTGTCAGGTGGAACTCACGACGGGAATCCTCGTCTTTCCGGGTGTGGAAGAGCTCGACTTCGTCGGTCCGTGGGAGGTCTTCAAGGTGATGCGCATGCTGCTCGAGGCGGACGATCGGGTCGTCACGATCGCGCAGTCTCGCGAGTGTCTCGAGTGCGCGAAGGGATTGCGGATCCTACCGGATCACGACTTCGAAGACGCCCCCGCTCTCGATGTCCTCATCGTCCCTGGCGGTCTCGGAACCCGCACCGAGCGGTCCAACAAGGTGCTCGTGGATTGGTTGCGCAAGGTTGGAGAGTCATCGAGCTGGGTAACCAGTGTTTGTACGGGCGCGCTGCTTCTCTACGAGGCCGACTTTCTGCGTGGGAAGCGGGTAACTACTCATTGGTCGGTCATAGGGGTTCTGCGCGACGAGTGCGGCCTGGAAGTGGTCGAAGGCGTACGCTTCGTTCATGACGGGAAGGTCGTGACGTCGGCTGGAGTCTCCGCTGGGATCGACATGGCTCTATGGTTGGTGGGTCAGCTGCGCGGGATCGAGGTTGCGCGCCGAGTCCAACACTGGATGGAGTATCAGCCGATGCCTCCCTACGCGCCGGAACCGGTGGTGCGCGCCAGTCTCGAGTAGTTATGCGCCGAATGTAAACTTATTGCTTGTTTGCATTTTGTTTCGGGTCTTCCGTAGTGGGTGCCGGAGCCATCATTGAGTTGGAGTTGGAATGGCCGAGGTCGGGGCGGGTGGCTCCCGGCTCGTACGCCGGCGCGCCAGCGCCCGATCGGTCCGGCGCCCTACCTCGATCGCTTGCGGCAGGGTCTTCAGACCAGGGGCATACTCCTTCCAATGCCCGTTTCCGAAATAGCTGTGCCGGGCGCCGCAGGCGAGTACGAGAGGATTGAGGAAAAGCTCTCCCGCCGTGCTCCAGACGCGCCGATTCGCGATATCGATGCGGTCCGCGCGACCGCGGAGCACGCGGATGTTCGCAAAGCGTGCGAGCAGGCTTCGGATCGGAACGGCGATCTTCGGCACTCATGACGTCCCTGATCCTTCACTACACGCTGGTAGCTGTCGCATGTCTGGCGGCCAAGCTCTACAGGACTCTCTGGCTCCAGCCCGACTGGAGCGCGGTGGCGACTCTGGATGCCGTGGTCGAGGATCTCGGACTCCACCTGATCGTGCTCGGGAGTGCAGGGGCGGGGCTCTGGGCGACGTGGACGCCGCTGGCTCGCTCGCTGGTGCAGGTCACGGTGGCGGCGCTGGGTGTCCTGCTCGTCTTGGCGGAGGCCGCTGCCGTGATCACGATGCACGTGACCGGTGTTCCCCTCGACAGGTACCTGTTGGCGTACGTGTTCGAGCACGTCGTCATGGTCGGGCCGCTCATCCTGACGGAGGCTAACCCAGTTCCGTTTGGGCTGTTGCTGTTGGCATCTGCGATGGGAATTGCGCTGCGCATTCGACGAGCGCTCGGTGAGAGCCAGCCCGTCGTGCGCGTCGCGCTCGGGCCCGGTCTCGCTATGCTCGTGGCGGGCTTTGTGCTGGTCGCCTTGCCGCCCTTCCGCCTGCCGGCTCGGGCGGCGCGAGCGCTTCCGGTCGAGCTGGCCGCCGGGGCCTGGCTGACGCCAGTCGAGCGGATGCCGCCACAGGCGGCCTCGCCGAACGTGATCCCTCGCAGCTTGGACGTGCGACCGCTCGATGCCGCACCGTACCGCAACATCGTGGTCGTCGCGCTCGAGTCGACGGGTGTGTTCGCCACAGGCCTCGGCGCGCCCGGTCTCGCAACCACGCCCTTCCTGCTCGAGCTCCGCGACAAGAGTGTGAGTTTCGAGCGTGCGTATGCAAGCGTTACGCATACCTCCAAGGCGCTCGTTGCGATGCTGTGCGGGATCGCTCCCTACCCGTTGATGGAGGTGCGAGAGGCAGAGCCCGGAGGCATTCCGGTGCGCTGCCTGCCCGAGCTCCTCGCAGAGCAGGGCTTTCGTACGATCTACTTCGGATCGCATACCGGGTCGTTCGAGAATCGCGTTCAGCTGACTCACAACCTGGGCTTTCGCGAGCGCGTGCTGCGCGAGGATCTCGATGGGACTGGCTTCGAGGAAGCCAACTACCTCTCCTATGAGGATGATGTGTTGCTCGGCCCGACCCGCGACTGGCTCGAGCAGCTGGGAAGCGCGCGCTTCCTCGCCTTCTATCTGACGAGCACTGCGCACCACGACTACCGCACGCCCTCGCGGTATCCTCTGCAGCGTTTCTCGCCCGACGACGAGCAGAACCGCTATCTCAATGCGGTGTACTACCAGGACCAGTTTCTGAGGCAACTCTTCGATGTGTACCAAACGAGCGGGAGGGCGGGGGAGACACTATTCGTGGTCCTCGGGGATCATGGCGAGGCGTTCGGTGAGCACGGGCGCTTTCTGCACGACGCCGTCATTCACGACGAGGGCATTCGGATCCCGCTCTTGTTCCACGCCCGAGGTCTGGAAAGCGCGCGGCGCCAGACTCTGGTCAGCCAGATCGACCTGCCGGTTACCCTGGCGCGCTTCGTGGGCTATCGGGTCGACGGGGCCGGCGGGCGAGATCTCTGGGAGCGGGGGGCCGAGCGTGTGGTACACGCCATCTGTTGGTATTCCGAACGATGCCTGGCGCGCATCTCGAAGCATCGAAAGGTCGTCTCTCACTTCGATCATCTCCCTCCGGAGGCCTTCGAGATTGCAATGGATCCGCGCGAGCTCCGGAACGCGTTCGGCGAGTCGGAGGGCGACGTGGAAACACTGGCCGAGCTGCACCGCTGGAAGCGAGAGGTCCTCGCAGGCTACGATGCCTTCTACGCGCTCTCCAGGACGTCCGACTGAACCGTTCCCTCGCAGCCCAGATTGCGAAGCGCAAGGTCGTGTGCTTCGTGGTAGGCGCTGCACAGGCGGGTCCAATCGAAGGCACGAGAGTGCGCTTCGACCTCGTTTCGCAGCGCGATCCTTCCCCGACGATCCAGCGAGCAGAACTCCAGTACGCGGTCCGTCAGACTCTTGGCGGACTCATGAAAGCTCCGACCTCTGCGCTCGAGCACGATCACGCCCCAGCGGTCGTGATCTGGGAAGACGGTGGCGGCATACCGGCCGAAGCCCGCCAGGTCACTCGTGATCGCGGGAACGCCCATCGCGACGCACTCGAGGGGAGTGTAGCCCCATGGCTCGTAGCTGCTCGGAAAGATGCCGAGATGGCAGCCGCGGACGAACTGCTCGTAGTCCATCGCCCAGAGCGGACTGACGGGATTGATGAACTCGGGATGGTAGACGAGCTTGACGGGGTCGGACTCCGCGTTCGTGAGACCGAGCGCGCGTGCGTGGGACAGGATCGGATCGCTCTCGGCGTCCTCGATCACGTGCGTCGAGACCGCTGGCAGACGGGTGGTGCGGAGCCCGTGGGCGACGCGTCGATGGCGTAGGCGCCAGTACTCCTCGACCAGGTTGTCGAGCTCGGGGATCTTACCGGCAGCAGAGCTTCGGAAGAGCCGTTCGCCGACGTCGCGGCCGATCCGGTGCGAAACGTCTCGAAGCTCATCCAGGATTCCATGGGCGCGCAGCGAATGCGGGTCGAGCGAGCGCGTTCCGCGTGACGTGACGATGAAGAAGACGAGCGTGATGTCGAGAGACCGCTGCTTGAGCTCCGTATTTAGCCGCGCGAGTGTCTCGAGGCACAGATCGAAGCCTTTGTTGCGGGGCTCGAAGCGGCCGGCCGTAAAGGCGTAGAGCGTTCGATCGAGGTCGAAGGAGTAGCTCGGAAAGAAGTGACCCATCACGAAGCGGTGGATCTGCTCCTTGTACTGTGCGTGGTGGGTCTGGAAGTCGTGTCCCAGGTCGAAGCGGTTGATGTTGAGGCCATTGGGAGTCAGCAGATCGGGCTCTCTCCCCAGCAGGCGGCTGCACTCCTCCGCCGTGAGCGGGGAGAGAGTGGTGAAGACGTCCGCAGCGTGCGCACATGCTCGCTCGATGTCGTGCTGCGCTTGGATGCCGAACCGCTTCGCCTCACCATCGCTGTCGAGACTGGGTAGTCGCTCGTAGAGGTCGGCCTCACTCGAGGTCACGTATCGCCCGACCGATGTTGCGTGCGTAGTGAACACGGTCGCGACGCGCGCTCGCTCGGCCCGAAGCAGCGGGAGCGCGAGCCCGCCGACCCACTCGTGAAAGTGCGCGAGCACGTAAGGGGGGCGTCCGCGTCGATGAGCCGCAGTCGAGCGAGGATGCTCGACCACAGCGTGTAGCAGGCGGCGTACACACTCTCCGAAGCGCACGACGTCGTCCATCAGGGGATCGTGCGATACTGGATCGATCCCCAGCTGACCCTGGACCCGCTCCCGAATCTGTTCCCGCCAGCTATTGGCGTCATTTGGATCGACGAGCAAGGCGCGCGGGTGTCCAGATACGAGCCAACGTCCCTCGCGCACGCCCAGTCCCTGGACGCCGAGATCGGTGACCAACTGTGTCACCCAGTCTCCGCCCTCGAAGGCCTCGAATTCGACTTCGGCCATTGCCGGGATCCAGGGACCGATGACGACATACGCGTCACCCCAGCGCCGTACCATCGCCTCGGCCTTGGACCTGATCACCTGGTAGATGCCGCCGACTTGGTTGCAGACCTCCCAAGAGATTTCGAACAAGGTGGCGTCTGGGCGAGGCCGGAGCTTCTGATCCGGAACGGAGGAGGTTGGGGACGGTGTCATAGGCAGACCAGTCTAGCAGTCTGCTTGCAATTCCTGCCCCGGAGCAGTTCCTCTGACGGCGCTCTGCGAATTTATCGCAGGATGAGTGCCACACCCGCAGACACCGCGCCTGCGGCGACGATCGCGAGCCCTGTGCCCCAGACGACGATTCGGCGTCGCATCGACGGTGGTAAGAGCTCGATCTCGTGGCGCTGGTCCGCGAGGATCACGAAGACGGCTCTCACGGTCTTCTGGAGCTCGTCGAGCCATGGCTGCATCGCCAGGCCGCGAAAGCGCGGTCCCTCCTCGTGCGCGGGCGCGACGAGCTCGGACTTTTCCGGCGAGATCGACACCGCTCGCTCGAGTGGAAAGCTCTTGCGGCTGCTAGTCGAGGCGATCGGTTTGGACGCCCTGCGCGTGGGCGCCGCAGCTGCTCGCAGTGGACCTTCGCCGCCAGGGCTGCGCGTATGGATGCCGCTGTGCGCACGGAGCCGCTGCAGGAGCTCCGCGGCGGTGTCGATCCGAGCCGACGGATCGGGGGCGATCAGCTCACGGAGGATCTGCACGAACTCGGCAGAGCAGTGCGTCGGTAGATCGAACCGAGCCGGTGCCGGGATCTCCTCGAGATCCTCCGCCGCCATGTCGCCAAAGTCGAAGGGGAGGCAGCGAAATGCCAGCTCGTAGCCGATGATGCCGAGCGCGAAGATGTCCGCGCTCGGTGGAATGGGTGCCTCACAGTGTGCGAACTCGTGAGGGAGATAGGGCGAGAAGCTCGCGATGCTGCCATCGGGGGAGCGCAACGGGCTGCCGGAGCTCGGGACGAAGCCGACGTCGAGAACTTTCAGGCGGCCCTTCAGGTCGCGCAGCAGACTGGAAGGGCGCAGGTCGCGATGGGCGACCCCGGCGTTGTGGCAGATGCGCAAGGTGTCCGCCACCTGAAGCAGGAGCTGCACGATCGCGGTCTCGGAGGGGGGCTCCTTGCTCTCCGCGAGGTGGTACTGAAGGGTCGTGCCCCGGATCGGCTGCGTGACGATGTAGCGAGCGTCCGCAAACTCGCCGAAGTCGAGCACCCGAACCAGGGCTGGGTGCTTCAGTGTGGCGGAGATGCGTGCCTCGCGGAGGAATCGCGCTCGATCGGCTGCTGGCGAGCCGTACATCACGCGTACGTTGACCTCGGCGTTCAGGCGAGCGTGGTGAGCAGAATAGACGGTGGAGGTTTCGTCCTTGCGAATAACGCTCCGTAGTTCAACGGGCCCGAGTACAGATCCAACATCGATCGGAATCATCTGATCTCTCCTCCGTGTAGAGCGTCAGCTGCGTCGTTCGCAAAGCCATGTAGGATGCGAGTATCGAATGGGAATGAGTAATTCTCTTCCGTGATTCAGGACACAATGAAAAGCGCTCGATGCCGATTTTGCTGCGCGACTCTGCGGGTGGATGAATGGTTTCATCTCGTCCGCGATCGCTGTGAACTCTTGCGGGAGCAAGAGTAGAAAGCCCTTACCGGTTCCTTCGGTCGCGGCTCCTTCGGTCGAAGAGGCTACGCGATCGCGGACAGGTCGATCGGTTCCGCACGGTCGCGGTGTGACGAGACGGGACATGGACATCGCGCCCCACTGATCAAGATTGGCTCAGCGATCTGCTGGGCTCTGGTCTCGCGGCACGCGCGGCCACCAGATACTCAGGCAATCGAGAACATCAATTAGCACAGGCTTGTAGCGCGGAAGCTGCGGATTTGCAACGATCTTCTGACGGACGCTCGAGACGACTGGTTGCAGGATGCCGTTTGTCGCACCTAGCCGAGTCGAGATCTACTGCGGTGGCAGCCTCTTAGCCGTGTGGTGATTGCGAGCTGGGCAGTCGCTGCCTGGCTTCTCGGCATCCTCGTGCTAGCTGGCTCTTCAGTTGGGCTAGCCGGAACCTCGCAGCTGTCGCAAGTAGAGGATCAGCCTCCGCGTCGATGCATCGTGCGACACCGGATCGTGCGAGGCATCGAGTTCGGGAATGATTCTTTGCGCCAGCTGCTTGCCTAGCTCGACACCCCACTGATCGAAGGAGTTGATACTCCAGATCACACCCTGCACGAAGATCTTGTGCTCGTAGAGGGCAATCAGCTTGCCGAGCGTGTACGGAGTGAGCTTGCGATACACGATCGAAGTACTCGGCCGGTTGCCGGGAAAAACCTTGTGAGGGGCAAGGCCCTCGATCTCGGATTCGCTGAGACCGGCTTTGGTGAGTTCGGCGCGCGCCTCCTCCAATGTCCTTCCGAAAGCCAACGCGGCCGGCTGGGCCAGGAAGTTTGCGAGGAGCTTCACGTGGTGCTTCGTCAGGGGGTGATGGGGCTCGGCTGCAGCCAGGAAGTCCGCGGGCACCATCTCCGTTCCTTGGTGAAGTAGCTGATAGAACGCGTGCTGTCCGTTTGTGCCGGGTTCTCCCCACAGAACGGGGCCGGTTGCGTAGTCGACCGCCTCGCCATCGCGCCGAACGCGCTTCCCGTTGCTCTCCATGTCTGCCTGCTGGAGGTACGCGGGGAAGCGGTGCAGGTGCTGGTCGTAGGGGAGCACCGCGTAGCTGCTGGCGCCCAGAAAGTTGCGGTACCAGATCCCGACCAGCCCGAGGATTACCGGGAGATTCGTCTCGAGTGGTGCCGCTCGGAAGTGTTCGTCCAGAGCATGGGCTCCGGCGAGGAGCTGCTCGAAGCTGTCCCATCCGAGCGCCAGGGAGATGGGGAGGCCGATCGCCGACCACAGGGAGTAGCGGCCGCCTACCCAGTCCCAGAACTCGAAGGTGCGTTCCGCCGAGATGCCGAACGCCTGGACGGCTGCGTGGTTCGTGGATACGGCGACGAAGTGGCTGGCTACGGCGCTCTCGGAGCCGAGGTGGCGGACCAGCCAGTCACGTGCGGAGGCCGCGTTGGTCATCGTCTCCTGGGTGGTGAACGTCTTCGAGGCGACGACGAACAGGGTGGTGGCGGGATCCAGCGACGCCAGGGTCTCGTGGAGGTGCGCCCCGTCCACGTTCGAAACGAAGTGGGGGCGGAACGCCTCGTTTTGATAGGGCGCGAGCGCCTCGCAGACCATATGGGGCCCCAGATCGGAGCCTCCGATTCCGATGTTCACTACCGAGCGGAACCGCTGCCCCGTGAAGCCGAGCAGCTTCCCACTGCGAACCTGCTCGCTGAACGTGCGCATCTGCTCGAGGACACGGCGCACGTCTGGCATGACGTCTCGGTCGCCCACGCAGATCGCGCGCTCGCTGCGATTGCGCAGCGCGACGTGGAGAACCGCGCGATGCTCGGTCGAGTTGATCGGCTCGCCACCGAACATGCGGTCTCGCCAGGTCTCGAGTTGCTCCTGACGAGCGAGCGCGCAGAGTAGCTGAAGCGTCTCCGGCGTGATCCGGTGCTTCGAGAAGTCGACCAGGAGATCCTCGTGGCGAAGGGAGAGCTGCTCGAAGCGATCCGGATTCTTCTCGAAGAGCTGGCGCAGTGAGATCGGGCGCAACGCCTCCGCGTGCTGCTTCAGGGAATGCCAGGCGGGCGAGTCCGTAAGAGTTCGCATGAGTGCCGGGGAGTATCCGGTTCGTGTGCGCATCGTGCCAGCTCGCGCGCGTCAATCGCGCTCCCTCGCGAGTGCGCGGCTCGGTGTCGGGTCTACTGGCTCGGGCGCCTCGGCGCGCGTATCCGGCAAGAGGCGTGGTAGGGCGAGGGTCAGCAGGAGCGCGCCGAGTCCACCGAATTGTGCCGGCGCCTGCGCGCCGTAGGCGTCGATCAGCCAGCCTGCGGTCAGGTTCGACAACATGGAGCCGAGACTGACACCGAGCATGGCGAGCAGGCCCTGTCCGGTGGAACGGAGCTCAGGGGGGACGACCTGGTTGACGTAGAGCGGTGCGCCGAGCACGACACCCCACACGCTGACCCCGTGGAGGATCTGGACGGCGTAGATCCAGCCGAGATCCTGCGTCAGGCCGCTGATTCCCCAGCGAATCGCAGCTGCGAGCATGCCGATCTGAATCACGCCGCGTACACCGAACATCTCGAGCGTCGCCCCGAAGTGGTAGACCAGCGGCACCTCGAGCAGCAGCATCAGGATCCACATGTGGCTCAGGGCCTCGATGCCACCGCCCTGATCGCGGACCAGGATCGGGAATAGAATCGTCGGCCCTTGCATGAAGAGGAACGCCAGGAACGTGAAGGCGAGTACGCGGATGAAGGCCGGGTCGCGAAACAGCTGTCGCCACTGTCCGCGATGTGCGCGAGGGGAGGTGCTCGCAGGGGAGCGCAGAATTAGGCTGACGAGGGTTGCCATCGCCAGAAAGCCAGCTGCACAGCCGAAGATCAGGCCCAGGCCCGCCTCCCCCTCGGGGGTCGCGGCGGGTCGCGCGAGCCCGTGCTGCTGAAACAGCCGTAGCGCGTACGGTAGGCTGACGACGCTGACGCCGAACGCGAGCGTTCCCATCACGCGAGCGCGGCCGAAGCCTCGGTCGTCCTTTGCCAGGGCCAGTGTGACCGCGACGCAGTTCGGAATCAGGGCGGTCGAGAAGCAGGCCAGGCCGGCGGTGCACGCAAGCAGCATCAGAAAGCCATCGGTGTGGCCCAGGGCTAGATACCCGGCGCCGGTGCCGAGTGTCAGGATCGTCACGACCCGTGTGCGCTTTCCGGTTCGGTCACCGATCTGTCCCCACAGCGGCTGCGCCACGAGACCGATGCACGGAATGGCGGCGAGCACGAGGCCGACCTGGGTCCCTTCGAGTCCGATGTTCTCGCGCAGATACAGACTGTAGTACGGGAAGAACAGTCCGAGCCCACCCAGTGTGAACCACCAGAGGAGACCGAGGGCGAGCGGGGTCGGCATGCATCCGGAAACCTAGCAGGATCGACCCGCTACCGCCTCGAGCCTAGAGCCGCCCCTCTTCGAGGACTCGGGGCTCGGAAGAATCTCGTGTACGTTCCCAAGCCGCGGGCTCCGATGACGGGCTCCCGTGTTCATTCAGCCAAGGGGAGTCGTGGGCGGAGCCGCGGCGAGCTTCCTCATTTCATGGAGAATTTCGATGCAAGCATTCTCGTTCATCCAATTCCAGCGCGGCATTTGGGCGCTCTCGGCTGCGGCTCTCTGCGCAGGGCTGGCAGCCTGCAGCGATCCGGCCGCTGACAAGCCCAGGGCGGCGGTCGGGCCGGCCGCCGCGGTTCCGGCCGATTCAAGCGCTGCTTCGATGCCCGGAGCAAGTCGAGCTCGCGCCGGGGAGCCGTCCGAGGTGGCCACCTTCGCAATCTCTCCGGCGAAGTCCCGCATCGGTTTCGTCGGGTCGAAGGTGACCGGAAGTCACGTCGGCGAGTTCAAGCGCTTCGAGGGGCAGATCGCGATCGCCCCGGGCGGCCCGCTCGAGTCGGGTCAAGTGCGTGTGGAGATCGACATGGGCTCGGTCGAGACGGACACCTCGCGCCTCACCTCGCATCTGAAGACCGGTGACTTCTTCCTGGTCGAGCAGTTCCCGACCGCGCTGTTCGAATCCGAGTCATTGGAGCCCAACTCCGCCAGGAGCGACACGCCAGAGGGGGGAGAGCCAGCTGCTACGCACACCGTGCGCGGAAGTCTGACACTAAGAGGTGTCAAGAAGTCGATATCGTTTCCAGCAACGATCGCGCGTGACGGAGACGACATCGTGGTGAAGTCCGAGTTTGCGCTGAATCGCAAGGAATTCGGGATCGAATACCCTGGAAAGCCCGACGACCTGATTCGTGATGACGTCGTGATCTCGCTCGATCTCCGGACCTCGAGCTAGCCCCTTCGAGCTAGTCCCAAAAGGGCACCCCGCAGGCTGCGTCCTGCTGCCTTCGGGGTGCCCCCTTCTGCCTCGATCCGTGCCACGCCGCCGTGTCTGCGAGCGAATCTTCCGCCAGGCTTTCGGCCTGACACTGTCTGGTTTCGTGCCTGTCGAATGGGCAGTGGATCCCAGTGTCATGTCAATTCGCTGACCCTCGATGTCAGCCGCTTGACGTCTTGATCGATGAGACGCCAGCTGCGCGCTTTTCGCACAAAATGCAGACTTTTTGCTCAAGCGAGCACTATTGCTGCCGATGCTGATGCTGTTCGCGCGGACGTACGCAGAATGAATCGCCGCTGCGCGAAGCCTGTGAACACGGAGGATCATACGAGATGACAGGTCTTGATGAACGGTACTTCGCCGGTGGTCACGAGGGGGTCGGGTCATGAAGCTGGGTCTCATGTATGTCAACGTCGGTCCCTTCGCAGACCCAGAGCGTTTCGCCAAGCTTGCACGCATCGCAGAGGCGGAAGGCATAGAGTCGCTTTGGGCGGTCGATCATGCGGCGGTTCCGGTCGAGCTTCGCTCGTCGTATCCATACACCGAAGATGGTCAGCTTCCGTTGCCACCGACGACGAACCTGACCGACCCGCTCATCTCTCTGGCGTATGCGGCCGCACTGACTAGCCGCATTCGCCTCGCAACCGGTGTGCTGCTCGTGTCGCAGCGGCATCCCGCACACGTTGCGAAGGCGATGGCGACACTGGACCATATCTCGAACGGCCGCGCGATCCTGGGCGTGGGTATCGGATGGCTACGCGAGGAGTTCGAGATGATGGGAGTTCCGTTCCGTCAGCGAGCTTCTCGCACGGAAGAGTGTGTCGCTGCGGTGCGCTCCCTTTGGAGCTGCGATGACGAAGGCTTCAGCGGCAGGTACCACGCTTGGGAGCCTGCCTATGCCTATCCGAAGCCGAAACAGACGCGAGGAGTTCCGGTCGTGATTGGCGGTGCAGTCGAAGCGGCGGCCCGGCGCGCGGCGCGCATCGGCGACGGATTTTTCCCGGTCGAAGGTCGATTCTCCGAGCTGCGCAAACTGCTCGACGCGCTGCGGGACGAGTGCGCGAAGCTCGGGCGCGACCCGAGAACCATCGAGGTTTCGACCATCCCCAACGCGCTCGATCCGGATTCCATCCGAGCCTATCGCGAGCTGGGAGTCGATCGCCTGATTTTTGCGCCGCCCGCATTCGACGAGTCGGGTCTGGTGCACGGACTACGAGAGGTGGTGCAGCATGTCGCAGCTTCGCAGTAGAACTTTCGCAAAGGCTCGGGTGATGCCCCCGCGCCGGCATTCCTACCCGATGGACAGCTCGAGAGCGGTGTCGCCTCGCTGCGCGACGCCCCTGCGACGGGAGGAGCTCGATCCGGCTCGGCGCGGGCTGCACACCTCACCCGCGAAGGGCTCGGACGCATCTGACGAGGCTCAGCCGGAGCAGCGTCCACGAGTCGGCCTGTGGGTCTGGTATGTGGGGCCCGAGGAAGGTTGATCGAACGAGGCGGGCGTACGAAGTCGGGGCGAGCTCACTCGAAGCGTTGATGGAGTCTTGCGAGCGCGCTGTTCCGTTGTCCAGTTCGTCTCGCCAAAGTTCCTCGAGGCCAATGCTGGGCTCGGCCAGGCGGCCCGTTTGCCAGTGGGGCCACCCGCTGCGACCGCTCTAGCCATACCGAAAAATGTTTACTGTCAACTCTTTGGCGTCATGTTGTTTCTCGATTGGTCGTGTTCCTGGGTCGGTCGGACCGTCGTTCGCAGCTCGAGGGTAGCTGTGACACGACTGAAGCTTTACGGCTGCGGTCGAGTGGAGATCCGCTGCGGGGTTGGTGCCGCAGGGTTCCACTGGCGTGTGTACCAGCTGACACACTAGACTGCGCTCCGGAAATGCACGCCGGGACAGGCCAATCGGGTCATGTCGGTACTGACGAATCGGTGTGGGAATGAGATGATGCCGCATCGCGCCGAGTCAGCCGCGCTCGTCTCGTTGCTGCGCGAAGCAGTGGGTGCCGGTTGGGTGACCCGGAGGAGGAGAGTTGAGAGATCTGATCAATCAGATCGTGCAGGAGCTTGTCGATCATCCGGAGCAGGTCGTCGTGACTGAGATCCAGGGGCATCATGCGCATGTGATCGAGGTCGAGGTAGCCAAAGAGGATCGGGGCAAGGTCGTAGGACGGCGAGGGGCGACGGCAGATGCCTTGCGGACGTTGCTCAAGGCGGCCAGTGGGAAGCACGGGAAGCGCTTCATTCTCGAGATCATCGAGGATTAGTGTACTGACGTCGCGTCAGGCTGTGTCGGGCAGGAACTTCGAAAGTAGTGCAAAGAGCTCGTCCACGCGGATGGGCTTGCTCAGGTAGTCATCCATTCCCGCCTCGATGCAGCGCTCACGGTCCCCCTTCATCGCATTCGCAGTCATCGCTACGATCGGGACGTGTTCGCCGGAGTCGGCCTCGCGGCGCCGGATCGTGCGCGTTGCCTCGAAGCCGTCCATGACCGGCATTTGGCAGTCCATCAGCACGAGGTCGTAACTCCCAGAGGCCGTCGCTTCCACCACCTTGAGGCCGTCGTCGACGATGTCGCATCGGTATCCACCCCGCGCGAGCAACCGTCTGGCGAGCTTCTGATTGAGTACGTAGTCCTCCGCGACCAAGATCTGAAACCGGGCGCGAGCGCGGAGCGTGGATTCGTCGACCTCCGTGCTCTGAGCCTGCGGTCGGGAGACGCTGACTCCGTAGGCCTGGCCGACGGAGCTCCGAAGCTGTTTTCGCTTGAGAGGCCAGCTGACGAGGCAGACGCTGCGTTCGGAGGTGGAGTCAACTTGGGGTTGGACCGCCGATGTGCGACCCGAATTGGTGTCGGTGTCGCTCTCGAATTCTCGTTCTGCAGCGGCACGATCCCGGACTGCCGCGAGCAGAAACACCCTGGCGCCGCTTCGCTGCAGGGTAGAGAGCGGTTCTTTCCAGCTCGGGTCCTCGAGAGGGAAGTAGGCGAAGATCGCCTGTCCATCGGTGAGTTCGGCGACGGAAGCGGTCGCTGCCTCGGGGTCTTCGAAGCGCGTGCTCCCAAGTCCGTTCGTGGCGAGCATTTCCTGCAGCGATGCCGCGCTGCGGCGGTGCCGTGTGATGATCCAGGCTTCGGGGGTTTCCTCCGGCAGTAGCGGAGACTCTGGTGGGCTCTCCTGGATCTCAGGGTGAATCTCGAACCAGAAGGTCGATCCTTCCCCTTCCTCGCTCTCTACACCCACTTGTCCGCCCATTGCCTCGATCAGTCTCTTCGAGATCGCCAAGCCGAGGCCGGTGCCGCCGTACTTGCGCGTCGTCGAGGCGTCCACCTGCGAGAAGCTCTGGAACAGTCGATGCTTGCGGTTCTCGGGAATTCCGATTCCGGTGTCTCGAACCTCGCAGCGGATCGAGGTGCTCTGCGCGGAGGCATCCGCAGATCGTTCGTCGGGAGATCGTTCGATGGGGAAGATGCAGATCTCGATACAGCCCGCCTCCGTAAACTTGATGGCATTGTTCACGAAGTTGATGACGACCTGTTTGAGCCGCGCGGGGTCGCCCTTCACGCGATCGGGTACTCGGCGATCGATGAATACGGGAAACTCGAGGTGCTTCTCGCGTGCCTTTGCTGCAAGAATCTCGGCGACGTCCTCGACACAATCTCGCAGGCTGAACTCGATCGATTCCAGATCCAGCTTGCCCGCTTCGATCTTGGAGAAATCGAGGATATCGTTGATGATCGCGAGCAGGGAATCTCCGGCCGTATGCACCGCCTGCACGCAGTCCTGTTGGTCTTCGGTGAGCGGAGTCTCCGACAGTAGCTGCGCCATGCCGATTACGACGTTCATCGGGGTGCGGATCTCGTGGCTCATGACCGCGAGGAACTCGCTCTTGGCCCGAGTTGCCGCCTCTGCGGCGTCGCGCGCTTCGCTGAGCTCTTCGGTGCGCTGCACGACACGCTCTTCGAGGTCCTGGTTCAATGTGGTCAGCTCGAAGTACAGGCGAGCATTGTCGAGCGAAATAGCGGCCTGCGAAGATAGCAGCCCGAGAACCTCGACGCGTTCCTCCGTGAAGGCGTTGCTGACGAGTGCGTTCTCGAGGTACAGGACGCCAACGAGCTTGGTCTGTCGCACGACCGGAAGGCAGAGAATGGACTTCGCACGCGTTCGCATCACGTACGGATCGTCCGAGAATAGGCCTTCGGATGAGGCGTTCCCTAGCACGACGATCCGTCGTGTCCTCTGGACATACTGGATCAGGTTGTGCGGAACCTGGGTCTCTGCATGCGACAGGGGAATTGGCTCGCGCAGGTGGAGTGTCGTTCCGGCCACGGAGCCTTCTGCGTTCAGATAGAGCTCGCTGTCGCTCTCGAGCAGCAGTACCGAGCGCTCCGCCCCGGCGTTTTCGATGGCGATCGACATCACGCGCTCGAGGACGCAGTCGAGCTGGACCTCTTCAGAGATGGCTTCGGACGAGCGCAAGACCGTCGTCAGATCGAGCGTCTGAGTGGTGCGTGCCGTCGAAGTGGACGTGCGTGAGAGAGAGACCGACGAAGAGATCGTAGTGCTCACGAGATCGCGTGTCGTCGTGTCCGCTACCGGGCTGGTACTTCCCTGTGTAACAGGTTTTGGCAGCGCGGGGAGTAGTTCGGCGTACTCGCGAGTCAGTCTCGCCACCTTGGCGTTCGCCCCCCAGTCCATGAAGCGGGACTGCGCGGAGGCGAGCGCACGGGCTGCCTCGCCGGCCAGGTTCAGGTCGAGCCAGAGAGAGGTCTGTCGCTCGCAGATGATGGCGGCATGGTGCACATAGCCGAGTGCGTCCGCGCGCTCGAGTGCCTGGGTGTAGGTGACCGCCGCATCGCGAGGCTTGCCCTGAACGCGCAGCAACTCGGCTTCGAGCAGAAGGTGTGAGTGTTCGAAGCTTTCTGGGCCGAGCTCGGCCCAGCGTCGCGTTGCACGATGTGCTTGCTGGAGCAGCTTCCGCTGCCGCTTGTTGTTCTCTGAATGACCGAGCGTCAGATAGGCCGCGGCTGCGAGCCCCTTGAGGATCAGTCGGTCTGCGTTCTCGCGCGAGCCGTCATCCTCGTGGGGGTCGCACTCGAGGACGGCGTCGAAGTCTCCGAGCAGCAGGAGGGTGGTCAGCTCGATCACGCTCGTGGTCTCGCTGTCAGGCTCCCCGAGATGGGAGGCGAGCTCGCTCCCTGCATCGGTGAGCTGGCGCAATAAGGTCAGCTCGCTCGCTGCGCAGTGTTTCAGTGCGTCGGCGTGCGTCTTCTCAGCGTACTCTTCGATACGCTGGAGCTCGCGACACAAGCGTGCGATCGGTTCGCCAGCGGCGAAGAGCAAGTGCACGCGGCCGATCCAGGCGCGTAGGGCTCCGTCGTGATCGCTCAGTTGAGCGCAGCGCCGCGCCAGGTTCTGCAAGTCTTCGAGTACGGTGCGGGGATGTCCGAACCAGGGCTGTACGCGGGCGGTGGTTCGCAGCCAAGCGTCCACCGGGCCCCCGAGCGGTGCGAGTTCACAGGCGCGCAGAGATTGTGCCGAAGCGGAGCGTGCGGCTTCGAACGCCCGGCGGTCCCGGCAGAGTAGCTCTGCGCCGTGGGCGAGCCAGAGCGCCGCGCTCGCGGGCTCGACAGGAGTCCCGCTGGCGTGCAACTCGAGCACTCGCGCCAGAGCGAGCCGGTACAGGTTGGGCCTGGAACGCTCCGCGTGTCTGATCAAGTGCGAGAGGAGCTCGTCCCGCAAGTGTTCGGATGGTTCCAAGGTGCGCTGCAGGAAGGTCCGCGAGTCATGATCGTCCCGCGTGAGCTTACGCTCGAGCCTCCAGATCGCGATGCTCGCCCGGAGACTCGAGACTTTGGTCGGAAGCCGGAAGCCGAGCGCCGCCAGCCCACGAAGGGCTTCCGTGATCGCCTGATTGGGGGCGTCGCGCAGCAGAACGCCGATGCGCAGCAGCGCCATGCGAGCGCGCAGCTCAGGCGATGGTTCGAGCTTCTCGAGTACGGACAAGGTGGCTTCGAGCGAGTCGCACTCCCCCAGATGCGCGCAGATCTCTGCGCGCGCCAGGAGTGCACCCCGCCGGAAGCTGGCGTCTGCTTCGCTGGCTGCATTTGCTTCTGGGTCTAGGTTCCGTTCCGGAACGCAGTCGAGGTAGGCGCGAGCGTTGTGTGGAGCGCGGAGCCAGATCGACTGCTGGCAGGCGAGCAGGTGGAAGCAGGCGAGTCGCGAACGCAACCTGTCGGGCGCCGGAACCGCGTTCGTCACCAGCAGATCCCGGGCCGCATCGACCAGTCGAAAGACGTCGTCGAGCGACGCATCGGTCGCTTGGGACTCGAGCTCGCTCAGCTCGTGTTCGAGCAGGCCGAGCTGCAGCTGGCGCCGGGCGTCCAGCGGGAGATCGGCTGCACACGAGACCCGTAGGGCCGCGTCGCGCCAGACGAACCCGTTCGGCTGCGGGATCCAGAGGGAGGCTTGCACGACTTCGTTCAGCGCATCGTCGAGCTCCTGCCGGGCCGCGTTGCCGAGCGCGAATGCGGCGGACTCCCGATCGATCCGTTCGGCGAGGCCGGCGCTGCGTTGGAGCAGCCGCTGCGCGTTTTGCGTGAGCTCGCCGAGAGCGACGTCCGCCTGTGCGAGGGCTCCGCTCAGCTGCCGGAGATCGATTCGTTCGACCTGAAGCGAGCTTTGCTGCACGCACGCCAGCACGCTCTTCCATGCGTCAGTGTCCGCGGAGCTCGTCGGCTCCGATGCTTCGTTCGCGAACACGATTACGCATCCGAGTGTCGTGTCGGCGAGGAGCTCTTCGAGGAGTGTCCAGCTCGCAGGGTCGGCGTACTCGAAGTCTTCGAGCCAGAGGACGAGCGGTGACTCCAGTTGGGCGAGTTCGCAGAACAGGCGATGCAATGCGGCTGGGAGCTTCGCGAGCGTGTCCTCGGGGAGCTCTGGCGGAAGGGTGAGCGACGCGCAGAGGACCTCGAGCTGCCGGGCGATTCGGCTCGAGAGGACGAGGGCGCTGCCGAGTCCCTGCTCGAGCTCGACGCGACGTCGGCCGAAGCGACGCTGCCCTTCGGCGCAGAGCTGGCGTAGGAGAGAATCGCAGGCGTCGATCCACGGGCCATACGGCCGATTGTCGGAGCGGCGCGACGTTCTGGCGTGCAGCACGCGGCCCCCGTCGACGCCGAGGTGACAGCTCAGCGCGTCTGCGAGCAAGTGCCCCGCACTTCTCGATGCGCCTTCGAGCACGATGATCTCGCTCGCACCACGATTGGCACTACTGGCGCAGCCTACGGCCACTTCGAGTACTGGGCTCAGCTGCGCCCACTCCGAGTCGTGCAGGCCGAGGACTGCGCAGAGCTTCTCGTTCTCGGCACCGGCCGCATCGACGTTTCCGGTGCGATCGCTCCGCTCGTCGGTGCGGTGCGCTGCGTCGGCGTCGTCCGGCCGCTCCGCGACACCCTGCGGCGCTCCGACCCCCGGACGGGTTCGTGAAGTTGGGGCGTGCGCACGCAGCCGCGCGAGAACCTCTTGCGCGGAGCTCGGTCGCTGTCGCGGGTGCTTCTCGAGCAGCGCGTGAATCAGCTGGGCAAGGGTATCGGGTAGGTCGGGATGCGTCTCCGACAGGGGGGTGAGCGGCAGCGAGAACTTAGCGTGGTGCCGGTCCTGCAAGTCCCCCGTGACGAACGGAGCCGTACAGGTCAGAAGCTCATAGAACAACGCGCCGAGGCTGAACAAGTCGCTGCGTAGATCACAAGCGGAACTCAGGCGTCCCGAGGCTTCGGGGGACTGATAGGGCAGGGAGTCGTCCGGCGCTGCAACGCAGCGCACGTGCGAGCTGCCCAGGCGGAAGGCGCGGTCCAGATGCAGGATCCGGGCTCGCTGATCGGATTCGACTAGGATCGCGTGGGGCGACAACGCTCCATGGATCCAGCCCGCCTCGTGAACGGACGCGAGCGCCTCCGTCAGCGAGATGGCGATCGAGAGAAAGGCCTCGATCGATACGGGGAGAGGCAGGTCGGAGAGGAGCGTCCCCGAACCCCGTTCGATCACCAGCATCGGCCCCGCGCCCGCGTCGTGGAGCTGGATCGCCCGCACGACGCCGGAGTGGTCGATGCTACTCAGGACGGCGTGCTCGTACGCTGCGTAGCCGAGCCGGCCGCCGGGGTCGGACGCATAGCGCTTGATCAGCACGTTCTCATCGTCCTGCGTGCGCACGGCCGCGAACACGTCGACCTCGCGGGTCGACCGTACCTGCTCTGTCACTCTGTAGCCCGGTAGATCGAGCATAAGCCCCGTTTGCAGGCTGGAATCGTCGGATCAGGCGTTTCTCTTGATCGGAAGTGAGGCTCCTGTGCGCCAGTCGTACCCTCTGAGGAGGCGTTTACGCAGCTGACCGGAAGCAGACCGGCCCGTCAGGAATCCTCGCCGTCGCCGGACGGGGGCTCCCGCCGCCACAGTCGATCGAGTCGATCGCACAGACTGGCTTCAGCGCCCTGCTGGGTAGGGAAGTAGAAGCGTTCGCCAGCCAGCGCGTCGGGGGCATACTGGGTGCGCACGAAGTGCTCCGGCGCCGCGTGCGGATTCTGGTAGCCGGCACCGTAGCCCTGGCGACGCATCAGCTCGGTCGGTGCGTTGCGCAGATGCATCGGCACGGGGAGCGCCCCGAAGCGTTTCGCAGCGTCGAGTGCCGCTCCGAGTGCCAGGTAGCTGGCCTTGCTCTTGGGAGCGCTCGCCAGATAGGTGACGCAGTGTGCAAGCGGGATGCGACCTTCCGGCATCCCGATGCGATCGAACGCTTCGGCCGTGGCGACGGCGAGCGGGAGCGCGTGCGGCTCCGCGTTCCCGATGTCCTCGGACGCGAAGATGATCATGCGACGGCAGATGAAGCGCGGGTCCTCTCCCCCCGCCAGCATGCGTGCCAGCCAGTAGAGTGCGGCGTCTGGATCGCTGCCGCGAAGACTCTTGATGAATGCCGAGATCACGTCGTAGTGGGCGTCGCCCGCCTTGTCGTAGCTCGGAGCCTGGGAGTCGAGGGACTGCTCGACCGCCGCCCGATCGATGCGCTCCGAGGTGTGTCCGGCGGCTGCTTCGAGCAGGTTCAGCGCCCGGCGCGCGTCGCCGCAGGCTGCGCGCGCGATGTGTTCCAGCGCCTCTGGATCGGCTTCGCGCGAACTGCCCAGGCCGCGCTCAGGGTCGGAGAGCGCGCGTTCGAGTAGCTCGACCAAGCCTTCTGTCGCGTGGGGCTCGAGGATGAACACCGGGCAGCGGGATCGCAGGGCCGGGATCACCTCGAAGGACGGGTTCTCGGTCGTCGCCCCGATCAGCACTACGCTCCCGCGTTCGACGTAGGGGAGGAGTGCGTCCTGTTGAGCCTTGTTGAAGCGGTGAATCTCGTCGACGAAGAGCGCGGTTCGGAGACCACTGCGGGCCAGGCGGGCCGCTTGGTCGATCTCGGCGCGGACCTCTCGCACTCCTGCCTGGACTGCAGACAGGCAGCGGAATTGGAGACCGGCGCACTCTGCGAGCAAGCGCGCGAGTGTGGTCTTTCCAGAGCCCGGTGGGCCCCAGAGGATCAGCGAGGGTAGCGGGGCGCGTCCCGCTACGACCGGACCGAGCGGAGACTTGGGCCCCAGCAGCGCCTGCTGTCCGACGAACTCCTCCAGGCTGCGGGGGCGCAGCCGCTCGGCCAGCGGCATCTGCGCGGGCCCGGGGCTCGCGTCGGCGGATAGCGGCGGGCCCGCGGCGCGAGAGCTGCCGCGGCCTGTTCTGCCAGCGCCGCCATCGGTGCGCGAGGAGGTGGATTTGTCCCGAGGAAAGAGCTCCACGAGACCATCTTAGCGACAAAGGCGCCAGTCGTGCCCAGATCCAGCGAGCGCGCGACGAGCGCAGCGTAGCGCGGTACCCTGCGGAGGCCGTCGGTGGTGGTTGAAGGGAGGCAGACAGTTGCTTCGTTGGAAGCGTATCGGGATCACGATCCGAGAAGGCAGCGACGATTCCGAGCCGCTGCTACGGAGTGCGGTCGATCGGGTCGCCAGACACGGCTCGGAACTCGTGCTCGATCGTGCCGCTGCGCGGCTGCTGTGTGCGCCGGACGGTCTGCCTCTCGAAGAGGTCGTTCGGCGTGCCGACCTGATGATCGTACTCGGCGGAGACGGCACGGTGCTCTCTACTGCGCGCGCCATCGAGGAGCGCGACGTCCCGATCCTGGGGATCAATCTGGGACGACTCGGGTTCATGGCGGACGTGCGGCCCGACGAGATGAGCTCTGCGATCGCGTGCATGTTGGACGGAAACTACGAGATCGAGTCGCGCGTGCGGCTCAGCGTGACCCGCCTCACGCCCGGTGCCGAGGACGCGCCGCTGCTGGTACTGAACGACGCGGTGATCACGGGGGCTCAGCGGGTCGCGCGCATGATCGATCTCGAGACTCGGGTGAACGGCAATCCTCTCGGCAGCTTTCGCGCGGACGGGCTCGTCGTCTGCACGCCGACGGGCTCCACCGGCTATAGCCTGGGCGCGGGAGGCGCCATCCTGGATCCTTCGGCGCCCGTGCTCGGGCTGACTCCGATCTGCCCGCACCCCTCGAGTCACCAGCGCCCGATCGTGCTCTCGGATGACTGCCAGATCGAGGTGTTCCTCCGCCACGACTCGGACGGTCTACTCACGCTCGATGGGCAGGTCGGGATACCGCTCGAGGCCGGGGAGGGCGTGCGCGTGATGCGCGCGAGCCATCCACTCCGTTTCGTGCGTCTGCCAGGCTACGACTACTACGAAAACCTGCGCAGCAAGCTACTCTGGGGCTCTGGATGATCCAGACGCTGCGCGTGCTCAACCTCGCATTGATCGAGTCACTCGAGCTCGAGTTCGAGGCCGGTCTGCACGTGATCACTGGAGAGACCGGGGCGGGCAAGTCGATCCTCGTCAGCGCCGTGGCGCTCCTGTCTGGGCGTCGCGTCTCCTCCGAGGTCGTAAGGACCGGCGCGCGCGAGGCACGGGTCGAGGCCTTGTTCGACGGCCCCGACCTGCTGGCGCGCGCGAGAGAGCTGGGTGTCGCGGGCGATGGCGATTCCGAGCTCCTGGTGGTGCGTACCGTGGCGCGTCAGGGGCGAAGCAAGGTCTACGTGAATGGCCGCATGGCCACGGTCGATCTGCTGGGACGCCTGATGGACGGTCTGATCGACGTGGCGAGCCAGGGCGAGCACCAGCGACTGCTGCGCCCCGAGGTGCAGACCGATCTGCTCGATGTCTATGCCGGGCTGGAGAGCCTGCGCACCGAGGTGGGGCAGGCTTTCGCGGCGTTTCGCGAGGTTGCGGAGGAGCTCGAGGCGCGTGAACGCGATGGGGCCGAGCGCGCGCGCCGCGAGGACCAGCTGCGGGCGGAGATCGATCAGATCGATGCCGCCGCACTGCGCCCCGGCGAGCTCGAGGAGCTCGATCTCGAGCATTCGCGACTGGCCCACCTGGATCGTCTCCAACATGCGACCTCCTCGAGTCTGGACGTGCTCGACGAGGAGCACGGAGTCCGCAGCCGACTGCGCGCGACACGTGCTCGCTTGCGCGACGTGATCTCGATTTCGCCGGAGCTGCTCGAGGTGGATCAGGCGCTCGAACGGGCCGAGCTCGAGTGTGCGGACGCAGTTCTCGGGCTGGAGCGATTCGGTGCCGAGCTCGAGGCCGAGCCCGAGCGTTTCGAGCACATCGAGAGCCGCATGGCCGAGATTCGACGACTGCAGCTGCGCTTCGGCGAGAGCGAGGCCGCGATCTTGGCGTTTCGCGAGCAGGCAGCGGCAGAGCTCGAGCAGATTGGCGGCGGCGAGGCGCGCAAGGCCGAGCTGGAGCGCGAGGCGGCGACGGCAGTCGAACGGCTCGAGAGTCTGGCGGCGAAGCTGTCTCGTGCGCGTGCACAGGCCGGGCAGCGTCTGGCCGAGGAGGTCGAGCAGGAGCTCGCCGAGCTCGACATGGCGAAGGCGCGCTTCGAGGTGCGTCTGGAGCCCGTGGTGCCGGTGGATCGTATCGGGTTTCGCATCGGCTGCGGTCCCGGCGGAGCCGAACGGGCCGGGTTCTGGCTCTCAGCCAACCCGGGCGAGCAGCCCAAGCGCCTCCGCGATGCCGCTTCGGGCGGCGAGCTCGCGCGCTTGCAGCTCGCGCTGCGCAACGCGCTCCGCGAAAACGAGCGGGGCGGTGTCCTGCTGTTCGACGAAGTGGACGCCGGAGTGGGAGGCGAGACGGCGCAGCGAATGGGAGCGCGCCTGCGCGAGCTCGCACGGGTGCACGACATTCTCTGCATCACCCACCTGGCCCCGGTGGCTGCGGCTGGCGCCGTACACTACCGCGTCAGCAAGCATGTGGAGGCAGGGCGAACTCGAACCGAGGTCACCCGGCTCGAGGCCCATCAGCGAGTAGACGAGATCGCGCGAATGGCTGGCAGCGGGCGCCTGACGGCTGCCTCGCGTGCGCACGCCAAGGAGCTGCTGTCCTCCTGAGGGCATGCGTTCGCTGGCCGCCTGTCCCAATTCCAGGATCAAGATTCCCCGTGTGCAACCGATCTGTGGTGAGAGCACGTCGGATCAGTTGGGTAGGGAATTTCTGGGAGGGGGCTTAGCTTGAGGGCCTCGGTGCGAGTTGAGAGTGGCTTTTATGCCGGGCTGTGCTGGCCGCTGGATCGCGCCAGCACGGTCATCGGGCGAGGGGCTACCGCGGATTTGATCCTGCACGAAGCGACCATCTCCCGGGCGCACGCGTTGCTTGCCTTTCGCGGAGATCAGCTCTTCGTGCAGGACCTCGGGAGCACGAACGGAACCATCGTGAACGGTGTCGGCGCCCAGCAGGTCGACCTGAGCTTTTCGGACGAGCTCAAAATGGGACGACTGGTCCTCCGCATCGTCGAGGATCGGTCGGGTGAGGATGCCGATGCCTAGGCCGAAGACCGGACGCACGCAGTCGGATGCCAACGATTCCGTCACCCTCATGTACGTACCCGGCGAGGCGGGGCGCATCCGGCGCTACAACATTCGTCGGGTGTGGTTTCGGCGCGCCGCGATCTTCGTGGCGCTCGTAACGACTGCCGTCACCGCATTGACCGTGGACTATGTGCGCACGCGTCGGAGGGTCGTCGAGCTCGCGGCGCTGCGTGAAGAGACGCAGGATCAGCGGGCACAGATCCTCGAGTACTCGCGTCAGATGGAGGAGATCAGCTCGCGACTGGATCAGGTCGCGCGCCTGGATCGCAAGCTGCGCGTGATCACCAATCTCGACCCGGCAGAGCAGCTGCCGTTACCCGGAATCGGCGGGCTCGAGGGGAGCCTGCTCGAGCCGCATCAGCTCACGCGAGCGACGCGTCAGACGCGCCATCGCCGCATGACCGAGATGCTGGGACAGATCAACGAGGCGGCCGCCGCCGAGGCGTCCAGTCTCGAGACATTGATTGCCCACCTCGAGAACGAGACCGCGCGACTCAGCACGACGCCCTCCATCGCGCCTGCGCGCGGCTGGATCACATCGACGTTCGGACACCGCGTCTCGCCCTTCACGGGCAGTCGAGAGTTCCATCGCGGACTCGACATCGCGGGGCGCATGAAGACTCCGATCGTTGCTCCCGCCGACGGCGAGGTCGTCTACGCGGGAAAGAAGCGCGCGCTCGGGAACACCCTGACGATCCGGCACGGCTACGGCATCGAAACGATTTACGGTCACCTGGCGGAGCTCTCCGTGCAGCGCGGTGACCGTGTCAAGCGTGGCCAGAAGCTGGGGCTGATGGGGAACACGGGTCGCAGCACGGGCCCGCACCTGCACTACCAGGTCCAGATCAACGGCAAGCCGGTCAATCCCCAGAACTACATCCTGGACTGATCGCGCGCGCAGCGCGCCCCAAGCGGCTTTTGTTCGCAGGTCACGGATCCGCGTCCCAGGCCCACGCCCCGGGGCGCCCCCGCGGCCTGGGTACACGACCTATGGCCCGGCCAGTCGGTCCGGTTCTCGCCTAGCTCCGGCGGGGGCACTCCACTATACTCGCAAACCCTCCAGGGATTCTGATACTTAGGTCCGGGACCCCCGGAGCGCCCAGGTTCCGATTGCCGAGGAAGGAGTCCGAGCCATTCGCAGCTTTGCGCGCAAAGTCTTCGGTTCCGCCAATGATCGCGCTATCAAGCGCATGCGGCCGGCGGTAGATCGCATCAACAGTCTCGAGCCCGAGTACGAGGCGCTCGACGCCGACTCGTTGCGCCAGCGCGTCACGGACCTGCGCGGGCGCGCCGAGAAGGGCGAGTCGCTCGACGATCTGCTGCCCGAGGCCTTCGCGATCGTACGCGAGAGCGCGAAGCGCACGCTCGGACAGCGCCACTACGACGTTCAGCTGATCGGTGGTATGGCGTTGCACCAGGGCAAGATCGCCGAGATGAAGACGGGCGAGGGCAAGACGCTCGTGGCCACCTTGGCCGCCTTCCTGAATGCGCTGCCGGGGCGCGGTGTGCACGTCGTGACCGTGAACGACTTCCTGGCGCGGCGCGATGCCGAGTGGATGGGACAGGTCCACCGTTATCTGGGGCTCGACGTCGGCTGTATCGTGCACGGGTTGTCCGATGCCGAGAAGGTCAAGGCGTACCGCGCGGACATCACCTACGGACAGAACAACGAGTTCGGCTTCGACTACCTGCGCGACAACATGAAGCACTCGCTCGATGCGTACTTCCAGCGCGACCTCAATTTTGCGATCGTGGACGAGGTCGACTCGATCCTGATCGACGAGGCGCGGACTCCTCTGATCATTTCCGGTCCGGTCAACGACGATCCGTCCAAGTTCGGTCGCATCGACAAGATCATTCCGATGCTCACGATCGAAGAGCACTACACCGTCGACGAGAAGACGCGGCAGGCGATGCTCACGGACGAAGGCGTCGTGCGTGTGGAGGAGATCCTCGGGATCGAGAATCTGTACGCACCCGAGTACGTCGATACCGTACACGTGATCCAGAACGCCTTGCGGGCGCATGCGGTCTACAAGCGCGACGTCGACTATGTCGTGCGCGACGGGCAGATCATGATCGTAGACGAGTTCACGGGGCGTCTGATGGAGGGACGCCGCTGGAGCGACGGTCTGCACCAAGCGATCGAGGCCAAGGAGAAGGTTCGGGTCCAGAACGAGTCTCAGACCTATGCGTCGATCACGTTCCAGAACTACTTCCGGATGTACGAGAAGCTGGCCGGCATGACGGGTACCGCGGATACCGAGGCGCCCGAGTTCGCCAAGATCTACAACCTGGACGTGCTGGTCGTTCCGACCAATCGACCGATGCAGCGTCTCGACCACCAGGATCTCGTCTTCCGCACGAAGGCCGAGAAATGGAATGCGGTGGCGGACGAGATTGCCGAGCTGCACCACGCCGGACAGCCTGTGCTCGTGGGTACGATCGCGATCGAGACATCGGAGCTCCTCTCCAAACGTCTCAAGAATCGAGGTGTGCCGCACAACGTGCTCAATGCGAAGCAGCACGCCCGCGAGGCCGACATCGTGGCGCAGGCCGGTCGGCTCGGTGCGGTCACGATCTCGACCAACATGGCGGGGCGCGGCACCGACATCCTGTTGGGCGGCAACCCCGAGAACATGCTGAAGGCCAGGGGCCTGGATCCGGCCGATCCTGAAAGTGCGGACGAGCTCGCGAAGTACGCAATTCAGTGTACGGCTGAGCGTGACAAGGTGCTGGAGCTCGGAGGGTTGTTCGTCCTCGGCACCGAGCGTCACGAGTCGCGCCGCATCGACAATCAGCTTCGCGGCCGCTCGGGGCGCCAGGGGGATCCGGGAGCGTCGCGCTTCTATCTCTCGCTCGAGGATGATCTGATGCGGATCTTCGGGGGCGAGCGCATGCAGCGACTCATGACCACGCTCGGTATGGAAGAGGGTGAAGCCATCGAGGCGCGCATGTTGTCGGGGGCCATCGAACGTGCGCAGGCCAAGGTAGAAGCGCGCAACTTCGACATGCGCAAGCACGTCCTGGAATACGACGACGTGATGAACAAGCAGCGCGAGACGATCTACGCGTGGCGCCGTCAGATCCTGGGAGAGACCGACTTCCGCGAAGAGTATCTCGATCTGGCGCAAGAGCTGGCGAACGAGCAGCTGGATCTGACGATCCCCGAGCGCGGCGAGCCGGATCTCGAGACATTGTTTCAGAACGTGCGCACCTTGTTCGCGATCTCGCTCGACCCCAAGGATCCGGCACTCTCCACGGAGGACATCGGCACCTACGATCGTCCACGTATCCGCAGCCATGTGCTCGAGGCGATCGAGGCTCGCCTCGATGGACAGATCGATATGTTTCGGCGGCTCGCCGAGGAGCATCCCGACAAGGCGATCCCGGGCTTCGACTACTTTGCGCGTGGGATCCTGCTCCAGAATCTGGATGCGATCTGGAAGGACCATCTGCTTGCGATGGATCACCTGAAGGAAGGCATCGGGTTGCAGGGAATCGGCGGCAAGGATCCGAAGCGCGAGTATCAGAAGGAGGGCTTCGCGCTCTTCGGCGCCATGCATCACCGGATTCGCGAGCGCGCGGTACAGGGGATGTACCATCTGGTCGTCGAGGTTCCCTCCGAAGAGGAGCTGGAGCGTCGCAGAGTGGCAGAAGAAGCGCGCCGGCGCGATCTAGAGCGGATGCTGCGCGAGCAGCACGACGCGGCGGCTGCCGTGGCGGCGTCACAGCCTGCGCGCAGCGATGCGGGTGGTGTTGCTGCCGCTGCCGAGACGGTCGTGCGCGAGGCCCCGAAGGTGGGCCGGAACGAGCCTTGCCCCTGCGGATCTGGCCGCAAGTACAAACAGTGTCACGGCGCGCAGGGTTAGCCGTTCCGGGCTTCCGGGTGGCCGGAGTCCGCTGTGGTCTCAAGCCTTCAGGCAATCTCGACCTCGCTCTCATTGCGTCGGATCTGCCTGCCGCAGTGGCTGGGATGTTCACGAAGCACGCCTTTCCCGGGGCTCCGGTCGTAGTCAGCCGCAGCTGCGCTCGGCGCGGCCGCGCGCGCGCGGTCGTCGTGAACGCCGGGATTGCGAACGTGGCAACCGGGGCGCAGGGCGAACAGGATGCCAAGCAAATGACGCGACTCGTCGGCGCCGAGCTGAACGTCCCGTCGCGCGAGGTGATGGTGGCCTCGACGGGTGTCATCGGTGTTCAGCTCCCGATGGACCGGATCGCAGCCGGCATAGAATCTGCTGCCAAGGAGCTGGCTCCGAACGCCTGGGATACGGTCTCGCGGTCCATCATGACGACGGATACCCGGCCCAAGTTGGTCTCGACGAAGGCGGGGGGAGTACGACTGCTCGGGGTTGCGAAGGGCGCGGGGATGATTCAGCCCAACATGGCGACCATGCTGTGCTTTCTGGCCAGCGACGTGGCTGCGGAGCCGGCCTTCCTGAAGGCTGCACTGCACTCCGCTGTCGGACCGAGCCTCAACTCGCTGACGATCGATGGCGAGACCAGCACCAGTGACATGGTTGTGCTGTTGGCCAACGCCCATGCGGGAGGACCCGCGCTCACCGAGGCAGATCTCGCGAAGTCGCCGCGCGCGCAGAGCTTCCAATCTGCGCTGACCGACACTTGCCAGCGCTTGGCTGACGAGCTGGCCTTCGATGGTGAAGGCGTCACACGGATTGCGAGCATCCAGGTTCTCGGAGCCCGTAATGCGCGCGATGCCGACCGTGTCGCGAGAAGCGTCGCTAACTCGGCCTTGTTCAAGACCGCACTGTTTGGGGCAGATCCGAACTGGGGGCGTATCGTGCAAGCGGCCGGGGCCGCGGGCGTTCGTCTCGATCTGGCGACGCTCGATATTCACGTCGGTCGAGTTCCCTTGCTACTGGGCGGAGAGCCGACGGGCAAGCGCGAGCTCGCGGGGCAGCAGATGCGACGCACGCGTGTCGAGATCGAGATTCGTGTCGGCACGGGGCCCGGAGAGGCGCGCGTGCTCACGACGGATCTCACCTACGACTACGTCAAGATCAACGCGGAATATACGACCTGACTTCGATTCCCTGGCCTGTATCGCGCCGTCGGACGCGAGAGGGGTGGGGGCCGGCGAGCGTGCGCTGTGCGCGCAGGGCGCCAGAAGCGAGGCGGTAGTTCAGGGCCTCGGCGTGTTGGCCGATGACTTCAGCAGCTCGAGCAAGCGACTGCTCCAGTCCTCCGGGCGAGCCAGGTCCGGCATGTCGTCCCACCCGTCGAGAAAGTCTGCGAATCCGGGCAGTGCGCTCAGCTCGTCCGCGCTGGTGCGGCGAAACGCGAGCGGCCAGTCTGGCATGGCACGATTCGTGAGCGGGCCCTGGGCGAGCAGTGTCACGCTTTGGTGTCGGGGATCGCGAGCGATCGACTGGTACAGATCGATCACGTCGTCCTTGTTCCCCTCGAGGATCTGCAGGAACTGACCCTCACACTGCAGCAGCAGGCCGCTGATTCCGAGCTGCTGATTCTGGGACCGCGAGCGCTCGATCAGCTGAACCAGCTCTGGCTCACTCAGCAGGCGTGCTTGATGGCTGCGGTAGACGAGGCCGTAGAGGTTCGAGTCGGGCAATGAACGCACTCCAGTAGTAGGCACAAGCCTAGCGTGCACTGCCACTCGAGGTCGCATGGCGGCTTGTCGATGTGGATCAAGCGGGTGCAGGAGCGGCCATGCAAGGGCGCACGGGTCGCGCGCCGAGTCGCTATTTGAAGACGATCTCCTCGCGGAACTCCACGCCCTTCGGTGTCGCCATGAGGGAGGCCGACACGCGGCCCAGCAGCTCTTGATACATCTCGAGCATGCTCAGCATTTGGTCGATCTCCCGCTGGGCCTGCTCTCGCGGGTTCGGGCCCGACGTACCACGCTGCTCGGCCTGCTGGAGCAGCACCGTGCGCAGAAGTCCTCCTTCGGCGAGCTGTGGCCGCAAGAGATCGGACAGCTGGGTGAAATCGAGCTCGAGCGACAGAAACGTTCCGGCGGGTGCCGTGCCACTGTCGAGAGTCTGCGACAGTCGCTTCTCTGCGTTGGGTCCCGTCGCGACTCCAATGGCGTTCTTGGTCACCGCGGCGTAGATGCCCGCCGGGAGGATCCCCGGAAGCTCGAGGAGCACGGGCTTTCCGCGTGACTCGAGGATGCTCGCGATCGGGAAGCGTTGTGCCGCGAGCCCCACGGTGGCTTCTGGATTCTCGGCGGAGATGATCGTGGTCAAGGCCATGCTCTCGGTCAGGTTGGTTGCTCCTGGAGTGAAGCCGTCTACGGACATGCGCAGGCCCTTCGGGTTTCCAGCGACCCCGAGACCGAGCAGGAGGGGAGTGACCGAGCTGGCCATGCTCGATCCATCCATCGGCTGACCGCATGCCGAGCTCTGCTCTGCCACCAGCTTCTGGAACTGCACCAGCCCGAGCAGTGCCTCCTGCGTCTCGAGCGATACGGCGAAGGCGAACAACGCTTGCGATCCAGCGATCGCGGGCATCGGCGCAACCCATCCCCGAAGCTGCTCTGCGACGGCGGGCTCGAGCTCGATGACGCTGCGGAAGGTCGCGGTAGATTCGGTGACACCCTCATAGCCGGCCACCAAGCGCGGCATGGCCTTGGTATAGACCTCGACCTGTTGACGACACTCCGCCGAGAGCGACGGGCCCACCGGACTCGCATCGAGTAGGCGGGCGGTGTCCAAGTAGCCGGCGGCCTCGGGTCCCAAGCTGTATGTCTTGCGAATCTCGGCGAGCGTCGCAGAGATCGCAGCCGCATCTCCCGAAGGTTCTCCGAACAGATGCTCCAGTAGCTCCTCGGCGGCCTCGTCGGTGCTCGCGGCGCTCGCAGAGAAGAGGCCGTCCTGCAGGGTCACAAAGCCCCGCGTGTCGTCGATCACGAGCTCCCAGTAGCGCCCTCCTTCGCGTTCTTTCGCTTCGAGGGTAGGGCCCAGCTCGGCTGCAATGTCGTCGAGCAGCTTCGTCATGCCGCTCGGGTCTTCTGGAAGCCAGCGCACGACAGGAGTCACTCCGCGTGAATACACCACAAAGCGGTCCATCAGGTCCGCGGACAGATCCATGACGCGCTCGTAGTACGCAGCGACCTTCTCAGCGACCGCGCGTTCCTCGGCATCGAGTCCTGCGACATCGCTCGAGTTCGCGAGCTCTTCGCGAAGATAGATGCCTGCCTTGTCGGAGATGCTCGCTGCCCTCTCGAAGAACTCCTCTGGAAACCGCTTGCCACTGGCGAACACGT
>QJZC01000066.1 GCA_003247575.1 Pseudomonadota bacterium
CGATCGGCGATGCGCCTGTAGAGGCCGCACTCGTAGACCAGATCGAGGCGCTGGTCGACGCGGAGCCCGACAGCACAGACCCAGCAAGCCCTTGACTCTCGCATCGAACTCCATCGACTGACTGCGAGCCCGCACCGCGCGAACGCAGCTCACCTCGGCTCACGCCCCGTGAGACCCGAATCGCATCGCGAGTGCGCGCGGGGACCGGCCCACGCCGAGCGACCGACTCAGACCGAATACTCTACGAGGGATCCGCGATCGGACCTCTGCACCTGCACCGCGGCGAATCGATTCCGCGGCTCTCCTGACTCGCGAGCCACACTCTCTCGGCTTCAGATTTACGAACGAGATGCTACCCTTTCCGGTCTCTCGAGTATCTACGCAGGATCTTCGATCCGACCTCCTGAGGGGGCGCGATGCTTGGCCACTTGGTAGCGAGAAACCGCGAGCAACGGCGGCATTCGGAATCTGCTGCCGATCCCCCAGGTGTCTTCATCAGCTACCGGCGCACGGACAGCTCGGGGTACGCAAGCTGGCTTGCGCACGAGCTGCGAAGACACTTCCCGGCGATCGCGATCTTTCAAGACATCGCGATCGAAGCGGGAGCCAATTGGATCGCCGCGATCGACTCGGCCCTTACCTCGAGTGTTGCGCAGCTCGTT
Source organism: Pseudomonadota bacterium (assembly GCA_003247575.1). Lineage (GTDB taxonomy): Bacteria > Myxococcota_A > UBA9160 > SZUA-336 > SZUA-336 > SZUA-336. The sequence goes on from QJZC01000066.1 coordinate 663, forward strand.
GTGATCGGCCCCCATTGGCTCGCTGTAGAGAGCGACAAGGGAGGCCGCCGCCTCGATGACGCGCAGGATCCGATTCGACGCGAGATCACTGCGGCTCTCGAGCGCCGTGTGCGAGTGATCCCACTGCTCGTCAGCGGCGCGTCGATGCCCGCCGCTGAAGATCTCCCGAGTGACCTACGAGCCATCGCCGAGCTGCAGGCGCACGAGCTCAGAGATTCCAGCTGGGCATACGACATCGAGAGCCTTGCAAAATCACTCCAGCGCATTCCCGAGCTGAACGAGCCACTCCTTCGCCGCGCTTGGCGCGTTGGACGGCGCCCGATGATCTATCTGGCCGTGGCCTCCGCAATCGGACTGCTTGCCTGGCGCCTCGCGGTGCCAACCTTGGCGCGGATTAGCCTCAACGAGATGGGCATCTCATACACTGCAGAGGCGTTCGCCGAGGCGTGCACGTCGGAAGACATGCTCGTTCTCGAGCTGTTCTTGAAGAGTGGAATCGACCCGAACTCATCGGGTAGCGGGGACTGGACTCCCCTAGAGCGCGCGGTCGCAGCAGGAAGGCGCGGTGTAGTTCAGCGTTTGCTCGCATCTGGAGCGGACCCAGGCGTCGGCTTGTACCGAGCGGCTGCGCGGGGCTATGGCGAGATCGTGGAGATCCTGCTCGAGCACGGCGCCGACATACGTGCTGCTACACGCGAAAATTTCAACGGGAGATGGGCGTTCTCCTTCGGCTCCCCCCTTGCCGTAGCCATCGCGCACACTCATCTCGACGTAGCGATGCGCCTCCTCGAGCGCGGAGCTCCCGTTGTCTCTGAGCCTCGGACTAGGACCCCTCTCATGGCTGCCGCAGCGATGGGGGATGGGCAGCTCATACGTCTCCTGATCGAAAAGGGCGCGGATCCGAACGCCGGAGATCCGGGTTGCTGGACGCCGCTCCACTACGCAGTGCACGAGCTCCGCTTGGAAGCAACGAAGACGCTTCTCGCTGCCGGCGCCGATCCGAACGCTCAGCCCTGCGACGCCGATCCGTCCGGCCGGAGTCCGAGCCTGCCTGGGCTCCTGCTAGAACGTAAGGTCATGAAGTATTCCCTGAGCAGCTATCCCGTAGGTATCGGTCCCATCGCCTCTCTGGAGGATCGGCGCGCGACTGTCCCCGTGCTGTTGGAGGTGCTACTGAAGAACGGGGCGAATGCCAACACACCCGTAGGTGCGTTCAACCGAGTGCCCATTCAGCACGCGCTGATGAATCTCTATTCGAAGGATGCGCTTGAGTTTGTAGTGAAATCTCTCCTCGCTCATGGTGCGGATCCGAACGCGGTCGACGAGAAGGGCAAGACGGTGCTCATGTATGCCGCCGCGAACGATCACTCTGCCGCCGTGATCCCTGCCCTCGTCGAAGCGGGTGCAGACGTGAACGCGCGGGCACCGAGGGGCGCGAGCGCATTGTCCCACGCCATAGAATCCTACTCCGAGGACGCGGTTCACACGCTTCTCGATGCCGGCGCCCAGGTCGATCCGGACGCGCTCCTTGTTTTGACCGGCTCCTCCACGGTCGCCAGCAGACTGAAGCAGCGATCGAGCTATAGAGAGAAGAGCCTGAGTTTTGATCTGGAGTCGTCTCTGATCGAACGCGGCGCGCGTGCCGATGTGGTCGATACCCTCGGCCGCACGGTCCTCATGCGCGCGCTCGACAGCAGTCCCACCTACGAATCAGACCTTGATCTCCACCTCGCTGCCCTCATTCGCTACCTGATCGGGAAAGGCGCTGATGTGCGCGCAACGGTCCGCGAGGGAACCCAGAAGGGCTGGACCGCCCTGATGTTCGCAGCACAGATTGACGCTGTGCGATCAGCGGGCGCACTGCTGGAAGCCGGAGCCACTTTGGATCGCAGGAATGTCGACGGAGAGACCGCTCTCGACATTGCGGACAAGGAGGGCTCGACTCGAGTCGCGCGACTGCTTCGCTCGAACTCTGGACCTTAGAGCAATTGGAAGTTCTGGAGTTTGACCCTATCCATTCTCGAGAACAAATCACGCCCGAGACCCACAGCGCCCGGGGGATTCCATGGAATCGCGCAGGCTACTGCGGAGGCCAGCCCTCTGCACTTCTGCCGTCGCTGGCGAATCCTACGAGCGACCCAGCCTTCCGTTCGAACGGCTGCAGCTTCCGCCTCGAGCTTCGCGACCAGCCGCTCACGTATCTCCTCGGCCTCGTTCCGCGCCGCCTCTGACATTATCGTTGTCATCATGGATGACTGCGGGCTGCCGACCCGGACTGACCTGGCATAGTCCCCAACGAGCGGGCGGAGAACTCGAGGGAGGCGGGGAGCTACGCCAGGTCAGCCTGCGGCGACGAGTACTTCTCGAAGGATCGAGCTCTCGCCCAGCTGCTATGGATTCGGGTGAGCTTCGGCGATGCTGACCAACCGCTTCGTCAGGCTGCCCGGCTTGCCACTCGACTGGTTCGAGAGCACGACGATCACGAGTTCGTCGTCGAAACCGATTCGCCAGAACGATTTCGCCCCGCGCTGAGATCCCGAATGAGAGAAGGTCTTACCGGGCCAGAGCTCCTTGAGGGAATCAGGCTCGATGACCTCGCCCCGCAGCACCTTGATCCCCAGTTGCGTACAACGGACCATCGTGAACACCTCGATCGGGATCGTGAACAGCTAGATCGGCGATCGTGAACACCCCCAGATCGGGATCGTGAACGCCTTAATCGGGATCGTGAACACCTGGATCGGGGATCGTGAACACCCGCTGCGGGTGCTTCGGGCGAGAGCCCGGTAAAGCAAGCGCAGCGGCGCACGGCAGACGGCTTCTGGGCCCTCGATGAGGAGGGCTCGGGGTGGCTGGGGAGAGATTGTCGATGCGTCCGATCCGTCGGATCTTGCGAGGGAAGTGGGTAGAGGGGCTTTCGCACCGGGAGCTGGGGCGTGGGCTGTCGCTGAGCGTGGGGGTGATCAGCTCGACGTTGCGTCGTGCGGCTCAGGCGGGGCTGGACTGGGCTTGGGTGGAGGGCCTGTCGGACCCGGAGCTGGAAGTCCGTCTCTACGGTGGGGCGTCGCCGAGCGGGGCTTCGAGGCGCGGGCTTCCGGACTTCGCGGAGGTGCATGCGGAGCGTCAACGCCGCGGGGTGACTCTGGCGCTGTTGCACGTGGAGTACTTGGAGTCGAACCGCGACGGCTACGGGTACACGCAATTCTGCGAGTACTATCGTCGCTGGTGCAAGAAGCGCCGCCTTTCGATGCGTCAAGTGCACCGTGCAGGCGAGAAGCTGTTTGTGGATTACTCGGGAAAGAAGCCGAGGATCTACGACACGAGCCGAGAGGGCCGCGAAGTCGAGCTCTTCGTCGGGACGCTGGGAGCGTCGAGCTTCGTGTATGCGGAGGCGACGGAGACTCAGAAGAGTGTAGATTTCATCTCGAGCCACACGCGGATGCTGGAGAAGCTGGGCGGCGTCCCGTTGGTGATCGTGCCGGACCAGCTCAAGAGCGGTGTCACGCGTGCGTGTCGCTACGAGCCGGGTCTGCAACGTACGTACGCGGAGTGGGCGGAGCACTATGGGACGACGGTGATCCCAGCGCGTCCCCGCAAGCCGCGAGACAAGGCGAAGGTCGAGGTCTCGGTCCAGGTGGTGCAGCGGTGGATCCTGGCTCGAATCCGGAACGAGCGGCACCGGTCGCTCGCGTCTTTGAACGCACGCATCGCCGAGCTCTGCACCGAGCTCAACGCGCGGCCGATGCGCGCCTATGGCCAGAGTCGTCGGGAGCGCTTCGAGGCGCTCGACCGCCCTGCGCTTCGGCCTCTGCCCGTCGAGCGTTTCGCGTATGCGGAGTGGAAGCAGGCTCGCGTCAACATCGACTACCATGTCGAGGTCGGTCGTCACTACTACTCGGTTCCGCATCACCTGCTGCACGAGACGGTGGAGGTGCGTGTCGCGTACAGCACTGCGACGGTCGAGGTGTACTACCGCGGCACGCGTGTGGCCTGCCACGCGCACCACGTGCGGCGAGGTGGACACACGACGGATCCGCGTCACATGCCGCGCTCGCATCAGAAACATCTGGAGTGGACCCCGAGTCGGCTGATCGACTGGGCCTCCAAGATCGGCCCGGAAACGCGCGCCTTGGTATCGGAGATCCTGACGGAGCGCACGCATCCAGAGCAGGGCTACCGATCGTGCCTGGGCATCCTTCGCTTGGTGAAGCGCGACGGTGCCGAGCGTGTGGAGGCCGCGAGTGCACGAGCACGCTCTGGCAAGGCGCGATCGTATCGCTCGGTCGACACGATCCTGCGACGGGGTCTGGATCGGATCCCGCTTTCCGAGACCCATGACGCGCCGGTGTCTCCACCTACACGAGTCGATCACGAAAATGTACGCGGAGAGGCGTACTACACGGCCGCTGTGCCACACCCCAAGGAGAAAGAAGAATGCTGAACGAACCGACCCGAGAGAAACTGGCGGAGCTCCGCCTACATGCAATGAACGAGGCTTGGAAACTACAACAGGAGGACGCCGACTCCTCATCGGATCCCTTCGACGTGCGCTTCGGTCATCTGGTGGATGCGGAATGGATCGAGCGCCAGAACAAGCGCCTGGGCAGGGCCCTGCGCGAAGCCCAGCTCCGCATCCGTGATGCCTGTCTCGAGGACGTGGCCGCGTCCCCCTCACGTGGCCTCGAGAAGGCCTTCGTCCGGGAGCTGGCAACGTGTCGTTGGGTCGTTTCTCATCACAACCTGACGGTCACCGGATCCCTCGAGCGGAGTCGGCAAGACGTACGTGGCGTGTTCCCTTGCGCAGCAGGCCTGCCGCAAGGGATACCGGGCCTTGTATCGCCGGGCTCCACGTCTGTTTGATGAGCTGACCTTGGCCCGTGCAGAGGGTAGCTACGGGCGTTTGCTCTCGAAGATCGCCCGTATCGACGTGCTCGTGATCGATGACTGGGGGCTGTCTCCCATCGACAGCGTACAGCGCCGGGACCTGCTTGAGATCCTGGAGGATCGCTACGGTCATCGCTCGACAATCCTCGCGAGCCAGCTGCCGGTAGACCGCTGGCACGAACACGTCGGCGACGCGACGATCGCGGATGCGGTGTGCGACCACCTGCTGCACAATGCCATCCCAATCGTGCTGCGAGGAGAGTCCCGCCGCAAGCTCGCCGCCCGGTCCGAAGCGAAGCGAGAGCGCAGTCCGGCGAGCGAGGAGTCCTAGAGCATCCCGTCGCTTTCGCTCCGATTGAAGAACGATTGAGATTTTAGAGAGAAGAAAGAAGAGATCAGAGCCAACCAACACCGGACGTCGCTGCGCCTGCCCCCAAAAGTACAACGCCGCGTTCACGATCCCCGATCTTGGTGTTCACGATGACCGAAATACGCACTCAAACGCCCGCCGCGCGCCTTCTGGAATCGGACCACATCGAGCACTCCATGAAGGAGCGGTTGCGCGGCGTAGCAGTCACGGTGGACCCCCTGCGACTTCTCGACGAGATCCGCGCGGTCCAGCAGCACCTGGCAAACCTCGCGACGGGGGCGGTCACGAGCACCCTTCCAGGGCGAGAGGTCGATCTGGATCGCTTCTTGAGAAGCCTCGCGAGTGCGTGGCAAGGGGGCGAGGTTCGGCCAACGCACCAAGTGAAGCCGAAGCCGGCACGGTCGTGGCGCACGCGACCGGATCCGTTCGAGCACGTTTGGCCTCGCATCCGCGCATGGCTGGACGAGGAGCCTGATCGCACCGCGAAGGATCTGTTCCAACAGCTGCAGGATGCATATCCCAACCAATTCCCGGCTGGGCAGCTGCGTACACTCCAACGTCGGGTCCGCACGTGGAGAGCGGAGGCAGCGCAACGGCTCGTCTTCGGAGGAAACAGCGCGCACACCTCGCCCTCGGCCCCATCGCGCGCGTAGGAGACCGCGGATGGACGCGCGCCTCAAGGCTTCCCTTCGGCGGCTTCGCCGGCCCTGACCCGCGCGTCCATCCGCGGTGTGTAACGTCGTGGGCGATGGGGGACGGGTGCCTCCGGCGGGGACTCCGAGATCCAGGTGTCCTGGAAGCCAGGTATGCAGTGCCGCAGGGCCGGGGGAAGACGACCTGCAGCCCATCCTGCTCCTCGGTAGGAAACGTCGTGAGACCGCTGGTAACATGCTGCTATGAGGCAACACGACGGGGAGAAATGGTTGTCGCCAGCCAGGCTCCGGTCATCCATCGCCCAGGGCCTGTCGCACCGCGGAGGTGCGGGCAGGTCGGAAGGTGGCAGGGTCGGGAACTGGCGCGATTGCCGATCGGTCCGTGCCCTTGTCTGCCTTCTCGGTTTCCCCATCCGTACCCGTGCTGGCCTGGCCGTGTCTCCGTCTCCAGCCCCCACCACGTCAGACGCAGCAAGGAGGTTTCCCGCACTACGCTCACCGCAAAGGCGTCATCTCACTGGTTTCCCGCTTCCCCCTTTTCGCGAGGCCGGCCTTCGCGAGGTCGAGTGGGCGCACGGTGCAGTCGTTATCCACGGTCAAGGTCGGTGAAGCCGCCAATTGGGAGCCTGGACACGGCCGCGATCCACCCTACGCGCGATCGACCGTACGCCTCGCGCCGCACTCCACGCCCGTAGATTCTCGAGAAGAGCCGGCTAGTTTAGAGCCGCAGCACTCCGCCTCGCTTGTGTGTCGTTGGTCAACCGTTTTCTACGCAACACCTTTTCTATCAAATGCGAGCTCATCACCTTCTGAGAGACGCACTCTGCAACATCCCTAGACAGCGTTGGATTATAATGCACTTGGTCAACGTAGAGAATCTGTGCACGACCCCGATGAAGGTCTGCACACCAAGCGAAGTTCGCGGATGGCGGGCTACGCTCAACGAGCTTCTTCATTCTCGGGTACCCGTACCGGACCCTACGGTGCCCGTCTTGTATCAGAAAAGGATGAAACTTAAGGTTGTGCTGATAGAGCGGAACGGGCTGCCAGATGAACACTGACTCGATCCCGAAGGCCTCCGACACGCCAGAAGCGATGCGCTGGTTGGCGAAATATCGCCTAATGATGGTCTCCAGCTGATGTGGGTCAGTGATCGACGGTCCATCCGTGTAGATCTGATCGTAGTCTGCTGTGGTAGGTGGAACCTTCTCTATTCTCTCGATCTGGGTCGTCGGCTCAATCCACCGGTCGCCGAGCTTCGCAAGCGGGAGCGATCGCAACAGTTCCAGCGCGTGCCATCCCACCCCACGGCTCCGACCCAGTCTTTCGTTGAGAGAGTTGATAGTCATGATTGAGTCCCGATAATACCGACTTGCCGCCGTCAACCCATCGGCGAAGTAGAAATCGTTGAGCCCATCGATGAAGATCACGATATCTGGAACATTCCCGTAGCGCAGTTGGTTCTGGAAGTAGGTAACCTCCTGCGAGCTAAAGTACGCTCCCACCCCAAAGTTGTAGACATGGATTCTCGAGTCTTCGTGAGCCTGGCGTAGCAGCTCCTGCAAGTTCGCAGGAATGGTCTCCTCATCATTCACACCACCCCCGAGAGTCGTCGAGCCACCGAACACAAATATATTCACTCCATCATCGCGAAGAGGCCATGCGCTCTGTTCAGAACCAATTAGGCGAAAGCCTGCTTCATGGATGTTGTAACCAGGCCGTGAAATCGCTGGGCTCCGAAATTCAGCAAACGGTTCAAAGCTAGTCTCAAGAGCGGCCTGTCCGCGCACGATATCTTTAATCTGCTGGTCGCTTTTATGCGGGTACAGTCGACGAAAGTACTCAATCCCTCGCTTCGCCAGTACGGCATTTCCTTGCTCTTCGACGCTTGGGGGCGGAGCCGGAGATACCGCGCTGAGATATCGACTCGCCAGAAGATTGAGTCCAATGAACAGTGCACATAGAATCGCTACAAGCCCGAGAGTCATCGCAGGTGATTCAGATTCAGGCTGTAGATCTCTTCTCAATGCCATCAAATCCCCTGGACCAGCGATTCGATTTCACGCTGCGTCGCATACCCACTAGCTGTTCGGAGTCGCTAATGCAACGCCTCTCAAGGCGCGGCACATCGTCCAATTGGGCATTGGTCGGCGAACAAGTGCTGAGCTTGACACAGTAGGTCACCGGTCACCGCCCTGGACGCTCCGCACGATACGAGGCTATAGAGAGCTCGGCACCCTCAGCTGGGCCCTAGCCACCACGTTCTCGAGCTCAACACCGAGGCACTCTCTGCGTAGTACACTCGCTCGACTCGGCACCGCTTCCCTCAGAAGATCAGCATTCAGCAGGAGATCGTCCGGCGTTCAACATCGGGCGGAAGGTTGCCCAACGCCCGAAGTATGCCTTGCTGGTCTCTGCCCTTTCCGAGAGTAGCCACCTAGCCCCCTATATCGGCCAGTCGAAGTGTGCGCAGAGTTCCCCATAGAGACGTTCCCTCATCCACGCTTGCTGGGACCGCGAGAACACCCTTGTCCACTCCGTTGGGTCACCCAAGCGGTAGTTTCGCCCCGACTCGGGCCTCAGAGCGTCTAAGCTTCCCTGAAGAGTGGCCGTAGAGACCCCAAAGAAGGAAAGCAGTTCATCGAAGTACTGGGCCGGCTTGGCTACAAATTGCTCATAGGTTGTGACGTGGAGCGTCAGCTTCTGTTCCATGCCCCTAATCGCGGAAAACCAGCTCAACGCGAACGCAGCAGCCCCTGGATAGTAGTTCTCGATGGCCCACTCGAGCTGGCGCTCAAAGGAAAGAGTCTGATATTCCTGAGGTAGTGGAGGATCGTGGTATCGAGTAAAGCTCTCGAACTCAGCCCGATCGATTCGGGCGATGTGATGGGCGAACGAGAGTGTTGCCGCTCTCGGGTCGCGCAAATGGACCGCCAATCGCGTGATCCCTGACTCCTCGAGAGTCATCAGAGTCTCGCGGGTAGCCTCCAGATGAGCGCGGACGACACAGCCCCCAAGCGCGACGATCCGCGCCGCGCTTGGAATCAGGCGGTTCCGCGGGGTTGTTCCAACGTCTGGATAGACGAGGGGTGCACCTGTGACAGCAAGGAGCACGGAGCGGATATACTCCGTTGCACTCTTCTGCATCCCAACGAGGAAAATAGGTGGAATCCCCCGATCGATTGCCTCCCTCTGTCCAGAAACCGCCGTTAGCTTCGGGTCTGCCAGTCGGTACCACTGGTCATAGGCTTCCACGGAGTCGCTCAAGCGCCCTGTCTGTGCAAAAATTTGGCCGAGTGCATGAAAGGCGTAGGCCTGCAGGGTTTTCTGCGAGTCTGACAGCTCGTTATTGTCGCAGCGTTGAGGGTACGCAACCACGCGGAAACTATCCTCAGCCGCCGATAGCTTGCCTAGCCGAATCTGCTGGTGCCCTCTCCCGAACCACGCATCCACAAAGTGGGGATCGATCTCGATCGCCCGAGTGAAGGCTGATTCTGAGCGATCCAGCTCCCCGAGCACCGCGAGGGTGTGTGCAAGTGCATTCCACGCCGAAGCGTCTTGGACTCCAGTTGTGAGCACGGACTCAAATAGCGCGGCAGCTTCCGCCGCTTGACCACGGGCTGCCATTTCATGAGCCCGAGCTAGCGATTTCGCAGGATCGCAGGCTCTCGATCTCTTGAATAGACTAGGACTCAACTTCTTCCCCCTGCAAGCTAGTGAGCTTCCTGAAACCTTCAGAAGGCACTTGACACGGGAGGGACAAGTTGTCAAAGAGTGACTCAGGCAATCTTGCGGTTGAGGCCTTCGAACGCTTTGTATCTGGATTCGAGGAGAAAACACGAACAGACGACGCCTAGGACCTGTGTATTAGATGATCAACGCTTCCTCGCGAAGGTCCAACTTTCCCCCGAGCTGCGCAAGGCTATAGACCAGATTGTGCGCGAGACCTGAAAAATCGGAGGTCTTCGGGGACGCAAATACCGTTTTTCACCAGCAAGTCCGAGACGGCGCAATGGCCTCGTCCGGAAGGATTCTACAGCACACTCCATTCTCATCAACGCGCTTCATGCCATGCAGGTTGTCGGGAATTTTCCCAGATACGCACCGCGGACTGAAGCATCGAGTCCTGTTCGACCGAAAGGGCCCTATCCCTCGCGGACCCCACCTCCTACATAACAGCCCTGGCACACCTTCGGGATGTTGCCCGATAGATGTGCTTCGCGGAATTCCTGGTACTCGCCGCTCTGCCAGATCTCGGAGAATCCGCCACTCTGCCTGAGGTCCTTGCCGATCTGCATCACGTTTGGATCTCCGAGATAGCAGCACGGAACCACCTTCATGTCCGAGGACAGGTAGGCGCGCTCGAATGGCCAAGCGCAAAGACGGTCGGGGGAGCTCGTGTCATACTTCTCGGTCACCGTCCAAAAGCGCACCTTGACGCCCAAGGCCCTACCACGATCCACAAGCGCCTCGAGGTTCGTTGAAGCCAGGCCGCTCACTGTTACGTCGGAATTGCGTTCATTCCAGGACTCGATTCCCCAGTCGGAAAGCGCTAAGGAAAAGACCTGATTCTCGAATCCCAGCTCGGCTGCAAGGTCGACCAGCTGTTCGAGTTGGTGCACGTTCCCCTTTTGAACGACGGTCCACATTTTCGTCGGCTTGCGCCCCACCTGATCGCAGTGACCGTTGATTGCCTTGCAATTTTCGACTACCCGGTCAAACTTCGATCCAACTCGGATCGACTCGAAGGTACCGGCATCAGCTCCGTCAATGGATATCTGAATCTCGTTTATGTCGGTGTCTACGAGGCGTTTGAAGTTTTCGCGTAAATGGAGGAGCGACGCGTTGGTGGTACTCCGGACCCATATGTGCCGGGCACGCGCGTAGCGAATCATGCTGAAGAAGTCGCCACCCTGCATGAGCGGCTCGCCGATCCCCTGGAGCTTGATTTCCAAGAGCCCGTACTGCTCATCGAGGATTCTACGGAAATCCTCCAGCGCCATATCATCGGCACGGCGCCCCTTCGGCCACTCACTGACGACACACATCGTACATCGGAAGTTGCACCGGCTGACATTTTCGATGTCGAGCTTGATTGGTAGGTAGTCCACCTCGACGCACCGCCGGGTGGCGGCGAGGTAGCGCTGATAGTTCTCCCGACACTTGGGAGATGCGTCGAGCGCCAGCTCGCGCTCCCGATGATACGCATCAATCCCAAGAGACGGCTCCGGGGCTGGCAAATCCTGCAACGTGCGAACACTCATAAAACCTCTCCCTCCATCTCCTCCGAGACATATCTCTTCAAGAGTAGATCGAGTGGCATCGGCGAGTAGTCATAGCGCTCGATTGCATGCTGGCTGGATATCGTAAATGGAGAGCCCTTGGGCTCACCGACCACCAGCTCACCGCGGTATCCACTGTGCTCGGCAACCTGCCGAACCACATCTCGAACCTTCGAGCTGGTTCGCGCACCAATCGGAAATGCGTCGAACGCCTCCGCATCTCGCCTGAGCAAGCTCTCGATAAACTCTACCAAGTCCGAAACGTGGACCGCGTTGTTGAAGCTTGCTTCCGGGTTGAAGTACGAAATCCGACCGCCAGAGCGCATCCGTGCCAGGAGAGACGACAGCCAGTTCCTGCGAGCGCCCAGCCCGACGACGCCAGGCAACCGGATACTGACGCTGCCCTGGGGAATTCGCTCGGCAACCATCTCTTCGCACAAATGCTTACTGGCGCCGTAGACATCAGGCTGGATGCGTGGAGTGGCGGGATTGACCTCTGGATCGTGTACCTGGCCATGGAGCGAGATCGACGACAGGAAGATGAACCTGGAAGCTCGGGAACACTCGAACGCCGCGATCAGGTTGCTAGTTCCGAGCACGTTGTCTCGAACGATATCTGTGGCGCTCACTCCTGCTGCGGGAGAAGTCGCTGCGGCATGAACGACGGCATCGATTTCGTCGGGAATCCCTTTCAGGCTCGAGAGATCAGCCTGATAGACATCTCTTCCCGCTGGTGCGCTTGCTGCCTCCGCTGCCGGGCGCTGAAGCGCAATAACCCGATGTCCCAGACGTTCCAGGCCTCGGACCAGGTGAGAGCCGACGAATCCTCGGGCACCCGTGCAAAGAATGTTCAACCCGCAGCCTCCAGATTCCAGGCGCTGTCGATCGATTTCTGTTTGGGACGCTCAGTCGAGATCCACAGGAACCGAAGGGTCATCCTTGTAGGCGATATAGGATCGCCCCCACCAGCCGATGTTGACATGGCGGACGAACTTGAAGCGACTTCTGGCACGGAACTCGGAGAAGGCGCGCGCGACCCCTCGCACAGGCGAACCGCGATAGCCCGCAAATAGGTCATCCAGGTAGAGAACGGAGCCTTCCTGGAGCATCGGCTCGATGAAGCGAAAGACCGGGACGGCAGACTCGTATAGATCACAGTCGATGCACGCCAGAGCAATCGGCTGCTCTTCTTCCACGAATCGCTTCTGTAAGTCTTCCGAGAGCGAGTCGGCGTAGAACCCCGGAATCGTGCGCACGCGATCTGCGAAGATTCCGTGCTCACCGATCAACCGCTTGAAGTCAGCCTCGGAGGTTGAGAGAGCGCCCTGCTTCCACACCGCATGGTCGGGAGAGGACGTGGAGTCCGGCAGGCCCTGAAAGCTGTCAAAAGCGAAGAAATCCATCTCGGACAGGCCGTGCCGGCGGGCTTCGGTCAGCGCCATCCGAAAGGTGCGAACTCGATGGCATCCGTACTCGTGGTACGCTCCGGAGATGGAGTTGTCCGTGATGAAGTCGAAGATCTGACGAAAAAAGCGATACTTCTCCGCCTGCCTGCCCTGCTGGTTCCAGGTAATCCGCTCTTCCTTCCCCCAGCTCTCCAGCTCGTGGCCATCGGGAAGCTCGACCCACGGCTCGCCAACCTTGGAATTGATGTCTACTAGGCTCATGATCGAAGTGCCTCCGCAACACGCATGGCGTGATCTATGGTGTCGTCGATATCCACGTTGTAAAGGTACGAGCCGGCACGGCCAATCGAGAAGACTCCATCAGGCATTTCGTCGAAGTACTTCTTGGCCACGGCCTTCTCGGCCTCGAATGGCATCGGATAGAGCTTGTTGTTCTTGGAGGGGACTTCGAGACTGATCAAGGTCGTCGGCGCCTTGTGATGCGTGAACTTCTTGTACTCGACGATTCGGGTGAATTTTTCGGGCCCCGCGTAGTAGCAGAAGTACACGCTCGGAGGAAGAGCGAACTCCACAGGCAGCACGATCCTATGGAAATCGCGGCCTACGTAGGGAAGCTCTCCATGACAATAGTCGAAGAGTATGTCCGGAGAGATCGTGTTGATGATGATGTCGAAGCTCTGTCGCTCTCCGTTCAGAACGACGGTCTTGCCCGGGATGTCGTACTGCGAGATGCGCGTCGAGAGAAAGACCTGCGCATTCTTCGTCGCGATGTCGAAGTAGTCATCGTATCCGTTCGCGGCCTCAGGGTACGCGGAGATTGCGGTATCCCAGCAGGCGCGGGGGCCTTCCTTCAGAGTCACGCCCTTGGGGGACCAGGTGAAATCATCGATCTCCCGGTTGCTTTCGATCATCCACATCTTCTTGGAATAGCCGTCGACGAACTTCTTGTAGAGAGATTCTCCGATGGAGTAGATCCAGAACTCCTCGAAGTTTTTGGCAGCCTCGGCGCCACGGACCTGCTCGAGTTCGCGCTCGATCTGCTCACGGTCGGGCATCAAGGGAATGTCGTCGCGATGAATCGGGTAACTGTAGAAGTTCTGGTCCTGCTCCACGTACGTGAGGAACTCGTGGTCTGCGCACCTTCTCAGAGGAACGAGGGAGTGAAGGTACTCATACACGTGCTCCCAGGGCGTCAGAAAGTGCCGGGGCCCGAACGTGTGGGGATGCCCCCCGTACTTCATCGTGCGGACTCCGGCGCCCAGTGCCTTGCCTGCTTCGACCAGAGTGACCTGCCAGCCGCCGAGGAGCTCCAGCTGATGTGCAGCGGCACACCCCGAGAACCCGCCACCGATGATCAGTGCAGTCTTCATCGATAGCCTACCTCCTGAGTACCTGTTCTGCGCCGAGCCTGACGCCTAATTGAGTTATAGTTTTGCAATTCCAGAACGGAAACGATTGCGCGGCTTCAGTGGCTGCGCACACACCAACGAGAGCGGATCTCTCACCAGCCGGCGAGAAAATCCGATTTCATCGGGGACGCGTCAAGCAGGGCTCAATCACTCTCCGTCGCGCGCGCGTCAGAGGGGTACACCTTCGCCAAGAGGGCTTTGAAGTTGACGCTGGATCTCCGGAATTCACGGAATTCCTACTTCACGATGTGCGATACCCGCACCTCCCGTATGGAACAAGCAGAAGCGCATGGGTCCAGCTGGAGCTACTCTCTTCGGGATGACACGACTGCGTCGAAACCATACGAAGACGTTGCTTGCCTTCTATGACTTCGAGGTTTCTCCGACCAGCTTCGACTTCACGACGTTCGTCACTCGGGCCGAGATTCACCGACGCGAGCTGGGGCTCGATCGGGTGTGCGTAGCCTTCGTTCCGGGACGCATCGAGCGCTTCTGGGGCAACGAGCCGCAGTCGATGAGAGAGAAGCAGCAGAGGCTCGAGCAGCTTCTGACTCCGCTGTGCAGCCTGATGCCGAGCTGTATCAGGCCCATCATCTGCGAGGACAGAGCGAGGGCGGAGGAGATCGAGCGCGCGGCTACGCATGTGTTTCCGCTTGGATATCGAGTGAGGAGCCCCATACCCGATGCCTTTCAGTGGGCGCACCTAGCTGCTGAGCTCGCATGCGGATGCGACCTACCGGCGTGGCGGGCCCCAGCGGACGCACGTGCGAGAACGGAGGACTGGCTGGCCGCGCGAAGCCACGGGCGGAAGGTCATCTCGATCACCCTTCGGGAGGCGGATTACTACGCGCCCCAGAACAGTCGCCTCGAAGAGTGGGGCGCATTCGCGAGGGGTCTCGATCAGGACGAATACTTCCCGGTCGTCGTGCGGGACACGTCTAGGGCTCACGACCCGCTGCCCAGAGAGCTTCGAGGGATCGATGCATTCGCGGCCGCGGCGGTCGAGGTCCCCGTGCGGGCGGCACTCTACGAGCGCAGCTACGTGAACCTGAGCGTAGCGACAGGGCCGATGCTCCTCTTGTGGCTGCTTCCGAACGCAGTCTCCGTGGTGTTCAAGCTACTCAATCTCGAGAATCTCCAGTCGACGCCCGTGCCGATTCGGGGAATGGGCCTAGAACCCGGAGACCCCGCCCCTTTGGGAGACTTTCGCAGGCAGGTAGTGTGGGAGCCTGACTCCCAGGAGAACATCCAGCGCGGCTTCGACAGGGCGCTCCGATATCTCGGGGGGAAGCTAGAGCCAGCGGGTCGGGAGCACCCCTTTCTGCTCGCTCGGCGGCTACGGGACACCGGTCGCCTCGGCCCAGCCTTGCGGATCTATTCCCATCTGTCTCGCACGGGCGCATACCCCTATGCGCACCTTGGGCGCGCGTTGGCGGAGCTCAAGAGACCGAACCAGCGAAAGCTGGTCCGCCTCGGACGAGCCCTCTGGGAGCTCGGTGGCCTTGCTCGCGAAGATCGCTCGATCGCGGAGCGAGACTCACAGCAGCTGCTCGAACGCGCACTCTTCGAGGAGCGCGTCGGGCTCCGCGGACGCGCGGAGCATACCTTTCGCCGGGTGCTCGACCTCGAGCCGAGCAACGCCGTCGCGCTGCATCGTCTCGGGCGCTCGGCACTGTCGCGAGGGCAGGTGGACGGATCGCTCCGCCTTCTCGGTGCTGCCACCACGCACGACCCCTACGATCCGGATCTTCAGTTCGATCTGGCTCGGGCCTACGAAGCCGCAGGCGAGAAGACGTCGGCCCAGGAGCATCTACAGCGCGCGGCCCTCTACGATCCGTCGCACCGCGCAGCCCGAGAAGCACTCGAACATCGGGACCCACCCGAGAGCACGGTCCCATGATCACATCTTCGGAGCACCGCCTCGGAGTCCTTCCTTGGTCCGCCGGCAGCGCTGCGCTCTGCTGCCGCTGCTGCTAGGGCTTGAAGAGCAGTAGAATCCCGTTGCCCACGGGCAAGAGCAGCCGAAGGTAGCTCTTGGCTGCTGCCGCGGTCTCCAGCATCTTCCGAGCTCCTGCACCCTTCTCCGTCTGGCTCACCGTATTCAGAGCGTCACCGTGGAAGAGCACGTCGTCCACGACGAAGAGGCCCCCCGGCTGCAGCCGAGGCTCGAGCGCGAGGAAGTACTCCGCGTAGCGCTCCTTGTTGCCATCGATGAAGATCAGGTCGAAGGTCTGGTCGCTCGGGAGGGTTGGGATCACTTCACTCGCGTCCCCGAGGCGCAGCTCGATGCGGTCCGCGAGACCGTTCGCCTGGAAGTTTCGCACCGCGATCTCGGCGAAGTGAGGGAACTTCTCGATGGTGGTGACACGCCCGCTCTCTCCGACCGCACGCGCGAGCGTCATCGCAGAGAGCCCGACGAAGCTTCCGATTTCGAGAACGCTGCGCGCGCGCACGAGCTTCGCGAGTAGCTCGAACAACCGCAGGTTGACGGGGTTGCTCGCCATGTCCTCGAGGCTTCGCAGACTCGACTCCTCGAGCAGGAACTCCTCGCGAGGTGCTCGCAGCCCACTCGCCTCGCTGATCGTGCGGAACAGAGCCGGGAAGTAGTCCGTGGGCGGATCCGCGTACAGGTCGTTGTTGAGCGCTTGATTCGGGACGAGCTTGTCGAAGACCGTGATCGTGTCGGACACAGAGATTCTCCTATTGGCGCTTCCGCACGGGCTCAGCGAGCCCGCAGGCCACCGAGGTCGGACTCGATCTTGCCGACGTCGATTCCGTGAGCGGCGAGCAGATCGTCGTGAGACCCATAACAATGAATGAACTGATCCTGAAGCGTGTACGTGTTCAGGCGGCACTGAGCGCGAATGTCCCATGCGATCTGCTTGGTCTGCGCAGCCAGCCCACCCTGCGGTGCATGCTCCTCGATGACCACGACCTGCTCGTGAGAGCTGAGCACGCCTTCGATTCCCGGCCGATCGAGTGGCTTGAGCGTCGAGGCCGAGACGAGCGACACGGAGCGTCCCTGCTCCTCGAGACGATCCGCCAGCTCGGCGGCCTTGCCCAGCACCAGTCCATACGAGAGGATGCAGACGTCCTCTCCGCGACGGAGGTACCGGAGCTTCCCGAACCTCCATGGCTCGATGGCCGACTGCGTGAGCACGGGCTCTCCCGCCTTTCCGAGACGTAAGTAGATGGGCCCCGACTTCTGGGTCGCGCAGTAGCGGGTAGCCTCGCGAGCCTCCAAGGAGTCACAGGGCGCGATGACGGACATGTTCGGGATCGCGCTCGCGACCGCTATGTCCTCCTGCGCGTGATGCGTTCCGCCGAGCGTCGAGTAGACGACACCCCCACCGATTCCGACGATGGTGACCGGTAAGTTCTGGTACCCGAGATCATCTCTCACCATCTCGAAGGGGCGATAGAGTGCAAAGGTCGCGATCGTGTAGGCGAACGGCTGGCAGCCATTGAGCGCCAGCCCCGCGCAGATCCCAACCATGGACTGCTCGGCGACGCCTACATTGATGAAGCGATCCGGACACTCCTCTCGGAACTTGGCCATGCTCCCGGCCGGCGAAATGTCAGCGACGACAATGAAGATGCGGGGATCCTTGCTTCCGATCTCATAGAGCGTCTCTGCGAACATGTTTCTCACGATGTGATCTCCCGGAGCTCGGAAAGCGCGAGCTGGTACTCTTCGGGGTTGGGGGCGCGGTAGTGCCAGATCGGGACGTTCTCCATGTAGCTGACCCCACGCCCCTTCACGGTCTTGCAGATCAAGACCAGCGGCTTGTCGCCCGACCGACTGGAGACCGCTTCGCAGATCGCCTGCGCGTCGTGCCCGCACACTTCGATCGCGTCCCAGCCGAAGGCCCTGAACTTGTCCTCCAGGGGATAGAAGGTGGGATGCGTCTCGCTGGTGCGGCCCAGGCTCTGAAAGTCATTGTTGTCGATGAACGCAATGAGATTGGTGGTTCGAAGGGTCGAGGCCATGAGCACGGCCTCCCAGGTCGATCCCTCCTGTACCTCGCCATCGCTCAACACGGCAAAGGCACGGCCGTCCCCACCTCGCGCGCGCTCGGCGCACGCGATTCCGACCGCAATCGAGAGTCCATGCCCTAGCGATCCGGTGGAGGCCTCGATACCTGGAGTGCCATAGTCGGGGTGTGCCCCCAGGCGCCCCTCGGGCGTGCAGTAACGCTCGAGGTCCTCGCGGGGCAGGATCCCGAGAGATTCGAGCACCGTGTACTGCGCCATGCAACCATGTCCCTTCGACAGGATCACGCGGTCGTTCGTGCGACCGTCTTGGTTCCGCAGCCCGTAGTAGATGGTATCCACGATCTCTAGACAAGAGAACGCCGGCGCGATGTGAAGCGCCGAGACCCGCTGCGAGATCTCGAGAATGCGTCGTCGATGCTCCAGACAACGCTGCCGCGCCGCCCCTAGATCAAATGCCATGTAGCCTCCGCTGATGTCGGGACCCAAGTCACGCTCCGGGCCGCTCTACTCGATGATCGTCCAGTAGTAGGCACCGGTATATCCAGCCTCACGGAAGAGTTCGCGCCAGCCATCGGGATCGTAGTGAGTCTTGGCGGTAAGTACCCAGCTCAGAAAGAGCTCGCGCTCATGCTCGTTTCGATACGAGTCCACCTGGATGTAGCCCTTCCCTGGAGCGAGGCGTTCGATCTCGCGTATGGCCTGAATGCATTCGGCACGCTCGAGATTGTGGACGGTGTTCGTACAGATCACTGCCGCAAAGCTTCGATCCGGAAATGGGAGACTCTCACAGGACCCGAGGTGAAGCCGCCCGACGACCTCGGGCTCACAATTCTTGAGTGCATACTCCGAGATATCGAGACCGAACGCCTCGAGGCCCGGACAGGCAAGCATGAGATCCTTCACCAAGAAGCCCTTGGCGGCGCCGACATCCAGGACTCGGTCACCAGGCTTCAGGTCGAAGTACTTGATGATGTCCTCCGCAACGGGCAGCCAGCGACCGTCGTAGCGGTATCCCCCGTAGCCATACTCTCGGGGACCATCGAAATACTCATGACCGTACTGGCGCGAGATTTCCACGGCTCGCGCATCACGCGTTGCCTCGCGCTTGTGTACGTTCCTCTTGCTGCGCGGATAGCGCTGCAGCAGATTCATCTCGTTCACGCGACTCTCCTCTGGGTAGTGACGGGCACATGCGAGTCGGAGCAGAAGCGGCGGAAGCAAGACGGATCAGGGCAGCGACAACGCCAGACAGGTGAGACAGAGCAGGAAGAAACAGCTCCGGATGGATCTATTCAGCTCGAGCAGCGGGGCTCGCGCAGCGGGCTTGAACAGCAGCGCACGATAGCGCTCGAAGAGAGCGGCCGACAAACCGCGACATGGATGGCGAGCTACATCCAGAGCCAGCTTCGCCCAGCAGGTCCCGGAAGCGTCTCGTCTCCGGGCTCGGGCTCTAGTCGCAGCCCTGAGGTCACATCCCTGTAGTCACTCCGCTGGAAAGTTCGACGCCTAGGCTTCGAGCAGCAGCTTCCGCAACCGGGTGACGACCGCAGAAGAGGCTCCGACCAGAATCTCAGCCACGCCCGGCTCATATAGACTCGGCAGCGGGCCCAGCCCGGTTTCGACGCAGCCACCGATTTCGCGTGTCGCCAACGTGGAGATCCACGTCCGCCGTGAGAGTCCCTGCGGGTTGGTGGTGGTACGGATCGCTGCGACCGTATTGCGAAGCAGTGGCGCGACTCCGATGGCACCGCCAGCAGCCTTCTCCACCTCGAAGCCATCGGTCTCGAGTGCTTGCCAAAGTCCCGGCGGCAGCTCGTGCGAGACGAGCACGCGCGGACGCGTGTTGGAGATCGAGCTTCCGTCGAAGCTCCGAAAGGGCTCACCCGCGTACGCCAACTCGACGCCACACCCGCGTACAGCGCGGATCACCAGCTGCTCCTGCGGGAGACCGACGATCGACGCCTCGATCCCGTGCTCGGACTCGAGGCCCAACAGAATGGCGTAGATCCCGTCGCGCTGGACGTAGCGGAGCGTGCCGTCGATCGGATCGATCAGGACCCGCTGTCTGCTGCGGTTGTCCGCGAAGGGAATTGCCGTCGGCGTATCTTCTTCGGCTTCGACCTCGACCCAGGGATAATGCTCTCGCAAGGCGGTCAGGAGGATCTCCTGAGAGACGCAGTCTCCATAGGTAAGCGCTGCCTTCGCCTCGCTGCTCTCCCCTGGCTTCGGAAAGTTCTCGACGCGTCCTTCGAGCCAGCGCACGGCAGCGCCGGCCTGCCGCACCGGAAGACTCATCGCCTCGAGGAACGCAACCGGATCGATGTGCTCAGCTTTCATCTCAGGCTCGAGTGTAGCTCCAAGTCCTCAGTAGATCCGCCCTCCTGCGTCAGGGGCGGCCCCTCCTGCGGCGCGAGCTCAGTATGCGCGCGTGGTTCCGGCTTCGTCTACCAGGAGGCAGACCTTGATGGAGCCGGCGCGCTTGTCCGCGGCTATTCGTAGGGCGTCCTCGGTGCGTTCGAGCGGAAAGGCATGCGTCGCCAGGCTCGCCAGATCCTCCCGCAGACGCGGAAGCCACGCAATCGCCGCCTGAAAGTCGCTCCCGCGACGCGTGACACCGTAGGTGTTCGAGCCGATCAGCTCGAGCTCCTTCAGCATCAATGCGCGCGCGTCGATGGGCACGCGCCCCTCGAACAAGCCGAGCACGATTACCCTGCCACCTGCACGGCAGCTGCCTACGGCATCGTCCAACGTGGTAGCAGTGCCTCCGACCGTCTCGATCACCACGTCGGGCTCGTGAGCGGTGGCCCAGGCTCGCAGGTCGGCATCGGCAAGAGCTGTGACACCGAGACTTGCAGCGATCGCGCGCTGGTGCGGGTAACGTGCCGACAGGGCAACCGTTGCAACCCGCGCCCGCGCGCAGGCAGCGACGAGCAGTCCCAAGCTGCCCCCTCCGAGCACGAGCACCTGATGCTGAGGCTCGAGCCGGGCAAGCCGGAGCGCATGCAGGACAACCGCCAACGGCTCTACGAATACGGCCTCTCTCGCCGTCACGTCAGGCGGTAGCGCGTGCACATTCTCCAGTGGCGCTGCGACATACTCTGCGAAGCCCCCGGGCCGCGTAATCCCAATCAGCTCGCCGCGGCGACACAGCTGGCGCGCTCCAGCGACGCAGTAGTCACAACCTCCGCAGGCGACACGCGGATCGACCACACACATCCGTCCGGCCAGCTCGCGAACGCGGTCTGCGTCCGCGTCGGAGAACTTCCCGAAGTCCCCGTCTGCCCCGGTCCAATCCGCCAACGCAGCGATCTCGTGGCCCGGAATGCGTCCCCGCTCGAGGTCGAGACGAGACCAGGCGTGCAGATCGCTTCCGCAGATTCCGCACGCCTGGACTCTGAGACTCACCCAGCCCGGAGGCAGCGCCTCCTGCTCGACGTCTTCCACTGCGACCCCGTTCGCGAAGAAGCGGGCCGCGCGCATCGAGTCGGCTCAGGCCTTGCGCTGATCGATCGAGACGAAGTCGCGCATCGACGGCCCGACGTAGATCTGGCGCGGGCGACCGATCGCCTGATCCTCGATCACGAGCTCGCGCCACTGAGCGATCCAGCCGGGCAGGCGGCCCATTGCGAACATCGTCGTGAAGCTCGCCACCGGAATTCCGAGCGCCTTGAAGATGATCCCCGAGTAGAAGTCCACGTTCGGGTAGAGCTTGCGCGAGATGAAGTACTCGTCGCTGAGCGCGATCTCGGCCAGCTCGACCGCGATCTCGAGTAGCTTCGTGGTGACGCCGAGCTTGCCCAGCACATCATCGGCGGCCTTCTTGATGATCGTCGCCCGCGGATCGAAGTTGCGGTAGACCCGGTGTCCGAAGCCCATCAGGCGGGACGTATCGTTCTTGTCCTTGGCGCGATCCACGAACTGGCGTGCCGACAGCCCCTCGTCGGCGATCGACTCCAGCATCTCGATCACGCTCTGGTTGGCACCACCATGGCGCGGTCCCCAAAGCGCATGAATCCCCGCCGCAGTCGATGCGAAGAGATTGGCGCGCGAGCTCCCGACGAGGCGAACCGTGCTGGTCGAGCAGTTCTGCTCGTGGTCGGCATGCAGAATCAGGAGCACGTTGATCGCACGCTCGACGACCGGATCGACGTGGAACTCCTCGCACGGAGTGCCGAACATCATGCGCAAGAAGTTCGCGACATAGCCGAGACGATTGTCGGGATACAGGAAGGGCTGGCCCAGCGAGTGCTTGTGCGAGTAGGCGATGATGGTCGGGAACTTGGCCACGAGGCGTTCGATCGAGTTCATGACCTGACGCTCGTCGGTCGGATCGAGATCCTCGGTGTAGAAGGTGGAGAGCGCTGAAACCACGGCCGCGCTGACCGCCATGGGGTGTGCGTTCTTCGGGAACGCGGCGAACAGCGCGCGCAGGTCTTCGTGCAGCATGGTGTGGTAGCGGAGCGCCTCGGACCACTCCTCGTACTGATCGCGCGTGGGCAGGTCGTCGTGGATCAGGAGATAGGCCACCTCAAGAAAGGAGCTCTGCTCGGCGAGCTGCTCGATGGGGTAGCCGCGATAGCGGAGAATGCCCTTCTCACCATCGATGAAGGTGATGTTGCTGAGGCAGCTGCCGGTGTTCTTGTACGCGGGATCCAGGGTGATGCACCCCGTGTCCGCTCGCAGGCTTGCGATGTCGATACCCCGTTCACCTTCGGACCCCGTGATGATCTTGAGTTCGTGAACCTTCCCGTCGATCTCGAGCTTCGCCGTATCCGTCATCGCCTTTCTCCTCTGTATGGATCCCGATCGCTCTGCGTCGGGCCATGCTCCGCAGGTTCCGCACGAACCCACCGCCCCATCTGTGGCTATCTCTGGCTATCTGTGGCTATCCCGATTGCGTGGCCAGCCGGATTGCACGACTGCCGGATGGCGCGGCCTTCCTGATAGCGCGGCCTGCCCACGCCTTTCAATCTTTACTGCTGAGAGATCCGCTCAGGCACGAGCCAGGGTACCGCAGCGACACGTGCGGTACCGCTTCCTGCACTGGCACCTAGAAGCTCGGACGGCCGGCGAAAACCTATAGCTCGCAGCACCATCCCACGAGCTCGGATCCACACGAAACCGCCTTGCCGATCTAGCGCCAAAGCAGGCCCTGTACAACATCCGAGACCAATCGAGCCCACTCTGGGAACACCCCGCGGAACGGAAACACGCCGCGGAAGAACTCCAGAACGCGGGAGCACTGCGAACCGACTCCCAGGCCCCTACGCCAACATCTGGAGCACCTGACGCCTGCCGCGAGGTGAGCTCCCAACGACCCAGTCCGCCCGGTCCACCCGGTCCGCACGCGGGTCGCACACGGACCAGCACCCGCTCCATCGCCACGCGAGCCGCCGAGGTCCGCCTCCGCGCTACGTAGAAAAACCGAAAATCGAGCGTCCGGGCAGGCTTCCTGGATCTCCTGCCCACATCTTACCGCGCGGACACACTGCGACTCCAGCACTCTGGCGTGCCAATTCGAGAAGAACGGCGCGATTCCCTGTGCGCGAGACGCCTCCAACCCCTCTCGAGGCGCATTCCTGCGCCCGTTGATTCAGCCTGGCAAGGTACTGGAGTTTCGCCACACTCGACCGATAGACAAGGCATGTCCGCCAATCGTGCCCCCAAGGACTCGGTCTCGCACAAGCGTTCCCCCAACCCGCAGGCTCCGGCCGCACGCGACGGTAGACCCCCCAAGGCGCCGGCCGAGGAGCCCCGCCCGCCGCTCAACCTCGGCGAGCTGCTCGACATCCTCCGCGAGCAGGATGTGATCACCGCGCAGCAAGGCAAGGAGATCGAGGCCCGCGCGGTCACCCTGCGCAGCCGGGTGCTCAAGGAGAAGGTGGGATCCGTACGCTCCCAGGCAGCAGCGCGCTACGAGGCGGCTCCGGCGGAGATCGTCGCAGCAGCCTCCCTCCCCCACCCCAAGCTCTCGCACCGCCGGCTCGACGAGGACTTCGTCGCCGAGTGTGTCGCCAAGCACGCCGGGCTCTCCTACCTGAAGCTCGACCCGCTACGGCTCAACAACGACCTCATCTCGAAGACTCTGTCACGGCCCTTCGTACGGCGCCACGTGGTGCTACCCGTAGCCCAGGATGCGGACGGCCTGCGCCTCGCGATCAGCGACCCGTTCGATAGCGCGCTGCGAGAAATGCTGACCGAGCTGCTGCGCCAGCCCATTCAGTACGTCGTCTCGTCGAAGCGTGACATCTTGTCGATCGCCGATCGCGTCTTCGGCTTCCGGGACAGCGTGAAGCGCGCCCACACGGACCTGGGCGACGAGGCCGCCGCGGGTCAGCTGGTTCAGCTGATGCAGCTGCGCTCGAACGAGGATCTGGCGACATCGGACGATGCGACCGTCACCAGCGCCGTGGACTACATGCTGAACTACGCCTTCGAGCAGCGGGCTTCCGATATCCACCTGGAGCCTCGCCAGGGGGACGCGGTGGTCCGGTTCCGCATCGACGGCATCCTCCACGACATCGAGATCGTCCCGCGCCGAGTGCACGCGGCCATCACGTCGCGGGTCAAGGTGCTCGCCGGCATGAACATCGCGGAGCGGCGGCGTCCACAGGACGGGCGCATCAAAACGCAGCGCGGCGAACGCGAGGTCGAACTGCGCGTGGCGAGCATGGCCACAGCCTTCGGCGAGAAGGTGGTCGTGCGGGTCTTCGATCCGCAGGTCCTGGTAGCGGACCTCCAGGATCTGGGCTTCAGCATGCGCGAGCGAGAGCAGTTCGAGAAGTGGATCACGTCACCGAACGGCCTGATCCTGGTGACCGGGCCCACGGGCTCCGGCAAGACGACGACCCTGTACTCGACCTTGCGGTACCTATCAGGGCCGGAGCTCAACGTCACCACCGTCGAAGATCCCATCGAGATGGTGGATCCGCGCTTCTGCCAGATCCAGGTGCAGGAGCAGATCAACCTGAGCTTCGCGAGCGCGCTGCGCTCGATCCTGCGGCAGGATCCCGACATCATCATGATCGGCGAGGTGCGCGACAAGGAAACCGCGCAGATGGCCGTTCAGGCAGCTCTGACGGGGCATCTCGTGTTCTCCACGGTGCACACGCGCGACGCCGCCGGAGCCGTCACGCGCCTGATGGATCTGGGCATCGAGCCCTTCCTGCTCTCGAGCGTGCTGCGCGGCGTGATCGCGCAACGCCTGATTCGTCGCGTCTGCTCCCACTGCGGCGTCGACGGGTTTCTGAGTCCGGATCAGGTCTCGGCCCTCGGCATCAAGGTTCCCGTCGAGCGCCGTGAACGCCTAGCCGTGCGCTGGGGCGAAGGATGTGTCGAGTGCCGCCATACCGGTCTGCACGGGCGCACAGGCGTATTCGAGCTGCTCGACGTCAATGCGCGCGTCCGCGACCTGATCAAATCGGGACAGGATGCGAACGAGATCGGCCGTGCGGCCCGCATCGAGGGCATGGAGTCGCTGCGCGAGTGCGCCATGCGACGCCTCGCCGCTGGTGAGACCACCTACGAAGAAGTGCTGCGGATGACGATGGAGATCGCGTGAGCGAAATCCGACGGGAGCTGGCGCTCCTCATCCAAGCAGGCTGGCGCGTGATCGCACTCGAGACCTTCGAGGAGGCGCGCGCAACGCGCCTGTTGGAGCAGATCGCCAAGAGTCAGGAGAAGCGCTTCGTGTCGTGGTCGTTGGCGGGCGGCCTGGGGGCCAGCGGTCAGGGAGCGGGCTCGCTCGACGACGGGCTGCGCAGCATCGCCGCCGTCTCCGAGCCTGCGGTGCTGGCGCTGCTCGACACCCCGTCCGCGCTGCAAGACCCGATCGCCGTGCGCCGCCTACGCGACCTGCTCCCTCTGCTGAGCGAGCGCTCGCAGGTAATCGTCCTGATCGGTCCCTTGGCCCATGTCCCTCTCGAGCTGCAACGGGAGGTTGCGATCGTCGACCTTCCGCTACCGCGCCGCGAGGAGCTCGAGGCCCTGTTTCGGCGTCAGCTCGAGGGCGCCGACGAGGCCGGGATTCAGCAGGCCGTGGCTTCCACCCTGGGCCTCACCGCCGCCGAAGCGACGCGCGTGTTCCGCAAGGCTTGCCTCAGCAGCGGCGGCCTGAACGACGGAGCCATCGACCACATGATCCGCGAGAAACGCCAGGCGCTGCGTCGTACGCCCGGCCTCGAGTTCTGCGAGTCGGCGCCCGAGATCCGCGAGGTGGGCGGGCTCGGTGAGCTCAAGCGCTGGCTGCGGGAGCGGCGCCGAGCCTTCAGCAGCGAAGCGCGCGACTTCGGTCTACCCAACCCGCGCGGCTTGTTGCTGCTCGGCGTCCAGGGCTGCGGCAAATCCCTCTGCGCGAAAGCGATCGCGCGCGAGTGGCAGTTCCCCCTCCTCCGTCTCGACCTCGCCGAAGCCTTCGGCCATCCCGAGCTCAGCCCCGAAGCCATGGTGCGCGGAGCCACCGCGGTGGCCGAGTCGCTGGCTCCGGCGATCCTCTGGATCGACGAGATCGAGAAGGGCTTCTCCACGGCGTCTGGAGAGGCTGCGAGCGGGCGCGTCTTCGGCTCCTTCCTGACGTGGCTGTCCGAGAAGCAAGCGCCGGTCTTCGTAGTCGCGACGGCCAACGACATCCAGGCCCTGCCACCGGAGCTGCTGCGTCGCGGCCGCTTCGACGATCTCTTCTTCGTAGACCTCCCGAACGTGGCCGAGCGGCAAGAGATCTTCGCGATCCACCTCGAGAAGCGGGGCCGCGATCCGTTGCAGTTCCCGCTCGAGGAGCTCGCCAACGAGTCGGAGCGTCTGTCGGGGGCGGAGATCGAGCAGGTCGTCCATGCCGCCCTCTACCATGCATTCGCCGAAGGGCGGGAACTCGGCGAGAACGACCTGATCGACGCGATCACGGAGACCGTTCCCCTGTACGAGACGTACGAGAAGCGCATCAAGGAGCTACGCGACTGGGCGCGCACGCGCGCGCGCCCAGCGACCCTGGACACCAAGCTCGTCAGCTACTTCGGCGCCTAGTGTCCCGAGTCAGAAGTTCCGACCCGGGACACTAGGAGGACATCGCGTTCGCGCGTCTGCGAGCGCCTCACGTGGCCGACTCGGTCCCTGCGCCCGCTCCAGGGCTGCCGAACGCGCGCTCAGGCGTTAGGCTCACTGCTCCATGCGATTCATCAGTACGACTCTCGAGCAGCGGAAAAGGCAGAGATTTCTGAGTTCGACCCGGATGCGTGCAACGCTCGCTCGCGCCACGAGCGGGGACGGGCGCGACGACGGCGCGACTCCGAGCGGTGTCGCGCGCTGCACGGCGGCAGCTCTACTGGGCATCGCCTTGCTCAGCCAACCGGGCTGCCTGTACGACCGCCTGACCACGAACACCTCGCGCTCGGCGACCGAGCAGCTGCTGGTCGGGGATTCGATTCGCAAGGCCGTCGGGCAGCTGCGCATCCCTGACGTCAAGGGACGCGCCCTCGCCGTCGAGATCCGAGCGATCCCGAGCGCCGATACCGAGTACCTGAAGAGCGTGCTGGAGGTGCGCCTGGGTGAGGCGGGCGCCCGCATCGTGGCCCCCGAAGCCGCCGAGTTCAAGATGGTGGCGCTGGTCGGGGGAATCGGGACGGTGGCGCGCGATGCCGCGTTCGGGCTCCCGTCCCTTCCCATCCCGTCGATCGGTGCCACACCCGCGATCCCGTTCGTCTCTGCGTCGCGGCAGCGCGCCTGGACACAGGCTCAGCTGTTCACCTGGGACATGGACGGAGCCCTGGTGCATCAGAGCGATCCGGTCCTACAGCGTTCTCGCTTCGACATCACGAGCGTCTTGTTCGTGGAAATTCGACGCAACGACGTGTATCCGAACGAGGATGGCTCACTCGCCGTAGAGTGAGTCAGGCTCGCGGCCTGTCGCATGCTGCCGATCTGAGTGCAGAGCTGCGCACCTTCGCGCCCTGCTGCGCTCATCTCCAGGGAGTGGGCATCCGATACAGCGAAGGATGTCCCCCTATGCATCAGCCGCATTCCTTCGCATTGGTCTGCTCCTAGCCGCACTGACCCTGCTGCCAGGGGCTGCCACGTTACGACTCAACGGACAGCTGCTCGGGGCGACCGCGTTGCGCTTCGACTCGCGCGAGATCCAAGAGCTCGAGAACGTCGAGCCGGACACACGTGAGATCCTCGCCGCCGTGCAGTTCCAGGCGATCTCGTACGCAAGCGACGGAATGCAGATCGACGGATTCATGGCCCGACCTCGGTCTGGGTCGGGGCTCCCGTGCGTCATCTACAACCGGGGCGGAAACCGAGATTTCGGCGCCCTGAGCGACATGCAGGCCGTGCTGGAGCTCGGACCGATCGCTCGCGCTGGCTATGTCGTCGTAGCCAGTCAGTACCGCGGGAACAGCGGAGCTCCCGGCCAGGACGAGTTCGGCGGCTCAGATGTCAACGATGTACTCAACCTGATCCCGCTGCTCGACTCACTCCCCGATGCGGACTCGAGCCGCATCGGCATGGTCGGCTGGAGTCGCGGCGGCATGATGACGTACCTGGCGCTCACTCGCACCGAGCGCATTGCAGCAGCGGTCGTCGGCGCCGGCGAAGCCAACCTGCTGGCAGCCGCACAGCGCCGACCGGAGCTGGAGCGAGTCTTCCGCGAGCTCATCCCGAACTACGACACCGATCGGCGCGCGCAGCTCCGAGCCCGGTCGGCCATCCACTGGCCGGAGCGCCTCCACAAGCAGACGCCGATTCTCGTGATGCACGGGGGAGCCGACTGGCGCGTAGACCCGATGCAGGCGCTCGAGTTGGCGCAAAAGCTCTACGAGACGCAGCACCCCTTTCGCCTCGTCTTCTTCGAAGGAGGCGACCACGGCCTCACCGAGTACCGGACCGAAGTCCAGGGCCTGGTCTCGGGCTGGCTCGACCGCTACGTACGCCACAGCACCCCGTGGCCAAGCCTCGAGCCCCACGGGAACTGAGCCCGAGCTCTGCTGCCTTGTCCAAGCGTATGACCGGGCAGCGCCCGGACTGTCGCACCATGGCGCCCCGGGGACCGCAAGGCCCGCTCGGCTGCGGGCAGCACACTACTGGCAGCTGCGACGGCTGTCGCGGATGACCTCGGTGTTGCTGCGCGCGAGCGGGGAGTTGAACGGAATCTCGCCGACATTGCCTGCGGTTGCGTTCGTGTAGTCGACCAGGTCCTGCCCGTCGGGAAGGCGCTGCGCCAGGATGATGGCCTGCGACTGCGGAGAGTAGTCCCGTAGCAGATCGCGCACGCTCCCCGAAGAGGGCGAGAAGCGGCGCCTCGCGTTCGGATCGAGGACGCAGCTGCGCGTCGCGAATGAGACCGATACGCCGGAGCTGGCGAAGTTTCCCCGATCGATGTCGGTGATAAGGTCCCCAGCCAGCTCGTCGAGTGAGGCATCGACGCTCGACTTCTCCATGAAGTCCCGGTTGACCAGGAAGGTGTTGTCCTCGAAGAGCACACTCGCCCCGACACGCACGCTCAGAAGGTTCTTCCGGTAGTTCATGAAGAAGTTGTTGAACAGATGGGAGGTGCCTCGGCGGATGAGCGGAACGCGTCGGCCCGTGTTCCCGAACAGTTCGAACCGCTCGTCGCGAGTGACGAACGCGTTGTTGTGAATCGTCGTGGTGATGTTCTCGTTCACGGTGCGACTGTCGTTGGAGCCGTGCAGCGATGCCCGCTCGACGTCCACGACTCGATTGAACGAGATGGTGATGTTCCGGGCGCCTCGCTTCACGTCGAACGCCGAGTCGCCGGTCAGATCGAAGCTGTTCTTGTGGATCCAGATGTTGCTCGACTCTGCGGTCGAGCGAATCATGTCTGGATCCAGCTCGTGATCCTCCACCTTGCCCGCGCCACGGAAGTCCAGGTGGGTGAGAATGACGTTGTCCGCGGAACCCGAAGGCTCATCGCCGATCGCAAATCCGCTGAACAGGAAGAATCCGCGACTGAAGCGACCGTCCACGGTCTTGTTGGAACCGATCTCGATGTTGCTGATCGGAAGATCGCCGTTGTTCAGCCGTCGATTGAAGAACTCGTTGACGCACGCCCCGGAAGAGATGTTCCGATTCGAACAGAAGCGTCGGAAGTCACGGCATTCATCCGCACTCGCACCGAGCACCCTCAACACATCGGGATTGCTGCACTGTGTGCGGTAGAGTCCGATCTCGACCTCGCGGGCGAAGTCGCGCTTGTCGAACACGATCCAGTTCGGGGAATCGCCGCTCACCGCATCCGCGATCTGTTGCTCGACCGAGCGCGCATCCCGCGTCGAGATGATCGTGAGCTTGCTTCCGCCGCGCGGATCGAATCCGCCCCGCGCGTTCTCCCCATATCCGACAGCTCGTCCCAACGTGGCGGACAGACACTGGACGATCTCCTGATCCGTGCGCAGGCTCGTATCGCGCCAGTTGACGCTTGGATCGACCGCGAGCGCAATGCAGTCGCGGCTCAGGTTGCCCACCGAGACGGGCGGCGCAAGGCGCACCGGCGGCTGCATCTGCGCAGGATCAGGCTGGGGCGCGGGAGCGGGGTTCGCACGCGGCGGTGCCAGCTGGGGAGGTGCAGCTGGAGGTGCCGGCTGGGGTGCTGGGGGACTGACCGGAGCCGCCGGCTGGCGTTCGGGCGCCCTGCCACCTGCGTTCCCGTTCTTCGGGATCGAGCACTCCTTGACCGACTTCTTGGGAACGGGATCCGACCCGAAAGTCGCCGCGGTGCACGTGAAGGTTCCGTCGAGTCTTCGGAAGACGAACTTGCCACTCGCGCCGAACGCCACGTCGGTCGGCCCATCGACTCGACAAGTCTCAGGATTTCTGCAGATCGTCTTGAACCCGCTCGGCCGATTCGAAGCTGCTTCCGAGTCCAGCGGAACTCCCAACAAAACAGCACAAACAATCAACTGCGGCACGAATGAAAGTTGGCGACGCATTATCCAGAGATCCCCTCATCGACTTGTTACTCGTAGGCCGGACGAGGGATAGCATACCTGGAAGCCAATAGGGGCGTGTGTAATCGCAGGTCGACTAGGAATACTCTGCATGAGACTCCCCGCCGAAGGTCGCTCACGAAGTCCGAGGAAAGGGGGGTCGAATCAGCCGAAGCATGCCCTGCCAACGCCATGCGTGCTTCCAAGAGGATCTTGCCGCGATCCAGGCACCAGCGCGACGATCCCGCACCATCCCCGAACTTACCCCTCGCCTTCCACGACCGGAGTCGATCCGAGCAGCATGCCACAGAGCCAAGGACCGACCTCTTCCCGCAGGATGAAGCGCACAACCAGGGCAGAGCCGCCGGAATGCCTGACGGAGCTCGGCCTTTGCAGGGCCTAGCCGCCCTCCATCATGCCCGGGGCCTCTCTGCCCGGCTCTCTCAGTATCTCCAGGTCATGGTCGCGAACACGCTGCGCGGAACCTGGGTAGCGAGGAAGAGCGTCTGGTTCCCGAGCTCCTCGTGCTCCTCGATCAGATTCTGGCCAACGAGGGCAAGCTCGATCTGATCGCTCACCTTCCAACCCAGGCGCAGGTCGAGCCGGAAGTAGGCGTCCACGTTGAGCGAGCTCAAAGGCCCTACATAGTACAGATTGGAGTCCGCCGTCAGACGGTCGGTCAGGTTCACGCGCGATCCGACGTGAAACTGGTGCTCTGGACTCTGACTGTCGTCGAACGTGCTCGTCACGACGGCGGGGTTCCCATCGATGTCGAACGCCAGATGGAGGTAGGTGTAGCTCAAGGACAACTGCCACCAATCCGTCGCACGGTACCGAAGCGAGGCTTCGAAGCCCTTGCTCTGGGCATCTTGATCGTTGTCGGTCGTGATCAGCTGTCGTAGACGATTCCCGCCCACCGCACACGCAATGACCGACGCGGCACCCGTAATGGGAGTTCCGTCCGTACAGAGCGTCGCCCCGACGTTGAGTGTCTGGACGTGGTCGTATCGATGATAGAACGTCGCCAGATCGACCAGAGTCTGCTGCCCCAGCTTGAAGCGAAGCCCGAGTTCGTACGCGACCATGTCCTCGGTTCGAAGGTCGCCGTCACCGAGGATCCGCACCTCGGTGGGGAGAGGTGCAGTCGGCGGCAGAACGCTCGAGAGAGTAGCGATCGCATCGTCCGAACCGCGGGCGGGCGTGCGCGCCGCTCGCGAGATTGCGCCCCAAAGGGTCACGTTCGGGGTCGGAACGTACGCGACTCGGATGTTGGGCTGATGTTCGAGCCCAGTGAAGTCATTCTTCTCGAGCTTGGTTCCCGTCGTGATGCGCAACTGGTCGTCGAGGAGCCGAACGTCCATCT
The DNA here is from genome assembly GCA_003247575.1 of Pseudomonadota bacterium. Lineage (GTDB taxonomy): Bacteria > Myxococcota_A > UBA9160 > SZUA-336 > SZUA-336 > SZUA-336. Next base: position 32,961 of record QJZC01000066.1, read on the forward strand.
GCGCAAACGTGCTCCACTGGTCGAACGTCCGACTCCGCGGGTCCACAGTGATCAGAGGTCGATTGCCGCTGTCGTCGCGATGAAGTCGATAATCTCCGCCCCACGTGATCCCCGTGGTGTCATTGAGCGAAAAGCGATGCTGAATCTCGGCGTCGAACGTGCCGCGCCGATAGGAGAACAGAGCCTCCTTTCGACTCGCGAAGTCGTAGTAGAGGGCAAGGGTTCCTTGTGAGTCGTCGCTGAAATCGTGCGTCAGGCGAGTGAGGAAGTTTCCTCCATAGAGATCTCCATCGCTCAGGAACTGCCGCGAGACCAACGTCGTCGGATCCGGCCCCTGCGAAATCGCGTATGAGTTTCCAGAGTAGAGGTCACCCTGGAGAGTCACGCGATCGGCCTCACCGAGAGCGAGATCAGCCCGTACACCTCCTCGAATCTGCTCCGTACCGTCCTTCCCGGGAACAGTCCCATTGTCATCGAACTCATCCCGTTGTAGATACTTCGCGTAGGTTCGCCAGTGCCCCAAGCGGCCGACCTTTCCGCCATGGCGTACCCCGGCGAAGGCTTGCTCCGAGATGCCACCACCCGCGGTTGCATACGTTCCGAGTGTCTGATCCGTTTTTTTGGTGACGATGTTGATGACGCCGTTGACCGCGTTGGATCCCCAGAGAGTCCCCCCGGGGCCTCGGATGATCTCGATCCGATCGATGTCCTCGAGCAGGGTATCCTGCACGTCCCAGAACACTCCCGAGAAGAGCGGAGTATAGACACTACGGCCGTCGATCAGGACCAGCAGCTTCTCGGCGAAGATTCCGGCGAATCCGCGCGATCCAATCGCCCAGCGATTCCCTGACAACTGAGACACCTGAAGTCCCGGGACACCTCGCAGGGCGTCAGGCAGAGAGCGCGCTCCGGAACGTCGGATGTCTTCACCGGTTACGACATGCAGTGCCGCGGCCGCTTCGCCCGCTGCTTCCTCTCGCTTGGAGACCGAGGTCACCTTGAGAGCGAGAATATCCTCCAGATCCATGTCGAAGACGTCAGACTCCGCGTATGCATTGCTCGGGCGCACGAGAGCCGTCATCGCGAAGGTTGCCAGGCATCCGATGGCAATCCACCGTGGAGTCCGAGAGCGCTTCATGTATCCTCCGCACGTACCAGCTTCGTTGCGAGCTCCATGCGCTCTCTTCGGAAGCGGACAATGCGGACTGGAGATCCGTCGAGCCCTTGTCGCTCTTGCGAACGTAGCAGCACTTCTGTCTCAGACGACGAGCGCCGCGTTCGCACACGAGCGTCACCAGAGCAAGGTCGCGCGGTCTCAGGCTTGGCCGGAAACCGGCTTCCCCAGAAGGCTGAACGGAAGACCAAAGGAAGGAGATCACTGCAGACCACCATTACGCGCTGAGCAACGGCCTACACCCAGTAGTGAAACTCGCCTACCCCGCTTCGGGATCCTGATCGGGATCGAGACCCACGAGATGATCCACACGCCCAAAGCCGTGCAGCTGCCAGATGAACCCATCCGCCGCAGGGGCCGTGCACAACCTCGTGATTCCAGTCCAAGGGCTGGAGAAGCGCGACCACGCCCAGGGAACTGGCTCGACCCCGAGCAGATGCGAGACGATGACCGAGTTCGTACCGTTGTGGGCTACGATCAAGATGCGCGCATCGCGCTTCTCCGGATGCCACACGCGGTAGCCCGAATTCTGGCGAATACGCATCCCATGCCCTTCGGAGAGCAGCGATTCCACGCCGGCCGATACGCGCTCGTACATGTGCCGGAACGACTCGCCACCTGGCATCGGCTCCCACCATTGCTCGAGATCGCGCGCCCGCGTCCTGCGGAAATGATCCTGCACCTCATCGGGCGTCCTTCCCTCTAGGGTGGGGAGCCGAAGCTCAGCCAGCCAGCTGAGCACCTGCGGATCTCGCCCGAGTCGCTCCGCAATCGGGGCAGCAGTCTCGCGCGCTCGTTCGAGCGGGCTCACATAGAACGCGTCGTAGTCTCCGACGAGGCGATTCGCAGCGGCGTCGGCCTGACGACGCCCCCATGCGGTCAGCGCAGGATGGTCTACGGCGCGCCCCATGGGCTCCCAATCCGGTTGTGCGTGGCGAACCAGCACCAGCTCGATCATGAAGACCTCCTTCTGCCCGCGCAGCGATCCGCCCGCACGGCGATTCTCGATCCGCTCGAACAAGGCTACGTCGCCCCGCGCAAGAAAATACGCAAGACTAGCCGGTGTCCCCATCGCAGACCGCGGATCGCAGACCGCGGATCGCAGGCGACGAGGTGAGACAACGTGCTGAGCGCATGCAGCGAGAGCGGAACGAGAGCACACGATGAACTCACAAGGACGAGTCGGCCCTGAGTCCCAGCCCGCCAGGAGCGGGGGCGCACTCCTCCTGATCTCATCTCTATGGGTCCTTTGTTGGGTTACGACTCCGAACGCCGCTTCGGCACAGACCCCCACGCCCTTTCCGCCGGTCGAACAGGTCGACCTCACGGACGACAGCGAGCCCGCACCGGCGCCCGTCCTGGATCCGCCAGCACCGCGGGCAACGCCCCGCTCGGCGATGCTGAGCTTTCTGCAGGCCGCGCGCGCCGGGGACTACGAGCGCGCGGCAGAGTTCCTCGACCTCAGCCAGCTCGAGGATCCCGACGGTCCCCGACTCGCGCGGCAGCTCAAGCTCGTGCTGGATCAGACGTTGTGGATCGAGCTCGAACGCATCTCCGATCTGCCCGACGGCGACCCTACTGACGGATCCCCGAGCCGCGACAAGGCTGGCGAGATCGAGGCATCCCGCGGGAAGGTGCCCGTATTGCTCGAGCGAAGTCGTCGCGACGGCGAGTGGCGGATCGCGCCTCGCACCGTGGGGCGCATCGAGGCGCTCTACGGGGAGTTCGGCCTCGGGATTCTAGGCGAGTACTTGCCACCTGTGATGTTCCGCTCACTCGGAGAGCTCCAGCTGTGGCAGTGGACCTCGCTGCTCGCGGTCGTACTGCTGGCTTACGTGCTCGCGGCGATCACGATCGCCGCCGCACTGCGCGTCGCACGTCGATTTGTAGCCAAATCGGAGTCGAAGATCGACGACGACCTGCTCGAGGCCGCAGTCGGGCCGCTGACCGCACTACTGATGATCCTGTTCATCTCTGTCGGCGTGCTTCCGCTGCGAATTACCGGACCCGCCAGCTCACTGGTTGCTGCGTTGTCCCAGGTGTTCACCATTCTCGCCTTCGCCTGGTTCACCATCCGTGCAGCCGATGTCGCCTCGCGAACTTTCGAACGCCGGCTTGCCGCGAGCACCGACACCACGGTGCTCACGATTATCCCGGTGGGGCGACGCCTCACGAAGTTCTTCCTCTCGCTGATCGCCATCCTGGCCGTGCTCCAGAACCTGGGCTTCAACGTGCTGAGCATCATCGCCGGGCTCGGCGTCGTCGGCATCGGCGTCGCACTCGCCGCGCAAAAGACCTTCGAGAATTTCTTCGGCACGATCTCGATCCTGATCGACCAGCCCATCCGAAGGGGAGACTTCTGTCGCTTCGGCGATCAGGTCGGAACCGTCGAGGATATCGGGCTCCGATCCACGCGAATCCGCACGCTCGACCGCACGATCATCACCTTGCCCAATGCCGACTTCTCCATGGTGCGGATCGAGAACTTCACTGCGCGAGACCGGATTCGATTCACGACACTCCTGGGCCTCCGCTACGAGACGACGCCCGACCAGATGCGTCACGTGCTCATCGGTATCAAGCGCTTGCTCGTCTCACACGCGAGGGTCACTCCCGATCCTGCGCGCGTACGCTTCGTTGGATTCGGAAGTCACTCGCTCGACCTCGAGATCTTCGCCTACGTGGACACGGCAGACTGGAACGAGTTCCTCTCGATCCGCGAGGATCTCCTTCTGCGGATCATGGATGCGGTCGCCGCGAGCGGGACGGCCTTCGCCTTTCCTTCACAGACGATCTACCTCGGACGCGACTCGGGCCTGGACGCGGAGCGCGCACGGTTGGCCGAGACCGACGTGGCCCATGCGCGAGAGCGCCGCGAGCTCGCGCTGCCCGACCCTACAGCCGAAGCGGTCGCCGAGCTTCGCGGCTCCATCGCCTACCCGCCGGATGGATCCGCTGCTTCCGCCGGGTCGAGAGAATAGGAGCGAAGAGCCTCGTCATAGAGACTCTGGAGCACGCCGAGCGGCGGGAGCTGCCGCACCCGAACTCGCGCCGGCAGCAGCGGCAAGGTCTCGACCAGACCCCCGAGCTTGGGCATCACGTCGCGCCATTCGAAGAGGGTCGCGGAATGCCCTTCGATCGCGGGGAGCTGGATCCGATCTGTAACCGGCAACAGCAAATCTCCCTGGTGCACCCAGCGGCAGAACGTGTAGCCCCCACCACTCGCAGGAGCCTCTGCGGCAACGACCCGAATCGGGTTACGTTCACGCGCGTAGAGCGCCTGGAGTAGCTTGCGCTGACGCTCGAAAGCTCGGAGCTCGGGAGGAAGCTCCAGCGCACGCAGCTCCGCTGGGAAGTTCTCGTCGGTCGAGACATAGCGCACCCAACCATCGGCTCCCCATCGCAGCGCGGTCATAGGAAGCTCGTCCCGCATGGCGAGCTTTCTTGCCAGCTCGACCATCGCCGCCAGCGAGCCCGTATCGCCAGAGTCCGCTAGCAGAAGCTTCGCACCTCCAACGATCATGGCGATGGGAGATCCGACGAAGAAGAGCCCCTTCAGGAGCTCGTGGCTGCGCCACAACGCTCCACCGAGGCGCGCTCCGAGGTGCGCGATCCGAACCCCGCCTGGGCCGGCATCGAAGAGATCGCTCGCCAGCGGACCCGCATGTTGCCCCGCCACTCGAATCGCGCGGTCGGCGGGGACACCCCATCGCTTCAGGTCGAGAGCCGTGCAGGCGAAGCGGCCTGCACGAGACTCATAGAAGAGACCCAATGCGAGCACCTCGGACAACGGATAGAGCACCTTCGTCCCCTGATCCGAGGGGCCTGCCAGCAGACAGATCTCTTCTGCGGCGCGACTGCATACCCGCAAGCAGAGATAGGGGGCGGCGCGCGCAAAGTCCTGCGGTACCGGGGGCACCATGAGCTGACGACGCAGCTCCGCGAACACCTTCTCTCGATCACCACCCGTCAGATAGCGCTCGAACGCGGGCGCTAGAGCGACTTCGCGAGCGCTCTCTTCCTGCACGAGCGAGAATCGATGCGAGTCGAAGCGGTACTCGCGCACATGCGCGGTGTCGTGCAAGCCCTCCGCGAGCTCGGCCAAGAATTGCCGGCGTTTCGCGGCGACGCGAGCACGCCTCACCATCGCCACGGGACTCCAACGCTCTCGAAACGACTGCGACTGCATTCGCTCTGACCAAGCCGCCCCAAACTATAGTGGTAGAAAACAATGCACGGGTGAAGACCCCACGGTCCCCAGCCCTCGCGCTCCGGAGCCGCCGACGCCCCGACGCCCCGACGCCGAACCTACGACCGGCCATACTCCCCGGACGTCTTCCGGCGAGACGCCCTCGAGCAGAACGTATTCGACCACGCCCGTGCCCGGGGCAATCCCGTGCCTGCTTCAGAACACTAGTCCATCCCGGCTCCGTTTCCCATCAGCTCTTCCCTGCCCGCGCTGCCGGAGCGCAGACCCTCCCGTACGCCCCGCTGGCACGCGAGCAAATGCTCGCGAGTGCACCAGCTCTACCGAGCCACGGGGCCTGGCTCGTACCGCACGCCTACCGGATGCGCGATCCGACTCGAAGCTTCTGGGCTCGGGGGTGTCACCCGTCGCCTCGGCAAGGCCACTCCCTCACATCCAGAAATGACACTTAAATGAGACACTCCCATGACTTCTGCGCAGCGCGCATTCCCCTCGTCGCGGCTCTCGAGATCGCAAAGCAGGCTCCGTGAAGCGTCGCGGGCATCGACCGCTGCCGATTTCTTCGCTAGAGCTCCGGGCTGAAACCGCGGCGCATCGAGTTCTCGCAGATGGAGCGGTGGACGACGAACTGGTCGAGATAGCCGGCTCCGCCGGCTTGGGCGCCGACGCCCGACCAGCCCAGTCCTCCGAACGGCTGACGCGCGACACGCGCACCAGTGATGCCTCGGTTCAGGTAGAGATTGCCCACGCGAAACTCCCGGCGCGCGCGCTCGAGATGCGAGGGCGTTCGGCTGAACACGCCCCCCGTGAGGCGCGCCCGGGTCGCATTGGCCTCGCGTAGGGCTGTGTCGAAGTCGGACACACGCATCACGGAGAGTACGGGCCCGAAGATCTCCTCGTTCGCCAGCCGATGCTCACGCCCGATAGCCGAGAAGATATGAGGCCCCACATATGGCTTTCCAACCGCCTCGGCCAAACCCTTTGGAACGGGGCACGCGAGCTCCAAGCGACCTTCCTGCTTCCCGATCTCGATGTAGTCGAGCACCTTGCGCAGCGCGGCCGCATCGATCAGGGGACCGACGTCGGTGTTCGGATCTCGCGGGTCGCCGATCACCAGAGCGCGAGTCGCCTCGATCAGGCGCTCGAGGAACAGCTGGTACACGCCCTCCAGCACCACGACACGGCTGCAGGCGGAACACTTCTGTCCCTGGAAGCCGAACGCACTGTCGCGCACGCCCACGACGGCCTCGTCGAGATCTGCTGTGGCGTCGACGATGATCGCGTTCTTGCCTCCCATCTCGCAAACCACATGCTTGATCTCCCGTTGCTCTGGTACGACCTGCCCGGCGACGCGCAGGATGTCGAACCCAACTTCCTGCGAACCGGTGAACGCGATCATCGCCACGCGCGGATCGCGCACGAGGCGGGCGCCCACCTCCTCTCCGGTACCGGGCACGAGCTGCAGCACGTCTCGCGGCACTCCGGCACGCCAGAGGATGTCTGCCAGCGCGCGCGCACATGCGTTGGTCTGCTCGGCGGGCTTGAGTAGCACGACGTTTCCCGTGACCAGTGCGGCGCAGGTCATCCCACAGGGAATCGCTACGGGAAAATTCCAGGGTGGGATCACGGCGACGACACCGCGCGGCTCGACCCGCTGCTCGTCGAGCTCGCCCACGTAGCTTCCGAGCTTGCAAGGCTCGAAGAGCGAGACCGCTTCACGCGCATAGAATTCGAGGAACTCGATCGCCTCGCAGACATCGCCATCGGCATCGGCCCAGCATTTTCCGTTCTCCGCTACGACAAGCGCGGCTACCTCATCGCGCTTTCCGCGCAGCACCGCAGCCGCTTCGACGAGGATCTCGGCACGTCGCACCACCGAGGTAGCAGCCCAGCCGCGAGCCGCAGCTTCGGCTCGCACGAGATGCGGCTCGATGTCTGCAACCGACACCGGCGCAGCGGGGACAGTCGCGGCCGAGACCGCGCTAGCGAAGGCATCGAACTGCCGAGCGTCGTGGAAGTCTCGCAGCGGCTCGGACGCGAACGGACGTCCGCCACAGATGGCGGCAGCTCCCGGCCGCAAGCTAACCGGCCTGAGAGCAGCAGCAGGCTCCCGCGTCTCCACACCCCCCTCGGCACACGGCTCAGCGCGAGGCTCCGGTCGGCGCAGCAGGATCTCGTTGCTCGCCCCTTGCAGGAATCCAGCCTTGAGCCAGCTCTCGTTCGACGTGTTCTCGAGCAGGCGTCGCACCAGATAGGCCATGCCCGGAATCATCGCGCCGATGGGCACGTACTCGCGTAGACGCAGCCCACGCGCCACCGCCACCTCCTTGAGTGGCTCGGCCATTCCGTAGAGCATCTGCAGCTCGAGAGCGGACATCGGAAGCGATGTCCGCTCGAGGTGTGCGACCGCGCAGTTGATCGAACGAACGTTGTGACTTCCGAGGGCCAAGCGCACACCACCGCTCCCGGGTGTCGTCGGCGCGGCCGCGATGAAGCGGCCCACCAGATCCTCGAAGCAGGCATCGGTCGCAGCCTTGCTCGACCACACCGGGCACGGCCAGCCCTGCTGCTGCGCATGAATCGTCTCGTAGTCCCAGTAGGCGCCCTTGACCAGCCGCACGGTGATGACCCGCTCGTGCCGCTGCGCCCATCCGATCAGCCGCTCGGCATCTGCCGCCGCAGATCGCAGATAGGCCTGCAGCGCAATCCCGGCGTGGAACTCGAAACGTTCGCAGCAGCGCTCGAAGGTGCGCAGCACCAGCTCCTTGATCGCGAACTGCTCGATGTCGAAGTTGACGAAGACACCTAGCTGTGTTGCTTCCTCGAGAATGGGCGTCAGCACGCCCACGAGACGCTCTACGCCGCGATCCAGATCGATCGAAGTCGCTCGAGGATCGAGCGAGCTCAGCTTGATCGAGACGCTCGCGCGCGGCAACGCCCCGAACGGATCGTGCTCGAGACGCTCGCTGCTGGGCCAGTCGGTCACGCGCGCGGCCAACTCCCGGATCAGCGCCAGATAGCGCTCGGCATACTGCTCGGCCTCGGCCTGACTGACACAGGCTTCGCCGAGTAGATCGACCGAGAACGCGCGCTCCTTCTCCCATGCAGCCCGGAGACCGGGCAGTGCACCGTCCACCGACTCTCCGGCGATGAAATTCTGTGCCATCGAGCGAATCTGATGTCCGATCGCCCGACTCGCGGCGCCCTTGGCCATGCGCGTCGCTCGTAGCCCCACCTGCATGCCCCGCGGCAGCACTAGCCCAGGCATGGAGAAGTAATCGTTCAGCACGTCACACAGATGCGCGGGATCGCCCAGCATCGGAAACACATCGACGAAGCGAAACAGCTGCACCTTGAAAGCTTCGTCCGCAAGTGCGCGCTCGACCAGTCGCTCCGACCAGACGCTTCGGCTCGCCTTCGCCGCTGCACGCGCATCCTCGAGCCACTCTCGCCCCTGGATCTGGATGTCTCGTTCGAGCTCGGGATCGTGGGCCTGATAGGGGAACTCGGGCAGGCCTCGCTCGCTCTCAGGGCCCTCCTGTCGGCGGCTCCGAGGCCCGCCAGAGGTTACGCGAGGCCCAGCGGTGTCCTCATGCAGCGCGCCGCCCTCGCGGTTGCGCGACTCCGGGGTCACAGACTCCGGGGTCGCAGACAGGATTCCGGAGACGGGCGACGGAACTCCGGCGGGGGAACGCCCCGCGTGCCGTTCCTGACCCTGCGCACCGCGCCTACCACGCGCTGCAGACCACGTCGCTCGAAGTCGAGCCGCCCAGTGCATTCTGAAGTTCAGGGTACTGTGGATCGAGAAGACGGCAAGCATCGCGCCGCCCCTCGAGCCTCATCCATCGAAGCCGCTCGGTGGTCGTCAGTTCCCGGCACGTCGTCGCAGCTGATTGCGCTGCACGGCCATGGCTATGCGCGGCAGCGCCTGGACCAGATCCCCCTCGATCACACGGAGTCCATAGCGCGTGCGGCCGCCCGGAGGCACCTGAACACTCTGTACCACCACCAGTCCATTCGACGGCTCGCCCTCGAAAGTCAGCGACACGTCGAGCTTGCTCCCGGGTGCGTATGTGGTGCGAGCGAGCACCGCGAGCCCCGTCTGGCTGACGTCGAGAACCTCACACCCCTGCTCGGAGCCGAGCCGGGCCTGAATGTCCTCGACGAGCGTGCCACAGCGATACGACTGGCGGCTCTCGGCGAGAATGGCATCGGCTGTGGTCTCGAGCCGCACGCTGGTCTCGGATTGCAGCTCGAGAACGCATGCGGGCTGCTGCATGAACTTGCGCTGTTGCTCGTAGTAGACGAACACGTTCTGCTGGACCTCGAGCGGGAGCGGCTGCTCGAGTTCGAGGATCAGCTCGTGTCCATCGCCACCCGCAACACGCGCTCGATGCAGAATGCGGTCTCGACTGGGCTGGCCGCCGCCATCGGGCTGCGGAACCTGAACGAAGATCTCATCGCTGTCGGGCTTGAATCGAACCATCGCTGCGCCCCTCCGAGCCTGCATCGGCCGCACAGAGACGCAGCTTGACACCAGCAGCGCGCAGATCGTGGGCGTTCGGAGCGTCGCCGCGGCGCACCCGCGGTCGGCGCACTCGCCTACGCTCGCAACGGGCGCTCCTGAAGCCGCCCCCCGTCGCGAGCGTATTCGCCCTGCTTGGTGCTACGCGTCCCACCTGCACACTCACCTCGCGCGCGCTGCGCACAACGGTGTGCACGAATGCTTCGAAGCGCATTCAGCCCGACAGGTCTTTCGCCGTAGAGCATCTACGCCATGAAGATCACAAGCTTCGACAGCTCTACGCAGGTTGCGCAGGATCGCAGGGGGGAGCTGCGCGCGCTGATCGACGCGCTCGACCTGGAGCTCGCCCGGCCGTGCGCCGACTGCACGAGCCCGTGCGGGTGCGCGCGGCGCTCCCCCACGTGCGCCTGCAAGTGCTCCCCGCAGTGCCTGGATGCACCGCGAAAGCTCTCCAGCGAGGGAGACCGCTACCCCATCGAGCCGGGAGTGGTCTCGCTCGTGTTCGCCTTCCACACGCTACGCCTGGTAAAGCCCTGCTGGTCGTGCGAGGGACACGGCCACGGCACACACTTCAAGACGCCACAGCTCTGGTTCTACGCCGACAGCGCGCTCTATCCCGAGCTGATCTCGCGCTACGTCACAACGCAAAGCCGGCGACTCTCGACGACCTGGACGGTGTCCCTGTGCGCCCACCAAGCGGATCCCACCGCAACGACCTTCGCCCTGATGCCCATCCTGAAGGAAGCGGACGAGGCCGACCTACCCGCGCTCCAGAACGATCTCCGCACCCTGGCCAATGGCCTGAAAGCAGGAGTTCGCCAAATCGCGAGCGACCTACTGCGTCAGCTCACACTCCGCTGAGAGCCGCCCGCTCGTCGAGCGTCACCTGCGAGGCGGGCTAGAACGCGCTCTCGGACCTGGACGACCCCAGACTCTCGCGTGATACCCTTCTGCACGGAGCAACCCTGCATCGCCTTCCAGGCAAATATCGCAGGCGCGCCTCATCTTCCTGCAAACCGAAGGGCAGTACGACGCAACCCATCGTGACCCTTACCCTTGGGCGCATCATCGGAGTGATTGGCCTCGCGCTCGCGTTTGGAGTAGTGCCTCTGTCTCTCGTTGATCCCGTGCTGAGCGGTGCCGCGCTCGCATCCTCAACGATTGCCGCCGGAATCTCCGCAATCCTCACACGCAATCCGCGCTTCGGCCCGGCAGTCTCTGCAATGGGGCTAGCCTATTGCTCGGCACTGGTCCTCTGTCACAGCCATGGAAACTACCAGCTCGAAATTCCAACTAGCGCTTCTATCGTCAGCTGCGGAGCAGTGCTGATCCCTCCCCTCTCGGTGGGTGGCGTCCTGTTCATGGTGGCGCACATTCGTAGACGAGGGCTTCCGAAGCGCCCAGGTTGAATCCGAGCTCCGACCGGTCACCCCGAACGATCAGGGCCCAGGAATCACGCCTGCCGGGCCGTTCGAGCCTGCGACTAGGCCTGGCAGGCGTGATTCCTGGGCCCCGACCACAGCCCAGTGAACCAGCGCGCCTAGAAGCCCAGGCTCGCGAGCTGATTCGTCAAGCGGTTGATCAGTCCGGCGAGGAGCGGGTGTGCGGTCTCGAACTCGAGCGCGAGCCTCTCGACCTTCTCCGACAGGCCACTCTCATCCAAGTCGGCGCCCTGTGCGTGTGCGCGCTCGAGGGCGTGTTCGACCTCGTGTAGCGTTTCGCGGAGCGGTGCTTCGAGGCTCGCATCGATCGGCTCCGAGTCCGCCAGGGTCTGATGCAGCTCGCGCAGGAGCGAGCGGACGTGCTCCGAGCGCTCGGACGAATCGGTCATGAACGAAGCTCCGCTGTGGCTGGGCGGCTCCTAGCCGGTCGCTTCCGAACCTGATCGTTGTCCCTGTCTCTGACAGCCTGACAGGCCGTAAACGTCGTCGGTCCGGTGCTCCGCTGAGCCCAGAGGTTGGTCGATCCCTATCGCTACTATCCCTAACCGGCGTGCCGTTCCTTCACTCGACGCGCGAGCTCGAGGACGGGCGCCGTCGCCTCCTCGACCTCTGCTTCCGTCAGCACGCGGCTCTCGTGCCACGATAGCAACTTCAGCATGCGACGCTGCAACTGAACGTCGAGATCCGAGATCGACCTGCGAAGATCCGTGTACTGTCCCTCGACCTGCTTGATGCGGCGCTCTAGCAAGGTGCGCGCGCGCTGCCCCGAATACACCGCGGTCACCGCGGCAGCGAGCCCGACGGCCAGCAGCAGCGCAACGAGCCCGAGCGCCAGCTGGATGGCGATGGCATTCCGATCCGAGGACAGGGCGGCATCGAGCGCGGCTTGCACCTCTGCGAGCTCGGCCTGCTGCGCCTCCTCGCGGGCCACCATGCCCGCCGAGCGACGCTTCTCCTGCTCGGCCACGACCTCGGCCGCCTCGGCGCGCTTGCGCGCTTCATCCAGCAGCTGCTGCTGCTCGTCGAACTGTGCCGCTGGCACGAAGGGAGCTTCGATGCGCTCCCCCTCGCGCAGGCTGCGCTCGGCCAGGCTCGGATTGGCTCGCTTCAACGACTCGACCGGACAGATTCGGCTGCGCATCGAGAACCACGAGTCGCCCGCGCCGACGACCCATTCGCGGGTCCCAGGAATCGGCCGCGCGTCCGCCGCCTCCTGGGCCCGAGTGGCCGAGAAGGGAAGCGCGAGGAGCAGGGTCAGGCAGGACAGCGCAACCCCCAGGGGCAACCCTCCAGGACAGCGCCACCCCCGGCCAAGGCTGCGGTGAGTCAATCTCGAGTCATCCAGCTTCCGCATGCGATCCACCCTCCAGGCGTCCCATCTACCGGTGTCCCTTCTCCACGATCCACGATCCAAGAATCCCGTGAATTCCAAGAATCCGGCACCACTCGATCCCACTACCCGATTCCAGGCTGAGCGCAGTTGCGACCGGACGACTCCGGTACACCCGATCCGTTCGTCTCGAGGTTCGTCTCGGGCCGATCTGCCCCGAACAGAGCGCGTGCGAGCCACCCTTCGCGACGCTTGGCCGGGACGACGCGCACGGGCTCGAGGCAGCGCGGCGGAAACAGTCACCCCCATGGGGTGCACTGTTCGAGCATCTTCCCTCGCCAAGTTCGACTCCAGGCGACTCCAACCCATTCCATCCAGGAAACCCAGCCAGCACTCGGTGCTCCCGCGTCACTGGCTACGATCCGCGAGACCAGCTCAAACTAGATTCAGGTATTTCGAATCAATTCGATCAGGCTCGAATCGAAATTCTATCACGCCTAGAACCCAGAGAGTGGGTTCCAACCCTGAAGAAACAGACTACGCCAACGCAAAATTGTTGCGGGATCGCAACTGCCGGGTAGACATCGCGCAAGTTCTACGCAGAAGCGGCTTCGGACATGTCCGGCGCGGCTTCGAAACCGCGCTCTGCCAGCAGAGACTCGGCATCGGCGAGATCGGGCTTGTGGATAGCCACCGCAACCAGGTCGCCCTTGCGCAGCTCGGAGCCGACCGACATCGGATGCGTCTGCTTCCCTCGCTGCCAGGTCAGGATGACGAAGCGCTCCCGCGTGGGTCGCAACTCGGCTTCGACCCCATCTGCGTCTGGCTTGCCGACATAGACGAAGCGGCGCACGAGATACTCCGCGTGGCGCACCCGCACGTCCCAGCGCTCGACGTCGTGTGCGTCATCGAAGAGCGCATCTGCGTCGCGACTCGCAATGAACTCCTGCGTGACCTTGGGCCGCAGCTTCGACAGCGCGACGAAGCCGCGGGGAACACCGAAGAGCTCATGGGTGCGGCTCACGAACAACCCGTTCAGCGTGTCGTTCGGAGTGAGTCCGATGGCGATTCCGACGGACTCGAAGCGAGCACGCTGGAGCGTTCGCTCCTCGAGCGCATTTCCGTAGACCACCGGGAACCCGGCCTCCTCCGCGCGTCGGCAGTTCTGCGGATTCGAATCGAGGAAGACGACCGTCCGGCCCGCGGCCCGAAGCTCCTCGGCGAGCAACAGCCCGAGCCCCTGCGCGCCGAGGATCGACACGCGATCGCGACCCGGCATGCGCACGCCAAGCCAGAGCGCGACCGGTAGCGCAGTCACTCCGGCGAGAGAGACGGTGGCACCGATCGTGAGAAATACGAGCGCGCGCAGCTCGACCCCGCCTTGCATCCCTGCTCGTGCCAGCTCGCTGGCGGTCACAGATGCGACGGCCGCCGCGACGATCCCCCGCGGAGCCACCCAGCTCAGGAAGACGCGCTCCCGCAGCTCCAGCTCGGAGCCGTACGTGGACCAGCTCACGCACAGCGGGCGAACCACCAGGATCAGGGTCGCGACCACAACGATGCCACGCCAGCCGAGCTCGCGCACATCCGCGATTCGAACGTCCGCCGCCAACAGCACGAAGAGCAGCCCGATCAGGAGGACCGTGAGCTGATCCTTGAACTCGCGTAGATCTCGCTTCTCGGCCTCGGGCACGTCGGAGTTGCCAACAACGATTCCCGCGACGGTCACCGCGAGGATTCCGCTGGTACGCAGCAGCGACTCACATCCCTGGAACAGGAACAGCACGCTCGCGAGCGCCACGATGTTGGCTTGTCCCTCGGGAATCAGCGCCTGCTGCCGCAGCACCCGGGACAGGATCACACCGCCGAGCAGCCCCGCGCCCGCGCCGAATCCGGCGCGCAGCACGAAGTCGCCTCCGGCCAGGCGCCACGTGTCGGCCTCGGGCGCAAGCACCACCGTGAGCGCGAGTGCTGCGAGCAGCGCGCCGACGGGGTCGATCATGACGCCTTCGGCCTCGAGCACTGTGGCGAGGCGCGCGCGCAGTCTCAGATCGCGCACCAACGGGCCGATCACGGTCGGCCCGGTGACGACGACCAAGGTCCCGAACAGCAAGCCTTGCTGCCACGGCCACTCGAGCACCCACACGGCCGATCCGGCCGCACCAGCCAAGGTCACCAGCGCCCCGGACGTCACCAGCCTGCGGATCGGAGCGCTCGAACGACGCAGCCGAGACCACTCGAGGTTCATGCTGCCCTCGAACAAGATCACGGCGACGGCGAGCTCGACGATCGGAAACAAGCCCTCGCCCAGGTCGGCGGGGGTGACCCAGCCCAGTCCGTCCGGCCCGAGACTCGCCCCGACGGCCAAGAGCACGACGATCCCGGGCACGTGGAGGCGACGCGCCAGAGCTTGCGCGAGCACGCCCACCATGAGCGCGATCACCAGGGTCAGCGCCGGATGAGCGGCACCGGGATGCAGAGAGTCCAAGGTGTGGTTAGGCTAGCAACACCGAATGTCCTTGGCTGGAGCTCGAGTGGAATCCTACGACTTCGATCTGTTCACCATCGGGGCCGGATCCGGCGGCGTGCGCGCGTCGCGGGCATCGGCGCGCTATGGCGCGCGCGTGGCGGTAGCCGACGAGCGCGCGCTGGGCGGCACGTGCGTGAACGTCGGCTGCATTCCGAAGAAGCTGCTCGTGTATGCGTCTCACTACGCCGAAGATTTCGCGGAGGCGGCCGGCTTCGGCTGGAACGTGGGCGAACGCAGCTTCGACTGGGGCCGCCTGATCGCGAACAAGGACAAGGAGATCCGGCGGCTCAACGAGGTCTACGCGCGCCTGCTCGATCAAGCTGGCGTCACGCGACTCGAGGGTCGGGCGCGCATCGTCGACGCGCACACCGTCAGTGTGGGTAATCAGACCTACACGGCTCGCTACATCCTGATCGCAGTCGGTGGCTGGCCGACCCTCCTCGAGATTCCAGGCGCCGAGCACGCGATCACCTCGAACGAGGCCTTCCACCTGGAGCAGCTGCCGCAACGCGTCGCGATCGTCGGGGGTGGCTACATCGCCGTCGAATTCGCGGGCATCTTCCATGGACTGGGCTCGCAGGTCACGCAGCTCTACCGGGGCCCGCTGTTCCTGCGCGGCTTCGACGACGACGTGCGCACGCACCTGGCCGAAGAGATGCGAAAAAAAGGCGTCGATCTACGCTTCGACTGCAACATCACTGCCATCGAGCCGGGCCCCCGCGGCTTGCGGGTCGCGCTGACTCGCGGGGAGCCACTGGAAGTCGATCAGGTGCTGATGGCCGTCGGGCGCCACCCTCTGACGAAGGATCTCGGCCTGGAACGCGTAGGAATCGAGCCGGGGAGCAGGGGCGAGATCGCGGTCGATCGCCTCTCTCGCACCTGTGTCCCGAGCATCTTTGCCATCGGCGACGTCACGGATCGGATCAACCTGACTCCCGTCGCCCTCGCGGAGGGCGAGGCCCTGGCGCGCACCCTGTTCGCCGATACCCCCACGGAGCCGGATCACGCCGACGTTCCATCGGCCGTCTTCAGCCAGCCGCCGATCGGCACCGTCGGGCTGACCGAGGCGCAGGCGCGCGCGCAGTTCCAGGACGTGGCCATCTACCGCTCGAGCTTTCGACCGCTCAAGCACACCGTGTCGGGCAGCGAGGAGCGCAGCCTGATGAAGCTGATCGTCGATCGGAGCAGCGACCGGGTCCTCGGCGTGCACGTGGTGGGCCCAGACGCGGGGGAGATCGTGCAGGGATTTGCGGTGGCCGTGAAGATGCGAGCAACGAAGGCCCAGCTCGACGCGACCATCGGGATCCATCCGACCGCTGCCGAAGAGCTCGTCACCCTGCGCGAACCGATCGCCTGAACGCGACCTTCGGGCCGCTACACGCCACCCCGAGCGGCCGAATTCGGAATCGCGCCTCGGCGAGGCGCTCGCGACCCCCTCCGTCTCCCAGTCGTGCCCTGGCCCTCCCGCTGTCGACAGGTGGGGTGCGGTCTGGTATCCGTCGCGTGTGAGCCATTCAGACGCCACAGGTTCCGGTGTCATGAACCCCGATGCCGTCGAGAGGCTGGCGGCGGGCACCCGCGTGCTCGTCGGAGAGCGCTGGGTCGAGATCCCGGAGTCGATCGCGAGCGAATATCGGCCTGGGGACCGGCTACTCGCGGTGCGCAGCACCGGGGAACTGCTCCGGGTCCCGAGCGAGGAGCACGCCCTCGTCACCGAAGCAGTCAGCCGGACGCTGCGCGCGTTCGAGCACATGCGCTCCGTCTCGGATGCGCAGATCTCCCAGTTTTTCGAGGGGTTCGCCGCCGCACTCGAGCGCAGCGACGTCTGGGAACGCATCGCCGCGCAGAACGCGCGCGACGTCGAGCGCGCAAAACAGCAGGGCCGCTCGACCACACGGCTGGTGGCCGACGACAAGTTGCGCAGCGGCATGATCGATGGCCTACGAGGCTGGATCTCGGCACCGTCTCGGCGCGGACAGGTGCTCGAAACGATTCATCAGGACGGATTCGACATCGAGCTGGTGGGAGACGCGCTCGGGGTCGTCGCCTTCGTGTTCGAAGGGCGCCCGAACGTACTCGCAGATGCCTGCGGCGTGATCCGAGGCGGCAATAGTGTGGTGTTCCGCATCGGTAGCGATGCCCTGGGGACCGCACGCGCGATGATGCAGCACGCCCTCGAGCCCGCGCGCGAGGCGGCCGGGCTTCCACCCGGAGTCGCCACACTGCTCGACAGTGCCTCGCGTTCCGCTGGCTGGGCCCTCTTCTCGGATGCGCGCCTATGTCTAGCGGTGGCTCGCGGCTCCGGACCCACCGTCGAGCTCTACGGAGCCCTGGCGCAGAGCGCCGGAATCCCCGTGAGCCTGCACGGAACGGGGGGCGCCTGGCTCGTGAGTGGCCGCGCGGCGCAGCGCGACGCGTTCGGCGAGGCCGTGTTCCGTTCGCTCGATCGCAAGGTCTGCAACACGCTCAACACGTGCTGCATCTTGCGCGATCGAGCCGAGGAGCTCGTGCCGATCTTCATCGAGCAACTCGAGGCGGCCGCGCGCCGCCGGGGCCAGAGCTTCAAGCTGCACGTGCTCGACAAGGATCGCGGGGCCGTACCCAGGGAGCTGTTCGCGCGGCGCGTGACCATCCGCCGTGCCGAAGGAGACGTCGAGGAATCGCAAGCCGAGCTCCTGAGCCACGACCAGCTAGGACGCGAATGGGAATGGGAGGAGAGTCCCGAGGTCACCCTCGCGCTCGTCGACTCGGTCACCGAAGCCATCACCTGGTTCAATTCCCAGAGCCCGCACTTCGTCGCCTCGTTGATCTCGTCCGATGCCTCGGAACACGACGACTTCTTCGCGCAGGTCGACGCACCCTTCGTCGGCGACGCACACACACGCTGGGTGGACGGTCAGGTCGCCCTGTCGAAGCCAGAGCTCGGACTGTCGAACTGGCAGTCCGGTCGGCTGTTCGGGCGCGGGGGCGTATTGACGGGCGATAGCGTATTCACCGTGCGCACGCGCTACCGCACGCGTCGGAGCTGAATTGCGGCACAGGATTCGAGGGCGGCCTCCAGGTCGCAAACTCGGGTCCCGGATTCCTGGGCCACGGCTGCAAGCCATTCGGGCCGCTCCTTCGCGACGATGTACAGGGCCGGATCCAGCTCGGACAGGTGCGTGGCTTGGTGAAGGTAGATCGCCGCGTAGTCTGGCGGTCGCACGTCGCGCGTCAGCTCCGCCAAGGCGAACGGATCGGGAATGCGCTGCTTGCCGAGCTGCGGGCGCGAGACGTAGCCCGGTACCGCGCCGATGCCCCCGGCCGCGAGGCCCGGACCGTCGCGCAGGATCGCGCCCCGGACCTGCTTGGGACGACCACCTGCAAGCAGCAACGCCACGTAGGCTCCGAGGCCGCGCCCCACCAGGCAGGCTTCGCCCGCGTGCTGCAACGCCGCATCCGCATCGGCCATCAAGATCTCGGCGGTGTACCCCCCGCTGCGCGGGACGTCGGACTGACCGTGACCCGTGAAATCGAGTGCTGCGACCGGACCGGGCCAGCTCGCCAGCTCGGCGGGGACATCGAGCGGCGAGCGCTCACCCAAACCGTGAAGCAGCAGTAGGGTGCGCCCGTGCCCGCGGCGCAGCTCGTGCAGCGCCAGGCGAATCTTGCCGTGCATCAGCTCGATCATGCGAAGCCCGGTTTGCCCAGGAACGCGAGCACCCGCTCCGCGATCTCGTGCGGCTGCTCGATATGCAAGAAATGCCCGACCCCTTCCACGACCTCGAGACGCGCGTCTCGCGGCAGGCAGGGGCGCAGCTCCTCGGGCACGACGCCCCAGCCCATCTCCTCGTGCTCCGTACCCACCAGACCGTAGAGCGGAATCGGGAATCCGGGCAGCCGATCGACGCCCCACTGCCCCCGCCATGGACCGATGCCGCCCATCCGCAGCGAGGGATCGATCTTCCAACGCCAGCCATCCGAATCGCGGCGCGCACCCACGCCGGTCAGGTAGTAGAGCCATTCGGGCGAAAGGCGTGGGTTCATGCGCGCGCGACGCCGAGCGAGCTCTTCGCGTGTGCCCGGCTTGCGCACCAGATCAGCGCAGCGCCGCCGATGATCGAGCCACGTGGAGATCTCGGCTTCGAGCTGTCGCGTGCGCTCGTGCTCCGCGACATCGGGAGGCGGCCGCCCCGAAGGCAAGCCATCGATCGCAACCAAGCGCGAGAACAAATAGGGCAGAGCCTGGGAGACCTGCACCATGAGCGCACCTCCCTTCGAGTGTCCGATCGCAGGACAGGGACCGTCGATCAGCGCTTCTTTCACGATCACCAGATCGCGGCAATCCGCGTCCCAGCTGTAAAGCTCCGCATGCTCCGAGTTGCCGTGCCCCCGGTGATCCCAGGTGATTACGCGCCACCCCGCATCCGCAAGCAGCGGTGCGAACACATCGTAGGTACGCGCGAAGTCGAAACCACCGTGTGCCAGTAGCACAGGTGGCGCATCCGGTGCTCCCCACTCGTAGGTCGCGAGCCGAATCCCATAGGACTCGACGAACCCATGGCGTTCGGGAGCCCTGGCTCCCGGGTAATCCAGATCGAACTCGGGTTTGGACTCACTCACTGATGCGGGAGTGTAGCCTGGAGTTCGTCCACTTCCAGATTCAGCCCCAAGGGCGCCAGGTCCGGGGCTCGACGGAGTGCGTTGCGCTCGCACGCACTGATCGCTCCCTGCGCATCCTAGAGCTCACAGATCGCACATGCATCGCGGCCGCCGTTCTTCACCGAGTAGAGGGCGCGATCGGCCGCTTCGATCACGGCAGCCTGAGACGGAACCGAGGTGCCGGCCGAGACGACGCAGCCGCCGATGGAAGCCGTGCGTCTCACCTCACTCTCGCTCACCTCGATCTTTCGCGCGGCAATGGATTCTCGAATTCGCTGCCCACACGCTTCGAGCGCGTCCCTGTTCGTCTGGCGCACGATGACGGTGAACTCCTCGCCGCCGTAGCGACAGCACACGGCATCGGAGCCGCACGCGGCCTCGATGGCACGAGCCGTCTGCTTCAGCATCTCGTCTCCTGCTGCGTGTCCGTACTGATCGTTCACACTCTTGAAGTGATCGATGTCGATCAGCAGCAGCCCCAGGCCGCCCTCCCCTTCGCGCAAGTTCTGGAGGGCCGAGGCGAGTGAGTCGTCGAAGTATCCCCGATTGCGAAGCCCTGTGAGCGCATCCTTGGTTGCGCGCTCTTCGAGCGCACGCTTCTGCTTCTCGAGCTGACCCATCTCGTGACTCACGGTCTCTACCTGATGCTGGAGCGCGAGACTCTCGCGCAGGAGCAGCTCGGTGGCGCGCTGACGAATGACCAGCACGTGGGCATCGTCTTGAATGTCGAGCCCCAGCGTCTCCGCCACAGCGGGCAACGCCTCTTGGATCTCGGTCAACACACCGTTGCAGGTTTCTCGATCGAACTGCAGCAGGTGTTCTCCGATTTGCAGCAGCTCGGTCACCCGGTGCTCGACCGCTTCCCCGGTGAGGATCTCACCACAACGCGTCGCGAAGGCGGAGAACCGCGCGAGCTGACGCGCCACCGTGTTCTCTTCGGAGAGCTCCTCCAACTCCTCAGACTGAGAGATCGCAAGACAGACGTCCCGCGGAAGCCCCCAGCTGTCGAGCAGCTCTCCGCCGAACCTCATATGCGTCGTTCCGAGACGCTCGAACTCGGCCTCGGACAAGGGGACTCCGGTCGCTTCGACCTGCTCGAGGACGTGGTTGTAGTCTTCGGCTGCGCACTCTGCGAGCACCAACTGCCCGAAGCGCGCCAGCAGCCCAGCCAGAAAGGCCTCATCCGCCAGGGCAGGCTTCAGGCGCTGCGCGATCAACCGCATGCCCTTCGTCATGCAGGCGGTGTGCGTCCAGAAGCGCGGATACGAGAACAGGCGCCCTGCACGACCACTCGACACCGAAATGACCGAGAAGGAGAGAGCGAGCAGATTGACCGTCCGCAGGCCCAACACCAGAATCGCCTGGCGCAGGCTCGTGACTTCGCGCGGCATGCCGAACATTCCGGAGTTGGCCGTTCGGATGACTCGCGCAGCCAACACCGGGTCTTGACCGAGCAGCTTCGAGAGCTCGTCGATATCGACGTCGTCTTGACGATTGAGCTCCACGATCCGCAGTGCCACACCGGGCGCCGTCGGCAACTGGTCCGCGCTCTTCAACCGCTCGAGTAGGTCTGACTGCATCGCTGGCCCCAACCTCTAGTCTCGGCTGTGCGATGCGACGCTTGAGCGGATCGGCAGGATCCGCTCAAGCGTGCTCGCGCGCGCCAAACGAGCCGCACCGAGGTGGGCCCAAACGGCGACTACTGCGCGCGGATTCCGAGCATGAACTCTGCGATCAGCTTCGTGTGCAGCTCGCTCGTGCCCTCACCGAACTCGAGCGACTTCGCTTCGAGCAGCAGCCGCCCGACCTCGTACTCCTCGGACAGGCCATGCCCACCGTGGACCTGGATCGCATCGAGCGCATTGGCAACGGCCGCCTGGCTCGCCATCAACTTTGCGACCGACGACTCCATGCTCGCGCGCGCGACCCCAGCATCCTTCATGCGCCCCAGCTGATAGACGATCTGCCGTGCCGCCTGCGTGCGGCACGTCATGTCCGCAATCTTCTGCTGAACGAGCTGGAACTCTCCGATTTTCTGACCGAAGGCCTCGCGATTCATGGCATAGGGCAGCGCGAGATCGAGACAACGCTGCGCTTGCCCGACACAGCGCGCCGCGACCGAGAAGCGGCCCGTGTCGAGCGCTGCTCCCAATACCGGAAATCCGCGACCGGGTTCGCCCAGCAGACCCTCATCAGGCACGAAGACATCCTGCATGTGGACCTCGGCCAGGTTGTCGCGCTTCAAGGTCCGCATCGGGAACTCGCCGATCGAGATTCCCTCGCTGGCGGGGTCGACCAGGAAGGCCGTCACTCCTTTGTGTCGCGCATCGCGATCCACACTGGCGACGACGAAGAAGAGGCCTGCGTGCGCCGCGTGCGAGATGAAGATCTTCGTGCCCGACAGGAGCCAGCCACCCGAGACGCGACGCGCCAGCGTGCGCATGCTCGCCAGATCGGTGCCACCATCGGGCTCGGTGAGGCACGCCGAAGTCAGGCAGGTCCCGTCCGCTATACGCGGCAGCCAGCGCTCCATCTGCGCAGCGGATCCGAAGTTCAGGATCGAATTTGCGACCAGCGAGTTGCTGACCGACACGACCGAGGCGACGACCCAGTCGACGCGCGCCAGCTCCTCACACACGATCCCATAGGTCATCACATCACTGCGCGAGCCGCCGTATTCGGGGGGAATCAGTGGACCCATGTAGCCGAGCGGGACCAGCTTCTGGATCAACTCCAGTGGGTACCTTCCCGCACGTTCATGCTCCTCGACGTAGGGCAGGATCTCGCTCTCGGCGAAGGCTCGCACGGCGCTACGCACCTCGCGCTGTTCGGGCGTCAGATCGAAGTCGGCCATGCGATCGAGCGGAGTATTCATGTGGAGACCTCGGGAAGGTAGTGCGAACGCGGTGATGCGCAGCGGACTCGAAGGAGGCAGCTCGGGTAGACAGACGATCGCCCGAGCCGGCGCATCATGCGGAGCTCAAGGTTCGGCTGAAGCGCGCGCGCGCTCGATCTCGTACAGCTGCTCGGACAGGCGCTCGCGCTGCAACCGGCGGATCTCTAGGTCGGGTGGATCGCTACGGCCTGGCTCCGGAAGCTCGAGACCCGCGAGGTCGCCCACCGAAGCCGCCGGGTCGTAGGGCCCTAGCCGCGGAGGGGACTGCGGAGCTTCCTCGCCGAGGGTCGTTCGGAGCGCACCGAGCACACCACTCACGCGCATCGCGCGCTCGACGACCTGCGCATCCTGCTCGAAGGTCAGCGAGCCACTCAGCTCCACCGAGCGATCACGGAAGGTCAGCTTCCCGGCGACGCGCGCCTCGGCGCGCCCCTGCTCGAGCTCGACCGCGCGAAAGCGCGCAACACCATCGGCGAACGTGAACTCGCCGCTCAGCCTCGAGAAGGGCTCGGGGGCGCGCGTCTCCTGGGGATCCAGGTCCGCGGCGAGCTCTCGGAGGGAGGCTCGGGCAAGTTCTCCGCCAGGCACCTCGAAGCGCCCCACACCGCGAATCCGATCGGCCCGAGCAGAGCCGTCGAGCCGCAGCTGGGCATACAACCTGCCACCCATGTGCGGTTCGCCCAAGAAGCTCGTACTGATGCGCGCCAGGTCTACTCCGTCCAGACTGAGCTGCAGCTCGAGACGATCGCGCTCCAGATCGTAGGCGGTGTCGGCAAACGCCACTTGCTCGGCCCATTCGAGGCGGAGGTCACGCCCCGAGAGCTGCGAATCGACGAGCCGGAGCGGTCCACTGATTCGCACGGGCGGAAGGTCTGGCACCTCGAACTCGAGCGCGCGCGCCTCGGCCTCCACGTCCGCTCCGGACCCACTCTCGTAGCCGAAGCCGGAAAGCTCGAGCTCTCCAGCGCTCGGAGCCAGATCGCCTGGCAGCCAACCCGCCAGATCGCGCGCGTCGACTCGCCCGGCCCCACGCAGCGACACACGGGGTTGTAGGCGGCCCGGGAATCCCTCGACCCGCGGGTTCTCATCGGACGCGTTCTCGTCAGACCCGTTCTCATGAGACCGAATGGATGCTTCGGAGCCCTCCAGCACGCGCCCGTCGGCGTAGCTTCCTCGCAGGGCGAAGCGTCCTCGGAGCTCACTCGCGCCGGACCGCAGCTCGAAGGCTTGTTCCCCGAACGCAGTTTCGAGACCCGCGAGCGTCCCGGCGAGCTCGGCCTCGACGCCGGCCGGCTTGCGCACCAACGATCCGGCTACGATTTCACACCCACTCAGGTCGAGCCGCCAGCGATTCCGCCGCACCTTCTCGGACACGACCTCGGCCGTCGGCGCCAGTTCCTCCCCGGGGCGCGCACTCCAGTCTGCCGCCACATCTGCGGGCCCGAGCACGCGGAGATCCGCGACCCGTAGGTCGAGGCTAGCGAGCTTACCCTGGAGCCCGACGCGGTCGAGAGAGCCTCCGGTCCCCGCCAGCTGCAAGCGCGCGTCGAGGCTCCCCCAGAGAGCGAGCTCTGGCGACAGGCGCGACCTGAGCTCGGCCAGATCGAATCCCCCGAGCTGCAGCTCCGCAGCCCAACCGACGCGGGAGGGGCCGGGCGCACCCAGTCCCTCGAGCTCGACCCATCCGCTGCGAAGCCTACCGACACCCGGGAGCTCGGCGCTCCAATCGATGCGGGCCCTCCCATCGAGCTTACCGACGAACGCAGCCTCGATGCCGTCGATCACCCAGCCCTGCGATCCTGTGGCCGGGTCCCTCGATTCCTGCGATTCCGTGGACCGGTCGCCCGCAGGTCCGGCGGCGGACCTCGCGACGGTCAGGCGTCCGCCGTTGACCTGCAGGGTGCGCACTGCCGGCGATCCACGGAGCAGGCTGATCCAGGAGAGACCCAACTCGAACGCGTCGATGCGCAGGCGCAGCTCCGCCGAAGGCACGTTCGCGGGCGCATTCGCAAGAGGACTCTCCCTGCCTCTCCACAGCTCGACCGACCGTCCCCAGTCGCCGACGAGCGCGGACACCAGCGCGGCATCGTCGATGCGCACACCCTCTACGCGCACGTCCTCCACACGCAGACTGGGGCGCAGCCCGACGGCAAGCTGCGCGGAATCCCACTCGATGCGCGCCCCGGAGCGGGCCTCGAGCTCCTGAAAGAATGGGCCGACGACCGTGTCCGGTTCGAGCTCGGACCAGGCCCAGCCGAGCGAGACGAGCGCAGACCCCAGCACGAGCAATCCCAGACCGCCCGCGACCACACACAGAAACCGCTTCACGCCACACGATCCTTCGCAGCAGACTGCGTCTCATTCTAGTCGACGCGCGCGGAGGGCAGAGAAGCTAGCCGGATGCCGGGCAGATCTCCTCGGGCGCGGAGGCACAGAGCGCCTCGAGCTGTCGCCGCAGCTGCGCGAGTACCTCGCGCCGCTCCCCGAGCGTGCGCGCCAGGGGCGCCCGTCGTAGGGTCTCCATCGCGCGGTAGAGCGGCGCGATCATCCGAGCCCGCTGGAAGAGCTCTTCCAGCCGATCGAGATCCGCGAAGTCGAGCCAGTGCTGAAGGTAGAGCGCCTCGAGGCCCATTCGCTCCTCTGGAGACTCGAATCCGTCCACCAGCCGCAGCGGCGTCAGGAACGGATGCGACAGCGCGCCGGACCAACCGATGATGCGGCTCTCCCCCGCCTGCTGCACTACGGACTCCGGGCCGAATTGCGGCAGATGCAGACTCGCAGGCACGTCGGCCTCGGCCAGCTCCGCGAACGCCTCCTCGAACGAGTCGAGGTGCTTGCGCAGACCGACCGAATCGAGTTCCGTGAAGAAGGCTCCCCCATCGACGCACTGAGACAGCGCGTGCACGAAGCGATCGAGGTCGGCCCGCAGGATCTCGGGACGCTGATCCGGACAGCCCAGCTCGATCAGCTTGTCGGGATGCTCGGCAGTCTGCATCTGCACTTCGGCCAGGCCCCGCAAGAGCCACTGTGCGTGCTGGAGGTCGATGGGGCTGCATACACCGGAGTCCTCGGTCAGCAGGTATCCACGCTTGGCGTCGATCGCGAAGACGCGCGGAATGAGGCGTGGACACTCCCGTGCCAGATAGGCGGTCAGCTCCGGCTCGTGTGCCGAAGCCTCTCCGCACGCCTTCAGGTAGGCCGCGCCCGAATCGAGCGGAATGCGTGCGGTGGCGTTCTGCGAGGAAGCCGTCACCGGATACATGCGCCCCACGGCTCGCAGACCGACACGCTCGAACTCGTCCTCGAGCCAGGAGACCGCGCGCCCGAGCCAGCCGGGCCGGGTCCAGGGCGGGCTGTGCTCCGGAAGCTCTTCCGTGAAGTAGCGCTCGATCAACTCCGCGTGGCGGGGGTGCACGTCGTCGAGCTCGAGGAGCTCTTCTGGACCGAACCAATCGGTTCCGGACGGGCGTGCCCAGCTGAGCTGACGCGGCTCGATTACGAAGACGCAGACATAGCTAGCCGGATCGAAGGGGTCCTGCGCCTCGATCGAACGCAGCACCGTCCCATCGAGCTTGAGGCTACGCAGCACGGCCTCGTGAATCTCGCCGACGACGCGCCACCAGGGCTGCTCAGTGGGCACCTCGACCATGGGGAGCGCCCATCCCTCACGCGTAACACGCAGCAGTACCTTCGCATCCCGGGCGTCGGGAATGAGTACGTGAAAAGCCTGGACGGGGACATCGGTTCCGGATTCAGACACGACAGCCTACGGTAGGAGCTACGCACCGCTAAGTCACCCGAGCCGTGCGCATCCTGACGACACGGGCGTCATCAGCAGACACCAAGGAGAGTAATCACACTCGTTTCCTCGAACGACGAGCAAGAAACCGACCCGGCTGCCAGCGGCCTCGCCACCAATGCTCGCGGCTCCCCATGGGTTCAGCTCTGAGCGGGCTCTCGCTCGAACCTCGAGGTTAGGTCAGTTCTTCGTCATCGCGCGCTCCACGGCTTTGAGCAGCTCTGCGCGGCCGAACGGTTTCTGCAGGAACAGCTCGAAGCCGGCCCGCTTCGACGCTTCGCGTCGGTTCGAGTACGCAGACATCATCACCGCGGGGATCTCGAGATCCGTGCGGCGGCGCAGGGTCTCCACCAGCCGCAACCCGTTGATGTCCGGAAGCTGGTAATCGAGAATCAGTAGATCGGGCTGCTCGATCTCGAAGCTGGCGACCACCTCTCGCCCGCAGCCGCGTACTGAAACATCATAGTGTTCCGACAGAATCACCGAGACCGCCCGAGCGCAGTCCTCATCGTCCTCGGCAACGATGATAAAGGGACGAACCGAACCGTAATCCATGCTTCCTTCCTCCGCGGTCTCGTCCCCAGGGCCTGCGCGAGACCGCGCCTTCCTCCCTCGCTTCGGCCCTGACAACTGCGACCTTGAGCGACCAGCGACGCCACACGGGTTCCCTTGCACTCGACTAGAGCTCGGAACGGAGATGCGCACCCAAGTCGAGAAGTGCACCCCCTCGCGACCGGCGGCCTGCCGCCAGGTGCGACCGAGTTGCCTACGCCCTGGTTCCGCCGCAACCAAGCTTCCGGAGAAGCACGTCGCTGGCACTCAAGCAGCGCAGGAGCTCCTCCGATCGAGCCCTTGCGGTCCGGCGAATGACGGGCCGTCTGAACGTCCCCGCTCCAGGCGAGACATGCGATGCCAGATCACCCCCTACTGAAATTCCGGCTCACGGGCTGCTCGAGACAGAGTGAAGACGAGCGCTCGGGGGCAGTCCCCAACGCCGCGCTCTCTCGCCGCTCCGGCTGGCTGGATCGATTCCTCGATCCGAGCGACAAGCCTCTCTCCGAGGGCTCGAATTCCCCGAATACCCTGCCTTCGATCGTCGTCATTGAGGACGACGGTGACATCGCGAGGGGACTCGCATTCATGCTTTCGGGCGCCTATACGGTCGAGACGGCAGAGCGCGGATCGCTCGCGCTCGAGCTGGTGGCCCGGACCCAGCCCGATCTCCTGCTCGTGGACCACCAGCTGCCCGATACCAACGGGATCGCACTGATCTCCGAGCTGCGACAGCGCGGCGTCACAGCGCGAGCGATCATGATCTCGGCATACGAAAATCAGCGCGAAGCCAGCTTGGCGGCCGGCTTCGAAACGTTTCTCTTGAAGCCATGGGAAAATGGAGAGCTCGTCTGGCAGATCGAACACGCGCTGGCACGTTCGGCTTGAACCGCTCCGATGCGCGCTGCGCTCGAACGCCCTTCAACGTGTGAATATGCGGGCGCCCTGAGAGTCCACTTCTGCAGCGCTACGGACTAGGCGCTCGCGGGGTGATGTCGTAAAGTACGCGGCGAGTATGGATGCTGAGAGCGACCCGATCTGTCGTAGAGACATTCGAGCTGGTGCCGGCGCACCAGCCCAGGGGCCCTGCTCGGTGCGCTCTCGACCCGGATTCGTCCTTCTTCGCGCGAGCGCTGCGCTCCTCCTGGCGCTCGCGAGCACCGGCTGCTTCGCGTGGGTGCGGTCGGTGCAGACCGCGGTGGTCTGCAAGCCGGAAGCCGCGCGCAGCGCGGGGCGCGAAGATGCGCTCGCTGGAGACCCGGTACGCGACGACTACGCATCGATGTGCGGTGTCGCGGAGGAGTCCCTGAATCGCATGTATCAAGAAGCATACGAAGCGGTCGACGAGCAGAGCCGCGGAAGCCGACGAGGCCTGCTGCGACGCGTGTTCTGATGATGAAGGGGGCCCGCGAATGACGGTGCGACTCTGGGTCCTGGTTGGTGGGGTGGTCGCACTCTCCGGTGCCTGGTTGCTCTACTCTTCGAGCTTGCCGCGCGCACACAGCGTGGAACGGCCAGGGAAGCCGCCTGTGCTGTTCTTCGCGGCCGATGATCCCGCCCTCGAAGAGGCTGCGGAGCAGGCCCGGCGCACCGTCGATACGTTCCTGACCGAGCTCGCCCGCACGCATGGTCCCCCCTCGCAAGCACAGCTCAAGGTGAGGATCGAAGAAGGCGACATCGTCGAGCACGTCTGGCTGGTCGACCTCCGCTACGAGCACGGCATGCTCTATGGCGTGGTAGGCAATGATCCTCTAGAACTGCGTGAATGGAAGCGGGGAGACCCTGCGATGGTCGACCCGAACGAGATCTCGGACTGGCTCCTGATCAACGAGCAGGGCCTCCAGGGAGGCTTCACTCTGCGAGCCGCCCGCGAGCGCATTCCGCCCGACGATCTGGAATCATTCAACGCAAGCTTCGCAGCCCACTTCGGGGTCGATCCAGAAGGACTCTTCAATGACTGATCGCTCTGTGCCAGAGCCTGGCTCCACGCGAGGCTCTGGACCTCTCACCGCTCCGAGCGGGGCCACCTTGGGCATCTTGGTAGCCCTGGGCTTGGCCCAGCTTGCATGGGCGCTGTTCCAATGGAATCAGCTCATCGTTCATCGCGCGGGTGAGGAGGCGTTCTGCGGAATTGCAGCGCTCGGCGACTGCACCCTGCTCTGGGACTCCCCCTTCGCCCAGGCGGTACGCAGCTTCACGGCCTTGCCCGTGGCCGCCTGGGGTGTGGTCTGGGGGATCGCAGCAGCCGCGCTGCCACTCATCGCAGGCTTTCGCCAGCGCTCCGGGAAGACGATCGATCCCTTCTGGTCGGCCGCGGTGGTCACGGCTCTCGCCGGTGCGGCCGGAGTCGTGGTCCTGCTCACGGCCTCGGCCACCACGGGTACGCTCTGCTCGAACTGCGTCGGCACCTACCTGCTCGTGGCGGCCTATGCGGCCGTCGCTCTGTTCGCCGCATTCAAGCGCGGACCGCTCTCGCTTGCGCCGGGCGCCGCCACCGCCATCGCCCCGGTCGCCGCGGCCTACCTGATCCTCCTCTACCCGGCCCTTCAGACGCCCTCCGCACAGCCGATCACGGCCTTGGTCGAGGCGGCGGGACCCGCGGCCGAGCAGGGCTCGGGGGATGATCCAGTGAGTCCGGCCGAGCTCGAGGAAGGCCTGCGCAAGTTGCTGACCCAGCTGCAACCCGAAGGTCTCCAGCTTTTATCGGACGCCCTCTCGCGCTACCGCAGCGCTCCACAGGTTCCCGTACGGGAGACACGCAGCCTGATCGGCGATCCGCAGGCTACGGTCAAGCTGACAGAGTTCGCTGACCTACTGTGCAGCCACTGCGCCAACCTGCATGTGCAGTTGAGCGCACTTCGCGCTGAAGTGCCTCCCACGATCTTGAGCATCGAGCCGCGTTACTTTCCGCTCGACTCACGCTGCAACCCCGAGATCTCGCAACCGCTCCCCCCCTATACGACTCCCGATACTCGCTGCGTCGCGGCAAAGACGATGATCTGCGCGGGCGGGACTCCGCGAGCCTTCGAGCTAGCGGGGCGTCTGTTCGAGAATCAGGCGGCGCTCACGCCGGAACGCATCGTGAGCATCGCCTCGGAGTTCCTCCCAGAGGCGGAGCTTCGCACCTGCATCGACTCGGAGGAGACGGCCGCGGCGCTATCCGAGGACATCGCGTGGGCTACGGAACACGGAATTCAGGGGACCCCGCTCGTACTGCTGAACGGTCGCCGCATCCCGACCAGTGGGCTTCTGATCTACGCCCTGCTCCTGGCCGGCGGAGATCCGAACCATCCGGCATTCGCGTCCCTGCCGGATCCGCAGGAGCCAGAGCCGACGGAGAGCCCGTCGTGACCTCACACAGCGCCGGATGAGCAGCTCGGCGCCCGATGCGTAGCCTCGAGTTCAAACTCCTCGGGATCCCCATCGCGGTCGACCCATGGTTCTGGGCGATTGCCGTGCTGCTCGGGGCCCAGCTGACTCCGGCACTCATCCCGATCTGGATCCTAAGTGTGTTCGTGGGTGTGCTGGTGCACGAGCTCGGCCATGCCCTAGCCGGTCGCTACTACGGCCTGGCCCCGGCCATCCGGCTCTATGCGCTCGGCGGCGTCACGACCTGGCCCGTGCGCAAACGACTGCCCACCTGGAACAACGTCGCGCTCAGCCTTGCGGGGCCCATGGCCGGCTTCGCGCTCGGCATCGTATTGTGGCTGCTCCTCCAGCTGATGCCGCTCGAAGTCGTGCGGACGCGCTGGGTAAACGCGGCGCTCAGCTTCGGCCTGTTCGTGAATTTTGGCTGGGGGGCGCTGAACCTGCTGCCCGTACTTCCGCTAGACGGCGGGAACGTCATGCGAGAGCTGGTGTATCGCTACGTGCTGCGACCTGCCCCAGAGCTGCCCCCGCGCATCTCGATGATCGCCGCGGGAGTCATGGCATTGCTGGGGCTCGCCAGCGGCTCGCTGGTACTGGCAGGGCTGTTCGGCTGGCTCGCCTATGCCAACTATCAGGACTATGAACGCGTGCGGATCCAGGGGATGCGCTGGCGCTAGAGGCGCATCGCCAACCGCTCGCGCAACACCGGATCCTCGAGACAGCGTCCCGCGCCGAGCGCGACGGTCGTGAGGGGATCATCGGCGAGACGCACGGGCAGCTTGGTGGCACTCTGGATCAGCCGATCCAAGTTGGTCACCAGTGAGCCGCCTCCCACGAGCAAGATGCCGTTCTCGGCGATGTCGGCGGAGGTCTCGGGCGAGATTCCCTCGAGCGCCATCTTGACTCGATCCACGATCGCATTCACCGGATCGGCCAGGGCGGCACGCACCTCTTCGGACTTGATCTCGAGCACCTTCGGGGAGTCGGCCAGCAGATCGCGACCTCGGATCTCGAAGGAGCGCATCTCGCCGTCCGGATACGCCGTCCCGATGTCGATCTTGACGCGCTCCGCCGTGCGCTCACCGATCAGCAGATGATAGGTACGGCGCACATATTGGATGATCGCCTCGTCCATGGCATCGCCCCCGACCCGAGTCGAGCGCGAATAGATCACTCCCGAGCAGGACAGCACCGCGACCTCGGTCGTCCCACCCCCGATGTCGACCACCATGGTGGCCGCAGGCGTGGTGATGTCGTATCCCGCCCCGACCGCGGCTGCGACGGCCTCCTCGACCAGGAAGACCTCACTCGCACCCGCGAGAAGAGCACTCTCCTTGACGGCGCGACGCTCCACGTCGTTGAGTCCGGCGGGCACCGCGATGACGATTCGCGGACGCAAGACCATGTGAGCCTGCTTCACCTTGGCGATGAAGTGGCGCAGCATCTCCTTCGTGATCTCGAAGTTGGCGATCACACCATCACGGATCGGGCGGATCGCGACCACGTTATCGGGGGTCCGACCGAGCATCTCCTTGGCCTCGACTCCCACGGAGTGCACATGGCCGTAGGCAGCCCCGTTCTTTGTCATGGCGACCACACTGGGCTCGCGCAGGACTACTCCCTTGTCCTTGATGTAGACAAGCGTATTCGCCGTTCCGAGGTCGATCGCGAGGTCGTTCCCCAGCGCGCGAAGGATCGAAGTCAGCATGGCACCCTACCCCTCCGATGCGGCTCGTGAAGATTTTGCTGCCGCCATTCGAAAGAGATGGGCTGCAAAACCTGCGCCACGAACATTCCGCGAGCAAATCACATGATTCTACGCATGAGTTCCCACACGAGTTGCACGACACGGCTCAGCGCGGATCTACCCGAACGTGGAACCTCCGTTCTCCTTCGTTCCTACCCAGCGTCCTCGTGGACCCCCAGGGTGGCTCCAGGTGTCCTCCCCCTTCATCGCGCTCTTCTACGTCGAGCGTCTCCGTCGAGGTCAGACAGTTACCAAGCATGTCATTTTCAAAGAGGTTGTCACAAGCAAATCTAAGCGGAATAAGTGCGATTACCGATCACGGAGGTGTTGGACCCTTGCGTCTGATACGCAAGTTTAAAGCTATACAGAAGCAGTACGGACTGCAGGGCGGCGGCTCCAGGGGCTTCTAACCGATTGCAAGAACAGAAGAATCCAAGCCTCGAAAGCCCCCCATCCGAGCTCGCTCGCAGCCGCGCTTGGAGTCATTAGGAACGTGTCGGACCTAAACAAGAAATTCACCGACGCTGAGGCGGCAGCGAGCGCGCAGAATCCCCGCCCCGCGCGCAGCTCCACAGATCCGACCCAGTTGCCTGCTTTCAGACTGGGGCTCGCGGGCGAGAGGCTACAGCCTGTTTCAGACGCATCCGTCCCAGGAGAGACCCCCAGCCGTCCACACATGTACTGGCCCGATGCCGATCCCGCGCTCGTACGCCAGCGAGAGCGCTTGTACCGACGCATCGAACAAGGTGCCTGCGCGGTACGAGACCGAGGAGCCCACACAGGCACTCTGTCGCGCGCGAACGCACTGGAGCTGTTCCTGGACCAGCTGCGCAGCCGCGAGCTCGACTCAGCCGCACGCGTGCTCCGCAGCCGCCAGCTGGGCTACTACACGATCCAGAGCGCAGGCCATGAACAGAATGCGGTGCTCGGCCAGCTTCTCGAGCTCGATGATCCATGCCTTCTGCACTACCGGTCGGGCGCCCTGATGCTGGCGCGCTCGCGCAAGGGCGGCGTGGCAGACCCCGTTTCCGACGTCCTGGCGTCCTTGTGCGCGGCGCGCACGGATCCAGTCGCGGCCGGGAGACACAAGGTCTGGGGAAGCTCATCGCTGTGGGTTCCCCCGCAGACCAGCACGATCGCCTCTCACCTTCCCCGAGCGACGGGCCTCGCCTTCGCGCTCGGGCGCCTTCACGCGGAGCCTCCGGAGCACTGGCCCGAGCCTCCGCGGCCGCTCGCTCGCGACGCGATCGTCTGCTGCTCGTTCGGAGACGCATCGGCGTTTCACGCGACCGCCCTGGCCGGAATTCACGCGGCCCGCTATTCGCACCGGCGCGGAGTGCGCACACCGATCTTGTTCGTCTGCGAGGACAATGGACTCGGCATCTCTGTGCCGACCCCCCGTGGCTGGGTGAGCCAGAGCTTCGGACAGCTCCCGCACCTGCATTACGTGGAGGCGAAGGGTGATCTGGAGCAGGTGCACGCGCAGGCCGCACGTGCCATCGCTCTCTGCCGCGAGAGCGGCGCACCCGTTCTGCTGCATCTGCGCTGTGTGCGGCTCTTCGGTCACGCGGGCAGCGACGTCGAGGCGGCCTACCGGGAGCGGTCCGAGATCGCGGCCGAGGCCCGACTGGACCCACTGATCACGAACGCCGGCTGGCTACTCGACAGCAGCCTGGCAACCTCCGAGGAACTCGCAGACCTGGTCGAGCGCGCACATCGCGAGGTCGCGCGCAGCTTGGAACGAGCCAGCGAGCTGCGAGGGCTCGAGAGTCGAGCCGAGATCGAGGCGCCACTCGCTCCCTACGACCCGGAGGTCGCACGCCTGACGAATACACGGGCCCAGGCAAGCACAAGCTCCCGCTCCCGCTCTTTCGTGCACGGACTCCCCGAGGACGCAGACGCACCCTCTCGCCGGACACTCGGCGCACATCTCGGCTCCGCCCTGCATGACGCGATGCTCGGCGACCCACACATCTGGGTCTTCGGTGAGGACGTGGGACGCAAGGGCGGGGTCTACCACGTGACCTCGGGGCTCCAGGCTGCCTTCGGAGGCGCGCGCGTCTTCGACACCCTGCTCGACGAGACCTCCATTCTCGGCCTCGCGCTCGGAGCGGGACTCGCCGGAATCCTTCCGGTCCCGGAGATCCAGTACCTGGCGTATCTGCACAACGCACTCGACCAGCTGCGCGGAGAGGCGTGCTCGCTCTCGTACTTCTCGGCGGGTCAGTTCCGGAATCCCATGGTCGTGCGGGTTGCGAGCTTCGCGTATCAGCGAGGCTTCGGGGGGCACTTCCACAACGACGACTCGATCGGTGCACTGCGCGACATCCCCGGACTCATGCTCGCCGCCCCGGCACGAGGGGATGACGGAGCGCGGCTGCTGCGAGCGGCGATCGCAATCGCCCGCGGCTCTGGGCGCGTGATCTGCTTCCTCGAGCCGATCGCGCTGTACCACCAGAAGGACCTCTACGCCGATGGTGACGAACGCTGGCTGTTCGACTATCCCGCCGGCCAAGCACCGCTATGGCCCGGTGAAGTGGGTCTCTACGGGGATGCCGATGCCGAGCTCTTGATCGTGACCTACGCGAACGGAGTGCGGATGTCGCTGCGGGCTGCGCGCGTCCTCGCCGAGGAGCACGGAGTTCGGGCTCGCGTGCTCGATCTGCGCTGGCTCGCCCCGCTACCCTGGAAGGCGCTCGAAGCCTCCTTCGACCAGGCGAAAGCGTTGCTCGTCGCCGACGAGTGCCGAGCGACGGCAGGTGGGATCGCGGACGCCGTGCTCGCACACTTCGCCGAGCGCGGTACGCGCAAGCCTCTCGGGTCCGTGCGCTCGGCTGACTGCTACGTACCGCTCGGTCCAGCGGCGAACCACATCTTGCTGCAAGAAGCCGACATCGTCGCGCGCGCCCGCGACGTCGTTGCAGCTTTGGACGGAAGCCGCGCCTAGCTGGTCGGCATCTCCGAGGGCAGGCGGATCAGTACCTCGTCAGGCTCGTCACGCGTGCCGAAGGCCAGCTCGAGCAGCTGGCGGGCCACGAACCTTGCCGAGCTGAACCCCTGGGATCGCTTGAGCTGCCAGAAGCGCTCTACCTCGGGGAAGCGTTCGGGTCCGCAGGCGCGAATCTTCGCCTGCATGTCCGTGTCGATCACGCCGGGCGCAACCGAGAACGCCCGCAGGCCATGCTCGGCTTCCTCCACTTGCAGACACTCGGTGAGCCGATCGACCGCCGCCTTGGAGGCGCAGTAGGCACCCCAGCCGGCATACGGGCGGCGAGCCGCACCCGAGGAGATGTTGACCAGAACACCTGCGCGTTCGGGCTCCTGGGTGCGCAAGCGGTGCAGGTGGCGCACGAACACCTGACTGCCCGCGACGACTCCGACTACGTTGATCTCGAGGTTCTCGGCAACATCGCGTGTAGTCTGGTCGCGCAGCGGCCCGATCGGATCCAGGACGCCGGCGTTGTTGATCCAAAGATCGATCCCGCCGAAGCGCTGCTCCACCCGACGGGCGAAGCCTTCGAGCGCCTCGATGTCGCGCACGTCGAGCGATTCGAGGTGCAACCCTTCCGGACTGGCTGCAGAGGGGCTGACTGCAGCATCTCGCGAGGACTCCCTGGACTGGAGAGGGACCTCGAAGCCCCACTCCCAGCGCTCGACGGGCGAGCGTGCACAGAGCCCGAGCCGCATCCCTTCCGCATGGAAGACGCGCGCCAAACCCGCTCCCAGGCCACGACTCACGCCGGTGATGACCGCGGTACGACCGGTGAGCTTCACGCGTGCCTCGGCTGCGCAACCGGTTCGCGCGACGGTGGAAGCCTCGAGGTGGACGCGGCTTCAGACGTCTTCGTCGGGATCGACATCGACGACGCGCACGGGATGTGGGGCGTACTCAGGCCCCTGATCCCAGGCCGGCAGGGTCGCGGCTTGCTCGAGCCAGGACTTCGCGATCGAGTCGTCCACCACGATCGAGCCGGCGTCAGGGGCCTCCGCGATGCTCTCCCACAGCTCGCGTCCCCCCTCGTCCCACCAGTCTCTCGCGGGATTCTCGTAATCGATACAGAGTTTGACCAACATCGCCGCACGGATGGATACCACCCGTTGCGGGTCGCCTCAAGGGCTCGCGGGCCCGCTCGCCGCGCCCGCCCCCGGGATCGAGAAGCGAATCAGCTCACCTTCGAGGGTGGCCTCACCTCCGCGCTGCTCGTCGTACGTCACCGTGCGCACGAGACCGACACCGCGCGCATAGAAGTCCTCGAAGCGCAGCATGGACTCCGGAGACGCCTCTGGCCCCGGCTCTGTTCCCGGCACAGCGGACGCGGTGCGCGCCGCTCGCTCGCTCGCGCGCGGCTGCGCCTCCGGGGGAGAATCGAAGTAGCGACTCTCGATGCGCAGGACGTCGCGGAACGTACCCGCAGCAACCTCGAGCTCGGCGACCCAGCTCGCGCGGTGCTTCCAGTAACGCGCGGCTCCTTCCGCTTGCGCGAACTCGAACAAGGTGCTGCGGTCCTCCCACTCGAGCGATGGACTGGCTCGCAGCGGCAGGAAGCGAACGGGCTTCTCGCCACCCAGCATGTGCAGCTCATCCCCGTCGTAATCGAGCGCGAGCAATCGCCCTAGATACTCACCGACGCGCACGTACCCCACCGGAGCGACGACTGCGAAGCCCAGCTCTTCTCCGTCGGTGATCTCATCCATTACGAACACCGGCTGCTTCAGTCCTCGCACCGTCCTCAGACCGCGTGCAACGACCGCGAGTTCCACGGGAGCCGGGCCCAACCCAGAAATCTCGTAGGTCCAGCGCGCACCTTCGACGAGCGGGAAGAACACCTCACCGGGCCGGTCGTCGGAACGCCCGCCGCGCTCGCTCGGCTCAGCACACGACGCAATCGAAGCGACCAGCGCGACCCACCATAGAGCGCGAACCAGCCCCTGCAGTCGCGGTCGCAATAGCGGGCCAGGCAACCCGAGCGGCGCGTCACTCATCGCAGCGGACCGCCCACTTCGGCCGCAGCAGCGAGGTGAACGCAGGCACGAGCAGGATGGCACCAATCATGTTGCTCACGAGCAGGATCGACAGCAGCAGGCTCATGTCTGCCGAGAAGCGGAGGTTGCTCAAGAACACCCAGAACACGATGCCTCCCACGAGCGTCGAGCCGGTGAAGAAGACCGCCATCCCCGTGGTCCGGATCGCAGTGCGAATCGCCTCGTCGAGAGGCTGTCCGCGCCCTCGCTCCCTCACGACGCGGTCCATGATGTAGAGCGCGTAGTCGACTCCCACACCCACACCGAGCGCCTGCACCGGCAGCGTGTTCACGTCGAACCCGATCCCGGCCCAGTACATGTAAGCCAATGAGATCAGCGCCGCCGTGCCAAGCGACAGCAAGACGAGACCGGCAACCGCGAAGGAGCGGTACGACAGCAGAATGACCACGAACACGACGCAGAAGGATGCAATCAGGGTCGCGTTGTTACTGCCTTCGACCTCGTCGTTGCTCGCTGCCAGCACCCCCATCAGACCGGACGCCAAGGCCCAGCTCGTGCCGAGTGCCCAGTGGCCGGACTCGCGCCGCTCCCAAGCTTGGCCCGCGTAACGCACCCAGAGCTCGTAGGGATCGTAGAGCCCGCGCTTACGCACCTGTGCGTGCAGCACACTCGAGTCGGCTCCCTGCGCGACGTCGAGCCGATCGGTGGGCTCGACCCACTCGAGCACGACCCGATAGGAACGGCGATCCTTCTCCGCCTCGGAGATCAACGCATAAGCCGTGACCAAGTCGAACCCATCGACCTGCGCCAGCGCCTCGACGTCCGCCTCGGCGATCTCCTGCACCCTGTCGTAGCCGGCGTCCACCAGATTTCGTCTGAGTGCCGGCGTCACTCGTGGCAGGGTCGAGATGCGGACCTCGGAATCCTCGGGCGCCGGCTCCCAGCGATTCGGCCGGGTCACCTGCTGCGTCTCGTAGGTGCCGTCCGCCTGGCGCTCGAGTACCTCGAGCGCCGGAAGACGCGGGGGCAGGAGCGGTCCGAGCCAGAAATGCAACGCCGCGATCCAGTCGTCCTCTCGCGACCGCATGCGGATGCTGAGCTCGCCGGTCGCATGCTCGTCGATGAAGCGACGCGCACGCGCAATCGCCGCTCGGATGGTCGCTCCGCGGTGGTCGCGATAGAACACGCGTACAGCAGCCGTACGCGCACTGGCATCGCGCAGCGGCATGAGCACCCTGGGATCGGGCGCGCTCGCTTCGAAGAGGTACAGCAGCCCACCGATCTCCGGTGCCGAGTCCGGAATGCGCTGCCAGCGCGGATCGCCGTGGTGGTAAGCCCGATTGATCACGCGCATGAAGTCCGCGATCGAGAGACTCCCCCCGACGTTCGGATCCTCCTCCATGTAGAGCTGGAAGGCCTCGATCTCGCGCAACACGTCCGGTCGGTGCACTCCCCCCTCGAGCTCCGTCTCCACGACCACTGTGAGCTCGTCGGCGCCAGCAAACTTGTCACCGATCACCGCCGCCGAGACATTGAAGGGATGATCGGGATAGAAGACCGGCGTGCCCGGCTGCGACTCCCCGACCTCGACCCGCGGTGCGACGAAGAGGCAGAGCACGACCACGACCGCCCAGCTGGCCGCGATCCAGCGCGTGCTCCGGGCTCCTGTGGCGATCCCCGCGAGCCACGCGAGCAAGCGAGAGATCGGGCCCGGGACGTAGTGCTCGAAGCTCTTCGGTGCGGGCAGGTAGATGATCATCAGGCGGTTGAGCAGCATCTCCGTCACGGCGATCGAGAGCGCCCAGAACGCACCGAAGACCGCGATCTTCTTCATCAGAGCTATCGAAGAGACCCCGATCACGAAGATGCCGAATGCATCTGTCACGATCGCCAGGGTTCCCGGTAGGAGCAGCTCTGCCATCGAGCTGACGACCGCTTGCTCCTTGTCCTCGAGCCGCTCGTACTCTTCGTAGAAGCGCTCGACGAACTGCACCGAGTGACTGATCGCGCGCGCAGTGATGAGCATCGGAATGACCAGCACCAGCGGCTCGAGCTGGTAGCCCATCAGCGAGATGAACCCGAGTCCCCAGATGGCCGATACCGCAGCCCCCGAGAACGGGAGCACGATTCCGCACCACTGCCTGAAGTACGCGCCGAGCAGCAGTACCAGAATCAGCACGCTGAAGAACAGGATCAGCAGGATCTCGCCGAGGAAGGCGAAGGTCCATCCAATGAGTACGGGCTGTCCGCTCAGGTGGATCTCGACCAGCCCATCTCCTTCCAGCTCGCGCTCCAGAGCGCGCAGTTCAGCGAAGATGCGCGCATAGTCGAGCTTGCCCTCGACGAAGCCGGCCGACACCAGGGCCGCCGTCTCGTCGAACGACACGAGCCGACCGAAGACGTTCTCGTTCTGGCGCACGCGATCGGCGAGGCCGACCAGCGCATCGGGCGGCAGCAGCCGCCCGGTCGGGTGGACTAGCCGATCACCCGCCAGGCGGTAGCCTTCGGGAAGCGACTCGAGGCGCAGCTGCAGCACACCGAGCTCGGCCGACAGACGCCGCAGGCGGCGCACGCGCTCGGCCGCCTCCGCGGGCTCGACGCGATCCACGGGTAGATCGGCATAGGGCTCGAGCGCGCGCAGACTGTCTCTCTGGACGCGCTCCACCTGTGCGCGGAGCGCGGCGAGATCGGTCGCGAGCGCCTCACCGCTGGCCTCGAGGTGAGCAGCGAGGCGCCGCAGGAAGAACTGCGCTTCGATCAGCGACAACGCTTGCGTCCCGACGATCTGGGGAGTGTGCAAGACCCCTTGCGCATCCACGCGATGGTCTCGCACGGAGATGTGCGTCAGCGACTGCACCTGCCCGTGATCGACGCCATCGATCTTGTCTACCTGATCCGTGAACGCATAGATCTTCTCGAGCACGCGTTCGTCGTAGGGAGCCCCCTCGCGCGCGATCAGAGCCGCATACACGACGTTGGCACCGCCGTACTGTCGGTTGTACTTCTCGTACACCTGGATGTACGGGTGTTGCCGCGGCAACAAGTCCACGAACTGACTGAACACCTCGAGCTTGAGCGCGTGATATCCGAAGAAGCACGTCGCCGCGCCGATC
The DNA here is from genome assembly GCA_003247575.1 of Pseudomonadota bacterium. Taxonomy (GTDB): domain Bacteria; phylum Myxococcota_A; class UBA9160; order SZUA-336; family SZUA-336; genus SZUA-336. The sequence continues at coordinate 73,269 of QJZC01000066.1, forward strand.
AGGAGCAGGTGTGCGTGCCGGTGGCGAATGAAGAATCGCGAGAAGCGTAGTGCGAGTGCGTCCATCGTTCCTTACTCGTAGGAGGTCACCGAGTCGCTCTGGGGTCCCAGTTCACGCGATCGAAGCTGCGACCTGCATCGTTCGACCGCAGCAGCACCCCGCCGGCCCCAACGCTGAAGACGCGCGCATCGGTCGCGAACTCGACCGCGCGCAGCCAACCCAGGATCCGAGGCGTGCCTGCGCGCTGCCAGGTCCTTCCTGCATCGGCGGACCAGTGGACGGCGCCACGGTCACCGACGGCGACCAGGTGATCGCCCCTCTGGGCGACCGCGTACAGACTCGCCCCTCCCGCGATCGAACGGGTCTGCCAGCGCGTCTCGCCTCGGTCCCACACCCAGACGCTTCCGGCCAGCCCGACTGCCGCCGCACTCACGTTCGCACCCTGACGAACGTCCTGCTGGGAGACGGAAGCCGCGACGTCAAAGATGTAGGGATCGTCGCCCGCGGAAGACACGTGCGGCTGTCGGCTCCACGACTCGCCCCCATCCGCGCTGTAGAGCACCGTCCCGAACTCGCCCACGATGAAGCCGTGGGTCGGGTCTGCGAAGTGCACCCCGTTCAGGATCCGGTCGATCAGGTTATCGTCGCCGAGAAGCTCCTGCGACAGGGGGATCTGCTCCCAGGTCTCGCCGTCGCGCGTACGTAGTACGACTCCTGCGTCGCCGACGGCCCAGGCCTCGAGCGGGGAGACGGCCTGAACACCGAATAGGGATACGTCGAGCTCGATTCGGTCGCCGAATGCGTCCAAAATCCAGGCGGTCTGTGGCTGCCAGCTTTGGCCGCCGTCGCGCGTGGCAAGTATGGTCCCTCTCGCGCCGACCGCCCAACCGCTGCGCGCGTCGAAGAAGTCTACGGCGAAGAGCGCCTCGCGCACGGAAGTCCGCACGGGTCGGAAGCTGTCTCCCCCATCCTCCGACAGGAGGATCGTTCCCCAGTAACCCACCGCACACACGCGCTCTCCTTCGACAGCAAGCGCGTATAGGTCTGGACTCGGGATGACCCACGCGGCCGGATCCGAGGGGTCGAGGGGTGTCGCAGACACCGCGTGGTGCGTCAGGAGCACCAACGGGAGGAGTATCCATGGGAGGAGCGCCCCTTCGAGGAACGCACCGAAGCGAACTCCTCGCCGCCCGCCGGCCAGCCTCGAGACATAGAGCGCACGCGCTCTGCCGCAGACCTGCATCCACTCTCGCTGCATACGAAACACATCGGCAAGTCACCGTCGATCTGCATCGCGCTCTGCTGGCAGCGGCTGCGCAGCTTCGGCACATCGGTACGCACGCGCTCAATCGTTCTCAATCGCGCCAAGACCGGGACCACGGGTCAAGCTCTTCTGCGGCCGGCCGATGCGCAAATCGAGGCGACCCGGCGGGAAGTGGGCGCTCTCTGTAGGTGAAGACACCGCGCTCGAAGCTTCACGATCCGTCCCGCAGGGTCGCTCGGGAAGCAGGCGGTGTAAGTCGAGGAGATCCGGATGTTCTCATCAGCGAAGTTCAGCGCGGCACTGCTTCTCGGCGCAGGCCTGATCTACTCCGTCGGGCAGGCGAACGAGCTCAAGAGCGGACGCGGCGCACCCAGTCAGATCACCACAGCCAACCGTGACCTGCTGCGCGGGATGCTCCCGAGCGAGTTCCTCCCTTACGTGATGGACTACCCCGATCTCCAGATGACGGTCGTCCCAACTAGCTCCTACGCACCACACGAGTCCTATCGCGAGGCGACGCGCAAGTACGCCTGCCAGGCCTCTCTCGACGCGCAGGGCCACCTGCTCAACTACACCGCAGGCCAGCCATTCCCGTACTCGGAATGGGCCAAGGAGGTCACTGGACACCGCTGCGATCTGAAGCCGGACGATCCTCAGTTCGCGATGAAGCTGGCGTGGAACGTGAACTACCGCTGGCAGGGTGCTGGCCTCAACATTCCGCACTTCGGGTTCAGCTACATGCGCAACTGGGGAAACGAGACCTGGCGGGTGACCCAGGGCGAATATAGGCGCACGTACTTCTCGCACCGCGCGGACATCGAAGGTCACAGCCTGGATCCGGACAGCAACGTCGAGTGGGCCGAGTTCTTCGACGTCAAGACCCCCTTCGACCTTCGCGGAACCATGTTCCTGCTGTTTCGCTATGACTACGCGGGCGAGGAGCAGGAAGACCAGACCTACGCCTACATTCCGTCACTGCGGCGCGTACGTCGTGTATCCACCACGCAGAAGTCGGACTCGCTGCTCGGAACCGAGTTCACGCTGGAAGACTTCTACGCGTTCTCTGGCTACGTCTACGCACACAAGTGGGAGTTCCACGGCGAGAACAGTTACGTCGCCAACATGAACACACGGCGCTCCTGCTTCCCGAGCAACATCTCGACCGACGAAGCGGCGCTGAGCGAGGGACAAACGCGTCTCGGGACGCGCGAGGAGTGGAACGAGTGCAAGTGGGGGCCCTACAACGCCCTGCCCTTCGCCGACGAGACCTGGGAGAAGCGAAGCGTCTTCCAGCTGGACGACATTCCTCAGCAGGAAGGGCATCCGTACAGCCGCAAGAAGATCTTCTACGACAAGGAGACGATGCAGCCGGTGTACCTGATCGCCTACGACCGGGCCGGAGAGCCCTTTCGCCTGGCATTCTTCACCATGCGCTGGAGTGAGGACAGCGAGGTCGCAGAGAACCGAGGCAAGCAGGTGCCGAACATCGTCGCCGGACAGATCGTGAACGTTCAGAACGGAAACTCGCACGTCACGAGCTTCTGGAACTCGAATGCACGCGTCTTCGACGCCAAGACCAGCCAGCGTTACTACGATACGTCCAGACTCAAGAAACAAGGGCGCTGACGGAGAATCGATTCTCCCCGCAACCCCGCGACGTGGCAGAATCCGGGGGCCACTTCCTGCCGCGGGGGACGCCAGTTTGCATCGCCACGAGCATCGCCACGATTCGCTTCCGACAGCCAACAGAGATCCTCATCACCATGCGGCGCCGCGCCGTGGGCCTACGGCCAGCTGGATCTCGGGTGCGCTGTTCGGCCTGGCACTCGCGCTCGGATGCGCCGGAGACGGCGACTCCCCACCCGCCAAGCCGGCCTTCGACCCCCCGGCGGAGTACGTGGCCTTCCAGTTCGATGGGCGCGAGTGGACCCCGGGATCGCAGAAGCGGATTGGCCGCGTGATTCAGGAGATCTACGTGCTCCCCGGTGAGACCGTCGATGAATGGACGGAACTCGTCACGCGGACCCTGGCTCTGGGGGCCCAGCGGGGAACCACGATCGGCGCACTCCTGGAAGCCCAGCGCAAGCAGCTCGAAGAAGCATGCCCGATCGTCGAGTTCGAGACCTTGTCTCAGGAAGCACGATCCTCGCTCTACGAGTGGAGCCGGCCTCAGTGCAAGGAGCTCCAACCCCAGACCCAGATCGCGCGCACGATCTTCGGCCGACTGGGGGTTCACACCCTCACCTATACCGCCAAGAGTGCCCGGATCGCTCCCGGCCTGCGCAAACGCTGGCTCGAGACCCTGCGCACGGCGGAGCTCGAAGTGAGGAAGCAGGGCCAGTAGCCTCGTCCGCAGTCGCACTCGGGGAAGGCGCACTCGGAGCTTTCGCTATGCTGCTCACGTGCCCTCCCAGGACCCAGCATTTCGGCAGCGGTTGCAGAGCCTCCCCCACCTAGGGATCGGGATCTCGACCGAGTACGCCGCGAGCCTCGGCGGCCTCGATCCGCAGGCTCTACTCGAGCGCTCTCCAGACCTGCTCGACTTTCTCGAGATTGGAGTCGACCTGGAGCGCGGCATCGACGCCAGTACCCGCGCCTGGATCCAAGCCGGTCATCCGATCACGTACCACTTCCTGGACGTGAATCTCGAGGAATCAGAGAGCCTCGATGGCGGCTGGGGGGAGCGCACGGGCGAGCTGGCGCGCGAACTCGGCGCCGTATGGCTGTGCGGCGACGCTGGCCTGTGGCACGTCGGACCGCGCGACCACGGGCACGGGGTGCTGATGCCCCCAATACTCACCACGGATTCGGCCCTCGCCATGGCGCAGAATCTCTCGAGGCTGCGTCGGGAAAGCCGCTTCGAGGTACTGCCCGAGAATCCGCCCGCCCACGTCTACCTCGGTGACCTGCACCTGCTGGATTACTTCGCGCAGGTCGTATCGCAGGCCGACAGCGGCATGTTGCTCGATCTCGCCCATCTGGTGATCTATCAGGAGTGTATGGGCTGCGAGCTCCTCGAGGGCCTCGATCGTTTTCCACTCGATCGAGTCCTCGAGCTGCACATCGCCGGCGGATCCCGCTTCGATCACCTCGGCAGGGCCTTCATCGACGACGACCACTGCGCGCAGCCGCTACCCGAGACCTGGGAGCTGCTCGAGTACGTGCTTCCCCGAGCGCCCGCCCTGCGCGCGATCGTATACGAGTGCGAGCGTAACCCTCTCGAATCAGTGCTACCCGGATTCGGGCAGCTTCGCGCGCGCACGCGCGAGCTTGCGGGATGGTGAATCATCGCGCGCTGCAACGGACGCTCTTCCGCATGCAGCTCGATCCCGGCTTCGCAGAGCGGTTGCAAGCTGGTGATCGAGTCACGATTGCCTCCACCGGGCTCGCGGAAGGCGAGCTTGCGTGGCTGCGCGCTGCGGACCCGCGCGGCGTCTCGGCCGATCGCGGCGGCTCGAGGCGCGCGCAGTTCCTGCGCAACGTAGCCTTGGAGTTCAGCTCGAGCCTCGCGCTGCTGCCCTCCCAGCTGCTGGAAGAGTTCCCTTGCTCCGACGAATTCCACAGCGCCGTCCGGGCCGACGGCTCACTCCCCCTGGCGCTCGCCCGCTATCTCGAGGCACGCAGTGTGCGCGCGCCGCGAGAAGTGCGCGCACTGCTCGCGCTCGAGTCCGCAATGGTCAGCGCGCGCCGAATCACACGAGAAACCGTGCGGCCGACGGGCGACGCGGTAGGCCTGGCGCCATGGGCTCATCTGGTACGGCTGCCGAGCGGGACTTTCGCCCTGGCCACCCGCCTACGCGAAGCCGCCGCCAGCGGCACCAAGCCAGTGGCCCCAGGGTTCGCGCCAGGTGACTCCGGGAATGAGTGCGTGCTGATTCGAGCGGCCGCCGACGCGGACTTCGCTGGACACCGCCAGCTGTACGTGGAGCCGCTTCCGCCGCCGATCGCAGAGTTTCTGGCGTACGTGGAGCAGCAGCCGCGGTCCAGGAGCGAGCGCGCGAGCTACGCGCGCCAGGTCGATGCAGACGGGGACGCACTCGAAGCGCTCGTCGGGGAGCTCCTCTCAGAGGGTGCCCTCTGGACGATGAGCGCGCCTACCGACTAGGCACCCCCGCGTCAGGGTCAGGGGCTTGCGATCTTCTGGAAGGTCGAGATCGCGAGCTCATCGATCTCGAACCCGCGTAGAGCGGGCGACACGATCTCCCGAACCCGGTCCCGGAACTCCAGCCGGCGCGCGTAGACCTCCTCGCCCGTGAACGTGCTCGCGACCGCGTGGAGGGCCTCCTCGAAGGCCGGCGCGAAGAGATCGCGGATCACCTTGGAGTCGGCAGCCGCGTCGCATCCGAGCCAGTCCGTCACCTCCAGAATGCGAGCCGGCTCGCGCACGACGTGCAGGGTCACGTGGGCAACGACGTCCACCGCAGCTCGATCCCGAGTCCAGACGCACTCCTCACCCTGGAGGCCCAGCTCGAAGCTGTGAGGCCGCAACACCAGCCGCTCGAGCTCGGTTCCCGGCCAGATCAGGCACGACCGCAGGCGCACCCGGCGATGCTCGCCGCGGCGGAGGATCAGCGCCATCGGGGGCGAGATGCGTTCGTAGTGCAGCTTCAGGGTCAGGTAGGTCACCAGCAGCGAGACCGCACCACACAGCACGCCTGCTGCGAACGCTTGCAATCCGTCGAACATCGGTGCTCCTCTCTCGACGTACTGCTTCTTCCATCGCCGCCTGTCCCCAAGATCTGAACCCCGTGCCATCCACAGAGGCGCGCGTATAATCCCCTGGCCGCTCGGAAGCGCTAGGGGAGGACTCGCCACGTTGGGTACAAAAGTCTGTAAATTCGGGGGTTCCAGCCTCGCGGATGCTCAGCAGCTGCAGAAGGTTCGAGAGATCGTGGAAGCGGACTCGGCGCGGCGCTTCGTCGTGCCTTCGGCACCGGGGCGTCGTTCGGCGAGCGATACCAAGGTGACCGACCTCCTCTACCGCTGCCGTGAGCTCCAGGGGCAGGGGGAGTCGATCGACAAGACGTTCGCCGAGATCTCGGAGCGCTATCAGACGATCGTGAGCGATCTCGGGACGAGTCTCGATCTACGTCCGCAGCTCGACGAGGTCCGAGCGCGCATCGAAGCCGGTGCATCGGCCGACTACGTAGCGAGTCGGGGCGAATTCCTGAATGGACTCGTCGTCGCGGACCTGCTGCACTTCGAGTTCGTCGATGCAGCCGACCTGGTGCGCTTCGATGCCGACGGCCGCTTCGACGCAGAGCTCACGCAGACAACCCTCGAGACCCAGCTCGAGGGACGCGAGCGCATCGTGGTGCCGGGCTTCTATGGCAGCAATCCGAGCGGCGAGATCGTCACCTTCTCGCGCGGCGGTTCCGATGTCACGGGCGCCATTCTGGCCCGGGGGGTGGGCGCCGATCTGTACGAGAACTGGACCGACGTTTCGGGCATGCGCATGGCCGACCCGCGCATCGTCGAGAACCCGGCGCTGATCGAACAGATCACCTATCGGGAGCTGCGCGAGCTGGCGTACATGGGGGCCACCGTGCTGCACGAGGATGCGATCTTTCCCGTGCGTGCAGCCGGAATCCCGATTCATATTCGTAACACCAATGCACCGGACGAACCCGGTACCTTGATCCTGCGCTCACCGACGAGTACAGACCGTCCGCCGCGTGCGATCACCGGCATCGCAGGCCGCAAGGACTTCACGATCGTCTACGTCGAGAAGACCCTCATGAACGCCGAGGTGGGCTTCGCGCGCCGGATGCTCGGGGTACTCGAGCGGCACCAGATCCCCTTCGAACACTTGCCCTCGGGAATCGATACGATGAGCTTGGTGCTCCATTCGAGCTTCGTCGATGATCGCCTGGACGCGATCTGCGCCGAAATCGAGCGCGAGTGTCAGCCCGACTCGATCGAGGCGTTCCGCGACATGGCGCTGATCGCTACCGTGGGCCGGGGCATGATGCATACACCCGGCATGGCGGCGCGCCTGTTCGGCGCCCTTGCGGGAGCCGGCGTGAACATCCGCATGATCGACCAGGGCTCGAGTGAGCTCAACATCATCGTGGGCATCGAGTCCGGAGACTTCGACGCGGCCGTTCGGGCGATCTACTCCGCGTTCGTCTCTTGATCCGAAGCCTCCTGTCCGCTGGGCTCGAGGTCGCCTCCGGAGGCGGCAAGATCTGCGGCCAGAAGACAGTGGAAGTGGTGAGCTCCGATCTCGAATCGAGGGGCGTAACGTCCCTGGTCGTACGCGCCGGACTGGAGGCCCTCCTGAACCCGCTCGCAGATCTCCGTATCCTCGAGCTGGACTCGATGACTGGCTTCGAGGCTCGACGCAACGAAGTCCTCATCCTGCGCGAGCGGCTCCTCGACGAAGTAGTCGTAGACGATCCGTGTCGTCCCTGCGTCGAGCGGGAGGACGCGATTCACGTCCAGCCAAGGTCCATACCGGTTGAGCATCCAGTTCGGATACAACCATGCGTAGAGCGCGCGTCCGGACACACGCCGGTCGCTCGAGCTCGGGTTCGCGCTCGTCTCCTGCACGACCTTACGTTCGAGCACGTGCGTGCGGTAGGTCGCTAGATCGAGCGAAGCTGCGAGCTCTCCGTGCAGGATGGGAACGTGGAATCCTCCGTCGAGGTAGTTGTCTACCACCACCTTCCAGTTGCTCCGTACGAGATACTCGCGCCGGGCCACGAAGCGCAGCGGATCAGGCTGCGCCCCGAAGAGCTCGGCCTCGTCAGGCAGGCCGTTCAGGTCAAACGGCAAGGAAGACTGCTGCCACGCCGTGAACACCCAGGGCCCCCAGGTGCGCACCGGAAGCCGGGCCAGCGCGAACGACTCCCGGTCGAAGTGCTCGATGCCTCCGATCCCCCGCGCGCGCACCAGCCGACCATCGAGCGCGTACGCCCAGCCGTGATAGGGACACACGAGCTCCTGACAGCGTCCAGAGCCACGCACGATCGTGGCTGCATGGTGGGAACACACATTGCGGAGGGAGTAGATACATTCGCGCTCTCCCCGCACGACGACGTAGGGCTGGCCGAGTAGGTTGCCCGCAACGAACGCACCCACCGCTGGCAGCTCGTCCAAACGCGCGACCGACTGCCAGCTCCGCGCGAAGAGGCGCTCGCGCTCGAGCGCCAGGAATTCGGGCGCTGTGTACCA
>QJZC01000065.1 GCA_003247575.1 Pseudomonadota bacterium
GAGGTACACCGCCGCCGCGTTCGGGGAGAGCTCCACCAGGTTGCGCCGGATCGAACCCGTCGCCCCACCGTGGTAGTACATCGCCCGCCGCGTCTGTCCGCCGATGTAGCGGAACACCGAGTCCTCGATGTCGAGCGAGACCCCTTCGGCTTCGATCCCCACCTTGGCGTACTCGATGCGCGCGTGGCGGATGCTGCCGCTCGCTCCCGGGCGCAGCGAGATGCCGACGAACTCCCCCGGCGATGGATCGGACGCGAGCGGACCGATCACGACCGGCTCTTCGGCCGTGCCCTCGATCTGGAGCACCCCGTCTACACGCAGCGAGCCTCCGGAGACGAAGCGCAGCTCCGTGCCGGCAGGGATCGTCATCGACGAGCCCAGCGGAATCTGGATCGTACCGCCTACGGTGTAGGGAGTGTTCGGGTCGAGCACCCGCGCGCCCGTCTGCGCGCCGATGAAGACCGAGCCCTCGCCGATCGGGCTTCCCCCCGGGGAATCCAGGAACGGAACGAAGTCCACCAAGGCCAATGTCTCATAGTCCGCGTTGTCCACGATCGATGCGGAGATCTCGAGCACGTCGGGAGAGCCCCACCAGTTGCCCTCGGCCAGGATCACCTTGCTGCTCGGCGTGCTGACCTGGAGGTTCACCGGGTTCTCGAGGCTGTTCCCCGACAGCACTGGCGAGGCCGGCGGCGTGCTCGCCGCGATCTCGATCCCCTTCGGATTGCCCAGGATCTGGTTGTCGCGAATCGGCGGCGACGCCCCCGCCTGTAGCCAGATGCCGCGCGTGGTGCTGTCGAGAATGGCGTTGGCGATGATCGGCGGCGCACCGGTGCTCACCTGGATCGCAGTGCCGTTGCCCTCGAGCGTGTTGCCACGCAGCTCGGCCAGGGTCTGATAGGAATAGATGCCCGTGGCCGTGCCGCGCACGGTGTTGTCGCGAACCACGGTCGCGGATGCCGCCTGCAGCAGCTGAATGCCGATGGCCGAGGGGTACCCGGCAAAGCCGTTGTCGATCACATTGCGCTCGATCACGCCGCCCGCGTTGGCGGCCAGGCGGATCGCGACCTGGTCGTAGACCGCGATCGCACAGTCGACGATGTCGGCCGTGACGCCGGCATCGAGATCGATCGGGCTGCGCGCGTAGCTGAGATCGAGGCCTGCCAGAACGCTGCCCGTGCTGCCTGCCCGCAGGTGGATGCCGGGCCACGAATCGCGCTCGGGTGCGGCGAGCGCAGACGTGACCACGACCGGCTGCGTGGGCGTCCCCTGTGAGACCAGCGCTCCCTCGACCTCGATCGACGCCCGAGGAACGGCACGCAGCGTGGTGGCCGCAGGCACGGTCAGGCGCGCACCGGAGTGGATCCAGATGAGGCCACCCACGGTATAGGTCATTCCGGCGGTGAGTACCGTGTCTTCCAGCACGGGGCCGAGCAGGACCTGGCCCTCTCCGAGCGGGGTGCCGCCGGGAGACCCCAGGTAGGGGACGAAGTCCACCGTGGCGGAGCTCTGACTGTTCTTGCGGTCGACGATCGAAGCAGTGATCTGGACGACGTCGGCACTGCCCCACCAGTTGCGCTCGAAATCTACGAGGCTCGCGTTGGCATCGGGATAACCCGTCTGAAAGCGCACGGCCTCGGAGGAGTTGCCGAGAATCCGATTCTGGTTGATGTGGGGTTGCTGTGCTTGGCCGAGGGGATCGAGCAGAATGCCCGTATTGTTGGACTGGATGAGGTTCTCGCGCACGCTCGGCGAAGAGAGGCCGCTGATGCGGATGCCGACCGAGTTCGACTCGAGCGTGTTCCCGCTGACGGTGGGCGAAGACGTCTGCATGTAGATGCCCGTGGCGACACCGCGCACCTGATTGCCGTCGATCTCGACCACTCCGGCATTGGCGGTGTTGAAGATGCCTGCCCCCTGGCGCGTGCCCGCGCTGTTGTCGATCCGATTGCGGCGGATCTCGGCCGAGGCATTCGCCGCGACCTCGACCCCATAGATCTGGAACTCGAGCAGGGCGGAGTCTTCGATCCGCGCCGATACGCCGGACGTCAGCTGCACTGGGCGCTCCGCGTGCGAGATGCGGGCGAAGCGGAGGAAGCTCGCCGTGCCCGCGCGCAGGTCGATGCCGTGCCAGTCGTTCCGGGCGCTCTGGCTCACCGAGGTGAAGACCGCCGGGGCGCTCGCCGTGCCGCGGGCTTCGAGGATGCCATCGACCACCAGGTCGTCCGCGCCGGTGAAGCGGAGCTCGGCCCCACGCTGCACGATCAAGCGCCCGCCCGCCGCGACGTTCAGGTCGCCGGTCACGACGTAGGGATCGCCCGTACCGCGGGTCAGGACGACGGCACCGGTATAGGTGACGTTCGAGAGGTCGCGGCTCAGGGTGTTCACGTAGTCCACGACGACCGGCGCAGAGAGGCCGCTCGAGGTCGCACCATCGACTCCCGCCAGCGCGATCTGATTCACCCCGTCGAGGAGCGGCACCACATCGAAGACGAAGCGCCCGCTCGCGTCGGCCACGGTGGAGGTCTCGAACGTGCCGTTGACGAACAGGTCGATGCGCAGGCCCGCGCGCGCGCTGCCGGAGAGCGAGATGGGGTTCTGGGTCGTCGGGCTCTGCACCGGATCGAGCTCTGGAGCGGCGATGCTCGTGGTGACGGACACGCCCGGCGAGCAGGTCACCAAGGCGCCATCGGAGCTTCGACCGAATACGGTGTAGGCGGTCTCGGGCTGTAGCCCAGCGAGGCTCCACGCGCCCGCCGCGACCGCGACCTCTCCGGCTCCCTGCGGAAGGTCGTTGCACGATCCACCTGCAGCGACCGCGCGCACACTCTGGAAACACGCTGCATTGGGAAGCTGGTCGTCGACACAGGCGCTCAGCTGTCCGCTGATCTGCGTCGCACCGACGACGATCCCGCCGAGCGCGGGCGCGCTCGGCGGTGCATTCTGTGTGCTCGGGTCATTGGGATCGGTACCCGCCGCAACCTCGATCCCATCCGAGAAGCCGTCCCCATCGGTATCCGGATTGCCGGGATCGGTCTTGTACACGAAGACCTCGTCGGCATCGTCGAGTCCGTCGCCATCGCTGTCCTGGCCCGCACAGGCGAAGGTGCCCGGGGTGGCGTCGAGACTTCCCTCGACCACGCAGCGATCACGGGTGGCGACCTGCGCGCCGCCCGTCACGGTGACGTCGTCGAAGGTGTACACCCCGGTGTAGGCATCGCCGACGTTCGCCTGTGTGGTCAGGTCTCCGTCTGCGGCGTCCGTGAAGATCTCGGTTGCGGTGTTGTCGAGGATGGTGAACGTCTGCGTGCTCGTAGGGCTCGGGAGCAGCTCGAGCCCGATCAGACCGATGGCCCCAAGCTCGGCGTTCGGCACGGGAAACTGCGCGGCCAGGTCGACCAGGCGGTTGGGCTCGAGTGTGGTCGAGGTACCGGAACCGACACTTCGCAGCGGGGTCGACCCGATCGGAGCGAGCGTGCCCTCGTTGTCTACGATCAGGTCGCCCGCGGATTGCGTCTCGGATAGAAGGTACAAAGTACCGGCTCCAGCGGGGATCGCGCCGCTGCCGCCACCCCCCGGTGCCGTGGCCACCTGGATGTCTCCGCTGAAGCTGCTTAGGCTGCCCTCGATCGCGATGCGGCCGCCTCCACCGCCTCCGTAGGGCTCGGCGTCGCTCGTGCGTCCACCCAGCGCCGAGATCAGACCTGCTCCACTCAGGTCGGCGACGATCGCGATCCCGCCGCCACTGCCCCGCCCGCCATCGAGCAGGCTGTCGGCGTCGGCGCGAATCGCACCGTCGACCTGCAGGCTGGGCGCCGAGATCGACACCAAGCCACCCCCGGCGTCATCGCCACTGCCGAGCTCGTTCGGACGTCGGAGGTCACCGTAGACCTCGTTGCGGGTCCCGGAGGGGTCGAAGAATCCTCCGAGCCCGCCGTAGCTGGCCCCATTGGTGGGAGTGCTACCGGGTTGGTGCGCAAGAGTCTGTCCGGGTAGATAGCCCTTTCCCGAAACGTCGATCGCACTCGTCGCGTCGATGGAGAGCGCACCTCCCACCTCGATGTCGAGTCGAGAAGAAGTCGTCTCGGTGGCCGCGCTGTGGGTCAGCTGGCTCGACTCGCGTAGCTCGAGCGACCCTCCGACTTGAAGGCCGCCGTCTACCGTGAGCTGCGAGCCCGTCGCGGTGAGAGTTCCGCCGACCTGGAGCCCGGCACTCAGATCGAGGGTGCTGGCGCTCGCGTCGAGATTCCCGGACACCGAGAGCGCCGATCCCGCCGACAAGGTCGAGCCGCTGCCGAGAGCGAGCGACGCGAACGCGTGGAGTCCCTGCAGATCGATCGCGCTCGCGTCCAACACCACGGCGCGTCCATCGAGTGCACCCACAGACAAGCTGGCCGTTCGACCGCTGATCGCGATGGTGCCGCCGGGATCCGCGGGTGTCGTGGGATCGAGCCCCAAGTCGAACTCGACGCCGTCCCCGAGCCCGTCCCCGTCGGTATCGGCGAGGTTTGGATCGGTGACGTAGCCATCCTGGCCAGGCAGGACTTCCTCTCCGTCGGGAACACCGTCGCCATCCGGATCGGCTTGGGTCGGATCGGTGCCGTAGATGAGCAGCTCTTCGCTGTTGGTGAGGCCGTCTCCATCGTCGTCCGCACTCGCCTCGAAGCAGCTCTGACCTGCTTCGTCGCACACCTGGCTGTTCGAGCACGCGCTGGCCGCCGCCGCGCACAGACCGTCGGCACCGCAGGTCTCGGCCCCGTTGCAGAAGCTTCCGTCGTCACAGTCGAGGTCGGACGTGCACGGCAACGTACAGGCGTTCCGCACGGGATCGCACAGCTCGCCTGCGGCACACGCGCTCTGGCCACTGCAGACGCCCGCGCTGCATGTGTCCAACGTACACGCGATGCCATCGTCGCAAGCGGTCCCATCGGGTGCGCTCGGGTTCGTGCAGACGCCGCTGTCGGGACTGCAGACTCCGGCGAGATGGCAAGTGTCGAGCGGGCTGCACACGACCGGAGTCCCGGGCTCGCAGAAGCCCGCCTGACAGCTGTCGCCCGTGGTGCAGAGGTTTCCGTCGTCGCAGGCGCTGCCGTCGGGCAGGTCTTCACCGGCAGGGTGGCAGCTCTGATCCAGGGTGACGACGACGGAGTCTTCGGCTTGACCATAGTCGTTGTAGGCGGTGGCGGTGATCGTGTTCTCGCCCGCGACGAGCGGCACGACTGCGCTGAAGCTGCCCGTCGTGACCTCGGCCTGGACGCCGGCGACGACCACGTCGGTGCTGCGCTCCACGGTTCCGGACACTTCGATCGAAGCCTGGTTGACGCGAACGTCGCCAGCTGGGGTGACGATCTCGAGGCTCGGCGGCCGATCATCGGTCGGCGCCCCGGCACCGAGCTCGAGCGCACCGCAGTCGAACTGCAGCACGCCGTCTCCATCACCGTCGACGGGACGCGCCAGCTCGCGGGTGTAGTCCGCGACCATGAGGGGCTCGAACTCGACGGGCAAGCCGAGCGCGAGCGAATCGGTGCCTTGATCGACGGCGGGCGAGCTGGCCGCCAGCACGAACGAGTCATCTGCGGTATCGAGCGTTCCGTCGGGCCCCGCCCAAGCAGCGAAGACGGCGCCGGGATCCGCGCAGCTCGGGCTCGCGATCGCTCCCGCGCCTTCGGCTCCGGTGGGCGTCTGATTGTCCAGGTCGCCCAAATCGAGCAGCAGAGCGGGATCGTTGAGCTCTCCCTCTGGGTGACCGCAGATCAGATTCGAGTGGAGCACGACCCCCTCGGGGTCCGGAGTGCTCGCGGCGGCTCGGAAGACTCCGACCCGACTACCGGCCAGGGCGGAGTCCGCACCGTTCGCGAGGATGACGTTGTTGGCGAGCAAGACATCGTGCGCGGCGCCGATGCGCACCCCGGCACCGCCGTTGCGCGTCAACGTGTTGCTCACCACGACGTGGGGGCCACCGGCCGTCTGATCGAACTCGATGGCGGCGCCAGCATTCGCGTGGATGAGATTGTGCGCGAGGATCGTGCTCGGATTGTTGAGCGTCTGTCCGGTGGAGTCGTTCGATCCGACTTTCACGGCGGCACCGCAGTCGCTCGCCGCCCCGTTCCCATGAATGCGATTGCGTACCAGGAAGATCCCGCTGTTGGAGTTCGAGCCGGAGCGGAGCTCGATGGCCGAGCTGCCGGCGCCGGTTATGGTCAGCCCGCGCAGGGTGACGAATCGCGAGCGAGAGAAGCGCAGCGCGTATCCACCGCTGCACAGGTCGCTGGCACCGTCGAGCACCACGCTCCCGAGCGGCGCCAGCGGATCGGCCTCGATGGTGATGCGATCTTCGGGTGTCGCGTCCGCTGCCGAGTTCAGGTCCTGGATCTCGAGCTGTTCGACATAGGTGCCCGGAAGGATTCGGATCGTATCCTTGCGGGTCACGGCAGCCAGCGCTGCGCCGATGCTCGCGAAGCACGGCGTCTTTCCTGCACACGTCGGATCACTGGCGCTCACGAACAGGGTGACCGGAAACAACAGCGGGTCCGCTGCAGGGGCTGCGCCCTCGATCGAGCCGCGCGTGAACTCAGGCGCCCCGTCGCCATCGTCATCGCGCGGGCGCAGGCCCGCAGCCGTCAGGTCGGCCGCGAACACAGCGAAGAGCGATCCATCGGTGACGAAGGACGACGGATCGACTCCTGAATCGACGCTCGACGAACCCTCGACCAAGGTGGGATCGTCATCGTAGGTGGAAGCGAGCTGATCGGGTCCTAGCAAGTTCGCGAAGAGCGATGAGCGGACGTCGCAGCCGACGGCTGACGACACACCGGGGCCTTCGCTCCCGGTCGGTGTCAGATTCGCCAGGTCGCTACTGTCGAGCGCAGGGCCGTCGATCTCCCCCAGGCGGTTTCCGCAGATCGTGTTCCCGAGCAGCCGGATTCCTTCGGGGTCGTTGCCGAGCCGGAACACCCCTGCGCGTCCCTGAGACTCTCCCTTCTGCGCGCCATTGCCGAAGATGACGTTGTTGATCAAGGTGATCGCGTGTTGCTCTGGGATGCGCACGCCGTTCCAGCGGTTTCCGGTGATGGTGTTGCCGACCAGCAGGTGCGGCCCACCGCTCGTCCCCTTGAAGACGACCCCGTTTCGGCTGTTGCCGTAGATGAAGCTGTTGGCGATGACGGTGTCGGGATTGCCGCGTTCGACCGTGATGCCGTTCTTGCAGCTGTTGGAGCCCAGGCCGAAGATGCGGCTGCTCTCGATGCGGATGGCGCTGTTCTGGTTGCGCCCTCCTTGGAGCAAGATGCCGCTGCTTCCCCCCGCGACGATCGTGAGACCGCGCAAGGTCACGTAGTGCGAGCGCCGCACGCGGATGGCGGCGTTGGCCTCGCAAGCGCCACCCGGTGCAGTGAGCACGACGCTTCCCGGAGCCGCCGCCGGATCCGCTTCGATCACGATTCGATCGGACTCGCTGGCGCCGGAACCGGAGTTCAGGTTGGCGATCACGGTCTCTTGTTCGTAATCACCTGCCCGCAGACGTACGATGTCGCCAGCTCCAACGACATCGACCGCTTCCTGAAGACTGGAATAGCAGGGAGACTGCCCACCGCAGCTCGGGTCGAGCACATCGACATAGATCACCGCAGCCGAAGCCCGGCTGGATGCCAGACTCGCTGCCAGAAACACCCACGCAATCGCCGCGAGCTGCCATAGCCGAAGCTTGTTCATCCGCACGCAACCCCTCATGCGCCTTCCGAGTCTTTCGTTTTCCGAGTCGTGCCTCTTCCGAGATCTGGAACGCTTTGGTTACCGTATCCGGGAGGCTGCGTAACTCAAGCGAGGCTCCGTCAAATCCCCATTGGGTGGTTACACTATCGGGTCTTGACGTAATTCCTGGACAACCGCACAACATTCAACTGCAGCCCGTTCGAACGGCGCAGCGCAGCGCCCCCCTCCACAACGCATGCGCGAGCTTGGATATGGCCGGGTTCCTCTGGCGCAGGAGCACGCTCACCGCTCGGGGCGAACTCACAGCAACGAACAACCAGCCTTTGGAGGGAGTCGATGCGGTTCGCTTTCGCGCTCGCCGGTATCATGCTCGGAACCGGGTGTGCTCACTTGGGCCCAGCGTCGCCAGTAGCGCCCGATTCACACATTGCCTATCTCGCTCGAGGCGCAGACTATTGGCAGGTGTGGGTGATGCGTCCGGATGGTACGGGCCAGCAGCAGGTGACACGTTCGGACTACGAGAAGACGCGCGTATCGTGGTTTCCCGATGGAGAGCACCTGCTCGTCAACGCGCTGGATGGCCGTCTGTTTCGTGTCAACCGAAGCACGGGCGCGGAGCAAGAGATTCCGCTCGAGCTTCGCGCGACCACGGATGCCGTCGTCTCTCCGAGAGGCGACACGATCGCCTTCTCGCTCAGCACGGCAGGGGCGATCGATGACAACGAGATCTGGACCGTGCGAAGTGACGGCAGCCAGCTCGAGAAGCAAACGCGCATGCCCTGGTTGCAACACGCACCTGAGTGGAGCGCGGATGGCCGCTCTCTGTACTTTTTGTCCGGACGCGGCGACGACAGCCACGACATCTGGCGACTCGATCTCGAAACGAAGAGCCGAGAGCAGCTCACGGCGGGGACGTTGTACCACTTCGATGTGGCTGTCTCCGCAAGTGCCGATCTCGCGTTCTCTTCGAATCGATCGGGACACTACGATCTGTGGATCCAGCGCGCGGACGCGAGCACCGCCGTACAGCTCACCAACGACGGGCCACTCGACGCGGGGCCCAGCTTCGGTCCGGATGGACGTAGCCTCGTGTTCCATTCGACTCGCTCCGGCTCGCTCGAGCTCTGGCGGATGGATGAGCTCGAGGGGGAGGAGCACTCCATGGTGCAGCTCACCGACCATTCGGATGGAGCGCGCGATGCCGTGTGGTGGCACCCACCAACGGTAGAGCCGTGAGGGGATTACGATGAACGCCGTACGCACTCCGCTCGTCTTGCTATTCAGCTCGTTGCTCGTCTATGCCGCCAGCGCACGCGCGGAGCTCGTGATCAGCGACGTGAGTGCCGCGCCACCCGCCTTCGATCCCGCGAGCGGGGCGCGGACGCGAATTCGGTTTCGGATCTCGGAGCCTGCACGCGTCCAGCTCCACGTCTACGATGCGCGCAATCTCGAGGTGCGCTCGATCGCTGCCGAGGAGCTCCTCCCCCCAGGTGAACATGAACTCGCTTGGGATGGGAAGGATGCGCGCGGTCGCATCGTCCCCGCGGAAGCCTATGTGTACACGTTGGAAGCGAGCAGTGAGCGCGGGCGAAGCACTCTGTGGGACCTCACAGACCTGAGCGGTGGCGACCAACTCGAGGTGCTCGACACTCGCTGGGAACCGGGATCTCGCGAGATCCACTACATCCTTCCGGCTGCGGCGCGCCTGCGAATTCGCGCAGGCCTGAAGAATGGCGGGCCGCTCCTGGCGACGCCGCTCGACTGGGTGCCGCGCGCCGCGGGGACACGCGTCGCCACGTGGGACGGGAAGGACGCCTCGGGGGTTCTCGATCTGAGTGAGCACCCCGAGCTCCAGCTGCGCGTCGAGGCATTCAGCCTGCCCCAGAACAGCCTGTTGGTCGGCCCGCCCCCGGCTGCGCGCGAGTGGATCCCGGACCTACCTGCGACTGCGCGAAGGCAAGTCGTCTCGCAAGGTCGCCCCCGAAGGATGTACGACTATCCGAGGCTAGCGGCCGACGAGCTGGGGGATTTCGCGGTATCCCTCGATCTGCCCAGCCATCTCGAGAGGGATGAACGCGGGGAACCTGTGGTGGCTGGCGCAGTTCCCGTGGTGGTGCGCGTGCCGGAGGAGATCCGATCGAGCCTGCTCGACCAGCGGTTCGAAGCGGTGTTCTACATCGATGGGCGACTCGCCTTCGAAGACGAAACTGGATTCTTACCCGTCACGTGGCGCTTCCAACCCGAGCAACTCGCTCCGGGCGTACACTATCTGACCGTCAATCTGCGCGGCTACGAAGGCCGATTCGGCATGGCCACGCGCACGATCCGGATTCCCGCGGGCGCCCATTGAGCTCCGCACCGATCGAGAGCGAAGCCAGAGCTGCCGCTGAGCGCCCCCAGGGACACCCTCGATGCTGACTCGCTGCATCCTCTTCGTGCTCGCGCTGTCGCCCCTCTCGATCGCACTGCTCAAGCTGGCACCGCCTAGCCGCGAGGGATACGTGGGCTCGGCGGCCTGCGAGCGATGCCATCCCGATGCCTACAGGGAATGGAGCGAGAGCCTGCACACGCAGATGATGCGCCCCGTGGACGACCCGGGGGTCGTGACCGCGGACTTCGGGCTCGACGATCCAGATCTGCGCTTCGACCCGGATACCGCGGTCTGGGCGATCGGTGGCAAGTGGGAGCAGCAGTTCATGGGCCACGATGGGGAGACGGAGACGCTGCTTCCGGGTGTCTGGCTCGGAGCCCTGGACGCTTGGGACTTCAAGGGCTGGGATGGCTGGGAGGCGCCCGTCCCTCTGCGCCGATGCCACGGATGCCACACGGTGGGCCTCGACCCAGCCACGGGCCTTTGGACCGAGCGAAACATCGGCTGCGAATCCTGTCACGGCGCGGGCGGTTGGCACAGCGCAACCTTGGGCATCGCCCGCATTCATTCCTCGCTGGACGCAGCGGTCTGTGGCCAGTGCCACGTGCGCGGACGCTCGCCCTCTGGCGAGTACTACTTCCCCGCCGGATATCGACCCGGCGACGTGCTCGAAGATTACATCGTAGAGAGCAAGGCATCTCCGGGCCAGAACAACAGCGCTTGGTGGGGCAACGGCTTCGAGCGATCTCGACACCAGGAGTACAGCGCGTGGGCGCAAGGAGGACATGCGCTCAGCCTGGAGCGATTGCGTACGGACTACGACGATCGCTACGGTCCCCTCACGAACGACTGCCTGAAGTGTCACTCCGGCGACTACGTGCTCAGCACGAGCCGGAAGCCGACGCTCGCGAGCGCCCAGTTCGGGATCACCTGCGCGGTATGTCATCGCAGCCACGGTGAACTGTCCGAGCTACGCGTGCAGTGCGACGACTGTCACGTCGAGGGAGCCTTCTATCACCAACCCGAGAAGAATGCGGAGCACGTGGCATGCGGTGCGAGCTCGGGAACGGGGTGTGTCGGGTGCCACATGCCGATCGTCGCAAAGATCGGTGGCGCATTTCAGCTTCACTCGCATCGGCCGGGCGTCGTAGCCCCGATCGACAGCGAACGCTATTCGATGCCGAACAGCTGCCAGAATGGCGCATGTCACGCAGACGAGAGTCTTGCGTGGGCGCTGCGTAGCTTCGAGCACCACTATGCTGCGCGCTAGCTGCGCAGCCCGATGGCTCGGTGTCGGCGTCTCGCGTCGAACGTGCGAGTGACCTGACGAACTCGATTTCAGTGATAATGGAAGGCTCCAAATTCCATCGACGATTGGAGCCAGCATGCCGAGCAGAGTCACGAATGCGAGTTCGAGCGACACGAGTTCCCGGGATCGACGCAGCTGCAGAGTAGGCTGGCTGCGCGCAGCAGGTATCTGCCTGGTAAGCAGCATCCTTCTGCATGCACAAGTCGGCGTGGCACAGCTCCCCGGAACCTCGGACGACGTCGTGGTCGAGCGCACGTCGTCGGCATACCTGTTGAGTTTCGCATCGAAGCTGCGCGGCAACAGCGGTCGCGTCGGGGTTCGCATCTGTATCCTGGGAGCATCGTCTCTGGCAGATTCGGCGCAAGAGCTCCTTTCGGTTCTGACTCCGCGTCAGCGAGCGGGCCTTCAGATCGACGAGGTGACGGCCGGGAGCAGCTTCCAATCGTGCGGCCTCCTGTTCATCGGGCGATCTCTCTGGCAAGAGGTGGATACACTGCTGCGTGAAGCTCCGAGTAACGTCCTCACGATCAGCGAGATTCCGGGCTTCCTACGACGCGGCGGCATGGTCCAGCTGAAGCCCCAGGAACTGGGCATTGGATACGCTCTCGCTTCGCCCGCCTACTCCGCGATGCGTGGCGTCCCAGCCAGTCTGATCGCCACACAGCGCTGTACCGTACAGCAAAGCCGAGCGAGTGCTGGAGCAGCTCGCGGCATCGAACTCGCCAAGCAACGCGGATCGTGCCTCGAAGGAATCCTGCTCGGAGTCTCCTCATAGCTCCCGAGTCTCGCCGGGTCGGTTCGCTGTAAAGGCTCGAGTCCCTTCGAACCCACTCACTCGAGGGCGAATCTCCCGTCGTCGAATCCTCGCCGAGCGACCCCCAGCACCATCTTCGGGCTGGAGTTGGGTGGTATCCACGACGTCGCCTGCAAGGACGCCGAGGTTTTCGGAGGCCGCGACCCAGTGGCGTACGCGCGCGCTCTGGCCCGGCAGCGTCCACAAGCTGCTTCGAAAGGGTCTCTTTCCGGCACCCGGAGATCCAGAAGCGAGTAGGATGGGTCCCATGTGTAGCCTCTGTCCTCGCATCAGAGGGTAGTCGCTACCTTGCCGCCACGCAGTGTCCACCACCACCCCTGCAAGACAGCCCGCTCGAGGTGAACATGAACGACCGAACTTCGCTCAACTCGTCCACACCGCAGCCGGCACCGCCCGCTGGAACCACGACCTTCGGTGCTCTCACACGCCGTGCTGGGATGCACAGTGCTTGTATACCTTCGGGGCGCCAATCCAGCGCGGTTTGCAGCTCACTGGTGGCGGCAGCGCTCACTCTCGCAAGCGCGAGCTGCGACGGCGGGATCCGAAGCGAGTCCCGAGGTAACGAGCCCGGAAGCGTCGCCGCCGGGATGGCAACACCAGCAAGCCCTGGCTTTGCGATCGAGAGCGTTTCGGCGCATCCGAGTGCCGTCAGCGGCGGCGACGTGCTGGTGCGGATCTCGGGGGGTGCCGACCTCGACCTCGCCTCGATTCGCGTCACCGTGGACGGTCGCGACGTGACCGAGTCCTTTCGAGCCGCTTCGCCCGACGCCGATCTCGGATCGAGTCTGGGAAAATCGGACGCGGGGCCATTCGACGCGGAGCGATCGGGCCCCGAGCGATCCGACGCAGTGGGCGAGCAAGCTCGGCTCGGCCTCGTCTCCGGATTGAGCGAAGCGGAACACCGCTTCGAGGCGTGGAACGGGGAGACGCGGCTCGGAAGTCTGGAGATCCGCAACCACCCGCGTTCGGGGCCGATCTTCTCCGGTCCCCACCAAACACCCTTCGTGTGCCAGACCGAGGCGAACCTGCTCGGGCCGCCGACCGATGAGGCCTGCTCCGCTGCGACCCAGGTCAGCTACGTCTATCGCTCCACGGATCCGGCGACCCTGGAGCTCCCCGAGGGGGCTTCGATCCGCGACCTCCTCCGCGATCCCAATCGGCTGCCGCCGGGATTCAAGCCCTTCGATCCGGCAGGTCCGGTTCCAACGGACTTGGCGCAGGCCACTGTGGGCAAACAGCACGTGGACTACATCGTGCGCCGCGAGCGCGGGACGATCAATCGCGCGGTCTACGAGATCGCCTTCCTGCATCGCCCGGGCGATCCCCTGCCCTCGCCCTGGGTCTCCTCGCCCAGCTGGAACAGGCGACTGGTCTACTCCTTCGGGGGCGGCTGCGGGCGCGGCTTCAGTCAGGGTGTGCTCCCCAACGCCTTGGTCGATACGGCCCTCGAATCTGGCTACGCCGTGGCGGCCTCTTCGCTGAACGTGTTCGGCAACAGCTGCAACGACGTCCTCTCGGCCGAGACGGCGAGCATGGTGCGCGAGCACTTCATCGAAACCTTCGGGGTGCCGGCCCACACGATCGGACGCGGCAGCTCCGGCGGATCGATGCAGCAGTTCCTGATCGCACAGAACTATCCCGGACTGCTCGACGGCCTGACGACCGGGGTCAGCTATCCCGATCATCTGGCGGTCTTCTCGAGCTCGGCAGACTGCTCGCTGCTCTACAAGGTGTTCGAGTCGTCGGAGATCGAGTTCAGCGACGAGCAGAAGCGCGCCGTGTCGGGGTTTCCGACCTGGTCAGTGTGCGCTCGCGCCTGGGCGTTCGCGCGACTGCAGGGCTCGCGCTGCGCCGAATCGATTCCGGACGAGCTCCGCTACGACCCGGTCGAGAACCCGGACGGCGCGCGCTGCACCCTACACGACAACATGTCGAACCAGTTCGGGATCGATCCCCAGACGGGAGCAGCCCATCGGCCGCTCGACAACGTCGGCGTGCAGTATGGGTTGCGCGCGCTCCAAGAGGGCGTGATCGACCTGGAGCAGTTCCTCGAGATCAACACCAAGATCGGCGGACACGATGCAGACGGAAACGTCATCGCGGAGAGGACCGTGGCGACACCCGAGGCCCTGCGCGCAGCTTACGCAGGCGGCCGCATCAACAGTGGAGCCGGTTCGCTGGGCAGCATTCCGATCATCGACTTCCGCGACTACCGCGATCCCTTGGGCGATATCCACGATACGTATCGATCCTTCGTCACTCGCTCCCGGATCGAGAAGCACACGGGTCGACCCGCGGAGCACTTCGTTCTCTTGAGACTGCCTACCCGCGAGCGCTCGCCCGATGAGCCCCGGCGCGAGCCGCCCTTCGACGCGCTGGAGCTCATGGACACGTGGCTCACGGCGCTGGCGTCGGACTCCTCACAGGACGATCGTGCCACGAAGCTCGCGCGCGCGAAGCCGCCAGAGCTCGGCGACGCGTGCTGGACCCCCGAAGGAGAAAGGGTTATCGAGCCCGCAACCCCCGAGGCCCAGGGCCGCTGCGGCCAGCTGTACCCACCGTTCGCCGATCCGCGCATCGTGGCTGGAGCTCCATGGACGGACGACGTCCTCAAGTGCCAGCTTCGCCCGATCGACCCCGCGGACTATCCGACGCAGCTCGACGACGACCAACGCAAGCGCCTCGAGGAGACCTTCCCGAACGGAGTATGCAACTACCGGCTGCCCGGCCGAGAACAGGCGGACGCACCCGAGCCCTGGGCCCGCTACTGAGGCGCAGTCCGTCCAATCCGAGGACCCCGGCTGTCGCGGCTCGACACTCGGACGGCGCAGTGGGCGGTGCCCAGCAGGGAACACGTGTGCCGATGGACCCTGACCTGCTCGCGAAGATCCTGGGAGAAAAGTGCGCCGGGCTCCCCTCGGCCGGGCTCGCAGCCGCCACGGACGTAGACGATCGCACCTTCTCGACGTGGCTACCCTCGCGAGGCGCGGAAGAGCCCCAGTTCCTCGCGTACAGCATCACAAAGGTCTTCACCGCAACCCTGCTGATGCAGTGCCACGAGAGAGGGGTCCTGGAGCTCCGTGGCCACGCGAGCGCTTCGCCCAGGAGACTCTCGGGCGCGGACTCCTCTTCCCGCCTGGCTCGGGCTGGGCCTACTCCAACATAGGGTACATGCTGCTGGTGGAGGGATTGCAGGCCATAACCGGCCAGTCCTACACGAACCTCGTCCACGAGCGAATCGTTGCTGCGCTCGGCCTTTCCAAGACGCGCGTCGTCGAGACCCTGGCCGACCTCGCCCCGCTGGCTCCTGGACCGAGCGAGTCCCTGGCCTTGGCAGGCGGACCGGTCGATGCGCGCGACCACTACCATCCCGACTGGGTGTCCCACAGGCTCATCGCGTCCACCCCCAGCGACCTCGCGCGGCTTCTGCTGAGCCTGTTCCGCGGAGATCTGGTCGGGCGAGATTCGCTGCGGGCGATGACGCTTCCGGTGTCCGCCCCAGGGGGTCCGCCGGTCTGGCGGAAGCCGAGCTATGGCCTCGGGCTGATGGGAGATCCGAGTTCGCCGTGGGGATCCGTCTGGGGACATGGGGGCGCCGGTCCGGGTTACAGTGCGTGCGCGCTCCATCTCTCGAGCTCGAGAGGCGGTGCGCTGGCGGCTTGTGCGCTGTGCTCCACGGAGCAGCAGACCCTTCCGTGGGACCTCCTCTTCGAGCTCTTCGACGGACTCGGAAAGAGAATCGACTCGGAAGGCTAGAGCGCAGGAGTGGCTGCGCTCCCGAACCTGCGAATTCCCAGGGATTCGATGTCGCGCAGATCGTGCGACACGACCACGCTCACATCGGCTGCGGAGTCCAGCTCCGCGAGCCAGCGGCGCAGGTTCCCGAGACGCGGCTCGTTTTCGAACACGAGCAGGTAGCTGTACACGAACCCCTTACCCGTATCGCTCAGCAGATCGGCCTTGCTGTTCGTGGTGTCACCCGCAAAGAGCCAGAGTCGCCCGTCTACTCGAGTCACGAACAGAGTCGAGCCGGGTGTGTGTCCTCCGAGCGCCAGCATCCAGAGCCCGGGAAACCCCGGGACCTCGAGGATCCCCATGTCCGTGCCGAGATCGCTGCGTTCCAGACACGAGCTCTCGACCAAGCGCGCGCCGTCGGTCGTGTTGAGATTGTGCAGGGTCGCCTGCCACGTAGTCTGAAAGACCGTCGCTCCCGCGCCGCGCGCGCGACAGAAGGGCACGACGCCCTGCGTATGATCGATGTGTAGATGGGTGAATCCCACTCCCGAGACGCTTCGAATACCGTCTCCGAGGACCTCGGCAACGTCCGCTCGAAACTTCTGCGGCTCTGCATCGAACAGCCTCTCGACGGTCTTGCCGAACTCTTCGCTGGTCGCCTCGTCCATGCCCGCGTCGATCATGAAGCGGCGCCCATCCGGCCATTCGAGCAGGAAGATACTGTGCCCGGCGATTCCCAGAGCACTCTCCTGCGTCGCCACGATGAAGTACTCGAGCTGCACCGGAGCATCGCTCGCCTGCAGAGCCTGCAGGCTGTCCAAGCTCGGCAGCGGCCCGCTCACGCGTCGCACCTGAACGTGAGGTGGCACCAGATAGACCAGCGCAGCGATCATTCCGACACCCAGAACGAACAAGAGAATCCGACCCACAAGACGCATGGACGTCGCTCCTTCGCGATCCCGATCCAGTTTCGATCCAGCGACTGACTCCGACCGAATCAGAGAGAGCTCCACTCTAGGCTACCGGTGCCATGTTTGGCACTCTCCATCTGCAGCCCGTGTTCTCTCTCGGACGGGACGCGAAGAGCCCACGGTGCTCCCCTGTCCCGTGCGAACGCAGGGGTTTCACCTCGAACCGCCCGAGCCAGAAACATCGTTCCAGGAGGCCCTCCCCATGCCCCAACGGAAGTCCGACAGCTTCTACATCGACATTCCCAGCGGAACGACGAAGGAGATGCTGATGCCGCGCGTAGATCGAGCCGCTCGAACGTGAGTTCGCCACGATGCCGGGAGCCTAGTCCCCCCGTCATGGAGCGAATGGATCCACGCGCAGATGATTCGCAATCCGGCCGACACCCGGGATCCCGCGCAGCGCCCCGAGCACGGCGCGCTGCTCGGAAGCGGAGTGTACCGTGCCCGCAACGGTTACTTCTCCGTGCTCGATCTTCAGGACCAGCCGGCGAGCCTCGCGCAGTGCTTGGCGCCCCAGCGCTTGCTCGACCGCATCCAGCAGCTCCGCCGGAGCGACGTTCGCACTGGGCGCGACCTCGATCTGATTCACGACACCCCGAATCCCCTTTAGCGATGCGATCGCCACCTCCGCGCGGTCGCGCTGCTCCCAACTCGAGAGCCTGCCGCCGAGCGTGACCGTACCTGCAGACACGGTAGTGCGGATGCTGCGATCCTCGAGCCCGACTACCTGACGCAGGGATCGACGCACCTCGAAGGCGATCTCCGTATCGGTCGGAGCGCCCACGCCGGGAATGCGTACGTGAACGTCGTTCACCACATCCAGAACGTCGGGGACCCGATGAGCAGCCTCCTGGGCCGCCAGGCGCTTGCTCCAGCTGTTCACCTGCCCCGTCAACGTGACGATTCCTTCTGAGACCTCGACCCCCACGTCGGTCTCGTCGATACGTGAGTCGCGTGCCAACTCGTGCAATACCGCCAACTGAACCTGCGCATCGTGAGCGTGCATTGATGGCCTCCCTGAGAGGCACAAAGCCTACAGCATTCCCTTCGGGTCCCGCTCTGTGCTCCGGCGCCTCAGGTCCCGAAACCCCATCGACGGGTCTCTTGCAACACGCGCCGTGTCCGCGCGATGGGACATGCGACGACTCGAGTAGCGGGGCCCCGTGGCCACCCCACGCGACGGGATGTCGCATGCCCCACCTCACGGATCCTGGTCGTGCAAAGGAGACAGTGATTCGCCTGATCTGTGACGTCTCGCGTCCCGCAGCCGGTGCCACGGCGAAATCGAGGAGGACCGCGAAGTGGGCCAGCGCACCAGAACCGCTGGCACGGACAGTGCAGTTGCACGGTACGTCGATTCCGTCCTCGCCTTCGAGAGACATCCGTTCATTCTCTGTTCGAGCTTCGGACCTGTGTGTGACAGGCCCTGCTTCGAGATGCGCTCGAAGCCGGCTCGCGACTTCGACCCGCCATGGTCGAGTGGAGGAAAGCATGATGCACGCTCTCAGGAAACCGCTGGTCGCCTACCTGTTGGCTCTTACATCCGTTCTCGGAGCCACCGAGAACACCCGAGCTCAGGAGCTCGAGCCCAACGACTCGTGCTTCGCACCTCAGGAGAATGGCGAGATCCTCTTGCCCTCTTCGATCACGGGTAGCATCGACCCGCCGATCGTCGATCAGGACCGGACGACCGACGTCGACTTCTTTCGATTCCAGTCCGTCGCCGGTCTACCGCTGCGCGTGATTCTACCGAGCTTCAGTCACCGGATCGGCCTGTTCAGCGAACAGTGCACCTTGCTCGCCACGGGGGACTTTGCCTTTGGGGGGCCGAGAATCGATTTCAACGTGCCTGCGAGCGGAATCTTCATCATTGCCGTTGCATCATCCGATGATAATTCCTTCAGCGGAAATGGATTCTTCAATCCTGGGCCGTATACGCTGTCGTTCCTGCTACAGCCGCCCACGATCGGCTCGATCTCGGGTCGCGTGGTGGACGCGATCTCCGGCCTCCCGTTGATGGGCGCGGTCCCTCCGTTCGCGCGAGTGGACCTCGCGCGCTGCATCGACGGGAACTGCTTTCAGTTCATCAGCACGCAGTCGGTCGACGCCCGGGGCATGTTCCTGTTCCAACGAGACGATCAGAATGCTCCGATCGAGGTCGGAGACTTCATGATCACGGCCTTCGCCAACGACTTCGAGACCGCGTCAGTGCAGTTCAGCGTTCAGGAAGGAGAGGACTTCGACACCGGGGACATCGCCCTCCTCCCCCCTCCGCTCGACTTCGCGGACATCCAGCCCTGCATGTCGATTCTTCCTCAGGGTGGCCCCTGCGAGTACTCCGTGAGCATCCGCAACAATACGAGCGCACCGCTCTCGGGGCAGGCGCACAGCATCGTCGATGGTGGATTCGGTCAGTCTCGCTTCGAGGCGACGACACGCCGTTCGGACAGCACGGTGCGCCGCCAGCGCGTCAGGATCCCGCCGCGGAGCAGTCAGACCGTTCGCTTCGTGTTCACCGTTCCTTCATTCGTTCCCAATGGATCCTTCATCTGCACCGAACTCTTCTTGGGAATCGACCCCTCTCCGTTGTTCAACATCGCGAGACGACAGAATCTGTTCTGTCTGTCGAAGGGAGCGTTCGGGGTTCAGGTCATGAGCGTCGAGGAGAGTCGCGCGGTGTTCCAAGAGATGCAGGCACGAGAAGCCGCGCGATCCCGTGCGCCTCTCGGCGCACAGCCTTAGCTGGCGCTGGAAGGGTTCGTTGGCAACGACAGGTGTGCCCGTATGCCCGTGTGCGCGCGGGCACACCTGGTTTCGCTCGCGATGAGGAGCGAGATCGACCGTCCAGGGGTTCTCCGCACTGGCCTCAGATGACATGTCGTTCACCGACGCGCAAGTGTGTCGTTCAGCTCTCGCCCTGGTGAGCCGACTGGCGCACATTCTCCACGGGACCTGAGGTAGGTCACCCAGAACGTGGCGTCCCGAGCGTGGGCTCGAGCGAGTCATGAAAGGCCTTGAAGGTCGGTACTGCACCGGCGCCGGCCGGGCGGTGGCTCGGACGCTGAAGACGAAGGAAGCTCTCGCGGTGGCGAACCGCGTCAGTAGAGGGAGTCCAGGCAATGTGCCAGTTGGCGAGGATCTTGGCCCAGCGCGCGCGGGTCCTATGCGTGCTTTCCTATACCCACCTCGTAGAGGATGCCGTCCGGCTCATGACAGAGCATGGCGTCGGAGCCGTGCTCGTCGTCGACGTCCACGACAAGTTGACCGGCGTGTTCACAGAGCACGATCTGCTGCGTCGCGTCATCTACCCCGGCCGAGATCCGCGCACGACTGCGCTGGCAGAGGTCATGACGACCGAGGTCGTCACCGCGGTTGCCGAGGACTCCGTCGACCGAGCCATTCAAAAGATGCGAGACATAGGCTGCCGGCATCTCCCCATAGTGCACGACGGTGCCGTGGTCGCCCTGTTGTCCATGGGCGACCTACTCGACGTCGAGCTCGAAGAACGTCGTACCGAGGTCTCCGAGATGCGCTCGTACATCAGCGGAGCCTACTGAGCTTCTCGCGCGGCTCCTATCCGCCGAGGTGAGCCCCTGCAGGAGATCTGAGCCAAGATCATCTGAGCCAAGATCGTCGGGGCGCCCTACACTCGACGAGAGTCTCTCGACGAGGAGTACCCACAGATGACTCGGAACGACTTCCGGACGCCGATCAGCTTTTGGCCTCTGCGGGGGTTTCGGCGATGGATCGCCCGAGTAGAGGTTCAGCTTGCCGCAACCTTGCTGCTGCTCGCTGCTCCCGTTCTGGCTGCGGTCCTCTTCTCGTTTCTGGCGTACGCGGTACACGAGATGCTGGAAGAACGTCTGGACCAGCTGATCGCGGCGGCCGACGCGGCCGCCGTCGAGTACGAACTAGACCCGGCACGGGGTCTCGACCGGGGGTTCTACACCCTGCTCGAACGCGAGGCCATCGGGGTTCGAGTCTCCTCGGCTGGACAGGTGCTGACTGCACGCGGCAACCCCGCTTGGTTCGAAGAACACGTTCGCGATGCAGAGTCGATCTGGGACGCGGTGGCTGCGGAGGCTTCGAACGTGCTGTGGCTCGAGCGGGACGCCGGTGGCGTACACATCGAGATGGTCGCCTCCTTGCGCGACTTCGTGGACGAGCGTTCCGAGCTGATGACGGGGCTCTGGATCAGCCTCCTGGTGGCAATCTTCGGCGGAACGATCTTCGTCGGGATCGCGACGCGGCGCGCATTGCGACCCCTGCGCGAAGCCACTCATGCCCTGCAGGCGGTGAATGCGCACGCATTGCAGACGCGGATGCACGTACGCCAAACTGGAGACCTCGTCGATCGGCATGCTCTCGCCCTGAATCAGGCGCTGGACAGGCTGGAATCCGGATTCGAGCGAACGCGGGCTTTCAGTGCCAACGTGGCGCACGAGCTGCGCACACCGATCAACCGCTTGTTGAACCAGTCGGGAGCCGGACTCCTGTCCGAGCTGGATCTCGAAAAGCTCGAAAACATCCTACTCGAAGTGAATCGGACCGCCGAAGAGATGGAGCAGATCGTCGAAGGGTTGCTGCTCTTGGCGCATGCCGACGAGGGACGGCTGCAGACGCAACTGACCCGCGTGCGCGTGGAGGCGTTCCTGGACAACGCATCGGATCTATACGGCCCCGCTTGCAGTGAGCGCGGCGTCGATCTCAAGATCTCCGCCGAGCCGGGTGAGCTGATGACCGATGAGACCCTCTTGATGCGAGCGCTCTGCAACCTTCTGGACAATGCACTCGGTCACACCCCTGCCGGCGGCTCGATCCACGTCGATGCGCATCTGACACCCGCGCTGCTCGTGCTGCGAGTTCGCGACACCGGACGCGGAATCGATCAGGACCAGCTCGAGCGAGTGTTCGACCGCTTTCACAGAGTCGATCCTTCCGGCCAACGACGGGGAGCCGGCCTGGGCTTGACGATTTCCCGTGCGATCGCTGCCGCGCTGGGCGGCTCGCTGTGCATCGTATCGTCCGGGCCGGACGGCTCCTGCTTCGAGCTCTCCGTTGCTCGCGGGCTCGCACCCCGATAGGCTCCGCTCTACCCCTCCGACAGCAACACGCACTTCCACGCTTTCCGAACAACAGGCAGAGGGTTTCCCGGCCGCAATCGACCGGGAAACCGAGGAGCGACGACCGAGTCTCCTCGTGAGAGAGGAAATTTACAGGGGACTGGAGCTCGGGCGTCCCTTCTTCACGCTCTGTCTGCCGTAGAACGATGTGAAAGGCGTCTATTGCATACCCTCTACCTCCGGGCCCCTCGGGGCCTCCTTCGACTGCTGATGCGTTCTCGTTGGGTGCGAGTGAAAACCTCTCGAATCAGCCTAGAGAGACTTCAGTGGCCGTGGGCCCACATCCTCGGCCAGTCCGCGGTGTGAGGAAGGGGCTAGACTCGAGACCTCTTCCGCTCCGGCCCAGACGCGAAGCGCCACGCTCACGATCTGGTGGATGCTCACAGGCGAGCTCAGGAACGCCGAGACACCCGCCAATGCGGCACCGATCCGCTCCTCGAAACGATCCCCGTTTCCGATCGCTACGATGGGGACGTTCGGGTGCATCGCGTGAAAGAACTCGAGCGTGGCTCGGTGTGTAGATGCGTCGAGCAGGGCGAAGACCACCACGCCCCCGCGAGCAGAGAGTGCGGCAACTCGCTGGATCAGTTCGTCAGAGTCCTCGCATGCGCAAAGTTCTGCGTCCATCACTCGCCCGATCTCTCGCTCCAGCGGCTTGTGCCAGCTCGAGGGACAGCCTGCGACCACGACTCGGCTCTGAGGGAGTGCGGTGGGCTCCTCGTCCAGCCACCACCTACGTACCTCTGAGTCTCCCTGGATTTGGCAGCCGGCACTCGGGTGCGACGGGAGCTCGTGTAGAGAAGCGCCCACCGTGTTCCGCCTTGCGCGGGCGTCGGACCCAGCCGAAGCATTGCGCCACATGATCCATGACCTCCATCGAGCTTAGATGGTCTACAAGATGCTCCTAGCCAACGGGGCCTGCTAGAGTCGAAGCCGCAGAGTCGATCGAGATGACGGACATGTCACGTCGTCCAGCCGTGGAGGAAGCTAGGCTGGCTCGCCGGCGAGACGATCGCGAATGACGCCGTGCCGTCGTGGCCGCGGGAGAGCAACTTGGAGAGCGTGAAGATCCTGTTTCTTGAAGACGACCTGCAGACCGCAGAGGCCATCCGGTCGGCACTCACACGTGAGGGATTCGCAGTATTCCATGCGACCGACGTCGCGTCGGCAACCGCACTCGTGGATCAGTACGTGTTCGACATCGCCGTGCTCGACCTCATGGTACCGGGTGGCAGCGGCTTCGATGTGCTGGCAAAACTGCGCGCGCAGATCCCCGGGATCCCGGTGCTCTTGCTGACGGCTCGCGACGAGGTCGAAGATCGAGTGCACGGGCTCGACCAGGGCGCTGACGACTATCTCGTCAAGCCGTTCGCGTTCGTGGAGGTTCTTGCACGCATCCGAGCTCTGCTTCGGCGGCCAATCCAACGCGTCGAGCCCATTCGAATCGGACCGCTCGAGATCGATCCACTGCGGCGGGTCGCACGGGCGGACGGACGAAAGGTAGACCTCTCGGGGACCGAGTTCGGGCTGCTCTATTACCTGTCTCAGCGACCCGGTCAGGTCATCTCTCGCCGTGACCTGCTCGAGCACGTGTGGGGTTACCGTTTCCACCCGGGGACGAACGTGGTGGACGTACACGTGAATCGCTTGCGTCGCAAACTCGAGGCGGCGGGAATCTCCGATCTGGTGAAGACGGTCAGGGGCGGCGGCTACTTCGTCGATTGACCATGGAGTCCGAGAGCGTCTCTCGTAGCGCCCTCGCCTTCAGCGGCACACCCCATTCTTCGTACAGCTCAGCAGCCGCAAGCGCGGCGGCGCGGGCGTTGGTCTCTCGCCGGGTTCGCTGAAGCATCTGTGCGCGTCGCTCCTCGGCGATCGCGGCGTGGTTCACGAAACCCTGCTGCTGTGCGCGGCGGGCGGCCGTCGCGTAGCCGCGATCTGCACGCGGAATGTCGCCTCGAAACCAAGCTGCTTCGGCCTCGAGCAGGAGACTCATGTGCTCGAAGTCGGGCCCCTGACGACGCCACCGCCGGAGTTCTCGCAGACAGCGACGGAAGGTGCGCCGATGCCCCCGTCGCGCCGAGCCCGACGTCTGCTGCGCAAGCGACACCGCAGCCAGGCCGCGGTACAGAAGGAAGTCGACGATGTGGACTCCCGGATTCAGGCTCTCGATCGAGTCTTCGATGCGATCGGAAAGCTCGATCACGGCTTCGGGCTGGTCCCAGACCCAG
Source organism: Pseudomonadota bacterium (assembly GCA_003247575.1). Taxonomy (GTDB): domain Bacteria; phylum Myxococcota_A; class UBA9160; order SZUA-336; family SZUA-336; genus SZUA-336. Next base: position 24,265 of record QJZC01000065.1, read on the forward strand.
AGGGACTGCATCCAAAGGGTCAGTCCGGGCGGCGTCGCATCCGGACCTACCCCGAATAGGGCGTAGACCGCCGGAGCTTCGCGCAGCGCGCACTCGAGATCGGGGCGTAAGAGCAGCGACAATGCCGCAACAGTCGCGACGATCGGAGCGCGCGCGCTCGCAGCCGCGGCGCTCGAGCGCGCCAACCCTTGGAGTGCGCCTTCGAGGGTATCGATCCGATCCCCGCCGAGGGCCAGATAGACCAGCTGCAGGTAGCGCGTGTAGTAGGTCCACTCGACCGCTCCGACCTCCTCGAGCTGCCCAGCGATCTGTGGAAGCGCGCGTAGAGCGTCGCGTCTCCGCATGAGGAACGGGTAGATCACCGAATGGATGACACAAGCCGTCTGCGGCCCCGCAAGGGGATCCTGGCCGAAGGCAGGTCCGTTCGAGAGCTCGAGCGCGAGCATCGCGAGATCACGTGTGCGCTCGGGGCTCTGCACGAAGCGATACTCCTGGATCGCGTAGCAGGCAACGAGGAACCCCGGTGCAGCCAGATATCCGTTCTGGATGGCGTCGCGCAAGCAGAAGCAGGCCGAGATGGCGCTGAGCTCCCCGCCCGCACGCCCGATCAATCCGGCGCTCTGTCGGAGGATGAGCAGAGGGGCGAGGCGCTTCGAATCCGGCGCAGCGCTCGGAGCCAATACGTGAGCCAGACTTCGACGTCCCAACAGCCAGCGCGTTCGGGCCACCGCCAGCCTCGCATGCCAGCGCGTCGGCTCCGTCGGCCAGCGGACACCGTAGCGGCGCAGCTCGTCGAGTGCGTAACGAAGCGCGGGCACGACCTCGCCGCGCAGCGCGAACACTTCGATGCGCTTCACGACCAGACGCACTCGATCGAGCTCGTGTGCGCAGCGATCTTCGAGGAGATCGAGGTACCCGAGCGCGGTATCGAACTCGTTGCGCTGACTCGCGCTATCGACCGAGAGCAGGATCAGCGTGAAGCTTCCGGTGGGATCGTCGCGCCAGTCCTGCTCACCATGCAAGCTTCGCGCGCACTGGAGCGACGCCTCGGCCAGCTCGCCCGCCCCGCTCGCGATGGCTCGCTCGGCAGCCAGCCTATGGATCTCGATCGCGCGGGTGTGCAGCTCTTCGGGCAGGCTCGCGTGACCGCGCTGCAGGTGATCTGCGATCTCGAGGATCCGGTCCCTCGGATCCGGTGTTTGCGCGAGCAGCAGCTGCGCGATCTGAGCATGCAGCTCGATCCTCTCCCCATCGGGCATCAGATCCCGGGCAGCATCCCGAATCTGGTCGTGCGAGAACCGGAACCCCGACTCGCTCGGCACGACGAGACCCAGGTCCGCGAGCTGATAGATCGCATCGGCGACACGCGCGGCCTCGATCTGTGTCAGCTCGCGGAGCATCCCGATATCGAAGGGATCCCCACAACATGTTGCAAGTCAGGCGATCTGTCTCGCATCCGGTGCGAGCCCCTGGAGCTTCTCTGCCAGGAGCATCGCCGCGTCATCGCTCGCGGACAGAGCTGCGATCTCGGCGATGTCCCAGTGCCATCCGCGTGAACGACTGAACGCGACGAGCCCGCGCTCGTACAGGTGGTCGAGGAATCCCTGAATCAGCAGGGGATTGTTGCTCGTCTTCCTCTCGATCCAGCCGGCGAGCTCACCGATCTGCGCACCATCGCACTCGAGCGCCTCCGCCAACATCCGCTCGACGTCTGCGCGCGACAGGGGACCGAGCGTGAGGCGCCGCAGCGGGGCCAGACCGCGCTGCGTCACCAGGGTCAGCTCGCGCGCCACGTCGCTGTCGCGCGCGCTGCTCTCGAGCGTCGCGACGATCAAGAGCGCGCGCCCAGGTACCTCGCGCGGAACCAGCTCGGACAGCACATGACGCGTTCCGGAGTCACTCCAGTGCAGGTCGTCCAGAAACAGTACCAACGGATGCTCGTTCCGAGCGAAGACCTCGACCATGCGACGAATGGCGAGCGAGAGGCGGGCGCGCGTCTCGAGCGGACCGAGGATGGGAGCCTTTTGCACGTCTCCCAGGACGAACCGGAGATCGGAAGCCAGCTCCACCAGCACCGAGGCGATCGATCCCACCCCGTCGACGAAGCGTCGACGCCACTCGCAGAGCCGCTCATCGCTCTCGAGCAGGACCTGATCGGCCAGGGACTGAAGCAGCTGCGCCCAGCCGGAATACGGACGCTCCCTGCCGGAGTCGAATGTCGCTGCCGCCAGATAGCCGCGCGTCTCCGCGACGCGCACACGCAGCGCGCGCGCCAGGCTCGACTTGCCCGTGCCCAGCTCTCCATCGACCAGGACCACCTGCGTGGTCCCTGCCCGCGCAGCCTCGTACGCAGCAAGAACCGCCTGAACCTCTTCGGCGCGCCCGAACGAGCTGGGCGAGATCCGAATGCCTACGCGCGGGTCGGGTCCCCGCAGCAGCGAAGAGTCCTCGAGTGCGCCGCCTCCGGAGAGCTCGTCCCCGAGCGTGCGCAGGTCGCGCACCAGCGCCTCGGCCGACGGGTAACGCTCTTCGGGCTCCTTGGCCAGAAGCCGCAGGACGACCACCGCGAGCGGCTCCGGGATGTCGGCCCGAAGCTCTCGCGGGTCTCGAGGTCTACGCGCGATGTGCGCGTGGATGATCTCGAGCTTGTCTCGCCCGTCCAGAGGCGGCTGCCCTGTCAGCGCAAAGTACAGAATGGCCCCCAACGAATAGAGGTCGCTGCGTGGATCGCAGCCACGGTTCATGCGGCCGGTCTGCTCCGGTGCAATGAAGTGGAGCGAGCCGCCGATCGGGTTGCTCGACGCCATGCAGCTGGCACGGGCTCCCATGGGGCGACAGCGACCGAGATCGATCAGATGAACCGAGCGAGTCTCTGGGTGCACCAGGATGTTATGGGGATGCAGGTCTCGATGGAGCAGCCGCGCCGCATGCACGCGACCGAGCACCTCTGCCAGGCAAATCGCGATGTCGAGCAGTGCCGCGACATCGATCTCGCCAGTCGCCTCCAACCAGCTCCCGAGGGGCACTCCGGGAACGTGCTCGAGCACGAGCACGGGTGGGGAGTCGTCGATGAGCTCGATGGGACGAGGAATGCCAACACCCGCAACCTTCGTCAGCGCTTCCCACTCGTCCGTCGGCGCACCGTCGATCAACCCCGCTCGCGTGTAACGCTTGAGTACGACGCGCAGCCCGTCGGCTTGACGCACTCCGGCATAGACGTCGCTCGACTTCCCCGAGTGGATGGTCTTGTCGATCGCGTAGCCCGGCGCGTCGAGTTTGGCAGCCACGCTCTGCTGAATCGGTCGCAGCAACGCCGGGATTGATGCTGGCTGTCACGCAGAGCGATGGGCAGCGAGTGGCGATCCGAGCTTGCCGCGGCGCCGCGCCTCGCGGGCGCTCTCAGGCTCGAAACCTGCAGTCGGAGGCGCGGTCGCGCGCTCCTCTTCCGAGCAGGCGTGGATCCCGCGGCCGGGTTGCTACAGTCTGCCGCATGGGTCCCCTGACACAGAAACTTCTCAAAGAACTTCGCTCCGCGCGCAAAAGCAACATCATCGACCTGGCGCCACTGCGCGAAGCACGCAAAGCCCAGCGTCAACTGAGTGAAGATCTGCGCGCGCAGGCACACGCCTTCCCTCCCCAGCACGGGGCGTGGATGGAGCACCTGCTCACCCTCACGAATCTGGGCAACTCGATGCTGAGATCGCGCGCCCTCGCCAAACTCGCCGAACGCATCGAAGCAGCGCACGAGCTCTACATGCCCGGTGGACCCCCGATGAGTCCGATCTACGACTCGGTCTTCGTCTGTTGGTACACGCTCGACCTCGGCGTGGGACCACGCCGCGAGACCTTGTTCTCGATGCTCGCCGACCTGGCCGCACCGCTCGGGCTGCCGACTCCACTGGCCAATGTGCTGCGCATCGCCGCCGACTCGAGCCTGGGGATCTACCGCGTGACGAAGCTCGGCGAGGCGCGCGTGCGCCTCGAGAGCCTTGCAACCGGCATGGGCGTCGACGCCGCTCTACCGCAGGGTATGGATCCAACGGGACCGCTCTGGCTGACCCGGCTGCTCCCGCCGCTGATCCAGGGTCCACCGGACTGGGTCGTGTGGACCACTCCGTATCACCTGGAGGACACGTCGGCGGAGGCCGATTGGCGTGCGTACTTCGAGCGGGTGGCGCCCGAGTCGAAGGGGCGCGTCGAGCGCGTGACCCGACACTTCAAACGTCCACCGAAGGCGAGCTTCTGGCTCGACTACATCCTCGACGCCTATGCCGGCGTCCGCGCCGAGAGCGGAGCCGTATGCCTGACTGGGGTGCCCGATCGCCCCGAGACGCTCCCCCATTCCGAGGCGTCCGGCGCCCAAGCTGCGCGCGAGCCCAAGACCCAGAGCGCTTCCGAACGGGTTCACACGCGCCTGTTCGAGCAGGCACGACGCCGAGGACTCGACGGTCCCGATCCAGCGGGGATTCGCCGCGAGCTGCGCGCCCCTCTAGAGCCCTTGTTTCCGGATTCCGACCGCATCCTCTCGGCCGCGTTCAGCTGCTATGCAGCCCTAGACGCCAAGGGCAGAACCGCGCTCGACCAGCTCGTCGAACGCGTCGCAGAGCTGCCCGCGGACGAACGCGAAGTGGTCCATGGACTCGCCGCCGGATGGTTCTCGGCCTTCGAAATCCTCCAGGTCCGTCTCGACGAGGGATTCGAGGTTCGCGATCTGCTGCGCCGGAAGAGACTCTTCATCCTCGAACGCGCAGGCACGCACGCTGCAGCCACCGGCGATCTCGTCGCTGGCTGGATCCGCGTCTCGGACAGCGACATCCGCTTCGAAGGCGCCTTGGCCCACATTCCGAAGATGATAGCCACGACCTTCGAGGAGCAGCTTCGGCTGCTGCGCGATCAGCTCGCTGCGCGCACGCGCGGACTGGGATGGAAACGCCGCTCGGCTCTGCTCGCCCCGTACATCTGCCCACTGCGGGATCGCATCGTGCAGGATCTGCTGCCCCCGGGTATCTCACCGACGACCCTCCGGAGGCCACTCGATGAGCGCTGAGCGCCCTCCCCCAGAGAAGTTCGGCACCCTGTTGGGCCTCGCCTCGGGAGGTGTGCCCGTCTACTCCAGCCACTACGAGTCCGCCGACGATGCCGACCTGCCCGATCGGCACTCTTATCGCAGCTATCTGGATGGCATCTATCTCGGACAGAAGTGGCAGTGTGTCGAGTTCGCGCGTCGTTGGATGTACCTGAACCAGGGGCTGATCTTCGACGACGTGGGGATGGCGTACGAGATCTTCGATCTGACCTCGGTGCGTGACGTCGCGCGCCAACGCAGGCTGCCGCTGTTCTCGTTTCGCAACGGCTCGCGTCGTCCTCCCGAGCCTGGGTGCATGATCGTCTGGGACGCAAGCGGTGAGTTCGCACGTACGGGTCATGTCGGCATCGTGGTCGAGGTGACGGAGACCTGCGTTCGTTTCGCGGAACAGAATCTGGATCACCAGCCTTGGCCCGAAGGTCGCACCTACTCGCGCGAGATCCGCGCGACGCGTTCTCCAACCGGCGAGTTCTGGGTCGAGAGTTCGTTCGCGGACGCGACGATTCTCGGATGGGTGATCCAAACCGAGGACTCGACCGATTCCGTGGTCATCGAGTCTCCTGCTCCCGAGCTGTTCGAGCTCCTCCCGGACGAGGTCCCGCCGGAAGACCGCGAGGAGCGAACCTGGCTGAACGTCGCGAATCCAGACGAGGCGGCCTTCGTGAGCTTCATGGAAGGAAGCTTCCTCTCGGACAAGCCCGAAAGTCGGTACCTCTACTTCTCGATCTCGGAGCGTGCCGAGGAAGAACTCGAGCGCGCGACCACGCAGCTGCATGCACTGTTCATGCACGCTACGGACTACGTGCTGCGCGACGATGCCCTGCTCGAACGCTTCAACCTTCCGCGCGTGCTCTGGCCCAAGATCCATCAGTCGTGGGACAACCGTCACAATCAGATGATCACCGGGCGCTTCGACTTCGCCCTGACGCGCCAGGGACTCAAGGTCTACGAGTACAACTGCGACTCCGCCGCCTGCTACATGGAATGTGGCAAGATTCAAGGGAAATGGGCTCGCCACTACGACTGCGACCTCGGGCGCGATGCCGGAGAGCACCTGCATGATCGCCTGCGCGACGCCTGGCGGCGAAGCGGTGTAGACGGGATCGTTCACATTCTACGCGACGATGACCCCGAGGAGGTCTATCACGCGCTCTTCATGCAAGAGGCCATGGAGCGGGCAGGCATCCAGAGTCGTATCCTGTGTGGCGTGCAGGGTCTCACTTGGGCGCCGGATGGGGGCATCGTGGACGCCGAAGGAAATCGCGTGCGGTGGGTGTGGAAGAGCTGGGCGTGGGAGACGGCCCTCGACCAGATCCGAGCGGACTGTGCGGATGATCCCGCGAAGCTCGAGAGCTATCGCCCCGGTGAGCGGCATGCAGGCCCGCTGCGGCTCGCAGATGTGCTGCTGCGGAGCGAAGTCATGGTGTTCGAGCCGCTCTGGACTCTGGTACCCAGCAACAAGGCGATCGCGCCGATTCTCTGGTCCCTGTTTCCCAATCATCCCTACCTGCTCGACACGTCGTTCGAACTGACAGAAGCCTTACGCAGCAAGGGGTACGTCTCGAAGCCGATCGTCGGGCGCTGTGGGGGAAACGTGCGGCTGTTCGATCGCAACCAAGTGTTGCTCGAAGAGACCAGTGGCGCTTTCGGGGATCGTGAGCAGATCTACCAGGAGCTCTTTCCACTGGCGAATGTGCACGGGCTCTACGTCCAACCGAGTACCTTCTGTGTCGCCGGGGCCTACGGTGGTGCCGGCGTGCGCGTCGATGCCTCGCGCGTGATCACTTCGGATAGCGACAACGTTCCCCTACGGATCCTCGACGACGAGCGGTTCATCGAGGAGCTCGAGCGGCGTCGGTGACGGACGCGCGTGGCTGCGGGGAGGACAGTCCGTAACCACTCTCGAGCGCTTCGAGCAAGCGCGCTCGAGCACGATCGAGCCTCCTAGGCAGAAAGAGCGCCTGCCGGTCGGACATGCGAAACGGGCCAGTGCTTCCGCTCTCGAGCACGGGAATGATCGGAACTCCTCTGCGTCCCGCATACCCGAACTCGATTGCGCGCGCTAGCCGAGACCCCGTACTCCCGGCGACGTAAACCCCAGGTTGCAGGCTTGGTGCACGAAGCCGGAGACCGCGGCCTTCCGACTACGCAGTCAAGATACCTCAGCCCCCGCAAGTCGATCGGCCTCAGTGGCAGAGCGCGTAGTGCGGATCGATCACCGGCTGTGGTGCCGGACGATCACCGGCTGCGGTGCCGGAGACAGGATCGACCTGGACACCACCCCGTGGGAGCGCTTCCAGCCTGCAAGCGCCCGCACGGGACACCTGCATCCAGGCGGACCTTCCCGAGCCGCAATGAGAGGTTCCTAATGCGCGTATAAGCTCCCTCTATGCAATGACTCGCGATAGTTAGTCAAATGACACCGACATCGAGAGGCGGTCGCGCGTGGCTCGGCGCGGTCTGCATGATCGCATTCCTCGCTTGGGCCTGGAACTCATCCCCGATCAATCTGAAGGACCACTGCTTTCCCAAGCATCTTGCGCGTGTTGCGCCTGCCGCTGGTACGCACGGCGAATTGCGGAATGTCCAGATCTTTCGAAGCGGCCAGATCTCCGCGAACCTGATCGAAGAGACTCTGCGGGCACTCCGCATCCAGAGAGTCATCGATCTGACATTCAACGACACCTCTCGAGATCCAGATCAGATCGCAGAGCAACAGGCCATCCAACGACTCGCGATCGAACATCAGCGATTCCCACTCGAGGGGAGCGGGCGCGGATCCATCGACGTGTTTGCCCAGGCGGTCGCTGCGCTCACCAGCGCAGCACGTTCCGGAGAGCCGGTGCTCGTCCACTGTCGCGCGGGGGATCGCCGAAGCGGAAGTGTACTGGCCACCTACAAGCTCCTCGTGGAGCGCGCATCGAGCTCCGAAGCGCGCCGAGAACTCGAACGGTTCTCGCGACGTTCTCCAGACGACTCGGGCCTCGTCGAATTTCTCGATCGCAGCATGCCCACGCTGGCCGCACAACTCGTCTCGAGCGGCGTGATCTCCGACGTTCCCAATCCCCTTCCGCGCATCGCCGACAGCGCGAGTCATGAGGATTCCAGCGGATGGTTCACACCATTTCTCTGGTTCAGCCGGGACTGAAACTGTTCCCGAGCGCGAGAGGAGGCCGCTCTTGATGTGTGCCAAGCTCATAGGTAGCACGGGTTTGGCCACCGGCCTTGCCGGCGCCCTCTGGGTCCAACTACCGCAAGATCTCCGGGACCCGTACCGTTCTCTGCCTTCATCGGGAAACGCGAACATCGATCGGATCGAGCGAGCGTCCGACCAGGCCTGGTCCGTTCAGATTCTCGCCGACATCCAGGACGGATTTCTCTACGTGCCGACCCTGATGCGTGAGGCGGACGCGCAAGGCGTGGACGCGATCGTGATCGCCGGAGACCTCGCACGTGGCGGTGGAGGCGCGCATTTGCCGCTCCTGCTCGACCAACTTCGGCAGGCTCGACCAGAGGCCCCGCTATTCGCCGTGCCTGGAAACCACGACTCCGTGAATGATCAAGCCCGTCAGAACTTCGTTACCGCCTTCGGAAGCCCGTCGTTCGAGTTCACTATCGGGAGCACCCGGTTCATAGGACTGGATTCCACGCAGGAGGACGAGTCCGACAGCCTGGAGCAAGTTCGCAACGCCCTCGCGACCGCAGAGCGTGAGGACGAGCACGTCGTCATCGTGCGCCACCATTCTCCGCTCCCCTCCGCCGAGTATTACAACCCGCGTTCGAGTGACGTCCTCGTCGCTCTCCTCGAACATCCGCGCGTCGCGGCGGTAGTCACGGGCCATGCGCATCACTGGGGAATGCACGATCGCTCGGGTGTCCGGTTTCTTACGGTCCCTGCGTCTGGCGATCGCGGCCACGGTCAGGACCAGACCGTCGTCTCCTATCTGATCCTTCGCTGGGATGGGTCTGCGTACTCCTTCGAGCATCACTTCGTGCCGCGACGCAACACCGTGGAACTTGAGACGATCCTTCGCCACCTGTTCGATGGACACGTAAAGCCGGCGGTTCTCGGAGCGATGTCGACCTGGACCTCCCGCACGAAGCCCGATCCGCGCTCGCAACTCGCGCTGCGCCCCACGGAGCAGCATCCGCGATGAACGCAAGATCCGAACGACTCGCGATCCGGCTGCTCGCAGTTCTTCCGCTGCTACTGGCGCTGAGCTTGCGACTGGCGTTCTCGACCTACATCGATCTACCTGATCATTCGAAGCAGGCTCTGTACGTACTGGACATCGTTGAGAACGGAAACTGGATTCTGCCACAGCTTCGATCGACCTTGCCGATCGCCAGTCCACCACTGTATGCGTACATCGCGGCGGCAGCGGCATCGCTGGTCGATGTCCGCTTGGAAGTCGCCGTTCTGGCACCTTCGATGATCGCATCCATTCTCTTGGTGCTGCTCATCTACCAGTTTGCTCTGGAATCCTGGGGATCCTCGGTGGCCCTGATCTCCGCTTGGATCTTCGCGTGTTCCGTCGCGACACTCGAACTTTCGACGCTGCTCCGGCCCGACGCGTTCGCCACGGCCTTCATCCTGGCATCTTGGTTCGCGCTGATGCGCGCGACGCAGCTTCGAACGCGTCGCGGGGCCCTCCTGTTCTGGGCCGGCATCAGCTTGTCCCTTCTCTCTGGTAGCGTGATGGGGCCGGTGGCGGTCCTCGCCTCGCTTCTTCCGCTCGGCGTACGAAGGGAGCAGCGCGCGGCCCTCACTCGCATCCTCCGATCCGGATGGTCATGGCTGCTGCTTCTACCCTGTTCCTGGATCCTGATGTCCTATATCGTCGGGGGAAGCGCGTACACAACCGAAACGCTCCTTCCCGCGCTACTAAGTAGCAAGCTCCCAACGAGCTCCGGACTCTCGACCATGACCGAAATCGTGCCGACACTCGCCTGGCTGTTCGCGTCACTCTGGCCCTGGACGATTCTTGCGATCGCGGGCTCCATCTGGGCACTCGGATCTACGCAGACCTCGCTTGCGCGGCAGCTGACCGTTCCAATGAGCATTCTCGGGTCCACGGTCGCGCTGCTGATCGTCTCGGGCGGTCGAGCGCAGGAGCTGCGCCTCGTCGTCACGACTTCGATCGCATGGCTCGCGGGCCTTGCCCTCGCACACTTCCACCTCTTGCCGTCGTTGCCGTGGACACCGCTAGGATTCCGCACGCTCGGAAGCTGGGCGCGCTCCTCTCAGCAGGTCTTTGCTGCCTCCCTCTTCCTCGTGCTCACCACGGCCGCGTCGCTGAGCGGAGTTCACGAAGCGAAGGCGGCAGCTTCGCTGGTTCCGGAAGAGTTCGCTCGACAGGTGCGGCTCCGGACGCAGGGACGCGATCGCCTGCGCGTCCTCGAGGGAACCGAAGACTCCCTGTTCGTTCTGCTTCGTTACAATGATCCAGCTCTGACAGTCGCCGAGCTCGAAGCGTACCGGCAGTGGGCCCCGGACGGAGGGCGGCCGCTGATCGTCGCCAGTCAGGTCGCGCTCGCCGACCTGAGCGAGCGCTGGCCTGGGAGGTTTGAGGTGCTGCTATCGGATTCAGACTTGCCGAACCCGATGGGCCTGGTGCTCCTCGAAGTCATTCCCACCCGCCCGCGCGCGACCCCGGGTGAGATTCCGTGGGTCAGCTGACGAAGCGATTCCTGAGCGGCCTCGAGACCGCGGCAGAAGACTCCAGTGCGAGCTCGGGCGATGGAACACGGAGCGCATTCGCTTCGGACAGGCGCTGGTCCCAGTGGCTCGAACATCTGGAGCGCGACGTTCGGCTCTGGCTGGTTCTGGTTGGCGCGCTGTCCGGCTTCCGGCTCTGCTTCATTCTCTCGTTTCGCGCGCAGATCGCTTCCACGACGCCAATGATCGCCGCACTCGGTGCCAGCCTGAACGGGCTGCGCTACGACATGATGGTCGCGAGCTACCTGGTGCTCCCCTCGATGCTCCTGGCGGTCTATGCAACGCTCACACGACGACCCTCGATCGCGGAGCGATTCCGATACCTGTCCGTATGGGCAGCCATGACGCTCGTCTCCTTGGCGAGCGCCGTCTTCGTTGGGTACTTCCGAGAGTACGGAGAGCCTTTCGGCCCCAGAATCTTCGGTCTCGTGCTGGACGACACACGTGCGATCGGCATGACGGTCTGGAAGAGCTACCAGCCCGTGAAGAGCCTCGCTGTGGTCCTCGCTGCGACATGGATCTCGAGTCGGCTCACGCTTCGGCTCGTCAGCGCTCGCACTCCTCTATCGGAGTGCCTCGCACAGAAGAGCCGGGGTGGCATTTCACGGAGTCTGATCGTCGCATTGCTGCTGATCGCTTCGATCGGCGCAGTGCGCGGATCGCTCGGCCGTCGGCCCGCCCAGCTGAAGGATGCCGCCGTCACGGGCGACGTCTTTCTGGACAAGGCCGTCCTCAACCCTCTGACCTCGCTACGCTACGCAATCTCGCAAGAGCTCGAGATGCGCAGTGCTTCGGGGCTGAGTCGATTTCTGGCGGATCGCGACATCCGGGGAGCCGCAACCCGATTCCTGGGCGCCAGCGAGGGACCCGACGATCTCGACGGGTATCTCCTCCGCTTCGCCCCGGGGACCACTCGACCGCCGCGGCACATCTTCTTGATCGTCGGCGAGGGACTCAGTGCGTGGCCCATGTTCCAGGTATACGCGCCCCTTGGCCTTGCACGTGGCCTGCGAAAGCTGGCAAGCGAGGGGATCGAGCTTCCCTGGTTCCTTCCCTCTTCCTATGGAACGATCGAGTCACTCTCCGTGCTCATGACCGGACTGGCAGAGGCGGAGGTCCATACCAACTACCAGGAACGCTCCCGGTCACCGTACCCGAGCAGCCTTGCGGCAACGTTCAGCACATTGGGCTACCGAACGAGATTCTTCTATGGCGGCTATCTGAGCTGGCAAAGGATCGGAGATTTCGCGCGCAATCAGGGCTTTGACGAAATCTACGGCGGGTCGGCCATGGGCAGCTGGGTGCGATCGAACGAGTGGGGAGTCGATGACGAGTTCCTCTTCGATTTCATTCTGTCTCGGCTCGACGACGATCTCCCGAGCTTCAATCTCATCATGACGACGAGTCTACATCCGCCCTACGACGTGGATACACAGTCGAAGGGATTCGTACCTCCTCCGCCGGAAGACCTTGGCGCTGCCCCCACTCGAGACCTCGGGTTCATGGGCCACTATTGGTACGCAGATCAGTGCATCACGGCATTCGTCCGAGCCGCCCACGCGCGCTTGCCCGCAGCACTCTTTGCCGTGACCGGGGATCATCCTTCGAGGATCGGGGGCGGCCTCTCCCAGAATCTGCTGACTTCGCGCACGGTCCCCCTCATTCTCTTCGGCCCCGAAGTGTTGGCCAATGCGCGCACTCCACCTGACACCCGGGGCAGTCACATGGACATCGGACCGACCCTGATCGAGCTCTCGGCGCCGGCGAGGTTTGCTTACCACTCGCTCGGATCGAGCCTGCTCGATCCCCAGGGACACCCTCTCGCCATCGGCCAGCACACCGTGATGGGAGCCAGCCACATCCTGGATCTGCGCTACAGACCCAGCATCGAGCCGCTGCCAGGTACCCCCACACTCGCCAAGCAAGAAGAGGGCGAAGCCTCGGCCCGCTGGCAAGCGCTCCACGACGCGGCACACGCGGTCGCATGGTGGAGAATCGTAAAGGGTCCTGCCCTTCCACCGGATTAGTCTGCGACTGGACTGGAGTGCGGCCTACAATCGAGAGGCCCTCGGGAGGCGATCGCCGATGTCCGTCACAAAACCGCACCGCGTGCGCGTCGTCGCTCTCACCGCCGTCCTATCCCTGGGACTCGGATCGACCTGGATGACGGCCTGCACAGCTTCGCCGAGCCCCTCACCATTCACAGCAGAGGGTCGCTCCGAGCTGACGCGTGCGGCCTCAGAGTCCCTCCTGCTCGAGAAGGCACGCCAGTTCGAGGCCGCGATTCAGGCGCGCCACCTGACGCGCGAGGGTCTGTTCCTGTACGTCGTGGACTTGGACGGGATCGCGGATCAGCTGCGGGCAGGAACGGTGCCCGCGTTTGCGGACACCCCCACGTATACGGGACTATTTGCCGCGACTTCGTGCCTGAGGGCACGTGTCGAGACTGGGCGAGATCGCACGCGCGCCTTGGCCGATGCTGGCCGTGCTCTCGACGGCCTCCGCTTCCTCATGGAGGTGACGGGTCGGCCAGGGCTGCTCGCTCGTGGGATCCAGCGAGCTCCGGCGCCTCCGATGGAAGCTCGAGACCCGGAACATCGTTGGTTCGAGGGCGCACCGCCGCACCAAGAGTGGGTATGGCGCGGCGACGCATCGCAGGACCAGTACGCCAACGGCCTGCTACCCGCTGTCGCGGCCTGCCATGAGCTGTTCCCTGACGAGACCCGAGACCTCATCACCTCGACCGCAGAGCTTCTCTCGCAGACGAACATGCAGCTGATCGACCCCGATGGACGACGCACACGCTACGGAGACCTGTCTTCGGGCGCGGGATATGGATTCAACTCGATCGCAAAGCTGACCGGATACGGAGTCTATGCGCTGGCGTCGGCGCTCGACTCCGACCTCTCTCCGACCTCCGGCTCTCGCTGGAAGGCTCAACTGAGTGAGCTCCGAGATCGCGAGCGGGTAGTCGCATCTTCGACTCGGACCAATCTTCGTGTCTTCGGAATCACGAACTTCTCGAACGATCTCATGGCGTGGAATCTCTACCGCGCGTTGGTCCCCCTTGCGCGACGGCGTCAGGATCCGGCCCTCGAGGATCTGCTTCGCGGAGTCCGCAAGGCACATGCGCGTGTCGAGCCCGATCGAAATCCGTACTTCCAGCTCGTCGAGTGCGCCATCTTACAGGCCTGCTCGCGCGAAACGCTCGAGCAGGTCCGCGAGTTCCTGGTCTGCTTCCCGACCGAGAAGCGACGTGTGCGCCCGAGCCCCGAACTCGATCAGATTCCCAGGCGCTGGCTCCCTGGACGCAAGGGCCGCATTCGCGCGCGCTCCCTGGTGCCGATCGAGTTGCGTCCACCCGAGAGCTTCGAATGGAAGGCGAACCCCTACCGCGTCACCGGAGTCACATCGCCGAGTACAGAGTTTACCGGCCTCGACTATCTGAGTGCCTACTGGCTGTATCGCTTCGTCGCAGAGCGAGTGGCGGAGGGCTTTCGAGCCGACGACTACATCTGATTCGTAAGACTGCTCGGGTCCAGTCGGACCGCACCCATTCTCGCGACAGATTCTGCCCCATGAGCCTCTTCTAATCATTTCCTCATCGCGTCCGACGGACTCGGCTGGCATTTTCACTTCTCGAGGTCTCCGGGATCCGTGAGCCCGCAAGCAAGGTGAGAGACGCTTCGCCAGAGCGAGAAGGCAATCATCGAGATGCGACCGCGTGATGTTCGTGACTACCTCCGACTGCATCGCCTGACCCGCAATCCGTTCGACACGCTCAGGAGTCGAAAGCGACAGGACCGCGATCATCTCGTCGTCCTGCAGAATGGCGGGACCCTCGAGCTCCGCGCCGAGCGTGCCGACTTTCACATGTTCCACCGAATCTTCCTGTGCGATGAGTACCGATTGAGGCGGTTCTCTCCCGGTGCCTTGGATGTCGTCATCGATCTGGGCGGCAACGTGGGTCTCTTCGCCGCTCGGGCCGCGACGCTCGCGAAGCGTGTCATCTCCTACGAACCCATTCCCCAGAACTTCGCCCAACTCACCAGGAATACCGCGGGCTACGAGAATGTCGAAGCCGTTCGCCGGGCAGTCGCCGGCTCTGCGGGGACCCGCCGCATCTACCACCCCAGAGAGGCGGCCCTCTCTGGCGTGTACTCGGCCTTTCCCGAGAACGGCGGGCATATGTCGGACGCATACGACGAGGTGTCCGCGGTCTCGCTGGCAGACCTCATCGAGGCTCACGCCGTAGAGCGCTGCGACCTACTCAAGCTGGACGTCGAGGGGGCAGAGTACGAGATCCTGTACGACGCCCCGGGCGAGATCTTGAACAAGGTGCGCTGCATCCACGCCGAGTATCACGATGTGGGTCGAAGCGATCCACGAACCCGGATTCCCGAGCTCGTCGCCTATCTAGCGGCTCGAGAGTTCCAGGTCGAGCTCTACCCCCATCGGCGCAAAGAGAATCACGGGATGTTGTTCGCGACTCGACCCGATGCCGCTCCCCTCTCTAGGGCCTAGACCGTAGTTGCTTGGATTCTGCGTCTCGGAGTGCGTGGGCCTTCGCCGGCCGAGGACGCCCGGTACGAGGAATTCTTGACTCGGGGCGCTCGCGATTCCGCCGTACGGACAGCAGAGCCCGATTTCGAGCCACCGCGGCCTCGAGCCTCGGCCGCACCGTAGGGGCCCAGACCCGGTCAGATACGCCTACGGCCTGGATTCGGGTTATAGTCATGCGGCTTGGAACATGAGGTGGCATCCATCGATGAATGGCGGCGAGGGATCTCTGGAGCTGTGGCGCGCTGGTCGGGGCCCAGCCGGCGCCGGCGGGAATCCGCCTCTAGTCGACGCGGCTTCGCCTGAGCGCCTCCGTCTCGCGCGAGCTCGGACCATAGGGTTGGAAGAGTGAAGATCCTGGGCATATCCGCTTACTACCACGACAGCGCGGCTGCCCTGGTCTGCGATGGCGAGATCGTGGCCGCAGCTCAGGAAGAGCGCTTCACGCGCAAGAAACACGACGCCGCCTTTCCGGCCCGGGCGATCGCCTACTGTCTCGAAGAAGCCCAATTACGCGTCGAAGACCTCGACCTGGTTGCCTTCTACGACAAGCCTCTGCTCAAGTTCGATCGCATGCTCGAGACGTACCTCGCCGTCGCACCCGCCGGATTCAAGATGTTCCTGATGGGGCTTCGCAGCTGGCTGACCGAGAAGCTCTTCATCCCTCGCGAGCTGCACCGTGGGCTCGAGAAGAAGTACAAAAACCGCTTCGTGTTCACCGAACACCACGAATCTCACGCCGCGAGCGCGTTCTACCCATCTCCATTCGATGAGGCGGCGGTGCTCACTCTCGATGGCGTCGGCGAGTGGGCGACGGGAAGCATCGCCCACGGCCAGGGAAACCAGCTGCGCATGCTCAAGGAGCTCCGCTTTCCGCATTCCTTGGGCCTGCTCTATTCCACCTTTACCTACTTCACCGGTTTTCGCGTGAACAGCGGCGAGTACAAGCTCATGGGCCTGGCGCCGTATGGAACGCCGGTCTATCGCGATCTCATCCTGCAAGAGCTGTTGGATCTGAAGGACGATGGGTCGTTTCGCATGAACATGTCCTATTTCGGCTACTGCAGCCGAGACGTCATGAGCTCCCGCAAGCTCGATCGGCTATTCGGGGGGCCACCCCGCCGCGCCGAGTCAGACATCACGCAGCGCGAGATGGACATCGCCGCGTCGATTCAGGCCGTAACCGAGGAAATCATGCTTCGGATCGCCCGCCATGCCCACGAGATCACGGGCTGCCGCCATCTAGCGCTCGCGGGGGGCGTCGCCCTCAACTGCGTCGGCAACGGCCGAATCCTGCGCGAGGGTCCGTTCGACCGGGTGTGGGTGCAGCCCGCCTCCGGCGATGCAGGCGGTGCGCTCGGCACCGCGCTCTTCTGCTGGTATCAGCTCCTCGACAATCCACGTGCGGCGCTTCCCGAAGACTCACAGCGTGGCTCGCTTCTCGGCCCCCACTTCTCTTCGAACGAGGTTCGAAGCCGCTTGGACCGCGTCGGAGCGCGCTACCTGGTGATCGAGGAGGCCGACCAGCTCTACGCTCGGATCGCGAAGCTCCTGGCCGACGAGCGCGTCGTGGGCCACTTTGCCGGCCGAATGGAGTTCGGTCCGCGCGCCCTCGGAGCCCGCTCCATCCTCGGTGATCCGCGCTCACCGTCCATGCAATCGACGATGAACCGCAAGATCAAGTTCCGCGAGTCGTTTCGGCCCTTCGCACCGGCGATTCTGAGCGAGCGCGCCAGCGAGTACTTCGAGCTGGGCCCGGAGCATGAGAGCCCGTATATGCTGTTCGTGGCTCCCGTCGACGCGAAGCAGCGAATCCCGGGCAACAGCTCCGCTGCGGGCCTGGCCAAGCTCTCGGACCCTCGCTCGCGAATCCCTGCAGTGACACACGTCGATGGATCTGCGCGCGTTCAGACCGTGGATTCCACGCGAAATCCGCGGCTTCATGGGATTCTTCGCGCTTTCGAGCGAGAAACCGGATGCCCCCTGCTGATCAATACGAGCTTCAACGTTCGGGGCGAGCCGATCGTGTGCACTCCCGAGGACGCGTTCCGCTGCTTCATGGCGACCGACATGGATGCACTGATCGTCGAGGATTGTATTCTTCTCAAGGAAGAGCAGGCGCAAGCCAACCGTTCCGATCGCGACCGGTACCTGGCCGAGTTTGCACTGGACTAGGGGGCCAACTTGCTCGAGATCGATTTTCGGCCAGACGAGGACACCTTGCGCAAGTTCGGATTCATCGCCGTCGGTGGATTCGGGGTGCTGGCGCTGGCGGCGTACACCGAGAGCTTCGCATTCAGCATCGGACTCGGCACCCTGCGCATCCCACTCGCTAGCGCCCTCGCCGTGCTCGGGGTCGCCTCCGGAGTCCTCTCGCTCGTTCATCCGGCCGCAAACAGGCTCACGTATGTCGGACTGAGCGTGATCGCGTTCCCGATCGGGTTCGTCGTTTCCCATGTCGCCCTCGGGATCGTGTTCTTCGGAATGATCACTCCGGTCGCCTTGTTATTCCGTGCGCTCGGCCGTGACGAGCTTCGACTTCGCTCACCCGACACTTCGAGCTCGTATTGGTCCGAAGCTGGACCTCGCCCGGATTCAGAGAGATACTTTCGTCAGTTCTAGTCACGCGCTCGTGCGTACCACGCGCGGCCTACCTCGGAGGCGCCAGCTTCTCGCATGACTCATCGAAATGACCGTTCGACCGACTTCATTCGCGAGGCGTCGGGATCGTCCCGACCGGGCCTGATGTCCGAGTTCAGAGCGTTCTTGTCACAGAACAAGAAGTGGTGGCTCGCTCCAATCCTCGCAGTATTCGTCCTGATCGGCCTGATCGCGATCGTGGGCGGCCAGGCGGCTGCACCCTTCGTCTATA
Organism: Pseudomonadota bacterium; assembly: GCA_003247575.1. Taxonomy (GTDB): domain Bacteria; phylum Myxococcota_A; class UBA9160; order SZUA-336; family SZUA-336; genus SZUA-336. The sequence goes on from QJZC01000065.1 coordinate 42,502, forward strand.
CGCTCTTCTAGGCGACCTCTGAGTCAACCCATCTGCGCACTGTGGTGAACTTCACCTAGCCATGTACAGGTGTGCTGCCGCTCGCGTAGAATGCGGTTGCATCGCTCCTCGTACGTTCTGCGCGAACTCGTTGCCTTCGGCGAGGCTGCGCATGAATAGATTTTCATTGTCCGCTCATCACTTTCTTCACCCCCTCTGAGTAACGTACCCCGCCAGCTTCCCGTAGGTTCTCGATGAACCTGGCAGAAGACGCTGGAGGAGCCACGGATGATTGCGCTCGAAGTCAGCTCGGGTGCAGGCGGCGAACACGGCGGTGTCCCCGGCGCGATTCAAAGCCTGGTTCACGTTCTCTTGCGCTCGGACCCAGATACAACCTATGCCCTCTGCGCTCGCTTCTCTCGCTGGCGCAAGGGCAAGGTTCTCCGCTCGGCGATGCGCAATGCCGTCCACTACGTGATTCAAGATCCCCTGAACGGTGTGATTCTTCGAAAGGCAAAGCTGCTTCACTCGATGGGGATCTTCCTGCCCCGTACCCCGCGCATCCCGAAGATCGTCACCGTTCACGATCTGAATGCCGTCCGGAATCCCGACTGGGTACGTCCGGGCTGGAGCGCACGTAGGAGCTCACGGATCCGTACTGTGATCGAACGAGCCGATCATGTCGTCACGTATAGCGAGTTCACCGCGAACGAGGTTCGACAAGAGTACGGGCTCGACTCCCAGCGCGTGCATGCCGTGCCTTTGGGCGTGGACATGGAGCTCTTCAGTCCGGCTGCTCCGAGTGCGTGCGCGAAGACACGGACGCGCTTCGGCGACTATGTGCTGGCCATCGGACTACAAACCCCACGGAAGAACTTCGTCCGCCTGGTGGAGGCCGTTTCACAGCTCAAGGATCTGAAGCTCGTCATCGTGGGTCGGCCGAGCGACGGGGCCGCCGAGGTACGAGCGGCCATACAGCGGTTTCACATGGAGCAGCGGGTCGAACTCCTCGAAGACCTATCCAGCTTCTTCCTGACCGCATTGCTGTCGGCAGCCTGCGTGTATGTGGTGCCCAGCCTGTACGAGGGCTTTGGACTCACCGTTCTAGAAGCCATGGCCTGCGGGACTCCCGTGGTATGTTCGGATGCGGCCTCCCTACCTGAAGTCGCCGCTGATGCCGCCCTCATGGTGGATGCTCACGATTCCGAGAACCTGCGCTACGCGATCGAGCGAGTCTGCTCGGACACGGCCCTCGCGAAGGATCTTCGCGCTCGCGGCTTCGATCGTGCAGAGCTCATGTCATGGACGGCATCGAGTCAACGACTCCGCGCACTCTATCGAGACGTAGCCGGGGTCTAGTCTCTGGCGCGCGAGCCACCGAAGCTCGCCCCACCGAGGTCTCGAACCCTAGGACTCGCAACGGCTCGGGCAGCCCCAGGGGATCGTCCGAGCCCAAGGTCCGCACTGACTCGCGATTCGGCGTTGGGCAGGAGTTGGTACCGCTCGAGTGCCTTCAGGATCTCCTCCGCCGCAATCGCGTGAGCCTGGGAAGTCATATGCCGATCACTGCGATAGTAGAGCGGTCGGTGGTTCGCGGCGTACGTGTCACGCAACCTCGGCAACAAGTCGATCACGGGGATCTCATGGCGGCGTCCGATCTCCTTGATGCGCTCCTGGATCTCGTAGTCGTCTGCAACGAGTCCGAGCACATGGGCATCGGGCTGGACCTGCACCTGCTCAGGAATGACGAGGAGGGCCAGCCTGGAGCCAAGCGCTTCCGCTCGCTGCTTCATGCGCACCAGCAGGGCCTCTTGGACGTTCCATGCCTGCTCCCTCGCGGATGCGGGCAGTCGATCTCCATCCTCGTGTGGAATCCCGAGGGCCATCTTCGCCCAGAAGTTCACGATCTTGAGACGATCGCTCACGAATCGATACAGGTAGCTGTAGCGCAGCCACTCACGCCGCCGCGGCTTCATCGCGAGCTCGAGCGTCTCCGCAGAGATCGTCTGGGGTTCCGGGTAGACCAACTCGCCATCTACGAGCTCGAATCGATGCACATCCCGCTCGACGTTGTTGGCAACGTCGTTCCAGAAGAACCCGACCATCACCAGATCCGGGCGTAGCCTTTCGCCCAGCTCCTCGAGCACGATGAGCTCTTGTCCCGTGCCGTAGCCGTTCACACCCCCGTTCAGTACCTCGAGAGACGGAGCAAGCTGCATCAGGCGACTACTGAAGGTCTCGTCATCCTCGACTCCGATCCCGTAGGTGAACGAATCCCCGAGCATGAGAATCCGCGTACGCTCTCCGGACTTGGGCTGGAACTCCGGGCCACGGAATCCAATGGAGTTGTGGTGAGCGTGGAACTTGAACTCTGCCTCACCATAGATCACCTCTCGTTGCGCCAGATTTGCCCATCCTCGGGTCGCGTGTGGTATGGCGTAGGGCTCACCCTTCAGATAGAACCCGGACCAAAGCATCCGCAAGGCGAGCTCGAGAACGATGAGCGCAATCACTTGAGAGGAAAGCAATAGAAGAAGCTGCAAACAGAAGCCGCGGACGTTCGATCGAATCGACGGGCGGGGTTCGGGCGACGACATGAACTCTCCTGCCGGTACCTACAGACACAGTCACTGTCCAGGCGCATCGTATCGCAACCCTGCGGAAACATCAGCGAGCGCAGGATTAGGATCCACTCATGAAACCCTGCGTGCCCGATTCTACGGCGCGAACGCATCCGTGATCGACAAGATCTGGCCCGTTTGGGCCTCGACCCGGACCCGCACGTCCACCCGACCCCCGTCGCCCACCCGATCCGCGTCGGACTCCGAGGTCGCGCCCTCCCCAGCGCCTGCGGTGTAGCGACCCGCACGCGTGACCAGAAACGTGATCACGCCGCCCTCCATGCGCTCGCGCTGAATCTTCAGCTCGGACATCGGCCAGCCCTTCACCCGCTGAAGGTGCTGCGCGACGCGCTCGCGCCGCCGTTGGCGCTCGGGGAAGTGGACCAAGCAGCCCTCCGCGGGAACCTCGTCCCACGGCACCGTAGCCCCGGCGAGCAGGGCATCGAGGGCGTCTTGCAGGTATGCGCGCTCTGCCGCAGGGCGCTGCCGCTCGTACGACACCCGATCGTCCACCGGACCGCGGTAGATCAACGTCCACGTACTGGGATCGATCAGAAAGACTTCCGCTGTCCGTTGCACATCCAGGGATTCACCGACCCGCTGCTCTCGGTCCACGAGAACGGGGAACGCGATCCCGAACGCCTCGGCCTCGGAAGCCACATCCTCCGGAGAGTCCTGGAGGTTCGAGTCGAGCAGCAGGAACTCGACGGCCCGATTCCCGTAGCGCTCCCGAATGGACATGAGGTCGGGCAACACCTGACGCACGATGGGACACCCATTGCCGTGCACCATGAGCACCACCGCCTTCGCCCCAGAGGCCTCGTAAAGTTCATGGCGCTCGCCTCGGTGGTCGAAGAGCACGAAGTTCTCGACGACGTCGCCGGGACTCACCGCAAGCGCCGTCGGAGCGATCACGACACTGCTGAGTAGCGTAAGGATAGAGAGCGCAGATCTCACTCGTCCGATCCCTTGTGTGACTGGGCCGCCGGCTCGTCGAGGTCGCGGTAGCGGAGCACACCATAGAGCATCTCGTCCCAGGTCTGCTGCCCCCAGCGAACGTCGCGGCTCGGATCCGGGTTGGCGCGGTTCTCTTTCGAATTGTCGAACCAACCCATGTATTCCACGCGTGTTCCAGCCGGGAGAACTTCGGGCTGCTGCAAGAAATAGGTCGACTGCCAGTTGAAGTCGTAGCGCGGCACGTTGAGCAGCAGCTTCTCGCTTCCGTCCGGATAGAATGCCACGAAGCGCGCCGCGCTTCCGCGGAAGTGGGCATGCGGGTGCAAGCTGTAGAGAAGCGCGTCCTTCTTGAACCTGAAGCTCGCCTTCTCCGCATGGTCGCGCGCTCCGGCGGGAATCCTCAGGAACGGATTCAGCAGCACCGCGCTGCGGTACTCGTAGGCCGGAGGCTCCTTCCGGAAGTAGAGCCCCAGACGCGTGGTGTCGGTCGCCGCCTTTCCGCTCGTCGTGTAGTGCATCTGGAAGTAGAACTCCGCGTCCCGCTTCACGAGGATTCCCGCCTCGGAGGGAATCACGAGCGGCTCCGCACCCGGGACGTAGTTGCTCAAGCTCGACTCACGCCCGCGCCCGAAGCCCGCTCGCTGCTCACGCCCAGTCCGCTGCTCAGGCCGAACTCGAGTGGACGCAATGACGTGGTGCAGAACCGTGCGATCCCCAGGCAGGAAGTCGACGGCGCGAATCCATACGTCGCGCGCGAGCGGATTCTCGACCGACACGTAGCGGTAGTCGAGGACGCCGGAAGCGGGTACCTCGAAGGCCGGAATCTCCACGACCAGGTCGGGCGGGCCGAGCCTCCATTCCGGCCAGTCCGCAGGCGGCTGCGACTTGTCTCCCGGAAGCTCTAGCGGGTTCTCGATGCGCTCCCTCCGGTGGTCGTAGAGCTCGGCCAGAGGATCGGGGCCCTCTCCCCGCGGAGCCCCCGCCTCGATCCAGTGCACCAGAGTTCGGGTCTGCTCACGGCTGAGCGAGCGATCATTGCGCATCGCCAAGCTATGCGGATCCGCATGCCAGGGCGGCATGCGCTGGGTCCTGACCACCTCGCGAATCATCGGAGAGAAGCCCAAGACCGTCTCATAGTTGCGCATCTGCCACGGGCCGATGCCTCCCTCGCGGTGGCAGCTCACACACTTGTCGATCAACATCGGCGCGATCGTCTGCGCATAGGAAATCGGTTGCGCTCCACCGCGCGCGCGAGTGGGCAGCGCAATCGGGCAGGCAGCCGCCCCCTCGGGGATGACGCGCGCCGGCGGCGCCGGTTGGCCTGCGAGGAGCGCCGTCAGCGCACTCCGCACCTTCTCCGCGCCCTCGGCCTCGCCATCTCCGATCAAGCTCGCCCGGAAGGCCAAGGTCCAGCGACTCGGATCCACGATCCACACATCGCCGACCGCGCGCACGCCGAGCGCCTCGCCGATGAGCTGGGTCTCGTCGATCAGGATCGGGGCCGAAATCTCCAGCTCGCCCGCCAGCTCGCCAATCCGCTCGCGACGCGCGCCGCCCGCTGAGTCAGGCTCAGACTCGGAGTCGATCCAGAACACCCGCACCCCAGGGTCACCCGCCTGAGTCAGGCGTGCGAGAGCAGAAACCGCTTCAGAAAGACGTGGGCAACCGCTCCCGTAGGCCACGAGCAGGATCGCCTTGGCATCCGTGTGGTAGTAGAGCTCGTGCGAGCGACCGCGGTGGTCGATCAGCCGAAAGTTATCGACCCTCTCCCCACGCGCTCGCGCCCACGCCAGTCCGCCCGTCAGGCACACGAGCAGGACAGCGAGTGCAAAGCGCCATCGCCCCAGCCCCAGGCTCTTGCGGATCGAATCAACCCGACGATTCACGGCCTAGAACGTCCTCCATCTCGAGATCGAAGCGACATCGGATCATACCGGGATCGGACCCGCTGCCCAACCGACGGCACTCAGTGTCACAACTCTCCTTGACCTTACCAGGGCGCAATCACCTCGAGCCGAGCAGGCACTCGACTCGCAGTCAGCGTTCTGCTCGAAGGGAGACTCGAGATGGCTCAACGGAAGAAGCCTCTTCAGTGTGCGTTCTGCGGGGCGGATGAACACCAGGTCGCAAGCCTGCTCGCGGGGCCGAAGGTCTATATCTGCGGGGGCGCGTGGATGCGCTGCGAGAGCGCGAGGTCAGCTGGGCGAAGATCGGCGAGGCGCTGGGCGTCTCGCGGCAAGCCGCTTGGGAGCGCTTCTCTTAGAAGGCGGAGCGAAGCACGGATCAGTCGTCTGCCGGGGACTTCTCGGTCTGCACGGGAACCTCGAGATGAAACGTTGCACCGCGCCCCAAGCCCGAGCTCGTAGCCCAGAGGCGGCCTCCGAGCTCGCCGGCCGCGTTTGCGCTGTGATGGAGACCGAAGCCATGCCCATTGGCGCGGGTCGTGTATCCATAGTGGAAGATGCGAGTCAGGTCCTCGGCCGCGATTCCGATCCCATCGTCCTGCACACGAAAGTGCAGCTTTCGGTCGACCCGTGCGACCGCGAGGAGCAGCCGCTTTGCCCCACCCGGCTGGCCCGCGGTGAGTGCCTGGACTGCGTTCTCGACCAGGTTGGCGAGGATCTGCAGGATCTTGCCTCGCTCGAGGAGCTGCGGTCCCAACTCCTCATAGTCACGTTCGACCACGATGTCGAACTTGGCGAAGGCGTGGCCGGTCATGGTCAGAACGTCCTCGATCAGATCCTGCGGGCGGACCGATTCTTTCACCCCCGACGTCCGCGCAAAGGATTGCTGGACGGCGATCGTCTGCTTGATCGTGTCGATGAAGCCGCGCAGGCTCGACATCTCCGAGATCAAGCCATCTTGCTCACGCAGGAGCTGCTCCGACAGCTTGTGCACGTAGCTGGGTAGGCGCTGACCGCGCGGATCGTTCGTCACGAAGTGCGCGAGATCGTGCTCGTGCTCGCGCAGGAGCTGCGACACCTTCGCCACCCCATCGACGCGCGATCGATGGATGCGCGACAGCAAGACTTCGATCGAGGTGTTTGCAGAAGTGAGAATGTTCCCCACGTTGTGCAGCACGCCCGTCGCCACCTCGGCCATCCCTGCCACGCGCGAAGACTCCAGCAAACTGCTCTGAGCCTGTTCGAGCTGCTGTGTGCGCTCGCGCACGAGCTCCTCGAGATGATCGCGATGGCGTTGGAGCTCGGCCTGGCTGACCAGGAGCGCTTGCTGTTGCGCGACGATCCCGTGATCGACACGCCGCATCACCACATACAGCGAGCCGCACAGCAGAATCAGCACGAGCACCGACCCCGCCGAGACCGCCGCCACCAGCTCGAGGAACTGGGCTCGCGCGTCGGAGATGTCGCGTAGCAGGATCAAGGAACCGACGGGACCGAGCCCCTGGTCCCGGAGCGGATACCGCAGGGTCTGCCACGTGCGTCCGAGGTACTGGATCTGGTCCGTCGGCTCCGCCTGTGTGGCCAATCTATCAACCTCGGACGGAAGCTCCTCGGAGAAGCTCGAGTGCCCGATGACGCTTCCGCCGAATCGATCCCACTCGGGGGTTCTGCCGAGACCCGCCATGCCCTCCTGCCACAGCTCGCGATCCAGGTGACGCTTCTCGATCATGGCGATGTGCTGCACGTGATGCCGTTCGGCAAGCTCCTCCAGGATCGCCTCCAGCTCCTTTCCGAGCTCGACATAGCCCAGTCGCTTCGAGCCGCGTTTCACCGGCACCACGACGCGAAGAGTCAGCAAGCCCAGGCTTCCGAGCTCGAGGGCAAAGGCGGGCTTACCCGTACGTTCCGCTTCGAGCACCGAGAAGCGGTCTACCTGATCTCCGAAGTGTTCCGGCTTGTGGGCGCGCATAACAACCCTGCGCTCGAGATCGTGTACGTATAGGTGGGTGATGTGCTCGGACTCTCGGAGCCTGTTCATCACCGGGGTGAGCTGCTCCAACAATCCGGTCCGATCTGAGCGGGCAAGCAAAGGTACGATGTCGGCTTCGTGCTGGATCTCGTGCAGGATGTGCAACATGTCATCGATCTGCTCATCCAGATCGGCCTCCAAACTGTATGAGGCCCCTTCGAGGATCGCGTCGATCTCCTGCTGGTGATGCTCACGTCGCAGCCAGATCAGCGCCACGCTATAGCCAATGGCGAGCGTGACCATGCCGGCCGCCACTGGGATCAGGAGGCGGCGCTGCACGGGCTGGAGAGTCGATGCATGTACGTGTTGCTTCACGGGATCCTCCGTTCCGACCTGATCGACGAGCGAGCCCGGCGACTGAACTCTAGCTGCATGTCAAGCCTGGAATCGTTGAGATCAAGTTGCCGTGGCGACGCGACGCTCAGGGGAGGCGTAGCCCTACCTGTTCGAGCGGGAGCGACAGTAAGGTTGGGAGTCGCCCTCGCCATGAGCCCAGCGAAGACGTCGTCATGCAGGAAGCGCAGATGAGCCCCATACCCGAGTCGCAGATGAACCGTCGGATCCTCGTCATCGATGACAACGAGGCCATCCACGATGCGTTCCGGAAGATCCTCTTGCTCGAATCCCCATCGCTCGAGCTCGATGACGATGAGGCCTTCCTGTTCGGCGAGCCGCCACCCGAGAAGGACAGCTCGACGTTGCGAAACGTCCGGCTCGACTTCGCGCAACAGGGAATGGAGGGGCTCGAGAGGATCGTAGAGGCGCATCGGTCCGGAGATCCCTATGCGCTGGCGTTCGTCGACATGCGCATGCCCCCCGGGTGGGACGGACTCGAGACCATCGCCCGGATCTGGCGTGAGGTATCCGAGATCGAGATCGTGATCTGCACCGCCTTCAGCGACTACTCCTGGGACGAGGTGATCGACAAGCTCGGGCGAACGGATCGGTTCCTGATCGTCAAGAAGCCCTTCGAGCCGCTCGAGATCCAGCAGCTGGCACTCGCCCTCACCGAGAAGTGGAATCTCCAGAAGCAGGCCCGGGCCAAGCTCGACCACATCTCGGCGCTCGTCGACGCGCGGACGCGCGAGCTACTCACCGCCCAGGACGAGCTGCGCGGTGCGATCCAAGATCTCGAAGTCGCGAAGCGTGTTGCCGAGGACGCCAATCGCTCGAAGTCGATCTTCTTGGCGAGTGTGAGCCACGAGATTCGAACTCCGATGACGGGAGTGATCGGGCTGAGTGACCTGCTCATGGAGACCTCGCTCAACGAAGAACAGCTGGCGCTGGCCAATGGGATTCGCGCCTCGGGACGCACGCTCCTCACGCTGATCAACGAGGTCCTCGACTTCAGCAAGATCGAAGCCGGGCGCTTGGAGCTGAACCCCCAGCCGACGAACCTGCGAAAACTGATTCGCGAGCTGACCCTTCTGGTGCATCCGCAGGTGCGCGCCAAGGGGTTGAAGCTCTCCATCCACGTGGACGAGAACCTCCCGGGCGGGCTGCTGCTGGATCCCGAGCGCATCCGACAGGTACTGACGAACCTGATCGGAAACGCGGTCAAGTTCACCGCTAGGGGCTCGATCTGGATTCGCGCCGTGGCGCTCGAGCATCGCGATGGAGCGCTCGATCTGCAGGTCTCGGTTCGAGACAGCGGCATCGGGGTAGACGACAGCCAGCGCGAGAGAATCTTCGAGGCATTCTCCCAGGCAGACGCAAGTACGTTCCGGCGATTCGGGGGCACAGGCCTGGGCCTGACCATCTGCAAGCGCCTGGTCGATCTCATGCAGGGAGAGCTCTGGGTGGAATCGCTGCCCGACGAGGGCGCCACCTTCGCGTTCAGGATTCCGGTATCGGTTGCAGAGTGTGACGAGGCGGAGTTCGAGAGCGAGCCAGAGCGCGGCCCGATGCTATTCGACGCGCACGTCCTGCTCGTCGAAGACAACGAGGTCAATCAGCTCGTCACCGAGAAGATGCTGACAAAGTTTGGCTGCACGGTGAAGATCGCTTCGAGAGGGAAAGACGCGATCGCACTCCACGGTAGCGAGCACTTCGATCTCACTCTGATGGACTGTCAGATGCCGGAAATGAGTGGATACGATGCAATCCGGGCGATCCGCGCCGAAGAATCAGGCGACGAACACGCTACGATCCTGACCTTCTCGGCGAGCGCAATGAAGGAAGACCTGGAGCGCGCCCGAGATGCCGGGGCCGATGGCACACTCGCGAAGCCGCTCACACTCGATAGCCTACACGCCGCCCTCTGGCACTGGCTGGAGCCGCACGCCACCGAGCGGCGCACCCGCTCCTAGAGCTTCTAGAGCTCCACGACAGTCGAGCGACCCGCGCCCGATCGCGGTCACCCGATAGCCCGTGAGCGCGGGCGGGAGCACGGATACTCCGTCCGGGCGCCCACGATATCCAACACAACATTGTTTTCTTTGCATCACTCGACCGAATCTCGATCATTCGCCGCGGGCTCGCTATGAATTCCCTCACACTGCAGGCTCGATGCCACCGCAGCCCCGCTTTTTTGAGGGGATCGGATTCGGCATGTATTCCGCACGGTTAACTGCTCGTTCTGGATAGCATCCGGACCTGATCCGACACGTGACCGCGACTTTTCGGGCTTCGCTTACGCGCTGCATGGATACACTCGCCTGAAGTTCGAGTGTGTCCATGCCCGGCGCTTCCGCGTGCGATGACGATCGGCGAGCAAGGCGCCAGGCGGTGCGGGAGATGAACATGTGCTCAAACGACTTGCGAAGCTGGCTCTCGAGACTCTGGCTCCCGAGACTCGACTACCGTCTCGGCTTGGCTCTGCTCCAGGTGATCGTTGCGGCAAACCCTGCCCGCGCCGATCTGATCGGTGGCGTCGAGTTTCCGGACGGCGACATCTCGTTCGCTGACGTAGTGGTTCACTACGAGCCCGGCCTGAGCGGGGCCAAACCCCCGAGCCCACCGAATGCAGTGCCGGAGTCGGCGCTGGGTCCACCGGAAGTTCCTGGATCGAAGATCGGCGCGTGTAGCGAGAGTCCGTGCCCGTTCGTCTCGCTCGGAAGCGGCGGATCCATCACGCTCGAGTTCTCGGACAACTTGCTGACCGGGAGCGGGGACTCGGAGGCCGACCTCTTCATCTTCGAGGTCGGTCCCGATGTCGAAGACACGTTCGTGCAGGTCAGCAGCGATGGCGAAACGTTTCGGGCCGTGGGAAAGGTGGGAGGGAACACGTCGGGCATCGATCTCGATGCCTTCGGCTTCACCCCCGACGATCGCTTCCGATTCGTTCGCCTGACGGATGACCCAGCGGAGGGGAACCGCTCGGGTGCCAGTGTCGGCGCCGACATCGACGCCGTCGGCGCTATCAGCACGGTGCCGCTTCAGCCGGGCATGGGTCCGGGTGGCATGGGACAGAGCGACGGATCCAGCTCGCCAGACACGGTCCCGATCCGCTATGCAGCGCTCGGCGATTCCTTTGCCTCGGGCGAGGGAGCACCGCCCTACTTCGACGGAACCGACAGGCTGGGGAATCAGTGCCACCAGTCCCTAACCGCATACGGACCGATCTTCGCTGCGCTGCTCGATGCGCGCTTCGACTTCCTCGCGTGTAGCGGCGATGAGACGCGAAACGTGCGTCGCAACGGTGACCCGCCGGACAAGGCTCTCTCCCTGCCGCCCCAGCTGGCTCGAGCGGACGCGTCGGGCATCCCTCTGGTGAACGCGGCGACCGACCTGGTCACCCTGAGCATCGGGGGAAACGACGTCGGCTTCGGGCCGGTGCTCGAATTCTGTTTGGCCGTGCCCGACTGCGCGACGTTCCCGTTTCCGCTGGACGGCCGGTCCCTACGCCAGGTCATGCAGGCCTGGTTCCGAGAGGCGACCCCAAAGCTGCTCGAAACCTACTGCCAGGCACGCGAGAGCGCGCCTGCAGCATCGATCTTCGTGATGGGCTACCCGCACATCTTCGCGGACCCAGTCGGCCCGGGATGCCTCTCGCGCAAGCTCATCTCGAAAGAGGAACGACGCTTCCTGAACAACATGACCGACAAGTTCACGAGCGTGATCGAGCAGCAGGCAGCCAAGGCGGGTCTACACTTCGTCCCCGTGATCGAACAGTTCGAAGGGCACGAGAGCTGTTCCGCGAACGGCCTCCCGTGGCTCAACGACCTGCAGCCGAGCCTCGCGTTCCTGCAGGGCGACAATCCACTGCCGCGACCCAGCCTGTCGGGATCCTTTCATCCCAACACCATCGGACAGGTCCAGTACTCGGTGGCACTCGGACGGCAGCTGCTTCTCGCGAGTCTACTCACGGGCGTAGGGCCCAACGGCTTTCCCGCGAACCCAGGCCCTGCGGATCTCTGCACGACGACCAAGGCGCAACGCGCTCGCCAGCCGCGCGACGAGAAGGTTCCACCCGTGATCGGAGAGCTCGAGATCGCCCCTGGCGACGATGCTCCGTGCTCGGCCATGCGGCTCTTCGCTCCTGGTCTCTCGATCGCGCTCTCCGGCTCCGGCTTCGAGCCGGAAGAAGCGGTCGAGATTCAGCTCATGCGCGAGGAGCCCGAGATCTCTGGCACGTTCGCGTCGCTCGAGTCCGATGCGGCAGGTCGCCTGGCGGGCATGCTGAAGCTCCCCGACACCCTCCCCAGCGACGGAAGGCTCGCGGTGCTCGCGGTCGGCATGCAGTCGGGGAAGGTCTTGATCGAGACCATCGAGCTCGGATCGAAGGAAGACTCGGATGGCGACGGCACCCCCGATGTGTGCGACAACTGCGCGAACGTGGCGGCCTCTCAGCTGGACAGCGATCTCGATGGAATCGGAGATGCCTGCGACCTGTGTGCGTTCGATGCATCGAACGACCCGGACGGGGACGGGCTATGCTCCGCGGTGGACCTGTGCCCCATGGATCCTCGCAATGATCAGGACGGAGATGGGATCTGCGGCGATGTCGACAACTGCCCCACCATCCCGAACGCGGATCAGCTCGACACGGGATCCGCGATCGATGGCCGGGGCGATGCATGCGTCGACATCCCCTGCTTCTCCGTCTCGCTCACCGTGCGACCGCCCGATCTCGGGCAGATTCGCATCGATCCTCCCAACTGCCGAGGAAACGAGTACGAGATGGGTACCGAGGTCCGCGTAGACGCCTTTCCCGAAGCGGGAGCGACCTTCCAGCGCCTCTCGGGAGCTGTGAGCGGTCCCGAGCCAACCGGAAGCTTCATCGTGACCGAGAAGTCGAAGGTCAAGGCAGACTTCAAACGCGAGTAGGCGCTGCGCGGCGGGGCTCCCCGAGCGGGCGGAGCCCCGCCGCATAGCGCTCCAGCAAGGGGTGCAGGAGCAGGCTGTCCCGCAGCTCGCTCCAGTGGCCAGCGTAGATGACCCCTCGCCCCTCCGGTCGAGGCGAGGATCGAGGTTGGAGCCCCACGTGCTCACACAGCCGAGCTCCAGCGGCCGTCCATGCATTCCCACAGAGGTGCTCGAAGAAGACACCACGCTGCGCAAGGCTGGAGAGGCTTTCGACCATCGACTGCAGCAGAACCCCACTCCGAGGCAGGAACTCTCGCAAGGTGCAGAGCGCAGTAATGTATCCGCAGAAGCCTCCGGACAGCTCGAGCGGAGCGAGGTCGTGTGCGCATAGGTCAGCGGGCCGTCGTTGCCCAGAGCTCACTTCGGCGAAGCACGACTCCGACAGCGGGAACAGATCCCAGAAGCCGATCAGCCGATCTTCGAACACGAAGAAGGCGCCGCACTCCGGATAGTGGTGGTACTTCTCGGCAAACACTTCGATCTGGCCGACGTGATCGAGCGGTAGCTCGATACCCAGCGACCGCTCGAACACGCGAAGGGTCGCTGCATAGATTCTTTCGTCGCTCCACCCGCCGCTGCGCAGGGATTCGTAGCGAGCGATCGTCGGAGAACTCGGAGCGCTGCTCCGCAGCCAGCGCTCCACTCGGTACGGCTGGCGCGGTCCGTGCACGGAACGATTGATGAACTTGAGCAATCGAAGCACCGTCGCGCGCCGGGCTTGTGCACGTCTCCATCCATAGATGGTCGAGCGCCCCGGAATCTGGTTCCCACGGCTACGTCGACGATTCGCCACAGTTCGTCGGTGCTCGAACTCCGCCCAGCTCCCGAACGCTCGCAGCACATCGCTGACGACGCGCTCGCAGTCCACGAGGCTCTGGGCCAGATGCTCGCGCTCTGAATCTTCGACGGCTCCCTCTTCCACTCGAGTCCCACTCCTCGCTCTCGGTTTCCGGTACCACGCTCACGCCGGCCTCGAGGCTCGCAAGCCGAGCGCCCGGACCCTGGGGAAGGACGTCAACCCGATGAATTCGCATCGCGCCCAATTGCACTTCGCGCTGGAGATGCGTCCGACTGGCTAGCTCTGGAAAACCGGAGAGCGGCGCCCGAGCGACTCCGCGACCCGGAGAGGATCAGCCGGGGGTTCGTTCGAGCCAGTCGCGTAGCTCGCGGGTCAGGTGCGCGAATGCCTCTGGATCCTTCGCGCGTAGGCGCTCGAACTCTTCGATGTACTTGTCGGGTCTCCGCGCGCGCTTCGCCCGTTCGATGTCGTCGCGCATCGATCGAAATGCGGTGACCACCTGAGTCGCTGCCGGGTCGCGCAGCGCGGGGTGGTCTTCCTGGACGCGGAGCAAGAGATCGACGACCGACGAGAGGCGGCCGAGCTGGCGCCCAGCACTGTGAAGTTCGCCCAGAATCTCGACCTCGAGACCGGGATCACTCGAGTTCTGCAGGTTGAGAGTGACGACTTGCGTCTGGGTCTGGCTCTGCTGCTGTTCCGAGACGTGCTCGGAGCCCGGCTCAGCCGCCGGAACAGAAGGGGGCTGGGAAACGGGAGGGCGTTGGGGAGAGGACAAAGCGAGCCTCCTTTTCGAATCTCCGGGCGGGGTGGCAATCCGCAAGGCCGGACGGAACCCATTCACTCCGCTGCACTCTGCGCGCGCCGAGCGCGCTCACGAGAGCAGGACCTCGAGGTCTTCGGGGGTCAGCTGGCGCAGCAGGCCTTTGTCGTTCGAGACGATGGCATCTGCCAGACGGCGCTTGGACCGCTGCAGCTCGAGGATCTTCTCCTCGATGGTGTTGCGCGCAACCAGGCGATAGGCCATGACCGCTCGCTCCTGCCCGATCCGGTGTGCCCGATCGATCGCCTGCGCCTCGACCGCCGGGTTCCACCACGGGTCGAGTAGGAACACATAGTCCGCCGCCGTCAGGTTCAGTCCGTGTCCTCCGGCCTTGAGGCTGATCAGGAAGACCCGACAGTCGGGATCGGTCTGGAAGCGCCGCACGCACTCCGCACGCTTGCGCGTGCGGCCGTCGAGGTATTCGTGCTCGATGTCGCACTTTCGCAGATGATCACGCACGATGCTCAGGAACGAAGTGAACTGCGAGAAGACGAGCACCTTGTGGTCCTCTTCGATCGCCTGTTCGAGGGCGGGCAGCAACAGGTCCAGCTTCGCAGCCCCGCCCTCGCGCTGCGCACGATCGATCAGCCCAGGGTGACAGGCGGCCTGGCGGAGTCGCAGCAACGCCTCGAGCACGTGCATGCGCGAACGCCCCATCCCCTTCGTATGGACGCGCTGGAGCAGCTTCGAGCGGTAGTGCTGCAGCAGCTCCTGGTACTGGCGACCTTGCGCGCCCTCTAGCGTGCAGTAGAGCGTCTGTTCCGTCTTCGCCGGCAGCTGACGCAGCACCTGCTGCTTCGTGCGCCTCAGCAGAAAGGGCTCGAGCGCCCGACCTACGGTGGACAGCCAAGCGTCGTCTTCGACGAACGCCTGCCGACCGCGCACGCTCGGACCGAGCATGCCCGGATTCAGGAACTCGAAGAGCGCCCAGAGCTCGCCCAGGTGATTCTCTACGGGCGTCCCCGTCACCGCCAGGCGGTGCTCCGCCTGGACCCGGCGCGCCGCCTTCCAGGTCTGCGAAGCCGAATTCTTGATGGCGGTCGCTTCGTCGAGGATCACGTAGCGGAAACGCGTCTGAGCGAGCTTGTCGATGTCGCGTCGCAGCACGCCATAGGTGGTGACGACCACATCGTACTCGGCGAGCCGATCGAGCAGCTGCGCACGTTCCGGGCCAGTGTACGCATGCACCCGGAGACGTGGAGTGAAACGCTCCGCCTCCGACGTCCAGTTGTCGACCAGGCTCCGCGGCACTACGACCAAGGAGGTCTGCCGCTCCGCCACGGAAGTTCCGCGCCTGAGCGACTCCAGCAGGGACAGGACCTGGATGGTCTTTCCGAGCCCCATGTCGTCGGCGAGGCAGCCGCCCAGTCCCACGTCGCGCAGATGGTGCAGCCAGCCGAGGCCCTCGCCCTGATAGGGTCGTAGCTCACCGCGAAAGCCGCGTGGGGCCTTGCGAGCGCGGGGGGCGCGACCGCGCTCGAGCTTGCGGCACAGGCGCTGCAGCTCTTGATTCGGCTCGACGGTCCAGAGAGGGAGATCGCCGAAGTCTTCGAGCAGATCGTCGGTCGTCGCACGTTCGACGAGCGCATTCAACAAGAGAGCCTGGCTCGGGTGGAAGTGCAGCGCATCGCCTTCGCGCCTTCCCATGCGCGCCAGGGGTTCCAACCGCTCGAGCCACTCGCGCGGAATCAACCCGAGACTTCCGTCTCCTAGCTGTATAGCCGACGCGTCTCGTTCGAGTGCGCGCAGCAGGGCCGGAAGTCCGACCCGCTCTCCCTCGAAGTCCACCTCGGCCTCGAGCTCGAACCAGTCGATGCCCGTCTCGAGCGACAGGTTGCTCGCGCGCGGTCGGCGCACGCGCGCTCCTTCGATCTCGAGTTCCCAGCCCGCCTCACTCAGCTGATGCAGCGCATGCAACAAGCGGTTGTGCGAGATCTGTAGGCTCGCCTGCGACACCTCCGAGTTCGGTAGCGCCTCGAACCCGAGCTCGCTCAGCTGGGCGAGATGCTCGCCCTCGGCCGCGAGATCGCGCCGGACGAGCCGCTTCGGGCGCCGTTCGGCGTGTCCTGCGCGCGGATCGTCGGCGTCATACTCGACGTCGCCGTAGCGAAACCTCACGTCTACCCAGGCGCGCGTCTTCGGGGTGCGCCCGTTCGCACGTTGCACCGACAGGCGGGGCACCGCCTGAGCGGACTCGATCGACCAACGGAGCTTGCGATCGATGTCGAGTGGGATCGTCGGCATTCGCGCTGCGCGGTCCATGAAGTCGGCGAGCTGCGTCGGGCGCAGCTCCATGGGACCTTCCTGCACGAAGCGACGCAGCAAGCCAGCCGCTCCGCGGGGCCCGAACGGGCAGAGAGTCCGACCAAGCAAGACCACCTCTCCATCCAGCACGGCCTGGCACTCCGACAGCGGACGGATCGTGCCCTCCTCCAGGTAAAGCTCGGGAAGCACACGCGCGCGCCCGGCGCGATCCGCAGCCATGGCGTGCAACCGCAGCGAGAGCTGCGAGGTCGGCTGCCATTCGAGCGCGCCCAGCTCCGAGTCCCCCTCCAACCGACACCGCCCCGTGGCCAGCAGCAGCGGAAGCACGGCTCGCATCAGCCCCGCAGGTACGGTCACGGAGTCGAAATCGCCCCGTGCGTAGACGGAGTCCTCGTTCGAGGCAGCGTGGCACGCTGCCAGTGCCTCGAGCACGGGCACGTCTTGCCCTGCGAAGCTCTCGTCGATCAGTACCGGATCCACCCGCACCGGATGCACTCGACCCGTGCCGGGATGCGTGGATTCGATCCGCACCGAGAGCTCGCCGCGCGTCAACCCGCTCCGCGCGATCGAGTACGCCACCAGGCTGCGTCCGTAGAGAGGCGCTCGCCAGAGGCGCTCTCCCACGATCGGAAGGCCCTCGGGTCGAAGCCCCTTGGCGACCTTCCGGCGCGAGACGCCACCGCGGGAGCGATCGCTGCGTGAACGTGTCGGGCGATGCCCAGCCGCAGCGGGCCGGCTCGCAGCGCGCCCTCGAGCGCGCCGCTTTCCTCGCGCCCGCTCCGTCTCCCACCAGGCCTCCGGAACCCAGCGAATCGGCTGGTGGACATCGAGCCCCAGATCGGAGCCACCTGCATCCAGCTCGAGCAGGCATGCGAAGAGGTGCTTGCACATCTCGCCACGGGCGAAATGCGGGCAGCTGCAGTGGGCCCCGATCAGCTGCTCTTCGTCTTTGCGCAGCGGCTCCGGATTCGCCGCGATCGCGACCTCGTAGCGGTTGTAGCCGCTCCCCCGGACCTCGGCGGCGAAGAAGCCCGGATTCAGCGCGACGACCTCGACCCGACCGGACTGCTGATAGCGCCGCCCCCGCACTCGCACCTGCGCACCGAACTCGCGAGCAAACAACCCCGCCAGATTCCCGGAAGTCTCCGCCACGCGAGCAGTGTACGCTCCCGAGACTCGCACGCCACGCCCGATCCGCCCTTGCTCTCACTCCATCGGCGCGCACTTCCCGAATGACTGCCGGCCGATCCTGGCGACGGATCTGCTCGGGCCGGCGTATGATCGCTGGATGCAAACGATCCGCTGCGCGAGGGAGAGGTCACGTCGTTCGAATCTCCAAAGAGTCCGGTCCGTAGTCGGTGGCTGCTTCCTCGGGGCTGTGGCCGTCTGCGTATCCGCGCACGCACTCGCCGACGTGGTGCTGCATGACGATCAGACCAGCGAGGTCGAGGCGTCTCTACCGAATACGACCGCCGATGGAGACGAAGGCCTGTGGCTCGACGAGGCAGCACTCACTCGCGTGAGCGGCTTCGTGCTGAAGCCGGAAGGGCTGTGTCGCGAAGAGCTGTGCGTACCGGTGACGGCGAGCAGCGGTTCGACGCTCGTGCGCAGGGACGAGGATGCAGTTCGGGTCGATGCGGCGGCTCTCGCCCGCCGACTGGATCAGCCCTACGCCTTCGACCCCGAGGAGCGCGTCTGGAGCTTCGGGCCCATTCCGGCTGCGCGCCGGGCCTTTCTGGAGTCCGCTCGAGCCCCCGACTTCGAACTCGAGGATCGAGACGGAGAGCCCTGGCGTCTGTCCGACCACAGCGGGAAGAAGCGCGTCCTCGTGGTGTGGGCCTCTTGGTGTGCGTGCCGCGACGACCTGGTCGTATGGGAGCGACTGCATCGAGAGCTGGCGCCCGCCGGCCTCGAGATCATCGCCATAGCCGAAGACTCTGGCGGCCTCGCGGCGGCCGGGCCGTACATCGAGGCAGCCGAGACGACACACACCTCGTTGATCGATCCCACGCACTCGGTGACGGCGGCGTATCAACTCGTGAACGTTCCGACCGCCATCTGGATCGACGAGTCCGGCACGATCGTGCGACTCGACGATGGTGCCTATCCCGAGCAGCGTCGCATTCTCGGTGTCGAGGTCGGAGTCGCAGGGTACGCGGATGCGCTGCGCGACTGGGCGAAGCACGGACCCGAAAGCCCCTATGTGCTGAATACGAGCGCGATGCGGCAGACCCTGCCCCGCCCGGATCGCGACCGTCTACGTGCGGACCAGGAGTTCCGGCTCGGTGCCTACTTCTACGAGCATGGCCGGGTCGAGCTGGCGACGAAGCACTGGGAACGCGCCGCGGCTCTCGCGCCCGACAACTGGAACTACCGACGTCAGGAGTGGGCGGATTCGAGCTTCGAGGCGACGGTCAAGTTCTTGGTGCGCGCCTTCGGTAGGGGAGTTCGCGGAGTGCCGTACTACCGACCCATCGAGCTGCCAAAGCCACCCCCCGAATAGCCCTGAGTCCGTCGCGAACCTACCGCGCCACGACGAGCGCCGCGAAGTACACCGCATACACGCCCAGCAGCAAGCCGCCTTCAGCGCGCACGATCGCTCGGCCGCTCCAGAGGATCGGGAACAGGATCACGGTGAGCCCCAGCATCCACCAGTGATCCCGCGCCAAGAGTTCGTTCGGGACCAAGATCGGCTGCAACAAAGAGGTGGTGCCCACGATCCCGAACACATTGAAGATGTTCGAACCGACCACGTTGGCAACGGCCACCTCGTCGCGCCTCCGAAACGCCGCCACGAGTGACGTCGTAAGCTCGGGCAGGCTCGTTCCCGCGGCGACGATCGTCAGACCGATCAGTGTCTCGGACACACCGAGGGTACCCGCGATTCGAGATGCACCGCCCACGAGGGCCGATGATCCGCCTGCCAGTAAGCCCACTCCGAGAATGGTCCCGAATCCGTTCCAGCGCCAGGCAGCCGCTCCGCTGCGCTCGCCGGTCAGGGTGCTGAGCTGCTCGAACTCGGCCACCTCTACGTGGGCGGCGCACCGGGCGACCCAGACGAGGTAGGCGACGAAGCCCACCATGGCCGCGAGCAGACAAGCACCCTCGAAACGATCCATGGCGCCGTCACGGGCCAGCAAGTGGAGCTGCAACGCTGCCAGCGCCATGACCGGCCACTCCAGGCGAATGGTCGTGCCGGGTACACTCAGAGGGCGAACGAGCGCGGTCATTCCCAGGATGACCGCGATGTTGAAGATGTTGGACCCCACAACGTTCCCGAGGGCGAGTCCGGGACTTCCGCGCCATGCCGACTGCACGGAGACCACGAGCTCGGGCATGGAGGTTCCCGCCGCAACGACCGTCAGCCCCGCGACTGCGGGTGAGACCCGCAGCAACACGGCCAGGCCACAGGCACCGCGCACGAGCAGGTCTCCGCCCAGGAGTAACAAAGCGATCCCAAGAAGAACCAACGAGGAATCGAGAATCATCTTGCGAGCGAGACACCTCTCGCTCTACCTCCCGGAATGACTGTGCCGGTGTGCCGTCAGCTGATCAGAAGCTAGCGAAGCCGAGCACAGGCGACAGGGGCGATCGCGCTCCGACAGTGCACGGAACCCGCACCCCTCGAGCCCGCCGAAGCGGCCCCTCTACAGCACAGCGAGGCTCGCGACGGCCATCGCTCGTCGGCTCCGCCTCGCGAGCTTCGGCGCGATCAAGCTTGCTTCGGAGGGCGGCGATGCAGATCTCGGGAATGAACAGGATTCCAGGCTACACGCTCACCAAGCGGCTCGATGAGTTGGAGGAGCGCGGCCTCTTCAGGGCGGTGCGGGACCGCGATGGCGCTCGAGTGCTCGTCCGACTCTTCAAGGGAAGGTCGGCCACCACGCGGGCCCAGCGAGAGTTCGCCGCCCTGCGCGCGGTGGAGTCGCCCTTGTACGTGCGTGCCCTCGAGCTCGACGTCGGTACTTGGGAACCCTTCATCGTCCTCGCGCCGGTCGAAGGCATGCGACTCCATGAGCGCCTACGAGACGGCCCCCTGGGCGAGCAATCCTGGCTGGCGGTCGCGGCTCAGCTCGTGGACGCCGTCGGGCAGCTGCACCGCCACCGGCTACTCCACTTGCTGATCACGCCCCGCGTGGTCTCACTCGGCGAATCGGGACAGATCGTGTTGCTCGATGCGGGGCGCGGCACGGGGGTCGGGCAGGGTCTGGAGCTACGTACCGCGTCCGGTGCGGACTGGCGTTACGTTGCCCCCGAACAGACGGGGCGCATGGATCGAGGCTGCGACCTCCGCACCGATCTGTACTCGATCGGCGCCGTTCTCTACGAAGCTCTCTGCGGGCAGCCTCCGTTCAGAGGAGACACACCGCTCGACCTCATGCATGCGCACATGGCAAAGGTGCCCGACTCTCCTCTCAGGCACTGCCCGCAGATTCCCCCGACGCTCGCACGGATCGTACTCAAGCTGCTCGAGAAGGAGCCGACCGCGCGCTACCAGACCACGGAGGCGCTCTCGCTGGACCTACGCGAGTGCACGGAACAGCTCGCTCGAGGGGCGATTCGGGAGGACTTCACACTCGCTACCCGGGACGCCCCGTGCCGTCCGCTGTTCGGCAAGCAGGTCTTCGGGCGCACGTCGGAGACTAGGGCTCTCAGAGCCGCCTACGAGGGCGCACGCGCGGGCTGTCGGCTGATCGTGCTGTCGGGGCCACCGGGGATCGGGAAGTCCGCGCTCTGCAACACGCTCGCAGCGGAGCTCGCTCGCACGAAGGGATGTCTCGCACACGGAAAGTTCGACCTCTACCGACGAGAAACTCCCTACTCGGCCTTCGTGGCCGCCCTGTCCTCGCTCGTGCAACAGCTCCTGGCCGAGAGCAGCGAGAACTTCGAGAGCTGGTGCAGCGATTTTCGCAAAGCGCTCGGGAAGCTGTCCGGCGTCTTGTGCGACTTCGTCCCGGATGTGCAGTTCTTCGTCGGAGACTGTGAAGCGCCTGCAGCCACAGGCGCGAGGGAAGCGCGCGAGCGTCTCGGACTGGCCGTGCGACGAATGATCTCGGTGTGCGCGCGTCCGAAACACCCACTCGTGCTGGTCCTCGACGACCTTCAATGGGCGGACAGCGGAAGCCTGTTCCTGCTCGAATCTCTCCTGCTCAGTCCCCAGATCCAGTCACTCCTCATCATCGGAACGTATCGTGACGCTGAGCTCGGGCCCGATCACATCCTTCTCTCGAGCCTCGAACGGATTCGCCGCGCTCGGGTACCGATGGACGAGGTTGCACTCGAGCCTCTCGGGCAGGAAGCGACCGCGGAGATGCTCGCAGATGCGTTCGGCCGCGAGCTCGATGCCGTGCGTTCCATCGCGGCGTTGATCGGCGTTCGCGCTGGAAACAACCCGTTCCTGGTCCAGCAGCTGGTGCATCATCTGCACGAGCAGGGGCTGATCCGATTCGAGACCGGGGTCGGCTGGACCGGAGACGAAGCTGCGATCGCGGCGGCCGACATTCCGGACGACGTCGTGACACTGATGACCGCAAAGCTCCGCTCACTCACAGGGGATCAGCGAGGTGTGTTGTGCTTTGCGAGCTGTGTGGGGGACGAGTTCGACTGCAGCACGCTCGTGGAGCTCGAGGTAGGCCTCCCGCCGGAAGAGGTGGACCGAGCGCTCTATGCGCTCTCGACAGAGGGCCTCGTTGCACCATCACAGGCGGGATATCGCTTCGTCCACGACCGCATTCGGGAAGCAGCGCAAGGATTCGTATCGGACGAGAAGCGCGCCACGTTGCACTATCGTGCCGGCCGTCGAATCTGGGACCGAACCCCGCACGAGGATCTCGAGGCGCGGAGCTTCGAGATCCTCGACCACCTCAATCGTGCCTTGCATCTGGTAGCCGAGGAAGATCGCTTCGACCTGATCGAGCTCAACCTTCGCGCCGCCCGCCGGGCCATGGGTGCGGGAGCCGCAACGACCGCCCGCTGGTATCTCGACGCGGCCGTCTCGAAGTTCAGGGACTCGGACTGGCACGAGCATGCTGCCGCCGCCTTCGAAGTCCATCTGATGGACGGAGAGATCGCGTTCGCGGTTCAGGACTACGAGCATGCCGATCGAGTCTTCAGCGATCTAGCCGCGCGCGATCTCACGGATCTCCAGTTCGGCCGAGTCTACGCGCACTGGACCTTCCTTTATGGACTGACGCGCGAACCCATCGAGGGCGTCAAGCTGGGAATCTCGGCTCTCCGCAGGCTCGGAGTCTCGCTGACTCCGACACCGTCCCCCTTGCGAGTCTACTGGGCGGCGCTCGGCGTTTGGCTTCGCGCCCGCAGGCTCGACGAGACCACGTTCGGTCCCTTGAATCCCGACCAATACCTGCCCTACCTGCCGGTCCAGCTGATCCTGGGAGCCCTCATCGCCCCGGCGTATCGTCACAGCTTTGGACTTCAGACCCTGATCTCGGCCGCGGCGCTCGAGGGAGCCCTGCGTTGCGGGAGTCGCAGTGTGGCCTTCTCACTCTCGGGCAACGCCATGCTCCTTGCGCACTACCTCTGCGACTATCGGCTCTCCAAGCGGATCGCCGAGCTGTGCTTTCACTACCTGAAGGCCCAGCCTCATCAGTACGGAACCTACCAGGCACGGCTGAGTCTCTACGCCTTGATCCTGCCCTGGATCGCGGGGCGCCACGAGTCGATCCCCAGGCTCGAACAGGTTCGCGACGAGGCGCTCGAAGCTGGAGACACCGGCTTCGCGATCTACGCAGACAGCCTGAACGCTCAGCTCATCTGGCTCGTAGGCACGCCACTTCGCGAGGTAGAGAGAGTGCGGCAAGGTCAGCTCGATAGCTTCAGCCGCATGGGATATAGCGATTGGTTCCAATCGGTGGTCGTGCTTCGTGCATTCCACGAACTCACAGGGACGGAGCTCCCTGAACTGCCAAACGGGGCCAGCTGGGACGACGACCTCCCGGACCACGCGCGCCCACAAGTCGCATCGGCATGGATCCAATGCTGCATCGTGTTCGGGCGAGACCGTGAAGCATTCGAGTGGTCCGAGCAAGTGATCCAGATCGTCGATCGGGTCGGCTGTACGATGCCCCACCTTTCGGAGTACTGGCTCTTGCGGGGAGTCAGCGCGGCTCGGCTGCTCGGTCGCAAGGAGCAACCCTCGACAGGTCACCCCCGTGCTGCGTTTCGCGGGGCCCAGCGGCGCTACCGCCGCTGGGCCCGCCAGGCACCACAGAGCTTCGCCCACGGCCGCGACTGGCTCGATGCAGAACTTGCGCGCCGAAAGCGAGAGCCGCGACGCGCTCTGATCCTATTCCGCCGCGCGTTCGAACAGGCCCATTCTGGCGGCTACGTTCAACATGCCGCCATGATCTCGGAGGCCGAGGCCCGAACTCACGCCGTCCAAGGGCGCGAACGTGACGCGCGCGAAGCGCTAAAGCGCGCGCTCCACTTCTACGAGGCCTGGGGCGCAACCAGGAAGGCGCAAACGCTGGTGCAAGAGATCGAGAGCCTTCGCTGATCCCCGCACCCGCTTGCGCTCGTCCCGGCTCGCACGCGAGGAGTCAGGAAGGGCGCCGCGCTCGCGGCTGTGAGCGCCTCCGTCTTCCCTGCTGTCCCTCGCGGCCAGCTGGGCTGCCAGATGCTGCACGGCTCGACGATGCACGGCCCGAGGACGGACTCCTCGAGGAGCCTCTGGCGTCACCGCGTCTTCCCCGGCTGCGCCCTCGCGATGCTCCGCCGCTCGACGCAGGAGCTCGCCTGGGCGTGCTCTCCTCCGCTGCCGGACCGCCTTCGAAACCTTCGAGGCGCCCCTTACGAATTCGCTGTCCGAGCATGCGCTCGGTCGCCACTAGCCAAGCGCGATCCTCGGGGGTCACGAACGTGTAGGCTTTGCCGGAGCGCTCAGCGCGACCGGTGCGCCCGATCCGATGCGTATAGGCCTCGGGAGTGTTGGGCACATCGAAGTTGATCACGTGTCCGACCTGACTCACGTCGATCCCGCGAGCAGCGATGTCGGTCGCTACGAGCACGTCGAAGCGGCCTGCTCGGAAGCCCTCCATGGCGCGCTCGCGCGCGTTCTGGGACATGTTTCCTTGGAGAGCGACGGCGCGCCGCCCGTCGCTCTCGAGCTTCCGAGCCAGGGTTCGTGCGCGGTGCTTCGTACGCGTGAACACGATCGCCGAGTCGCCGCGCGCATCCACGAGGAGCCGATCCAGGAGCGCGCGCTTGCGCGTTTCGGCCACTGGATACACCACGTGCTCGATCGTCGCCGCGGGTGCGCCCGAGGTCAGATCGACCACGACTGGATCGTTCAGGACTTCTCCCGCGAGCGCTCGGAGAGGAGCCGGCATGGTAGCCGAGAACATCAGGTTCTGACGGTCTCTGGGCAGCCGCGCCAGGATCCGCTTCACATCGGGGAGGAACCCCATGTCGAACATGTGGTCCGCCTCGTCGAGCACGAGGATCTCGATCCGGTCGAGCTCGAGCCCCCCCTGTTGCGCCAGGTCGAGCACACGGCCGGGACAACCCACGACGACATGCGGCTCGCGCTTGAGGGCCGCCAGCTGTCCACGCACGTTGACGCCTCCGTGGACGACCAGCGAGCGGAGCTTCGTGAACCGGGCCAGCACGCGGACTTCGGCTTCGATCTGGCTCGCCAGCTCCCGGGTGGGTGCCAAGATCAGAGCGATCGGACCGGGCGCCGGATCTGCGAGCACGCTGTCCAGAATGGGCAGGCTGAACGCGGCCGTCTTTCCGGTGCCGGTCTGGGCCAGTCCCAGAACGTCGAGTCCGTCGAGAGCAGGTGGGATCGTGGCCGCCTGGATGGGCCGTGGAGAGGTGAACCCCGCCGCCGCGATCGCGCGGTTCAGGGAGGGGTGGAGATCAAAGGCGTCGAAACCGCTCGCAGGAGCGGAGACGTCTACGATGGAAACCATGGGAATAAGCCTTCTACGTTGCATGTGCGACACCGAGTGCGATGTGCGGTCTCGATACGCACGGCCGTTCCGTTCCACCCCTACAACAGAAGGAGTGGAAGAACAGTTGGAGGGCGGCGTCACCTGGGAGATCACCGACAAATGGATCGATCCCGGGTCCTGTCGTTCGCCGCTAGGATTGGTTGAATGGGCCGTTACAGTCCTTTGGCCACCCGGGCTTGCCTACTCTTGCCGACGCTTGCCGACTCTTGCCTACTGGGGCTCGCCCGTCGTACGGGAGGGGCGATAGGCCCATCCACGGGAGCAGAGATAGCCCGGTGCGTGATCCAGCGCAAGGCATGTCGGCTCCATCGGCGGCCGCGGGGCCCTGTGGGCCCGCGCTTCCGGCCACCCTCTAGAGCCAGTTGTTGATGAGCAGCAGACCCGACCAGTAGAACGGATGGGCAAACTCAGACTGGCCGAGCAGGTGGGCCTGCGCCAGCCTCAGAGCCTCCGCACGAGAGTGGCCCTCGCTTCGCAGCTCCCGGTAGAAGGCCGACACGAGGGCCGCGGTCGCGCGATCCGAGATATTCCACAGGCTGCCCACCACACTGCGTGCTCCTGACCGAACCGCCACGCCTGCGAGGCCCAGCCCTGCTCGCTCGTTGCCGATCGCAGTCTCGCACGCACTGAGGAGGAGCAGTTCGAGCGGGTCGCGCTCTCGAAATCGAACGCGTCCGATGATCTTCGCCAGCTGATACAGGTCGAGGCGTTCGTCGTGAGTCAGTAGGAAGCTCGTGCGTGGATCTCCCGTGAACTCAGCGTGCGATGCAAGATGCAGCATGGTGGGACGCGACTCGACGATCGCCCGAGAGAGTGCGTCCGCCGTGAAGTCAGCATCGAGTAGGGTCCGATCGGCCTCGAAGACTTCGCCGATCGTCGCCAGCTCTTTGGGCACGGACGGAAGCGCAGGAAATCCTTGGACAGCCTGGCTCAGTCCGGCCACGACCATCTTCGCATTCTCTCGATTCAGGGGACCGGGATCCACGAGGCTCAGGCCAGGTGTGATCGCCACAGCGAAGCGCTCGATCAGGAACTGCGAGCCATCGTGCATCGCTGCCAACGGCACGGTGCGCAGGATCCCGTCTGGTACGAACACGAGCGTGTCGATCTCTGCAGCCGCCAGCGCGGGAGCGTAAGGCTTGACGAGCCATCCGTACAGCTGCTCGGCGGAAGCTCGATAGTCGTCGGTCTCGGGGCGCTGGACTCGACGGCGAAACTCGCGCGCGTTCTGCCGGAATTGCGTTTCCGAGACAGAGCTCGCATAGCGCTTCAAGCCAGAAGGTAGACGCACCAACAGTTCGACGCGATCGGAAAGAACGATCGGATAGACGACGGCCGTTCGAGAGCCGCGCGTCACCGACTCGAGACTCTGCGTCCGCGCTTCGAGGTCCAGGGTGCAGTCGTCCCGCAGGTAGTCACGTAGTTCGGCAGCCTTTAGCTTTTCGACGGTTGCGCGCGCCTCGACGAGCAGAGCATCCGAACGCGAGTCGTCCCCGAGACGTCGAGCGCCCTCGAGAAGCGCATCCGCAAGCTCCAGATAGACTGGGGCCACCGCGCGACGGAACGCGACGACAGCAGATCCGTACCGGGCCTGAGATTCATGGCGAGTCGTCTCGAGGATGTCGACGGCTCTGCGGTACGAGGTAAGCGCGGAGTTGGGCTCCCCAGCCGCCCACAAGAGCTGGCCTTCCTGCCAGTGCCAGCGATACGCAGAGTCGGGTGCAGCTGCGCGTTCGGCTGCCTCGAGCGCGAGGCGAGTCAGGTAGAGAGCTTCCTCTCGTCGGTTCTCACCCTGGTAGAGCCTGCCGAGATTTCCGTACGCATAGGACAGGATGCGCGGCGAGTCGAGTTGCTGCGCACTCGCGATCGCCGCTTGAAGAGACTCGTATGCCGCGAGCAGCTCGGTGTCCGCATGGGAGCGGTCGAAGAGCCGCTCGAAGGTGGTACCCAGATGGATGAGGATCGATGCCTGTGTGTGACTGGGCTCGAGCTGCTTCGCATCGCGCGCGGCGCTCCGCGCAAGCTCCGACGCCTGCCCAGACTCTCCCGCCTCGAGGGCTGCTCGGGCAGCGTTGGCCAACGCCTTTGTCGCATCCAGCAAGCGATTCGCACTACGTGCCCGGTCTGCTCCCTCCAGGTACGATTGCAACGCTTCTCGGTGCTCTGCCCGCACAGCATGTGCGTTCCCGCGATTGATCTGGATGCTCGCTACGAGCGCCGGCGCGCTCGCCCGCTCGGCGTAGGATCCGGCGCGCGTCAGCAAGCTCTCGGCGAGATCGTAGTGCCCAAGGGCGAGCTCCGCGTTTCCCAAGCCACCCAGAGCTGCAGCGATTCGCGCGTCGTCCCCCGATCGCTCTGCGTGCTCGAGAGCTTGCCGGAGCGCGGGAATCGACGCTTCGAAGCGCCCCAACGATTGTTCCGCTTGGGCTTGACCGCGGAGAGTATCGGCGTGCTCCACACCCTTGCCCCGCAGAGCAAGCGCCGACGAGGCTTCCGAGAGCACGGCGCGCTCTCGCTCGAAGTTCCCCGATCGAGCCGCGTCCTCGGCAGCTGCGATCCAGTCCTCGTCTGACGCCCCCACCGGCGGTAGCACCGATAGCTCACCGAAGTCGAGGCCCTCGAACGCCAAGAGCAGGTCTTCGGGAGAAGTCGGTAAACCCTGCTGGCGAGCGACCGACAGGCTGGCCCCCACCTCGGTCGCAGCCCGCACCTCGCAGCTGGGCCGCAGCGATCTCGCCGCGTTCGCGTACTCGATACTGAGCGCGAGCAGTCCCCCGTCGAGATTCACGTCCGGAGAATTCAGAACGACTGTGCCCGGCGAACCCACACCCGCATCCGCACTCACCCGACTGCCCGCTTCGGTGAGCAGAGCCTTCGTATCCACGGCGATCTGCCCGCCCGTGCCCTGAGCCGTCTCGGCGAGTAAGGCGCTGCCGTCGCGGAGCACGACGGATTGCGGTCGCCCAACCCGAACATCTCCACCCTGGCCCTGATCGACACTCGCCGTGATCCTGCTCCCGGAAGCCAGCAGCAACTCCCCGCTGACTTGGACCTCCACGTTGCCGTCGGCGGGGGTGCCTACTGCTGCGCCGACTGCGGCCGAGGTCGAGAGGCTCGCACCAAGCAGCGATACATCCCCACCGGCGATGAAAACAGATCCCGCTCGGCCGACCCCAGAGCTCGAACTCGCGATCTCGGCTCCACCCTCGAGCGAGATACGCGCTCCCGACACGCGCACGGCACCGGCGTCGCCAGCAGAGGTCGCACTCGTGCGAATGCTCGAAGGGCCCACTACAGACACGGACCGATCGGCCTGCACGATCACCTCGCCACCGCGCCCGAGACCGCGACTCGAGGATGTGACCGTACCTCCGTCGCTCACCGTCACGTCCCGCGCGCGGATGCGCACGTCTCCGGCATCCCCGAAGGGACTGCTACTGCCGGACGCGCTGGCCGACACCGCACTCACCAGACCCTGCTCGCGACCACTCACAACGACTCCGTCTTCGACGTCGATACGAATGTCACCGCCCGCGCCGGGACCGAAGGTGCGCGCACCGATGTCCCCGCCGTTGAGCACCTCGAGCGACTGAGCGCTGACCGTCACGTTGCCGGCAGCACCCGCACGCGCACTCTGGCCGCGTGCGTTTGCGCGAATGGCGCTGAAAAACTCTCCGTCTTCGGTCGTTCCACTCACGCGGACGGTTCCACTGGCGCGAATCGTCACGTCGCCTCCGGCCCCTTCGCCGTTCGATGCCGATGACACGTTCCCTCCACCCTCGAGAGTCACGTTGCGCGCCTCGATGAGGAGATCTCCGGCAGGCCCCGCGTTGACATCGCCTGACGCGGCGGCTGAAATCCCACTCCGAACGCTCGCCGGGTCATTTCGTCCAGCAACGAGAATGTCTCCCGTGGTTCGCACCGTCAGGGATCCGCCCGCACCCGTTCCAAAGCTCAGAGCACCGAGACGGCCGCCGTCCAGCAGCTCGAGCGCCGCTGCCTCGATCAACAGATTCCCGGCGTCCCCGGCTCCGGTCTCCCTTCCCGCAGCATTCGTCGCGATCGCGCTGAACTCCTCTCCCGTGGCGCCGACCACGCGAACCAAGCCGCTGGCGCGGATGCTCACCTCCCCTCCCCGGGCCGGTCCGATCGTAAGCGAGCTGATCGCAGCTCCATCGAGCACGCTGAGGTCTCGCGTGCGAATCTCGATGTCGCCTGCACGCCCCGAGCCTTGAATTTCGCCGTCCGCATCCGCCGCGATGAAACTCGCGAAGCGCGCGTCGCTGCTCAAACCCGAGACGAGGATGGAGTCGAGCGCTTCGATGTCCAATCTGCCCCCAATACCCCCACCCTTGGTCAAACTCGAGATGCGTCCACCGTCCCGGACGACGATCGATCCAGCGCGCACCGAGATGTCGCCTCCATCGCCAGCGAGCAGATCCTCAGCGAGAGAGTTCGCGAGGAGTCCGGTGGGAAAGCGACGGTCTTCACTGGTGCCGACCAAGCTCAGGGTGCCCGCGGCCGAGATTCGGATCGGCCCACCTCGGCCGCTGGCGAAGGCGCTGGTCGCGACCTGAGAGCCGCCGGAGAGACGGATGTCTCCACCGCTCGCGATCTCTACGGAACCCGCTCGACCCGATTCGAACGCACGCGAGAAGAAGTCGCTGCCGGTCGCAGAGAGCCCGGCTCGCGCGACCACGCGCACATCTCCCCCCGGGCCTTCGGCGAAGGACCCTGCATCGAGTCGAGATGCCCCATCGAAGCTCAAGCTTGCACCGACGAGCGAGAGGTCCCCGGCCCGACCCGCACCGCGCGTGCGCGTAAAGATGGAGGTATCGATCGCTCGGAGATCCTCGGCCTGGATCCAGATGGAACCTGCGTCTCCCCCGGATGCAGTGGTGTCGATCAGGCTGTCGCTCAGGAGAGCCCTTCGTGCGACCGACAGCTCGATGTTGGCGTTGCCCAGACCCGCGGTTGCGCGCGACACGATGAACGACGCGTCTACGTGAAGATCTCCCGTCGATAGCCGGATGCTGCCGCCACTCTCGCCGCGCGCGTCCAAGAACGCATCGTCGAGCAGCTCGATCGATCCGCCCTGTGAAGGTGGCCGATGAGCTGAATTCGGATCGGAATCGAGCGAGACGGTACCGGGACCGCGCAGGCTCGCGAGCAGGATCTGGCCGTCTCGAGCTCGGATCAGGCCCGTGGGTCCACCGACGATCTGGATCTCGCCGCCGACCAGACCGAACGACTTCCCTTCGGGCACCGCGAGAACGCTCTGATCGACGCGGATCGACGCCGGTATCGCGTTCGAGAATTCGAATGCGGAGACGTCGGCAGCGGACAGCACTGCGGGCGGCGCTCCGGGTCGGGCCGCAAAGCTCGTTCCATCTGCCAGAACGATCCGGTCTGCGGTCGTGGCGTGAAAGGAGCCCGCGACATCGAGACTGGCGTCGGGCCCGAAGAGAAGGCCCGCTGGATTCAGGAGGAACAGGTTCGCGCCCGGGATCGTGCTGCGCAACGTCCCATCGATGACGCTCGCTCGTAGCCCGGATCTAGCTCCAGTGACCCGAGCCAGGATGTTTTCGAGAGTCTCGGGGCCATCGAATTGCACCGAGTCTCCCGCACCGAGGTCGAACACGTCGAAGCTGTGAAACTGATTGCGACCGACGATCGTGCCCTCGTCGACCTCGAATACGTTCTCGAGCTGTCGCACGCGAGTTCCCAGCGAGTCGTCGGCGCGGATGGTGCTCGCGCTCTGACCCCATCCTCGAAGTGGAAAGCCGAATACCACCGGCAAACCGATGACCAACCACAGCAGAAGAATCAACCCACCCTTGCGCACGAGAATCCCCTCCATCTCCGCATCTGCATTCTATCGAAGCCACAGCAGTATGGTTGTGGTTGGCATCAAACTCGAACTGCGAGCGTAACGCACTTCGGTGCGCGTCGATCGCATGCGGACCCCTTCCAATTGCGAGCACATGCGACTACTCTCGTCGCTCGGTTGGAGGCACTGAATCGAGAGTGCTCCTGCAGGATCCGCAGGCTCGAGAAGACCCGCGGGAATGGGTGGGGATAGAGGATGCCGAGCTCGAGGCGGAATGCGATCATGCTGCATCTCGCTGCAGCTCTCGGTGGTTCCTTCTGCCTGGCCGGCATGCCATCCAGCTCACGAGCCGATGGCCCCAGTTCCGAGGGTGCGCGTGTCGAGCTCCCAAGGTTCGCGCCGGAGCCCGCCGAGCAACGCTGGACGCTTCCGTCCCTGTCACTCCCCGCCATTCCCACGACCGATGGACTGCGCGCTGGTCTGGCGGTCTTCGTGCGGGGCTACCGCTTTTCTGGCAACACGGCTCTATCGGACGATGAGCTCCGTGCGCTCGCTCGACCCTACGCCAATCGTATGATCTCGTTCGAAGATCTTCAGCAGCTCAAGGACGGCATCACACGTCTGTATGTCGCCAGAGGGTATCTGAGTTCTGGGGCAATCCTGCCCAGCCAGCGCCTCGAGAGCGGTGAGATCGAGTTTCAGATCGTTGAAGGCCGCATGGCCGAAATCCAGATTCGCACCGACGGCCGCTTGCGACGGCGATATCTCGAGGCCAGGCTGCGACCGGGGACGTCCTCCCCGGTCAACGTCCACGACCTAGAGAGGTCGCTGGCACTGCTGGAGCTGGATCCGAATGTGCGCGTGCTGCGCGCTGCCCTGCGCCCGGGGGAGCGACCCGGAGAAAGCGCGCTCGAGGTAGACATCGGTGAGGCGAATGCGTGGATCGCAGAGCTCGAAGCCGACAACTCGGTTGCACCATCGATCGGGGCCAACCAGGGTCGGATTCGCATCGGGAATCGCAACGTCACGGGATTCGGCGACGAAATGAGCGCGACCTTCGCTCGCAGCGAGGGCCTGGTCGAGCTGGGCGCCAGCTACGCGGTCCCGATCAACAGGTATGATACGACCTTCGAACTGGACTTCCGCTCGAGCCGGAGCGAGGTCATCGAGAAACCTTTTGATTCTCTCGAGATCGAAAGCCGCTCAACGACCTATAGCGCGACGATTCGGCATCCTTTGCACCGATCCCCGACCGCGCGCTTCGAGTTCGCGCTGACGGGAGAGATTCGACGCAGCAAATCCTTTCTGTTGGGACGCGCCTTCTCCTTCGCCGAGGGCGTCGAGGAGGGCGAGTCACGCATCGCCGTGGTCAGATTCGTTCAAGAGTGGACCCAAGCTAGCGAACGTCAGGTTCTGGCAGCTCGATCGAGCTTCAATCTCGGGATCGATGCGTTCGATGCGACGATTCAGCGTAGCAGCCGAGTACCGGACGGTCGGTTTCTCTCGTGGGTCGGACAGATCCAGTGGGCTCGGCGCTTCGACCTCCTGAATGCACAGCTCATCGCGCGAACGGACGTTCAACTGAGCCGCGACCCACTGCTTGGCCTCGAGCAGTTCAGTATCGGTGGACAGGGAACCGTCAGGGGGTACCGCGAAAACGAGCTCGTGCGCGACAACGGCATAGTGGGCTCCGTCGAGTTCAGAATTCCGATCCGCCGAGATTCGAATGGGCGCTCGATCGTGGAACTGGCGGCGTTCGCGGATGCCGGGCGCTCATGGAACAAGGACAGACCTTCTCCCGGCCCCTCGAGCCTGGTCGGGTGCGGCCTGGGGATTCGCATCTCTCCCACCCCTCGCTTGCGATTGGAGCTCTTCTGGGCGGAGGGACTTCGCGACACGCTCGAGTCGGGTGCAGAGTCGAATCTACAGGATCGAGGCATTCATTTTCGGGCGGCAACCACGTTCTTCTGAAGCCGGTGGGACCCGAGCCGCTCGGAGACCCGACTCCGAGACACCGGAAATTGGGACGCAGTCTTCAGGTTCTCGAGTCGAATCGCTGGCTGAAGCAGGGGTGAATCGCGCCATGGCGGCGTACAAAGACTGGATGCGGATCGTAGAAGCCTTCGTCGACGGCGATCGCGAGGCGACGGCCGAAATCACCAAATTGATCGTCGGCTGGCTGGAGTATCATCAGGCATACGACCTTCGGGACGCGTGGGATGACTTGATCCAGGAGACGTTGATCGCGATAGTCAAGCTCTACCGCGCAAAGCGACTACGCGACGAGGAGGCCTTCGTCAACTATGTACGGCAGGTCGTCCGACACCAGTTCATCGACTGGCTGCGCAGACACTACCGTCTTCAAACCCATGTTCGCGCGGTACAGGAGGAGTCCTGGTCTCCGGTGGGAAAGATGAACGGGCTGCCTGAATCGCTGCCCAAGCCGGCCGAGCGGTCCGAAGACCCGCAAACCTTGGTCGAACTCAGCCAGGCGCTCGCGGGGCTTTCGGAGCCGCAGAAGCAGGCGGTATCGCTGATCTACCTCGAAGGATGGAGCTACCAGGAGGCAGCGGATCGCCTCGATATGGCGCTCGGCACACTCAAGCGACACCAGCGCGTAGGACTCCGCAAGCTGCGGTCGATCCTACTGCCCTGGACGAGAAAGCGACTGACCCGTTCCCGGGGGGTAAAGTGAGCGAACCCACAGAGCCAGAGTTGACCCGGTTGTTGGCTGCAGTGCTCTCCGAGTCGGGACCTACGGCGAAGGAGTTGGCGGCCTACGCAGAGGATCCACAGGGAGTCGAGGAGGCGCTTCGCGCGAAGGTCGAGCGTCACTGCGCGACCACTCGAGGCGTGGCCGACCAGATCACAGTCCTGCGTAGCTTCGTGGTTCCGAGCGCCGACGAAGATCCAGCCCACGCAGAGCGAGCCGATGGTGATTCCTCGGACCCGGAATCCAGCGTGGCCGCCGTCGCGGAATCATCGGAGATTGCCGGCGGCTTCCAGAGGTGGTGGTTCGTTCCGGTCGGGCTCGCGGCCAGCCTGGTCGGCATTCTGCTGCTGTCGCCACCTGAGTTCGGGCAGCGGCGCGGGCCGCCTCGGGACCTCGCCCCTGCCCCATCTACCGCGTCATCGGGGGTCCCCGAGGCTCCCGGAGCGGCGAGAGCCGAAGCGACCCCAGAGCTCGACCCGAGTTCGCAGGCCGGTGACGAGCCCGCACTTCTCGCTGGCGGGGAATCCGTCGCAGCCGAGATCCCCAAGGCGGATACATCCCCCGTTGAGCAGAGCCGCGCACCCTCACCGCGCGTCCCTACCCCATCTCCCCGCCAAGCTCCCGTCCTGTCCGCAGATTCGGAAGCGAGCGACACACCGAGCCTCGAACGAACCCCGCCGCAGGCTTCGAGTGAGCCGCTCGCGCCGGTCACTCCCGCGCCGCCAACGTTGGTTGCGATGGCGGAACCCGAATACCGAACCCCGTTCGACGTCGTCCCGCGCCAGCTGCGCAGAGAGCCACTGCGCAGCAGAGATGTCGGCTTCTCGCTGACCGCGATGGTTCCGCCTCATATCGCGCGCACGCTTGTACCGTCACCGACATTGGTGTGGCGCTTCGAAGGCAACTCGAAATCCAATGCCGGGCCAATTCGCCTCGAGCTCTCGGGCGGGGCGGAGCTCGTCACCCGAGAGCTTCCCTGGCCTGAAGACTCAGGTCTGCAACAGACGGCTCTCTCTCGATTGGGCGTGACCCTCCTGCCCGATCGCGAGTACGTTTGGACGATCGAAGTGGCGCTGGACGAAGACGAGCCATCTGGAAACCCGCGCGCGGTCGGCTGGATCGAGTGGGTACCCGGCTCGCTTGACGAGGAGCGCGAGCTCTCCGCGCTCTCCCCAGCGGAGCGGCCTGCATACCTTGCGAAACAGGGATACTGGTACGACGCACTGGCAGCGATTCTCGACCTCGACCTGCAGACCGCCGGAGCACCGAGCGTTCGCGCAGGACTCGACTCCCTACTAGCGCAGGCTGACCTCGTGCAATCGTCGAATTCCTCCTCGGACTAGACCGACTCCCTGGCACCCCTGTTCCACCTGACCTCACCGATTTTTTGACTTCACGAATCTGAT